>JAIRYP010000003.1 GCA_031267755.1 Clostridiales bacterium | reverse complement strand
TTAAAAAAATAAGCTTGAGTGATAATTTTTAAAATTTTAAGCTGTAGCTGATGGTAAAAATCTTTATCATCAGCTTTTGGCTTGTATGTTATAAATATGGAAATGTTGATGTTTTTCAAATTTTATTTGAATGATAGTTTTTAAAGAAAATTATTATTAGAATAAAAAATTTCCAGAAACGAACAAATTAATACATAAGTATATCATTTAAATACCTATAGTTCTAAGTGGCAAAGCATCAAAGGATTGTGGTGATACACCTTTTTTGCATAGCTCGTTTCTAGAATCCATTAATTTTTTAATTTCTTCGTAATCCTTCCTTCTGTCCTCTGGAATATCTCTCAATGCTTCATGAAATCTCTCGTTAAAATTTTCAGAAGTGGTAGAGAAAAAATATTCTTGTATATAGATTAAAAGAATATAAATCTTAGACACGAGAAAAGTAAGTGAATTAAAATAACAACTAATATTACATACATCAAAATATTCATCCATTTTTTTTGTTAATTCAGATAGTTTGTCTTTTTCTCCAGCATGTTGTTTAAAATGTTCTATTAAAAGATCAAAATTTTGTTTATTTAATGTATTAAGATCATTAAAATTTTCACATTTTAAAAACATTTTTACTTTAAGAATAAGTGATCTGTTTTCAATAAAATTTGGTTTATCTTTTTTTAGTTTATCAATTTTAGCTAATAAAATCAAGAGACAAACGTTTCTTATATAACCGTAAGTATAAAGCATTTTGTCTTTCAAATATTCTAAACATGCGCTCTCACCATTAAGATCATCGACACAATCACAGAGCTCATCTATTAATTTTAAACGTTTCTCGGCATCGTTTGCTGGATCAATTAACTGCATTTCGAATGGATAATGAAAGTCGTTTATTGAAAATTCTTCAGGAAAGAAAAGTTTTTTGTTTGCTAATGCAAATCTTAAACTTGTCTTATCATAGCAATGAAAAATATTAATAATTTTTTCTATTTGTTCAATAGTGAAAACATCATATGTTTCATACCTGTTATAACCTTTATGAACTAAAACCATCTCTGGCACTTTGCTATTATTGGTTTTATTGTAATCTCTGACAGTTTTAAACACATAAACAAATTTCATAAGAAATTCCCAAGATTTTTCTTTAAAACCTAAACTTATTAACTTTTTTCTTATTTCTTCCCGTTCTTTTTCGGTTGCATCTTCAAAATATTTTTCAAAATTTCTGTCTTCTTTATAAAATTTACTGTATGTATCATAAGCCATTTAATTCACCTCAAAATATAATTAAAAATTATAACAACAAATTTATATTAATAATTTTATTATTTGAATTTCAATAATGTTTATTCGAGTAATTAAAATTTCTATTTATTGGCAATAAAAGAAATTTTTTCAAAAAATAATTGAAATTAACTCATAAAAATTATAGTATGAGGTTCGAATTATTAAAATAGTTAGCAATTTTTTAAAATATATTAATTGGGGGTTTTACATATGTCTGCGGTAAGTGCAGTAGAAGAAGTAAGGAACGAGGTTTTGGGTTTTAGTGATACGCTTAGAAACAAAGGAGATTATGGTGCACGAGTTAAAAAAAGAGTTTTGAGATTTGAAAGTGATTATATTTTGCTTCAACGTAAAACTTGTGCAGAATTTATTATTTTAACAAATGAAGGAGAATTAAGAAAATATTTAGATCAGAAGATTGCAATACAACAAGAAATAATAGATCCAAGCGGGAAAATACCTATAATTAGCGCTTTAGGTGTTGGGGGTACAGGCGCCGCTGTTGGTGCTGCTGCAGGTTCGGCGGTTCCAATTTTTGGAACTTTAATTGGAGGCGCTGTTGGCTTTGTAACTGGGCTTGCTGGAGGGGCAGCTGCTAGAGTAGTTCAAAAATCAAATGCTGAAGATGAAAAGAAAAGATTGGTAGATTTAAGTAATGAAGTAAGGAAAGATACATCAGAATGGAATAAATATATTACGAAGATAAATAAAATTATGTATATGAAAGAAATAGATAAAGCCAATAAAGATGCAGCGGATGCAATTGAAGCAAAAAAGAAAGCCGACAAAGACGCAGCGGATGCAAAAACAGCAAAAGAAAAATCTGACAAAATCGCAAAGGATGCAATTGAAGCAAAAAAGAAAGCTGACAAAGATGCAGCGGATGCAAAAGTTGCTCAAAAAACTGCAGAAGAAAATATAACGAAAATAAATGAAGTTATTGATAATTTTAATACCGAAATGACTAAAATTTTGCATGAAATTGAGTTTATCGAGGAAAAATTAGATGTTTTAGACGAGCAAGAAGAAAATTACATGAATGAATTGAAAGCAAATTATGTACGAAAAAGAGAAGAATTTGTGGCTAGTTTGTCTGATTTATCTTCCGAGGATAGAGGAAGAGCTTTACATGAATATGATGTTGAATCAGAAAAAGAGTTTTTGAGTAATTTGGAAGAAATTCGTGCAATGTTTAACAGAGCGAGAGAGCCCCGTCGAAAACGCATAGGTGAATTAGAAGCTTGTTTAAAACTCTTACAGGAAAAAATAGTAGAAGCCAAAAGTGGTAATGAAAGTGCAGTTACGTTTTTATTAAACTTGAAATCTATTCCTGAATCACCTAAATATGAAATTCCCTTAGTTGAACCAATTTTTGCAAAAGCCAAAGAAAAGCTTAAAAGTGTACAAGAACAAGTATTGACAAAAATAAAGCCACGTGAAAAAGAATTAGATGCTTCCGCATTTGAAAGTGGAGTTATGAGACCAAGCCCATTTAAAATAGCGGAATCACTTTCATCAAAAACTTTAAAAAAATAAGCTTGAGTGATAATTTTTAAAATTTTAAGCTGTAGCTGATGGTAAAAATCTTTATCATCAGCTTTTGGCTTGTA
>JAIRYP010000014.1 GCA_031267755.1 Clostridiales bacterium | reverse complement strand
GGTGGTTCACTCACCACTTCCGATTCGGGTGGCACAAGCGGTGAATCAAGAATTACTTCTGGTTTAGGTGGTTCTTCAGGTGGTGGATCATCCGTTGCTACTGGTTCAGGTTCTCCAAGTGGTGGATCAAGAATTACCTCTGGTTCAGGTTCTTCAAACGGCGAATCACTTGTTGCTTCTGGTTCAGGTGGTTCTTCAAGAGGCGGAACACTTATTACTTCTAATTCGGGAGGCGAATCACCCGTTGCTTCTGGTTCAAGTGGTAGACCACTCGCTATTTCTGGTTCAGGTGATTCTTCAAGCGGCGGATCACTCGTTGCTAGTGATTCAAAAATTTCACTGTAAATTTCATTTTTTTTAGCTTCCATTTGTGAACTTTCTAACACTACACATTCATGTGCAGTAGATGAACCATTAAAGCTATCTGAAACTACGCCAAGTAATGACGCCTCATCTCGTGGCATGACAGTAACTCTTGTTTCGTCTGGGAAAGCATAGCCACCAACTAATTCAATACTTGGCGATATAGAAACATCTGTTAATTTTGTATGCCAAAATGCATCTTCGCAGATAATTCTAAGAAAAGCGGCTTTTTCAAAATTAAGAACTTTGAATTCTTTACAATCACAAAATGCCCCTTTAGAAATAGCCCTTAACTTTGAACCGAGACGAACACTTTCAATATTCGTAAAAGAAAAACATTCCACACCCAATACTTCTAAATGACTTCCTTTAACGAATTTAATACTTTTTAAAGCTGATTCACTAAACGCTTTGAACTCTATCGAACTTACAGAACTTGGAATTAATGCAAATTCTAATTCACGAGTATGAAAGAAAGCGCCTTCTGGAATATAACCAAATCCAAAGCCTTTTTGAAATCTCAAAGAACGTATTTTAGATCTCGCAAAACAAAATTCTCCTAAATGTTTTACTTTTTTCCCAAAACGTATTCTTTGTATATTCGCCTCATAAAAGGCATAAGTTCCAACAAATCGCAAATGAAAACCATCATCTACAATTGTTATGAGAGTTTTACATTGAGAAAACGCTCCATTGCCAATTTCTCTAACGGAACCCGGGATAATTATTTCTTCTACATTTTTTCTGTCACTCGATTGTTTATCAAAACGACCTAAAATTTCAACTGTTCCAACAGGAATTACAAGTTTTCCATCTTTTATGTTTGACTCAAATTGCTCTCGATCACTTAAATCAAAAGTCGTACCTGGTACTGTAGATGCCATTATTAAAAACACCTTTCTTAAAAAAATTTATATTTACAAATTATATTACTTAAGATTCTCTTACTTGTCCATTTCCATTTACAATATACTTAATAGTTGTCAAATCGTCAAGACCAATGGGGCCACGCACATGAAGTTTTTGTGTGCTTATACCAAGTTCACTACCTAATCCAAATTCTTCACCGTCAGTAAATCTCGTAGATGCATTTACATACACTACTGCCGAATCAATTTTATTTTGAAATTCCCTAGCATTTTGATAATTATTTGTCACTATAGTCTCTGAGTGGCTTGAACTATATTTATTCACATGTAAAATTGCTTCATTTAAATTTTTTACAATTCTAACTGATATTATTAAATCTAAATATTCTTCTTCCCAATCTAATGCAGTTGCGAGTACTATATCTTCACATATAGTTTTAGCATATTCATCCCCTCTTACCTCAACATTTTTTTCCCTAAGCACGCACAATAACTTAGGCAAAAAAACTTCAGCAATATCTGTATGGATAACAACGGATTCGCAACTATTACAAACACTAACCCTCTGGGTTTTTGCATTAATAATAATTTTTATTGCCATATCAAAATCTGCAAATTTATCAACATAAACATGGCAATTACCTGTCGCAGTTTCTATATATGGTACTTTTGCATTTTCTCTAATGCTTTTTATGAGGTTTTTTCCTCCTCTTGCTATTAAAAGATCAATATATCCAACCGATCTCATAAGTTTTAAAACGTTTTCTTTTGAATTATCTTCTATTATATTTACTACATCCATTGGAATATCTGAATTTTTAAGTACACTTTTAATTATTTGGCAAAATTTTTGATTAGTATTAAAAGCATCTACTCCTCCCTTTAAAATTAATGCATTACACGCTTTGAAACATAAGCCAAACGAATCAATTGTCACATTAGGTCTTGATTCGTAAATAATTGCAATAACACCAAGCGGTACTCGTTTCTTATAAATTTCAAGTTTATTTTCCAAAGTTCTTCCACAAAAAATTTTTCCAATAGGACTTTCAAGAAGCGCTATTTTTTGAAGACTTGCTGCAATTTTTTCAATTCTTTCATAATTTAACATAAGCCTATCAACAAAAGATTTTTTCATATTTTTTTCTCTTGCTAATATTAAATCTTTTTCATTCGAATTCAAAACTTCGTTTTTCTCATTAATAAGCGCTATTGAAATCTTTTTTAAAATATTGTTTTTAACATTAGGTGACGCATCAATCAAAAATTTAGATGCAGATTTTGTCTTTTTCAAAATATTTCCTAATTCTTCCACAAAATATCCCCATCATCTATTTATTTTTTTCAATAAATATTTCCTTAAATTACAATTTATTTCAGCTCTTGGTATAAATAAAGTTCCGCATTTTTCTCCACTTATTATTTTTTTTAATATTCCAACATCTTCACCACTTGCAATTATCATATATTTTCCAATACCGTTTACTATATCCGCAGCCAACACTTTTGTAAACATCCCACCAGTTCCAACGTCACTTTTACTTTCTGAGTTTGCCATTTTATACATATCTTTTCTATCATCTTCAACAATTTCAATCTTTTTTGCTTGCAAATTTTTATAAGGATTATCAGTGTAAAAGCCATCTACGTCAGACAATATTATTAATAATTCAAATTTTGCGATTGCAGAAACAATTGCGGATAACGTATCGTTATCTCCGAACTCTATTTCACACGTTGAAGTCGCATCATTTTCATTTACAATTGGCACAACATCCAAATTTAAAAGTTCTTCAAAGACATTTTCCAAATTCTTATACGCAGTTTCATTTTCCAAATTCATTTTACACATAAGAACCTGCGCAGCCATTCTTTTATGATATAAGAAAAAGTTTTGATATTGTGCCATTAACGCACACTGGCCAATTGCCGCACACGCTTGCTTTTCGGCCATTGTTTTTGGCTTAGTAATAATTTTTAAAGCTTCTCGACCGATCGCAATTGCACCAGAAGACACTAGTATTATCTTTTTTCCATAATTTTTTAAATAACAAATTACACTAACTAACTCTTCAATTCTTTTCAAATCAATTTTGCCAGTATCTTTTTTTATTAACGAAGAAGAACCAATTTTAATAACAATTTTTTTAATTCGTTTTATCTTTCCCCAATGACTGTTCAAGCTCTTTCTCCAAAAACACTTTAAATATTTTTCAAACATAAAAATACTAAAATTAATTAATTAGAAAATTCATTCAGGACCTCTTCTAAACTGCTCAAATTTTCAGTGCTATATGTTTTTGCCGAAGGATCAATTTTTTTAACAAAACCTCCTAAAGCTTTTCCAGGGCCAACTTCAATAAAAATTTTAACCCCAACATCAATCAACTTTCTTAAGCTTGTTCCAAAAAATACAGGCGACGAAACTTGTCTTACAAGCAAATCTTTAATTTCTTCTTTTAATTTTATAAAATTTCCTGTAACATTTGAAACTATTGGAATCTTCATATCATTTATATTAATATTTTCAAGTTCGTTTGACAATTTATCGCCAGCGCCTTTCAACATACTAGAATGAAATGGCGCACTTATTGGAAGCGTAATCGTTTTTTTTGCACCTCTTTCCTGGGCAATTTCACATGCATACTCAAGAGGTAAAATTTCACCAGAAATAACTACTTGTCCTGGGCAGTTGAAATTTGCAGGTTCTACAATCCCTTTTTCAGACGCAAACAAACATATTTCTTTAACTTCTTCATCCGTTAAGCCAAGTATTGCAGCCATTCCTCCAATTCCCTCATTAACCTCTTCTTGCATAAATTTACCTCTTTTTTTTACAAGAGAAACAGCTTGAGAAAAAACAAGACTTTCCGATGCAATATGAGCGCCATACTCCCCTAAACTAAGTCCAGTTGCAAAATTTGCATTAATATTTGCATCTTGCAAAATTCTTAAAGTTGCAATTGAAGTAGTAAGTATCGATGGTTGAGTATTCTCTGTTTTCATAAGTTCTTCATTTTTGCCTTCAAAAACTAATTTTTTGATATTAAAACCAAGTACATCTGATGCTTCATTAAAAACACTATCTGCTTTTGGAAATTTTTCACATATATCTTTACCCATACCAATGTGCTGTGCACCCTGACCCGTAAACAAAAAAGCTATTTTATCCACATTTATTACCTCTCCCTCGCTTTAAAAATACTCAATATGCTTAAACATTTTAATTATAATTTAAAATAAAATTCAACTGATCGAGCACAAAACAAATTACATTTGAAGTATAACTTAATTAACTATAGAATATTTTTATTAACAACTTTTTATTAATGTTTTTTAAAGATTTAACCAAAAGATATATTAATTTTGTTAACTTAATGGAGGCATGTTAAAATGAAATGTCAAATATGCAGTCTAAGAGAGGCTAGCGCTCATTTAATTAGAATAGTACATGGTAAAAAGGAAGATTATTATCTCTGCGATCAATGTTTAAATTTTCAAAAAGATATTATAAACTTAAATATGAATTTTGATTTAAATGTAAAAGATTTTATAAGTGGATTATTTACAGAAATGGTAAAAGTTGGCAAAAAAGAGCAAAATAATCTAAAAATTATTTGTAGCGAATGCGGAACGACATTTGAAGAATTTACAAAAACCGGAAAACTCGGATGTTCAAAATGTTATAATACTTTTAAAAACAAACTTGTGGTTCTTCTTAAAAAAATTCAAGGAAATATTAAACATAATGGAAAAGTTCCAAAACGAACTGGCGGAGAAATTAAAAGAAAAAGAGAGATTGAATCACTTGAGGCCGAAATGAGTCAAGAAATCTTAAAACAAAACTTTGAAAAAGCAGCAATAATTAGGGATAAACTTAAAGAAATTAGAAAAGAAGAAAATTAAAATTATGTTTTTCGAGGAGGAATAATATGGAGTGCGAAAAATACGAAAAAAAAAATGATATAGTAATTTCTTCAAGAATAAGACTTGCTAGAAATATAAAAAATTTTCCATTTGTTCGCAAATTGAATGAAAAAAGCCAAGAAGAAATTATTGATATTTGTAAAAAAACAGTTTTGGGCGAAAATAGCCCACTAAAAAATAATGTAATTTTTTTAAATATGAAAGATGTAAACGAAGTTGATAAACGTAATTTAGTCGAAAAACATTTAATAAGCACTCAACTTATGGATAATAGCATAAAAAGAGGTGTTTTACTAAGCAATGATGAAAAAATAAGCATAATGTTAAACGAAGAAGATCACATTAGAATTCAATCAATGGCATCGGGTTTCGATTTGGATTTATGTTTAAAAAACGCAAATGAAATAGATGATTTTTTTGAAGAAAAAATTGAGTTTGGATTTGATGAACAATTTGGTTTCTTAACATGTTGCCCAACAAACGTCGGAACTGGAATGAGAGCATCTGTTATGGTACATCTTCCTGCATTAAATTTGGGTGCATTAATGGATAAATTAATTGCTTCTTTATCACAACTTGGAATGACAATTAGAGGAATGTATGGAGAAGGAAGTAAGTCTGTTGGGAATATATTCCAAATTTCCAATCAAATAACTTTAGGCATTACAGAAAATGAAGCAATTGAAAAACTTAAACAAATCGTTTCTGAAGTAATTGAGCAAGAAGAAAAAGTAAAAAACGCTTATTACAAAGAAAACAAATATAAAATCGAAGACAGCGTGATGCGTTCCTTAGGCATTTTAAAATACTGTAAAATCCTATCTAATCAAGAATTTATGATACTTTTTTCAAACATCAGATTTGGCATAAGTCTTGAGATTATCAAGGGGTTAAATTTTGAAGATATGCAAAAACTTGTGTATCAAGTTCTTCCATCAAGCATCACAAAAAAATATAATGTTACAAACAATACAGAAGTAGATGTAAAACGTGCGGAAATTACAAACAATATTTTTCTAAATCTTATTTAAATATTTTTTCTGTTTTAAATGCGTGAATATTTTATATTCACAAAATAATTGTACAACTTAAAAAATAATAAATTTACTAACAAATTTCAAAAGGAGAAAAAATGTTATTTGGTAATAGGTTCACTGAAAAAGCAGAAAAAGTATTAAAACTCGCAAAAGAAATTGCAATTAGATTGAGAAGCAAGTACATGGGAACAGAACATGTACTGCTAGGGCTTATTGAAGAAGGCGAAGGAATCGCTGCAAGAGTTCTTATTGCAAATGATGTAACCATTAAAAAAATTGAAAATAAATTAAATGAACTTTTTGGAAATTATAGTTCTACTTTTGGTGAAGAAGAAGAAATTGAAATTGAACTCACACCTCGCACAAAAAGAATGATTGAAATGAGCAGCGTAGAAGCTCTTGCGCTTGGACACAATTACATTGGAACTGAACATTTATTAATCGCACTGCTTCGCGAAGGAGATAGCGTTGCAACAAGGATTTTATTCGAAGTTGGTGCAGATATTCAAAAACTTTATAATGAAATTATAAAAGCACTAAATGAATTTCCAACCGAAGATACATTAAATGATTATTCATTAAAAAGTAAAATAAAGAAAAATCCAACACCGGCTCTTAATAAGTATGGACAAGATTTGACAAAACTTGCCAAAGAAAACAAATTTGATCCAATTGTGGGTCGCGGAGATACGATAAAAAGAATTATTCAAATATTGTGTAGAAGAACAAAAAATAATCCTTGCCTTGTTGGTGAACCAGGAACTGGAAAAACAGCGGTTGTAGAAGGACTTGCTCAGCATATAGCAAATGGAAATGTTCCCGAAACGCTTAAAGAAAAAAAAATTATAATTCTTGATTTATCTTCGATGATCGCGGGTACAAAATATAGAGGGCAATTTGAAGAAAGATTTAAAAAAGCCATGGAAGAAATTAAAAAAAATCCTGATATTATAATATTTATTGATGAAATACACACTATAATTGGGGCAGGATCGGGCGAAGGTACAATGGACGCAGCAAATATTTTGAAACCTGCATTAAGTAGAGGTGAAATACAAATTATTGGCGCAACGACTCTCAAAGAATATAGAAAATATATTGAAAAAGATTCTGCACTCGAAAGACGTTTTCAACCAATTTATCTTGAAGAACCATCAGAAGATGAAAGCATAAAAATTTTAAAAGGAATACGTGACAAATATGAAGCACATCACAAGGTTAAAATTTCTGATGAGGCAATCGAAGCCGCAGTAAAACTTTCAACCAGATATATTCACGGAAGATTTTTGCCCGATAAAGCTATTGATTTAATAGACGAAGCAGCTTCAAGCATTAAAATCAAAGCCTTGACCGTTCCACCTAATTTAAAAAATTTGGAAGAAGAAATTGAAAAAATCAAGCAAGAAAAAGAAGAAGCGATAATATCGCAAGAATTTGAAAAAGCGGCAAAGCTTCGAGATAAAGAAACAGAAACTAGAAAAAACCACGAAGAAAAGAAAAATTTATGGACAAATAACAGCACGAACAATAATTTATGTGTAAATAAAGAAAATATTGGAGAAATTATTTCGCTGTGGACGGGAATAAAAGTTACTTCGGTTAATCAAGATGAAAGCAAAAAACTTATGGAATTAGAAAAAATTTTGCACGAAAGAATTATCGGACAAGATGAAGCTGTTAGCAGTATCGCGAAATCGATTAGACGAAATAGAGTTGGTCTTCGCGATCCCAAAAGACCAATAGGTTCATTTATATTTCTCGGCCCAACTGGAGTAGGAAAAACTGAACTTTCAAAGACACTTGCAGAATCTATATTTGGAACCGAAGAATCACTTATAAGAGTCGACATGTCTGAATATATGGAAAAACATAACAGCTCACGCCTTATAGGGTCTCCTCCCGGATATATTGGACACGAAGAAGGCGGTCAACTTACTGAAAAAGTTCGACGTAACCCGTACTCAGTAGTTTTGTTTGACGAAATTGAAAAAGCACATCCAGATATTTTTAATATGCTATTACAGATTCTTGAAGATGGAATATTAACTGATTCTCAAGGTATTAAAATAGATTTTAGAAATACTATAATAATAATGACATCAAACCTTGGAGCAAGACTCATAATCGAAAATAAAAAGCTTGGTTTTACAACCGAAACCGGTTTCGAAAATGATTATGAAAAAATTAAAACAGAGGTAATGGAAGAAGTAAAAAAAGCATTTAGACCTGAATTTGTAAATAGAGTTGACGACATGATTGTTTTTCATAAATTGACCGAAGAAAATATAAAAAAAATAACAAAAAAAATGCTTAATAAATTAAAAGAAAGGATGAAGGCATGCGAAATAAACATTGAATTTAGTGAAGAAGTTATAGAAAAAATAGCAAAAACGAGTTATGACCCAGTATATGGAGCAAGACCTCTTAGAAGAGTTATACAAACTCAAATCGAGGATAAAGTTTCCGAAATAATTCTTGAAAAAAAAATTGAAAATGGAGAAAATATTTTAGTTGGTTTAAGAGAAAATGAAATAGTCATAGAAATTTTATTTTAAATAAAAAATAAATTTAATTACAAATGTAATAAATTTCTAAAATAAGGAATCCAATAAATCTTACAAAGTTTAAACTACAAATTTAAGCCTAGTGCTTCTTCGCTTAATCATCAATATTTTTCATTTTATTAATCAAAATTCTATAATAAATATTTAGAATTTGCTTTGATAAAAATATTACATAATTTATAAATTTAAATAAAAATTTAAAAATTACTTTATTGAGAAGTAAAAGTAAATTAAAATTGTTAAAGAAAAGATTGCAAATGATAACTAATATTTAAAACATAAAAAATACGTTGATTCATCAATTGGAGAAATAAAGTCTTTAAAAAATTAAGTGAGTGGAATCAAACGAAGCAATTTTAAAGATATACAAAATCTTGAAAATGTTAAATTAGAAGAGTAGACATTGATGGGTAGTTATTTAGTGAATTATTGTTTTCCGGGTCCTCTTCTCGGTTCTTTTCCTTTTCCCTTAGGTGATGGCGAGGGTTTCGATGGTGAAGATGGTGGGAGTTTGGATTTTTGTTTTTCTTTTGAAGACAATGATTCTGGTGGTAATCTCAGTAAAAAAGGTTCTCCTATAATCACAGTATGTTCAACTAATTGAAAAATAAAGCTTTCAAATGCTCCTAAATCTTTCAACTTTATTTCATCAGCAATACTCAAAACATCAGCATCCAGATTAAATCTTGCATATATTCCTTTCGATAGTTTATCAAGCGTGTCCCAAATCCCTGGAATAGCTTTTTCATGATCGTGGTCAAGCGTTCTATTTAAAATTAACAATTCATTCATTTCTTCAAAATTATCAAATGCAAATAAAATCCTTACAGGGCAATCAACATCATTGTAACTCCAAATTCCTCGATTATTCCGTAATTGTTCAGCGAATTTTATAGGCTCAAGTTCATCAGTTAACCAACGATTCATAGATTCAAAAAAAGATTTAAAATACTTTGGTCCACCTGGCTGAGGTAATATATTTCCAAAAAATTCATTAAATAACGTCGTCGGATCTTTGCCAGGCAATTGCACTAAACTAACTCTTTTTTCCCGAGAAAAAGCTGCCATTTCACTTGAACCCCTTTCCATTTTAAATTATTTAAAAACAACATTCATTGTTCCCTAAAAAATTTTATTTATGCCATAAAAATTTTTAATACATTGACATATTTAAAAAATATAATTAGTATATATGTGTTAATAATAAATTAATTTATTAGGAGTTATTTTATGAGTGGGCTTTATGTAGAAGAAGAAGAAATATTGATTATTAAGCAATATTATGAATTTTTAAAATCAATTTACGAACCCTTAAGTGTAGTTGTAGAACTCGAACAAAAATCCATTAAAACCGGAGAAGATATTGCTAAATTCACAACTTCGTATATGAAATTTGTACGTTCGTTAACGAAAAAAAGGCAAAAAATAAGAGATCAACAACAAAACGAAGGAGAACGTAAGGAGTCATCTCTGTTAAATTTTTTAAAAAAAAGCATAGCAATAAACGACTTTGCCAATCCAACATCAGTTCAAGATAGACGAAAACTTAAAGACACATTTGATAGAGCCCTTAGCAACACGATGTAGTAACAAATTAATCTCAAATTTAAGTCAAAGTCAAAATAATACCTCACAAATTTTAAACCCTCATTTTAATTTAAAATTTTATTCTCATATTCAATATTTTTAAGCAAAATAGTCTTGAAGTTTTTCACAACTATTTTGCTTTTTTTGTGTTTTTTTATTCATTTGAATTTCTTTCTTTATTCAACCACCCAAGTTTTTTAATATCAGAGTGAATGGATGATTCTTTATTTAGGATATATTTTAAAATTAAATTTTGGTTCCTACTATCACAACCCTGGCAGCCTTAACCTCATTCACGGGCAAATTTCGAACAAACACAAAATTAATATGAAGCTATGAATTTTTTATTTTTATTTTTTAAAAAACATTTTTTTGCTGCGTATAAAGTTTAAACAATTTCAAACAATAATCTAAGTGTTTATTTTACAAAGCTTTAACCTTAAAAAACGGGAGGAATAATAATGAAAAAAATAATTGCTGCAGTGTTTAAAGATTATGATGATGCAGAAAAAGCTTCATCTAGTATCGCAGATTATGGTTTTAATTTAGAAAACATGTCTATAATAAAAAAAGATAAAGACGAAACAAAAGAAGATGATGAAACGAACGGAGCAGTTCAAGGAGGTGTAATTGGAGGAACACTTGGATTATTGTTGGGAGTTGGTGCAATTATGATTCCAGGGCTTGGAATTTTAGCAGCCGCTGGACCGCTAGCTGGAATTTTATCAGGAGCCGTGGCAGGAGGCGTTATAGGCGCGCTTGTGGACCTAGGCATTCCCGAAGAAGCTGGAAAAGAATATGAAGGAGATATCAAAAATGGAAAAGTTTTATGGAGTATGTCGGTAAACGAAAAACAACCTACCGAAAAAATCTTAAAAATTCTTAGAGAATCAGGTGCTATTCGTGTTAATATTCATTAAAATATTCCATAATATATAAATATAAAATTTTGCCTTTAATCTTATATGTTTTTTATAAAGTATAATTTCATTAAGACTGAAACTTGTTAAACTTTATAATAAAATCAATTGTTGCTTCTAAAATAATTTTTTGTTATATTTTAGATTATATTTACGAGAGGCAATTAGATTATGCTGTATGTTATATTATTTTTATTTACTTTAATTTTAATCGCAATCTTGCTTAGCAAAGTTAAAATTTCGATTGATCTGAAGCAAAAAAAAATTAAAATCATTGCAACGTTTTTAGGAATTAAAATTGTTTATCCATCAAACCAAAAAACCTAAAGTGAGTTTTAAATGGAAATATTTGATTTCCTAGAAATGATTGAACCTGCCAAAGAAATACTCAGATTAATATTTGTAAAAATGAGACATAAGGTTGAAATTGAAAAATTTGATCTTAAAGTTAAAATGGGAGCAGGCAATGCATCCACAACTGGTGTAGTTTATGGAGCAGCATGGGGATTTTATTCAAGCTTATACGCCTTTTTATCTCATTGCTTTTATATAAAAAAACAATCCTTCGAAATCGTTCCTGATTTTTATAATAAAAAATTAGACTTTGAAATCGAAACTATAATAAAGGTAAGACTATTGCATGTTATAAGAGCGATTTTGAAAAGTAGTTTAATTTATTTAAAATATTCGAGAAGAAAAAATAATCATAAATAATTCGCAACAACTTATTTTTTATTTGCCGTAAAATCATTCATCAATAAAATTTTATTGATGAATTTTGTTTATTTTTTAACTAATCTTCAACATGATTTTCAGAATTTTTTTCTTCTTCAATAATTATATAATCTTTCACGTTTTCTTCCTGATCATCTTTTTTTATATTGATTCCCTCAACATGCACATTTACACTTATAACATTTAGTCCTGTTGCTTCTTCAACTTTGCTCTTAACCCTTTCTTGAACTTTCCAAGCAACTTGTGGAATTTGCACATCGTATTCAATTATCACAAATAAATCAATAACAACTTCGCTATCATTTACATTTACCTTAACGCCTTTTGATAAATTTTTTTTTCCTAAAAACTCAGCAATTCCAGTACCCAAAGAATTCTGCATACTGCTTATTCCTGGTATATCTTTTGCAGCATGCGAAGCGATAATTGATACCACTTCATCTGAAATGTTTACTTCACCAGCATTTTGTTCGCCAATTTTCATTAACTTACCTCCTCATTACCTTTATATTCAAAAAAAAACAAATGATTCGCAACAAAATATATTTTTAATACCTGTAATTAGAGTTCCGCAAATCTCAAGAAACAAACACTATCATGTAAACCTTTTAAAACTTAGCGAAAAATACTAGCTTTTACAAAGAACTTTTTCCAGAAAAATTATAAACAAATTCTTTCGAAAAATAAAATTCTAATAAAATTTAATAAAAATTAATTCTGATATAAAAAAAACACTCTAGCTTGTTTTCTGCCAAATTTTAAAGCTTCCTTTTCAGTATCAAAATATAAATCAATTTTATTTCCCTTTATTGCACCTCCAGTATCTAAAGCAGTTGCTAAACCATAAGTCCAGGCACCATTTAAAGATTCTATATAAAGTTTTGTGCCAAGTGGAATTACTCTTGGATCAACTGCAACAACGCCATATCTTGCTCTTTCGCCAGAAGCAGTTACTCCATATCCTGGATTATCAGGCCTCTTCCCGGTACTATTATAAGACGAATCATATGCCGTAGCCTCACAATTTAAAACTTTATTATATCTTAAACTACTACCATCCCTGGAAGTTAAAACTCCATTTGAAGATGCAAAATATCTTTCTGGACAATATGTTTTTGATGCAAAAAAACGATTAACTTTTTCTCTCTTGCCAATTTCAATAATTTCATCAACACTTTCCTCAATTACTTTTTCTCCAATAAATTTACGTAAAACCTCATCGCCATTTTCATAACGTATTTTATATGCAAGTTCTTTCGTTCCACATTTTCCTTTTTGAACAACTTTTGCAATTCCAATTTCTAATTCATTTGTTTCTTTTTTATTAATTTTATATTCAATCGGCTCTGTCGCATATATGATATTCTCATTTATCCTAGTTAAAACAATTTCACTATCTTCTTCAACAATTTCATTCAAACCAGGAACAACCAAGTCTCTATCGTATGCAAAAAACATAGATTCATTTAAAATATCACAAACCTTTTTTTTTGTTGTTAAAACCCTTTTCCTGTTTCCATCGCAAGATATAAAAATTGGAACTGCATGAAAAATTTTAATAATCATTTCTTTTTTTATACTTTGAGCTTTTCCATCTTTTAATGAATATTCCTTATTATCATAATATATTTTGTCTTCAGCATTTAAAACAAAATCCTTCTCCAAAACATCGCCAATAGTTTTTTTAAAAGTTATATATACAACGCTCTTGTCGCCATCAATTACTGTGACGTATCTAATTTTTGACTTTAAAACCAAAACTCCCAAAACTAAAGTAAAAAACATAACCAAAAAAAATGAACCTATAAAAAATCTAGTTTTACTTTTAATTATTGAAACGTGACTATTAATCTTCACAATTTAAATCCTCCATAAAATTGAATAACAACTAAATTATGAAATAATAATGCTTGATTTTATTTTTTAATTATCCTTTTGTCAAATCAAAATTTGAAGACTATAAAACCATTCTTCAAATTTAACCATATACAAACTCTGTTAAAATATAGTAACAAATAATTTTTTAACAAAGGAGCCAAATATATTGCCAGGAACGCTTTATTTATGTCCAACACCCATCGGAAACTTAGACGATATTACACTTAGAGTAATAAAAATACTAAAAGAAGTCGATTTAATAGCTGCTGAAGATACAAAACATTCTATCAAACTTTTAAACTACCATAAAATAAATAACAAATTAACTAGTTATTATGAATATAACAAACATAAAAAAGGTCAAAAACTCATAAATTATCTCATATCTGGAATGAATATCGCGCTAATAACTGATGCTGGTACTCCAGGAATTTCTGATCCTGGGGAAGAATTAGTAAAACTATGCTTGAAAAAATCTATAAAAATAATTTCAATTCCTGGCGCATGCGCTCTCACAACCGCACTTGTAGCATCTGGACTTCCGTCAGGAAGATTTTGTTTTGAAGGATTTTTATCCATTAATAAAAAAAATAGATTAACGCATCTAAACAATATAAAAAATGAAAATAAAACACTTATTTTTTACGAAGCCCCACACAAACTGTTTAAAACACTCGAGGATATGAAACTTATTTTTGGAAATAGAAAAATTGTGATTGCGAGAGAAATCACAAAAAAATTTGAAGAATTTATTCAAACAACAATTGAGGAAGCATTAAATTATTTTAAAAAAATCAAACCAAAGGGAGAATTCGTTGTAATTGTTCACGGAGCAAATAAAAATAAAAATGAAGAGATTGAAGAAAATTTAATATTAGCAAAAAAACAAATTCATAAAATGTTATCTTGTGGGACATATACAAAAGATATTGTTAATGAAGTAAGAAAAAAATTCAATCTTAATAGTAAAGAAATTTATTCAATGTGCTTGAATTTTAAAAAAGACGCGATTAAAAAAATAAAAACATAAACTTAAAAAATATAAGATTATAAATCACTTTTTTAAAACTATTGCATAAAATAATTTAAAACTATTTACATATTAAATTCGGAGGTAAGTATGGACTTAGGAACAATATTCAAAAATGCAAAACAAGAAGATTTGCAAAAAGCTTTTGAAAAAATCAGTGAATGTTTTAACCCTATTCAAAAAAAACAAATTGAATATGCAATTAAAAATGCAAACAATCCAACTGTACAAAATGAACTCAGAAAGCTAAATATGGAGGATATAAAAAAGAAATTAAAAGAAAATCCAAACATTGCACAAAAACTTAAAAATAGTAAAAATTCTATTATTAAAGACATTCTTCCAGAATAATTTTAGTTTATTTGCAGATGATGGGAGCGTGAAAAATTGAGCGGGGGCTTTGATTTCTCAAATGCCATGGAAAAACTTCAACATATGATGTCAAGTGAAGATGGGCAAAGCAAATTAAAAAATATGATCGATACATTTTCAAATGGTTCATCGGATGAAAACTCAAATGAGGAAAAAAAAAGTGAAAAAACTGAAGAAAATAAAAAATATAGTAACAAAAACGAAAACTTCGATTTTGAATCAATTGGTAAAATTAAGAAAATGATCTCTCAAGTTAGTCTTCATAACAACAAACATTCAAGTTTTTTAAAGGCTTTGAAACCTTATCTTAAAAAAAACAGACAACAAAAATTAGAAAGTGCAATGAAAATAATTAATCTTGCACAAATTGCAAAAACCATGAAAAATTCAAATAACGATTTGCCAAATTAACGGAGGATTAATATGTACAGGCGTTATCAATCGCACTCCTCAAATATTAATCCAAACAATAACATAAATCCTGACAAAAAAAATCAAAATTTTAATACGATGGAAAAAAAGAGAGAAAGGGAATTTGAAAAATATTCAACAAATCAAAAAACACAAAAAAATAATGAACACAAACAAGAAAGCTTTAAATCAAACTTTCAAAATAATTTTCAAAATTATAAAAATTCAAAAAATAAAAATTACGCACAAAAAGAAAATTACCGTAGAACACAAGAAAATGAATTTTTAAAACAAAAACAAAGACCAAGTTCACGAGAAAAATATAAAAAAGAAAAAAAAATAAATAACGAAAATTTTCAAGAAAAGGAACAAAGAAAAAAAAATATATTTAAATCTTTTATTCCTGAAAAATTATACAATTGGGAAACAAAAAAAATATTCGGTTTTTTTTCAGCTGAAGATTTACTTTTAATTTCACTTATACTTTTATTTTTAGAAAACGAAGATGAAGATCCAATTGTAATGTATGCACTTATTTTCGTATTAATATCTGATTGGGTGGATCTATCTGCATTTGGATTATAATTAAAAAATATTGAATTTTATATTAAAATACAATATCTTAACAAAGTTGGGATTCAGTATCCTAGTCAACTAAAATGATTTTGAAGACGGGCCTAAAAATCCGTTGAAGGGCATATCGATGAAGTTCCTTGTGCTTGGCTTTTGACGCCCAGTCTTGGGCTGGTGCTGGGAGTTAAGGTTTAGGGGCACTTTGCAATGGCATGCGAAAGAGAGCCCCTTTTCCGTGGAGACCATTATATGTAAATGATAAATAAATTAATTTCATTTTTAATAAAACAATTACGTATTTGGATTAAACCTATTTTGCGGTTACTACTGTGAGTAGAGTAGCCTGCCTTGAGTGAATTTGGCGAATGTCAAACTGAAACCATTTTTGCAAAAGGGGCTAAGAATTAATTTTAGTTGCTGAGGAAAACTCCTAGGCTGAGATATAAAGCGTATTCCGTATTGCAGTGTGTCCTAAGTGGTAATCTGGTCGCGTTTATGGCAACGTTGCGCAAAAAAACTTAAACGGAAACGACTATATTGGCAACAAATAGTGATTTTTTTGGGAAAGCCTACCAGACCTAAGGCGCAAGATTTTCGTAATAACGTATCCCACAAAATTTTAAAAAAATAATATTTAGTTTTTTATGTTATGTGTTTTATATTTGTATTGCAAAATATGTTTTAACCAATAAACATTTTTTGCGTATTTTTGTAATATCAAATATGTAATTTAATATTCACAAATAAGTTTTTAACTTATTTGTGAGGCGTACGTTGGTCAATTTTTCATTTTAACAACCACCGCATCCGCAGTTATTGCTATTTCCGCAGCAGCAACAAATAATTAATAGTAAAACTATTATCCAAATGCCGTTATCGTTTCCACAACCGCCGCCAAAAAACATACGCTTCACCTCCTCCAAAATGCAATTTTTTACTTTTAAAATTTATGTTTTTCGTACAAGTAAATAATTTGGGCAGAAAAATATTTTCATCCATTAAAACCATCAACAATCCATTTTCTTCGATGCTTTTAATTACAATTTTATAATATGAATATTCAGTGAATTTGTGAGTCTTGTTTTTTCAACTTTTAAAAACCAATATTTTTCAAGTTTGAATAGAAAAAGTCTATTCTCCTCAATAAGCAAATATATTTTAACATTATGCTTGTAAGACGAGGAGAATATGCAAAAAAGTAAATTTTTTATTGAAACCTTAATTTTATCTTTAGTAATTTTTTTAATAAAAACTATAGATTTTCTATTTAGAAGTTATATTTCAAAAAAATTAGGTTCTGAGGGTATGGGATTTTATCAGATAATTTTAACTTTTTATTCCATACTACTTGTAATGACAAATATGGGCATATCAAGCACATTAACTAAAATAATTTCAGAAAAAACAGCCTTAAATAAACATGGAGAAGCAAAAAATATTTCTGAAATTGCGCTAAAAATACTTAGTTTTTCAAGTATTTTCATTTTAATTTTGGTAAATTTAAATTTAAACTTTATAACTTTAAAAATTTTTAAGGATGAAAGAATTTTTAATGGTATAAAATTTTTGTCACCGTGCATAGTTTTTGTTACTATTTCGTCATGTATAAAGGGTTATTTTTATGCAATTGAAAAAATTGTAAATCCTGCAATTTCAGAATTTCTTGAACAATTCGTTAAAATTGTTTCGATAAGTTATTTAATAAAATTGAATATTAATAGAGATCTTTCAAAACTTTGCGGATCAGTGTTTTTTGGTTATGCGATAGGAGAATTTTTTGCTTTTATTTATTTGATAATTTTCTATTTTTTACAAAATAGTAAAACTATGGCTTCTAAACAAGATAATAAATTAGAAACAATCAAATTATTAAAATCTTCATTTCCTCTTGGAATAAGCTCATTTTTTAGTTCAATACTTCACATGCAAGAAGACATTATGATAGTTTCATGTCTTAAAAAATACGGGATGTCAAACTCTGAAGCTATGAGTCAATTCGGAATAATTGATGGAATGATTACCCCTCTTTTATCATTTTCTTTAACTATATTTTCACCATTAGTTATGACACTTACTCCTGAGATTTCAAAATTAAGTGCAATTAAAAATCATAAAAGAACAAACGATATAATAACAAAAGTTTATACTATAACTTTAATTTTAAGCATTGGCATATCTGGAATGTTTTTTTCATTTTCGGATGAGTTAACCAAAATTATATTTGGAAAAGATAACATTGGATATTTGCTAAAAATCTTATCATTAATTTGTCCAATTATGTGTTTGAATTTAATTTCAAGTGCAATATTAAATGCTTTAGAACAACAACTAAATTTGCTGAAATATAACATTTTAGAATCAACTTTAAGAATATTAATAATATTTTATTTAATTCCTATTTATGGCATAAAAGGATTTATTTTAATGGTAATAATTAGTGAATTTTTTATGTGCACGCTCACAATAAACAAAATTAGTAAGTATAAATCTTTTTCTTTTAAAATAAAATCTTTAACAAAACCATTTGCTTTTTGTGTTGCCTCAACCTTAATTGTTTATATTTATAAATTCTTTTTCGCTCCAAAACTCGCACTTGTTTTAGAAACGGTTATTGGAATAATGGTAATGTTTTCATTTTATTTCACGCAATTTTTCACTGCTTAAATTGAATCATTTCTAAATAAATAATGCAAAAGCCTTAAAAGGAATAATAAAAATAAAAACCAAAAATAATTACTGATCAAAATAAATTTTTGTTACATTAATAAAAATGAAGAATTAAATAATTAACAAATCTTCTAAAAAATTGGGTGTTTGGTTTTTGATTTTGGTCCAGATTTGAAATGCGTTCGATTGTTTTGACTTCCTGAAGCGCTTTGAACGGCCTCTTTATAAACATCAGTTTCATAACTATCTTTTAGAATTTTAGTTTTTTTGTTTAAATTTTTTGCATATTCTCCAACTTCAGGGTTATTTTTTATGAAGCGTCAGGTTGAATTAAAATTAAAAAAAACTCTAATGCCATTTCAAAAACCATCAAATGCGTCATAAATAATATCCATTATTTTACTATGAGAATTCAATTCGCGTTCAAAAGTCATTATATCACCAAAAACAAGTTTTCTATCGCGCTTACTAAGAGTATTAACAAAATCAATAATTTTTTGTTTTTGTGAATAATTTAAATCTTCTTGTATTATTTTTTTACTAATCTTTCACCCTGAACACTAATATGAGTTTTTTTTAAAATACGAGATAATAACTCGTTTGCTCTAAGGTCAAACATATCTTCGAAGCAAAGTTCTGGATCTTTCTGACTTTTTGAAAAAAGGGGGAAAGACGGAGTTTCACCAGCTTCTAACTCTGCCGGAGTAACAGCTTTTGAATCTACCGAAGATGAAGTTTCATCAGACTTTGAATCTACTGGAGGTGAAGTTTTATTGGTTTTTGAACCTGCTGGAGGTGAAGCTTTGTTAGCTTTTGAACCTTCTGGAGGTGGAGTTTTACTAGTTTTCGAACCTTCTGGAGGTGAAGTTTCAACAACTTTCGAACCTTCTGGAGATGGAGTTTCAGCGGCTTTTGAACCTGCTGATGGTGGAGTTTCAGCAACTTTTGAACTAAACTGAAAGTGAAGAAATTTTTCGTATATATGTTCCGTTTCTTCATACATTTTCACATGCATAATCCTACTTTTTTCTAAATTATTTTCTGTTTCCTCATCTCTTATTTTAGAAGCTTCTTTTATGGCCTCTATAAAATCAGAATCAATTTTTATTTTTTCTTCGTACAACAATCGTTCTTCGTTCGTCAATTTTTCTCCATATAAACTAAGAAATTCTTCATCTTCTTTTAAAAATTTTTCTCGGTCTAATAACAAGCCTTCAAAATGTGTAATATATTTCTCACGTAGCAAAAGAACTATGGCATTTGAAAGTTCGGTTGCGGCTACATATCGACTATTAATCGCTTCAATATTGAGTGCGCCTTCGTCGGGCTTAACACTAAGGTCCTTTGAAGTGTTTTCATAATTTTTTAAAGATTTTGTCATCTTCAATATAGCATTTTCAAGATTATCTCCTACACCCCTAGACTTTGAATATTTCAAAATATGTTTTGCATTTTCAATTTCTAAATTTAGTAATTTAATTTCATCATATTTTTCAAAAAAAAGTTGTTGTTCATATGCACTAGAAGTTTTATGTAAATTTATAAATATATCTACCGCTTTAATCTTAGCCTCTTCAAGTAAATTTAATTCTTCTTGTGTTGACGTAAAATTACCTAGTAAATTTTCTAACGTTGTGCCAAAGACATCAACTGCTTGCCCAAAATCTTTGTTAAAACAAATTTTAATCCTTTTAAAATGTCTGAATATTTCATTATAACTTAAATATCTAAAACTCAACTTATTTTCTAAAATTTTCATACATTTTTTATATGAAGTTCAACATCGAATATTTGCTCAATCAATGGTTCTTCAATTGTTTCTTGTGTACTTTCCTGCAATTTTGTTTTCATTCCATCTATCGCAATTTTTAATTTACTTAAATCTATATCTTGACCACAATCTATCGATTGCAAAATTAATTGAAATTTTTCTACATCATCCGTCATATTTTCAATTTCCAAAATTTTTTCAACTAATTCTTCTTTAGAATATTTTTTTATTTCTTCAGTAGCTCCCAAAAAAATCACCTAATTTTTTTAATGGTTTTATTTTAACAAGAACTTTAATATTTTTAAAATTATTCAATATTTTAATCAAAATATAAATATTTTTAAAGACATTTAAAATTTTGTGTCATTTTCACTTTACTATTCATATTATTACGTTAAGTACTAATAATGCGTGGATGGTGAGAATTGTGAAAAAAAAAATTTGCGTATATTCAATATGCAAAAATGAAGAAGAGCATGTTGATAAATGGGTTGATGCTCACGAAGAGGCAGATTTATTAATTGTAACAGATACTGGTTCTGAAGATAATACAGTAGAAAAACTTAAAAATAGAGGAGTAATAGTTCACGAAACTAAACTTGACTTTTTTAGATTTGACGAAGCAAGAAATATTTCGCTTTCTAATGTTCCAAATGATGTCGATATTTGCGTTTGCACCGATTTGGATGAAATATTTGAAACTGGATGGAGAAAAAAGGTTGAAAAAGCGTGGAAAGATGGAGTAAGTAGACTAAATTATTTATGTCATCTTATTTATGCTGAAAATAATGTATTAATAGGAAAAATGACAACTTCAAAAATTCATTCAAGAAAAAATTATAAATGGCGTTGGCCTGTCCATGAATGGCTTGTCTATGATGGTGAAGAGGCCGAAAAAATAATTTTTGTTGAAGACTTAATTTCAAAGCACTATAGATACAATAAAAAATCAAATGAATTTTACCTAAATTTACTTGAATTTGCTGTAAAAGAAATGCCAGATGATTCGAGAATGAGATATTATTTAGGAAGAGAATATATGTATAAAAATGAATGGCAAAAATGCATTGATACACTTTTACCATATTTTTCAATTGAAAACGGACCATGGAGTGAAGAAAAATCCGGTGCCATGAGACATATTGCTAAATCTTATAAATTTCTTTCAAACAAAAAAGAATGTTATAAGTGGTTTATCAAATCAATGGAAGAAACTCCAAATATACGTGATCCATATATTGATTTAGCTTTTGCGGCAATGGAATTTGAAGATTTTGAAATTTCATTTTTAGCGTTTAAACTAGCTTTAAATATTAAAAAAATAATTCCAGCTTTTGAAGGATCAACATATTGTTTTAGTAAAAATATTAATGAATCTTTTTTTGATTTATGCAACGAATTAGATATACCTGAAGAAAAATTTAAAAAATATGATTTTAACTTTCAAAATATTTGAAATTTTTAGTTTATATATGACACAATAAAGTTCTAAATTTTATTAAACAATACTAAGGAGAAAATATGAGTGCAGTTAAAATCAAAAAAAACAGTTATGAATTAGAATCTCAAGCAAAAGAGAAAGTTGACACTATTTTTCAATCTATAAAATCACATGTTTTAAAAATATTACAATATCTTAACTATTCTTTTGTATTTACAAAACATGAAGATGAACTTGTTAGTTATTTTACTGGTGAAATTAGAAATTTACTTATTGAAGTTTGTTTTTTAACAAAAGTCGATATTAATCAAATAAATGAAGCCGATTTTTTTAGTAAAATTTTTTACATTGAATATTTACAATATCAAGAAAGAGTTGAAAAATTTTTAGATGAGTATCAAGCTCGAATTAAGTATCAAGATAAAGTATTGGATCGTTTTTATGTTGGTTTAATCAGTAAAATTACAGTAACTGAACTTAACCCACCACCTCCTAAACTATTTTTATTTTCAATAAATTTATTAGAATTGGGAAAATTAATTCATTATTTAAATAAATACAAAAATCTTATTTTTAACTCACAGGAAATAGAAAAAAGACGTATTGAAATTACGCAAAAAATTAGAATTTTAGAAAATGAAATATCTCATGTTTCTGATGTAAAATCATTACAACTTCAAGCAATAAAAAAAGAATTCGATGAAGCACAACAAGATTTTTTGAAAGAAAATAGTAAACTTGAAGGATTTAAAGATCAATTAAGAGAAAATGAAGAAATTCTAAAATCAATTAATCCAAAATTTCTTGAACTATTAAAAATAAATATTGAATATGAAAAACGAAAAGAATTAGAAAATGAAAGAATAGAACAATTGATAAAAGAAAGAAGAGAGCTAGAAGCAGAAAATAGGCATTTAAATGCAGAAATATTCGAAATAGAAAGAGAAGGTCATTTAAATAAACGCGAATTATTATTGTATAAAATGTATGAAATAATGAAAGAAAACCAATTACTTTGTCTTTTACAAATAAAACTAACAAGTAATCGTAAAAATGAAAAATTACAACAAGACGTCCATAATAAAAAAGCAGAAATTAGAAAAAAAGAAATAGAAAAAGATGAATTAATTAAAGAAATTAGGAAAGATAGTAGTGAATTTTCAATACCACAAGAGCTCGAAGTAATTTCTTTAGAAGGTTCAGGAGAACTTGATGGAATTAGAAGAAGAATAGCACAGCAAAATGAAGTTGAAATTATGAAATCAAAAATAAAAGAAAATGAAAAAAAAATAACACAAAAACAAGATGAAATAACAATTATTTTTGAAGGCAAAAATACTGCTGAAAGAGTTTGTTGCAAAATTCAAGAGATAGTTGGGAAAAACCCACAATTGGAAGGTATGGCGTTTAAAATTACAACGCTTCACGAAGTAATAGAAATAACTGAAAAAAATACTAAAGAAATCGAAAAAGTATTAAGATTATTGAGCGAACAAATAAGACTTGAAATACAAAAAAATGAAGAAGAGGCAAAACAAGCGTTAAAACATGAAATTGAAAGTGAGAGATTAAAATTGGTTAAACTTGAATCATCAGAAACAAAAAAGCAAAGATTAATATCAAAAATTAGCTTTTACCTTTGTCATAACGATCACAATTTTAGTCCTGAATTATTTTATAAACAACACCCTTGTCGTTTATAAAAAAATAAATAAATAATTTTGATAAAAATAAACAGCAAAAATATAGAAAAAAATTTTTATAGAATAAAATCAACAACAAATTTTTAATGGTTGTTCATCACTCGAAAGGTTAAAAAATGAAAAAATTTACAGTAAAAGTAAACGGTAAAAGTTATGAAGTGGAAATTGAAGAATTAGAAAAAAGTTCTTCAAAAGAACAAGCATCAACAAAACAAAAAAATATTGTTATTGAGAACGAAGTAAATGAATCTCAAAACACTTTTTTGCATGATCCAAAAAACCAAGAAAACACTACATCAGAAAAATCAATAAAAGTAATCGCTCCTATGCCTGGCAACATAATTTCCGTAAATGTAAAAAATGGTGTTTCTATAAATTCAGGAGATGTGATTTGCGTACTTGAATCTATGAAGATGGAAAATGAAATATGCGCGCCTAAATCTGGAAAAATTGTAACTATAAATATTTCAAATGGCGATTCTGTGAAAACTGGTGATATTCTAGTTGTTATTGAATAGCAGATATTTTTATAAAACAATTTTCGTGTAATATAACAAAGAAATGGTTTACTTTATGACAAATTTTATATTAAATGTAAATAAAGAATCAGGAATGTCTTCTCATCAAGTTGTACAAAATATTAAAAAAATTACGAATGTAAAAAAAGTTGGACACACTGGGACTCTTGATCCTTTGGCAAGTGGTGTTTTAGTTGTTTGTCTTGGCAAAGCAACTAAAATTTCAAATTTTATAATGAACGAAGATAAAGAGTATATTGCAAGCTTTAAGCTTGGTATTACAACAGACACCGAAGATTCAACAGGTAAAATTTTAGAGTCAAAACATGTTAATATAAACAAAAAAATAATTGAAGAAGCAGTACAAAATTTTACAGGAATAATCGAACAAACTCCTCCTATGTATTCTGCATTAAAAGTAAACGGAAAAAAACTCTATGAACTCGCACGAAAAGGAATAGAAATTGAGAGAAAAAGTCGAAAAGTAAAAATTTACGAAATTTCTGTTCTGAATATTTGCTTCATAAAAAATGAAATCTTTATAAAAATAAAGTGTTCAAAGGGCACGTATATAAGGACTCTTTGTGCAGATATTGGGAAATTCATCGGTTGTGGCGCCCATTTGACAAGCTTAGTGCGAACTAAAAATGGAAAATTTTGCATAGAAAACTCATTAAACATAAAAGAACTTAAAAATAATTGTAATACTGGAGATTTTCAAAACTGCATAACCTCCATCGATGAAATACTTTGCAATTACCAAAAAATCTTTTTAACAGAAATAGAAGAAATAAAAATCAAAAAAGGTATATCAATAGAATTAAGAAATTTAAAGCCAAATAAATTTTATGTTTTGTATAGCTTAAAAAATAAACTACTTTCACTCTCAACAGTGACAAATGAAGGACTTTATAAAAAAATAATAAATTTTTTTTAATATCTTAACTTAAAATTTTAGTGTTAAAAGCTTACAGACAAAATACACATATCCTAAAACAAATTCAATTAATTCTTGTTTAAATCTAACACTCTTACTTACTCTTCAACAAAATCCTCTTCGTGAATTTCGCCACTTTCTTCGTTTTTCATTAGGATATTAATTTTCTGTTCTGCATTATCAAGCAATCTATTGCATTTTTTTGTAAGTTTCATTCCTTTTTCAAACAACAAAAGCATACTTTCCAAACTCTCATCACCTTTTTCGAGTTTCTTTACAACCGCTTCAAGGTTATCCATATTCTCTTCAAAATTTTCGCTTACTAAATTTTTTCCATCACTAATATCTAAATTCATATTAACTCCAAGAAACATTATTTGTTAAAAAAAATTAAAAAAACATAAACAAAATTTTATCTTTTCAAATTAAAAACTAAAACTACATATTCCTATGTCTAGAAAAATTTTTAAATCAATTATTCGCACTTGTTTTTCTTAAATTGGCAAAAATCATCTAAATATTATGAATCCCTAAAAATCTTAAACAAAATTTATTAATTTTTGTACAAAAGTAAGAATTTTTTCATACAAACTATCATTTTTCAAAAGTAATTCTTTCGTTTAAACACCATGTATGAATAAAATAACATTTTGTAATTTAACATTCATTTCAAGTGCTGCTAATTCAAACCCGAGATACAAAATTTATATTGCCTTTTGTTCTTGTAAATTTGAATCGATTCCCAATAAATTCTTTGTAAACTTGTTCAACCAAAAAATTTGATCTTTTTTAATATTAACTTTACATAAATCAACATCTATACGCTTTCTTTCATCTTTCTCACTAGATGTAAAATCACTACTAATTTTATTTGAAAAATTTTTATCTAATTCTAATTTTTCTAAATGATTCTTGCAACGGGTATCAAGTATTTTTTCTATGTTTTTAAAACAAAACTTATAATAACGAATATATTCTGTTTCTATATACTCACATGAATCATATTCTGTTTCTATATTCCTATCTGAAACATATTTTGTTTTTATATCACATGAATGAATACCAATCCAAAAAAACATCACAAATTCATTAAGTTATCACTCGATGTATAAACCCCAATCCAATCTAACAATTGTACTATCAATAAATCATTAAAATTAAAAAAACATTTTAGAAACATAAAATCATATTAATGTAAAATATTAATTCTGTCAATTATTTTCTTGTAATATTTCATGAACATAGCACACCGCACTTCCTCCCTCAAGCACTAAACAAATTTCATCATCTATCTTAAGCTGATCAATTGATTTTAAAATAACTCCTTCATTATTTTTAACAATGGAATATCCGCGAGACAAAACATTCAACGGATTCATTGCACAAATTTTTGATTGCGCAACTTGCATACATTTTTTTATTTTCTCTAAAAATTTAGTCATAAAATTCAACATAATTTTAACTAAATTGTCTAAATAAATTCTTTTTTCATTTATTTTATTAATTGGATTTCTCGAAACAATATTCTTAAGCATAAGAATTAATTTATCTTGTCTTTTTTCAATAAATTTTTTTATGCAATAAATCGCATGGCCATAAATAGTATTTAATTGTTTTTTAAGTTCAATGTGTGAGGGCACAATAATTTCAGCTGCAGCCGAAGGGGTGGGCGCTCTAACGTCTGCGACAAAATCAGAAATTGTAAAATCTATTTCATGTCCAACAGCAGATACAATTGGTATTTTGCTTTTATATATAGATCTTGCAACGTTTTCCTCGTTAAAGGCCCATAAATCTTCAATAGACCCTCCTCCGCGACCTATTACCAAAACATCAACAGTTTTTTCTTTATTAAAATATTCTATAGCTTCAACAATATTTGAAGACGCATTTCCCCCTTGAACCAAAACGGGATATAAAATTACATTCGAATATGAAAACCTTCTTTTTAACACATTTAAAATATCACGAATTGCAGCTCCTGTTGGTGACGTAACAATTCCAATCATTTTTGGATATTTAGGTAAAACTCTTTTATGTGATAAATCAAATAATCCTTCTTGATTAAGCTTTTTCTTTAATTTTTCGAAAGCAACATATAAATCGCCAACTCCATCAAGCCTCATGCTTTCCACATATAACTGATACTGACCATCCCGTTCATAAACAGAAATTCTCCCGCTTGCCAAAACCTTCATACCATTTTCAAGTTTAAATGACAATTTCGCAGCGCTTGTTTTAAACATAACGGCACGTAAAACAGCTCCATCATCTTTTAATGACATATAAAAATGTCCAGATGTGTGAGATTTAAAATTGGAAATTTCTCCCTTAATCGTAACTGAAGTTATAGTTTTATCTCTTTCAAAAAGAGATTTTATGTACAAATTTACTTGTGAAACAGAAAGAGTTATTCCTCCAAACGCCAAGATACACCAAACTCCTTTGTATCAAAATACGCGCTTCTAAAGTAAGTATTAATAATTTTTTCAAATTTTGTCACAAACAATTTTTTTATCTGTTTAAAATTCACTATGAAATGCACATTATTTATTTTTTTATAAAAGCGAACGCAAATTAACATACTTTTCAAAAAAATTAATTCTAAATTTAAATTAAATACCCAAAATATTATTTTTTAATTTTGATTCAAATCAAAACAATTTTAATTTAAGAGTAGTTAAAATAATTATTTCGATTATCCAGCAGCACTTTCAATTTCTTTTTGAATACTACCTAAAACTCCATTGACAAAAAACGCAGCTTCCTCACCCTCATAAATGTTTGCGAGATTTACGACTTCATTATTTGTGACTGTAATGGGAATATCTTTTCTATAATAAATTTCATACAAACCGAGACGAAGTAACGTAATACTGACATGCGACAACCTTTCTATACTCCATTCTTCTCTCAGGTTTTCTTTAATTTTAGAGTCAATTTCCTTGTGGTGTAATAAGCAACCTAAAACCACTTCTTTAATATATTTTTCCTGTTTTCCAACATTTTTTACACTTAGAAAATCCTTTAAAATTTCTTCTATGTTAGAATTAAATTTATTTTGAAAAACAATAATAAACGCGCTTTCGCGCGCCTCACGCCTGTTCATATAAACCTCACACACAAAAAAACATCATTTGCTTATAAAATCAAAACAATATTAATAATAACAAACATTTCTCAATTATCTGCTATAACTTTTTAAAATAATTGAAACAAAACACCAATAGACCATAACTCAATGTTCAACTAAACTAAATTATGTTTTAATTTTTCTAACTTGCAACATATGGCAAAAGCGAAAGATAACGTGCCCTTTTTACCGCAATTGTAATTTGCCTTTGGTGCTTAGCACAACACCCACTCACTCTTCTTGGGAGAATTTTTCCTCTTTCTGAAGTAAAACTTTTAAGTTCTACAATATGCTTATAATCAATAAACTGTGATTTATCCGCGCAAAACAAACAAACCTTTTTTTTAATTCGTTTGCCGCGATATTTCCCCCGTTTTTCTTTTTCCTTTTCCGCCACTTCAATTTTCCCTCCTCCATAACGTTCTCTCTATTCTTTGTACAACAAACAGAAGCATCTAAAATTTAATAAAATAAAACTATCAAATAAAATTAAAATGGTAAATCGTCATCCGAATCATCCATAGAAAAATCATCACTTTCTTCTTCAACTGAAGGATTGCCAAGCTTTGATTGCATATAATCGGAACCAAAATCATTCGATTTTTCTGATTCAAAATTTGAATCAGAATGATTTATATACTGTGAATTTGCTTTTTTACTATCTCCAAAATAAACTTGATCAGCAATCACTTCAAAAACATAACGCTTTATTCCATCTTGTCCATCCCAATTTCGAGTTTGCAAACTACCAACTACTATAATCATACTACCTTTAAAAAAATATTTAGAAATAAACTCCGCATTTCTTCTCCAAGAAACCACATATATAAAATCCGTTTTTTTTTCACTATCTGAATTGGAAAAATCCCTATCAACAGCAATGCAGAATTTACAAAAAGCAAAACCTGATTGAGTCGTTTTCAATTCTGGATCTCGAATAAGTCTTCCCATCAAAATCGCCCTATTAAGCATTATTTCTCGCTTCCCTCTTGTTTTTGATCACAAATTTCTGTTTTCTTTTGGAAAATTTTATTTTTTTTTACAATTATTGTTCTCAATAGCTGTTCAGTTATTTTATATATTCTTTCTAACTCTTGAGGAAATTCTGGATTTGAAAAAAAATTAATTAAAACATAAAAACCTTCATTTTTGTAATTTATAGGATACGCAAGTCTTCGTCTTCCCCAAATATCCATGCTTTCAAAAGTAGCATTTTTTTCAATCAAAGATTTGAACTTTTCAATAACCCCTTGAACCTGCTCTTCTCCAATTGAATAATCAATCACAATCATAGTTTCATATTCTCTTAAAATCCCTTTTTCAGCTTCACTTATCGTATTTTTTTCCTCTTTTTGCGTAATATTCATATTTTTCACCTCCCCGTGGACTTTATCCAACTACACTTACTTTGGAATTTTGGCTCTTTACAAAAATTTAATTAAAAAGCAAGGAAAATAAACAGAAACACCTTGTTACTTTAACATGAAAAAACCATTTGTCAAATTTTAAATAAAAACTAAAAAATATTAAATAGAAAATTATTCTAAAAATTTTTAAAAACGCTATTCAGTTTCAATTATTCAAGGCGATAAAAATTAATAACCGATTATTAAAATATAAATGTCTATTCAAAATATTTTTATATCGAAAGTATTTTTTTTATATCATTAGGATAAAATATATTCTATCAGTTAAATAAGGAAGAAAAATGGGATCCAATATAGGATATAATTTCAAAAATAAAGAACTATATGAATTAGCCTTTACACATATTTCCTATGCGAATGAAAAAAATATCGAAAGCAATCAAAGACTAGAATTTCTCGGAGATAGCATTTTATCCTTCGTTATATCAGATTTTTTGTATAGAGAATATGCAGATTTGAACGAAGGAGAACTAACAAAGCGACGATCATGGGCAGTTTGTGAACATACACTTGCTGAAATAGGGAGGAATTTTAATTTAAGCTCTATTTTGAAACTCGGAAAATCCGAAATTCGAACAGGCGGATGCAATAAAATATCCATTTTAGCCGATACTTTAGAAGCATTAATAGGTGCAATATTTTTAGACAGCGACATCGAAACAGTTAAAAAATGGATTATAAAATTTCTAAATGAAAAAGTAGAGCACTTTGAGCTAAATGACTACAAATCAAAACTTCAAATTTATATTCAAAAAAAATACAAAGCAAAAGATGCAATCACATACAACATAAAAAAACAACTTGGCCCAGATCATGATCCATATTTTGTTATCGAAGCCGTTTATTGTAATAAAGTTATTGGAGTAGGTGAAGGAAAAAACAAAAAACAAGCTGAACAATCGGCTGCAAAACGGGCTATTGAATATTTAGAGCAATAACAAAAACGTTTTCATTAAACCTTAAATATTTGATTTTAAAATCTTCAAAAAAACATTTAACGTCATAAATTTTTCATATCAAAAAATTTTCATCAAGTCATTTTATGCATTTGTTTTTAATTACGTTTTTCTTTAATTTCTTTAAGCGCTTTTGCAAGTTGATCTGGGCACGAAGTTGGTCGTTCTCCGCACTTTATACCGCTTAATTTTTCAATTATTTCATCAATACTTCTACCAACGATCATTGCCTCAATTCCTCTAGTATTTCCCTGGCAACCACCTTCAAACTTAACACCTTTGATGATATCGTTTTCTAAATCAATTATGATTTTTCTTGAACAGGTTCCTGAAGTTTTGTAAATATAGATCAATATAAATCTCCACTCTATACAAATATTTCATTTTATCAAATTTGAATAATTTTCTCATTAATCATTCTTTTTTATAACTTTAAGCCTTGAAAATTCCTCACGCTCTTTTTCTTCAATGGCGTTTTGAATTGCCAAAACTTCATTCTCATATTTTGGTATAAGTATATTTTTTAAACTATTTGCTCTCTTCTGAGTTTTTTTTATATTATCAGATAATCTAAAAATTGAATTTTCAATTTGTGCAAGCTCTTTTCCAAGAATTTTAACTTTATAAAATTTTAAACAAGCCTCATCAAGTGAAGACGTTGTATTTAAAAAACCATAATGCGGAGACAACATACTAGTTTCAATTGAAACAATTGGAATTTCAACACCCATTACGCTATGAAATTTAACGTTTACACTATTTTCAACTGGAATCGCAAAACTTATTTGCTCTACTGTATTAATTCCAAGATCTAGATTTGCTTGCCTAAGAGCACTATAAGCTTCTGAAAAAGTCAATTCAATTTTAGATTGTATTTCTTTAGACTTTGAAATCATGCTCATAATTTCACAGATTAAAACATTTCTTTTTTTATCAAGAATGTCAAAACCCATCTTACAAAATTTTAAAAGATTTTTACTTTTTATTAAATTTCCTTTAGTTGGAATGGCCGGCAACTCAATACCTCATTTACAAATTTTAATAAATTCTAAACTCAATATACAAAATTTCATAAGAATTTCAACAAAATTTTTATCTAATTCAAAATTTTTTGTTTCTAAGACAAAAGCTTTCTATAAATTTTTTTATTTCATCAGTGCCCACTTTAGTTTTTGAAGAAACTAAAAAAAGTTTTGAATCTTCATCAAGTTTAAATTCTCTTTTAATATCTTCTGCAATTAAATTTAACTTTGTTTTTAATATTTTATCCGTTTTAGTTGCAATTATTACAATACAATATTTAGAATTCTTAATCCAATCGAACATTATTTTATCATCATTTGATGTATGCCTTATATCCAATATTAAAAATACACCTATAAGATTTTTCCTTGTTTCCAAAAATGTTTCAATCATTTTTGCCCACTTATTTTTTTCAACTTTAGAAACTTTGGCATAACCATAACCAGGCAAATCAACAATCCTTATAGCTTTATCTATAGAATAAAAATTTATTAATGAAGTTTTTCCAGGTGTTTTACTAGTTTTTGCAAGTTTTTTATTTTGACAAATGCAATTAATAAAAGAAGATTTTCCAACATTTGACCGGCCAAGTAACGCAATTTCACAAACATTATCGTTTGGGCATTGGTTCATAAAAACTGCAGATTTTAAAAATAAAGCATTTTGAAAATTCATAAATATCTTTCTCTTTTTTTATTGAGTAATATAAAGTTAAAATAATGTATAGAAATTAAAAATACGTAAAAAATATACCTCAAGAAAACTCTTAAGATTTATTATAACAATTTTTTTGTTTAAAAAAAATAATTGCTATATTCACTATATATTTTTAAAAAAGGTGGTTTTTAAAATGCCAGGAGAAACAGAAAAAAATGAATCAAGTGAACCTATTATAATAGAAGATGAAATAACAGAAGAAAACACGCAAAACATATCACAAGAAAATATTTTTAAGGAAAAATTAAAAGTAATATTTTTTGGAGTGAGTGATGTTTATGAAGGAATAATCTCTGATAATTCTCGTGATTTCAATTATAAAGACAGGAAAGTTTTAAGAAGATATGAATCTTTTTTACATAATTTTAATTCATATATAAACGAAAGAAGAACGTCAGATGATTTTAAACCAATTATTAATATTTTAATAGAACTTAACAAAATCGATGAATCAGCTAAAAAACTTTTAAAAGAAAATCCAATTAATGATGATGGGATTAAAAAAGCAGAAAAAGAAGGAAAAAAACTTCTTGAAGAACTTGAAATTTGTACTACAAATTTTGGGTTGCCAGAAAACTTTTTTAAAAGAATTTTTTTACTTGCTAAGGAAACTTTCTTTAGTATATTTAAAAAAGAAAAAAAATTTGTTACAAAAAAAATTACAGACGATCATTTATCAATAAAGCCACCGGAGAAAGAAGAAGTTTCTTTTGAAAGTTTGCAAGAGTCAGTTTCTCCTGCAGAATCAACTGTAAACCCAGAAATTGCATCACCTGTATTGCCATTAGCTTCATCATCATCAGTTTCAAAACCTGTAATACCACCGCCGCCACCTCCACCACCGCCGCCATCATCTCCACCAACTTCATCATCTGCTTCATCAAAGCCACCTTCAATACAAATAGCTAAACCTCCTTTAAGTCATCTTGAATTGTTCAAAAAAACGATTGATCCTGATAATCCTTTGGCAAATTTAAGAAAAGTTGAAAATACTGCAAAAAAAACATTTGAATCTACACTCGATCCCGAACTAGAAAAAACAATAGCAGATAGACGAGAAGCAATTAAACCAGACGACGAAGAAACGGATGAAGACAGAAGAAATCAAAAGTCTGAAGAAGTTATAGAAGAAATATCAGAAAATGAAGAACTTTTAAAGTTAGTTGGAGAACATGCTGTTGCTGTAGATAAAAGCATTGAAGAAGTTATTAAAAAAATTGCATCTGAAATTGCTGATGATATGATTGCTCATGAAGATGATCCATTTAATTATGAAGAGGTAATTTTAAACAAAGATACTGTAATTGAACATTTAAAAGCATATTCTGTTGAAGAAACTAAAGATGAAACTTCTTCTGGAGAAACCAAAGATGAAATTTCTTCAGGTCATAATTATAGTCCTGAGGAAATAAAAAAAGCAGAAGAATTTAGAAACAAATATAAAGAAATAGCTAAAACAATACAACCAACTTCGACATTTTCGGGACCAGATTCAGTAATGAGCTTTAGCATAGGTGTTTTACAAGCTTTATCAAGATATGAAGAAAAAAATTTAAAACCGCTTATCATTGAAGCTGCTGATAGCATCTTTACACAAAGAAATCAAAATCAAAAAGAAGATGAAGTCGAACGTGTAACTTTAGAAAAAATTGAAAAACGTAATAAAAGATTAATTGAAATTGAACAAGAAAACGAAGACAAGAAAAAACTTTCAAGTCAAGAAATTTCAAAAAAAGGAGAAGAAAGCAAACCAGTTTCTATTTCAGAAAGATTAATGGAAGGTAAAGAAAAAATAATAAGCGAAAAATCGGAAGATTTAGAAAAACCTGTTTTTAGTAATTATAATGGTGGTGATGAAGAAAGTTTTTTAAATGATTACAAGTCATATAAAAAAGAAAAGAATGAAAAACAGAACAATGAAGAACTATTAGAAAAGTTAAAAAACTTAGCAGAAAAAAGACTTATTACGAAAGAAGAGGTCGAGCGTATTAAGAATATCGAAGATCCTTCTGAACAAAAAAAAGCTGCTGTTAAAACATTAACACAGCTGCAAATTTTGCGTAGAGTTGTAAAAGATGAGATAGATTTTGATAAAGGAAAACTTACTAAAAAAGATCTTATAAGCTTTGATACCGTCCAAAAAAGAGAAGGTGCAATAGAAAAATCTAAGGGCGCTTGGTAAGCGTCAAGTTCCCATATTGAGGCAAGTATTTGGAACTGAACCGACAATTATTGTTTCAGTTATTGGAATTTGAGTTGTCGCTTCAGTTTCAGTTTTACCAAAAGGCAATAGAGCTGTTGCGTTTATCTTTACATTCAATATCACTTCATGTTTTGTTTGATTAATTCCACAGCTTGTGAAGGTGCTTTTTAAATCAGTATCTAGAGAATTTAAAATTATGATCTTAATTGGAATTTTTGGGCCTCTTCCATAAAACATTTCATTTTTAAAAATACTTCCGATCGGGATACGTATTTCTCCATAATTTAAATTTTCAAAACGTTTTTCTATATCTTGAATTATCTTAGATTTAAGAATATTTAATTTGATCACATTTGTTTCAATTGAAGAAATTGTTCCATATTTATCACGTTCAATATTTTCTAAATTTGTATCTTTTTCATTTTCTATTTGGCAAATAACAACTTCGTTTGCAATATTTACAGCAAGATTTTTTAATTTAAAATTTGCTAAATTATTAATTGCGGGAGTAAAATTTATACTAAACATTAAAAATAAGAAAGAAAACATAAAAATAAAAAAAAATGGAAGTAATTTAAGTTTCTTTTTATTTTTATATCTTTTATACTTTTTTTTAAATTTCTTTGAAATCGGAGAAAATATTTTATATTTAAATTTTCTTAAAGAAATGATCATAAACAATAATACTCCGTATATTTTAAATATGGTATTATATGCAATTTTGAGAACATATGTTTTTTGATCTTTGACCCTATTCCAAAAAATTCTCATAATAAATTAACAAAATCTAATTTGAAACCAGTTTTTAATGGTTGCGTAAAAAACGACAGTTGGAGCTTAGCTTGAATAAAAAATTGATAAAAAAGTTACCAAACCATAATTGGTTTCATAAATACATTAAAAATTTTATATGAAGGCACAATTGATGAAAAAATTTTTTTAAAAAAATTAAATAATTTACGTTGACAATAAAATTTTATATTGTATAATAAAATGCATAACAAAAATTATAAAACTTATGAAAATAGAATAGGAGAATTAAATGATGAAAAGTTATGATAAAAGTAAAAGCGCTATTTATGGAAAGATTGTTACTTGCATAATTTTTGGAATAATAATTGGCGGTTCTACTTTTTGTTACGCAACAATATCACGAGGGCAAATGTTGAATCAAAAAACAAACGAAATAAAAAGTTTATATTTAGATGGAGCCATGGAAAAAAGTAATTTAGAGTGGGGAATTTGTCAATATAGTGACATGGATGCGACAAAATGTCCAGTTAAATCTATTGCAATAACATCAAATAATTGGTGGTATGAGTGTGTAGGCGATGATGATAAACCAGAAGAAAATGTTTGGTGCTGTAGTGAATTTTCCAATAATCCAAGGGTAGTACGTGCACGTCCAAGAGGCATAAACGAATAATTTTAATTAAAATTATATATAATTATTTTTCAATACTTCAGTTTAGAATATATTTTTCAAAGTTTACTATGCAAGGAATTTTGCTCGATATTACTTTAAATTAAAAAGTAAATAAAAATTATTAATTATAAAATTTATTAAAATTTTGGAGCTATTAAGCGGATTTGAACCGCCGACCTCTTCCTTACCAAGGAAGTGCTCTGCCAACTGAGCTATAATAGCAAATTTAAAATTAATATTCATTAAAAATTAAGAATATTTTAATATTAAAATGAAAAATTTCAAGAAAAATAAAATTAAAGTTTTAATTATTTTTAGAGGTATTTGTTGCGAAAATAAATAATATATTACTAAATATAATTTTTAAATATAATGAAAAGCTAAATTTTACAATAATTTAAAAATAATTTTTTAACATAAAATATTTATTTAATTAATAAAAACCTAAAATCTTTCCAAATTGGTACAAAATAAATGAAGTTAAATATGCTATACAAAGTTGCCACATAATAGACATTAAAGTCCACTTTATACTTTTAGTTTCAATATATATTGCGGACACTGCAGCAACGCATGGAATATAAAGCGAAATAAAAACTAAAAAAATAAATGCTGATAGAGGTGAAAAACTAGACATTGTCGATGCAATATTTGCCGAACTTTCTGTTAAAGAAAAACCATAAAACATCGACAAAGAAACAACTATAGCTTCTTTAGCGATTAAACCAGTGAGTAAGGCAACGGAAGCTTGCCATGTACCGAAACCAAGTGGCCTAAATATCGGAGCTATAAATTCGCCTAAAAACGTTAAAATACTCTTCGAAATATCGTCCGTAATATTTAAAGATAAATCAAAATTTTGCAAGAACCATAAAATAACACTTGTTGAAAAGATCAAAGTTCCAGCATTAACTAAAAAATCATTTAGACGACTTTTCACATGGCGCAAAATATTCTCAATTGAGGGTATTCTGTAAGGCGGAAGTTCCATTATAAACGACGAAGCTTCTTTGTTTCTTCTACTAAATATTAAACCAGTAACAATTGCCATGATAATTCCAAGCATATAAAGCGAAAATATTACAAAACCTGCAAATGAACCAAAAAAAGCAGAAGCAATCAAACCATAGACGGGAAGTTTAGCCGAACAACTCATAAACGGAATCAAAAATATCGTCATTTGCCTGTCTTTTTCGTTTTCCATAGCTCTCGTACCCATAACTGCTGGTACAGAACATCCAAATCCCATAAGCATAGGAATGAAAGATTTGCCCGATAAACCAAAACGTTTAAATAATTTATCCATAATGAATGCAACACGAGACATATAACCTGAATCTTCCATTATAGATAAAAATAAAAATAGCAAAGAAATTTGCGGTATAAAGGTTAAAACACCTCCGATACCTTTTATAATTCCTTCTGTAAACATTTCGATAAATAGATCTGAAACAGAATATTTTTTCAATAAAAAAGAAAAACTAATCGAAAAAAAATTTATAATGTTGCCAATAATTTTTGATAAAAAGGTTCCAAGAGGTCCAAAAGATGTTATAAACATAATAAACATTGTAAGAATGAAAGTTGGAATTGAATATAATTTATGAGTTAATATTTTGTCTATTTTATTACTTAAAGTTTGGATATTTGAGTCAAATATTTTTTTTATAACTTCAGAATCAGAAACTATTTTTTCAATATAACTATAACGACTATTAGTAATTGAAGGTTCATAATTTTGAAAGTCATCTTTTCTTGATTTATACTCATCTAATATTTTTTTAATTTCAAGTTTTTCATCTTCATCCAAATTTAATTTTTTTTCTACATCATGATCATTTTCTAACAAACTAATTGCAGACCAATGAACGGGAAGACCGATTTTATATGCTTTTTTATATATTATTTTCCCAATATGATAATGGGCTTTTTGTGTGTGTTCACCGTACATATTATCGAGTTCAATTATATAATCGTGAAGCACCTGTTTTTTTGCAATATTTAAAAGTTTCTCTAAATTTTCTCCATTTTTTGCTATTATTGGCATAATAGATATTCCAATTTTTTCGGTAAGTTTTTGAGTATTGATCTCAATTCCATTTTTTTTTGCTTCATCCATAAAATTAAGCGCAATCACCATAGGGCGTTCAAGTTCAATTAATTGAATAGTTAAATAAAGATTTCTTTCCAAATTTGTTGCATCAATTACATTTATAATAACATTTGGTGGTGATTCGTTTAATCCAATTATGTAATCTCTTGTTACGACTTCTTCTATTGAATACGGCGAAAGTGAATAAACACCCGGCAAATCGATAATTTTAATATGTTTTTCTTTTTCAATGAAGCCTTCTTTTTTTTCAACAGTAACTCCTGGCCAATTTCCAACATATTGATTCGACCCCGTGAGTTTATTAAATACAGTTGTTTTTCCACTATTTGGATTTCCTGCTAATACAATTTTTATTATCTTATTTTCACGTTCTGCATTTTTAACTATATTTTTATCATTATGATGATGATTACAAAATCTGTAATTATTATGATGATCCCCGTTTTTTATATTTTTTAAATGTTCTGACCATTGCGAATGACGTGAATGTTTATGAATTTTTACATCTCTAAAAACACAATCATGACAACTTGAAATGTTGCTTTCAACATCTTCAACGATTATATTTTTCAAACTCTCCTTTCTCAAAGAAATTTCGTTTTCGCGTATTTTCACTACAATAGGATCTCCTAATGGAGCTTCTCTTATAATGGTAACAATAGTGCCTGAAACAAAACCCATATCTAAAAGGCGTTTTTTAAAAATATTCTTTTTTTCATTTATTGTTTTAATACGTACACTTTCACCAATGTTAACATCGACGAGCCTTCTCTCTTTTTTATTTTTCCCACAATGTTCACAGTTTCCACATTTTCTCATTTTAAAATTCGCCTCAGTTAAAAATAGCAATCAAAGTTAATTGTAACACTTTAAAAAGTACAAACACACTTTTAAGATATTGTATACTAATTTTTATAATAAATTTAAATTTGTAATTTTATTTTTATTTCATTTTTCAAGTTATTTAACATAAAATTTTTTAACTATCTCTTTTTCGTTTATAGACAATTTTAGTATTAAATTTCCTTTATGCATAAAACGTCAGAATTTTTTAATTTGACTAAGAATAGAGTTAAAAATTATAATTCTTAAAACAGAGGAGAAGAAGATGAATAAATTAATGATTCTTGAAAACAATTACGAAACAACAGAAATTTTAAATATAAAAAAACGAGACGGAAGAACTGTTGAATTCAAGCTGAATAAAATTGCGGATGCAATATATAATGCCGCAAAAAAAGTTGGTGGAAATGATTATGGCGCTGCTCTGATTCTGGCTAAAGAAGTTACATTGCACTTAAAAGAACTTGGAATAAAAACACCAAATGTTGAAAAAATTCAAGATGTTGTCGAAAAAGTTCTAATAAAAAATGGACACTCAAGAACAGCTAAAGAATATATATTGTACAGAGCAGAACGCACAAAACAACGAGAAATTAATACAGAACTTATGAAAATATTTACAAAATTAATAACTGATGACGCTAAAAAAAGCGATATAAAGCGAGAAAATGCAAATATCGATGGTGATACGGCTATGGGCACCATGCTTAAATTTGGCTCAGAAAGTGCAAAAAAATTTTACAGAATTTTTATTCTTGAACCTGAACACGCAGAAGCGCACAGAAATGGTGATATACATATACATGATCTGGATTTTTATCCTCTTACAACAACCTGTTGTCAAATAGATATAAAAAAATTACTCAAAAAAGGTTTTGGAACAGGGCACGGATTTTTGCGAGAACCAAACGACATATTAAGCTATTCAGCGCTTACTTGTATTGCAATTCAGGCAAATCAAAATGATCAGCACGGCGGGCAAAGTATTCCAAACTTTGATTATGGATTAGCAGATGGAGTTTTAAAAACGTATAGAAAATTATACATCAAAAATCTTTCTAAATCATTAGAATTGTTGTGCGATGATTCCAACATTCTAAAAGTTAAAAAAGAATTAATGCAAAATAATTATTCTGAAAAAAATCGTACACGAACAAATTTCGAAACCAAATTTTTTGAAAATAAAAATTTATTTCATATTTTAGCAAAAAACATTGTTGGCGAGATTGAAGAAGAAAACGGTTTATTTCCAAAACTAGAAAATCAAGAAGAATATATAAAAGCTGAGCGACAAAAACTCTTAAATTTTTGTAATGATGACTTAGTTCAAAAAATTCAAAATTTTTGCAAAAAACGTACTTTTGAGGAAACTGATAAAGCAACATATCAAGCTATGGAAGCATTAGTGCACAATCTTAACACTATGCACTCGCGCGCAGGAGCTCAAGTTCCATTTAGCTCAATTAATTATGGAACGGATTTCTCACTTGAAGGAAGAATGGTTATAAAAAATATTCTTTTAGCAACAGAATCAGGACTTGGAAATGGTGAAACCCCAATATTCCCAATACATATTTTCAAAGTTAAAGAAGGAATAAATTATAATAAAGACGACCCGAATTATGATTTGTTTAAACTTGCTTGCCGAGTTTCCGCAAAAAGACTATTTCCAAATTTTTCATTTTTAGATGCACCATTTAATCTTAGTTATTATAAATCAGGATTTCCCGAAACCGAAGTTTCATACATGGGCTGCAGAACTAGAGCTTTAGCAAACAATTATGACAAAACTAGAGAAATCACTTATGGGCGTGGAAATTTAAGCTTTACAACTATAAATTTACCAAGAATTGCAATCAATTCTCATGGAGATTTAGATATATTTTTTGAAAACCTGAAAAGAAAAATCGAACTATGTGTTGAACAATTGCTCCACAGATATAGCATTCAAAGTTCAAAAAAAATTAAAAATTTTCCTTTTCTTATGGGTCAAGGAATTTGGATTGACTCTGAAAAATTAAGAGTTGATGATGAAATTGGAGAAATTTTAAAACATGGTACATTATCAGTTGGGTTTATAGGGCTTGGTGAATGTCTAAAATCCTTAACTGGATATCATCATGGAGAATCTCAAATTTCCCAAAATCTTGGCCTTGAAATAATCGGTTTTATGAGACGTCAAATGGATTTGAAATCCGAAGAATATAACATGAATTTTTCGCTTCTCGCAACACCTGCTGAGGGGCTTTCTGGAAGATTTGTTAAAATAGATAAGGAAAAATATGGAATTATACCTGAAATTACAGATAGAGAATATTACACAAACTCTTTCCATGTACCAGTTTATTATGATATAGATATATTTGAAAAAATCAAAATTGAGGCGCCGTATCATGCATTAACAAACGCTGGGCACATATCTTATGTTGAAGTTGATGGCGATCCATCAAAAAATTTAGAAGCATTTGAACAAATAATTAGGTTTATGAAAGAATCGGGGATTGGCTATGGGAGCATAAATCACCCGGTGGATAGAGACCCAAAATGTGGTTATACTGGCATTATTGATAATATTTGTCCAGGTTGTAATAGAAACGTTGAAGAAGACAAAAAATTTAATATAGAACGAATTAGGCGTATCACCGGCTATTTGGTTGGAACACTCGACAGATTTAATGACGCCAAAAAAGCGGAAACCAAAGACCGTTTAAAACACATAAAGTTTGAAGAATAAACAATTCAAGACCAAAATTAGCTTCAAAAATTATTTTTTAAAGTTTTAAAATTTAGGAGAACAAGTGGACGAAAAAGAAATTAAGAAAATACTAGAAAAAACGAATGTCCTGCTTGAAGGACATTTTTTACTAACTTCGGGCAAACATAGCGGAAAATATATGCAATGTGCAAAAATATTTGAATATCCTGATCAAAGCGAAATTATTTGTTCTCAACTTGTTCAAAAAATTAAAAACTCAATAAAAACAAGAATTGATGTGGTGATTGGCCCTGCAATAGGGGCAATTCTATTATCGTATGAAATTGCGCGTCAACTCGGAATTAGAAGTGTATTTGGCGAAAGAAAAAATGGAAAAATGGTTTTGGGAAGAAGCTTTTCAATTAAAAGTAATGAAAATGTTTTAATAGTTGAAGACGTAATAACTACCGGAGGAAGCGTCAAAGAAATAATCGAAATCTTAAAAAAAAATCAAGCAAATATATTAGGAATTGGAATGATTATAGACAGACAAAACAAAAAAAACAATTTTGAAATACCATTTGAAAGCGTTTTAAAAGTAAAAATAAAAACTTTTGATAAAGACGAGTGTCCTTTTTGCAAAGAAAACATTCCACTCATTAAACCGGGCAGCAAGGAAAAATAAATTTTTCAAAATAAATTTATATTTCATTTTAATCTTTAAGAATCGTTATATTTTTCAATCATTTCTACTGCAATTTTTGCATTCAATTTAGATTTTTCTTTTTGTATTATTATATTCTCAAAATTATTATTTTTTTCTTTTTTATCCTTCATAACACTTTCAACACAATTTTTTAATTTTTCAAAACTTATATTTTTCATTTCGCAACTGTTTTTATAATTCTTACAATTTGAAATAATAAAAGATCTAATTTTTTCATTACATATGATACCGATAAAAGGAACATTAACTAAATAAGCATACATGATTGAATGAAGTCTCATCCCAACAACGAATTCAGAGTTTTTTATAAGCTGAATTATTTCATAAGTTTTAAATTCTCTACTTATATTTCTAATTTTTGAATTGACATTTTTTAATATTTTTTTAGAAATTTTAACATCCTGTTCATAGTGCATTGATATAGGTATAACACCAATTTTATATTTTTCTAAAACATAATCACAAAATTTCAAAACTGCTTTTAAAAGATTGTCCTTTTCAAACTTTAAGTCTCTCACCGTAATTATAAAATAAGGAATTTTTATATTTAAATTTTTTAAGATATTTACTTCTTTTTTTTGACAAAAACTAAATGAAAAAATTGGATCCGCTGTAAGTAAAATTTTTGGTTTATCTATAGACAAATTTTTAATTTCATCTTGAGAAATAGGATCACGAACTGTTATTACATCACATTGATTAAGAATTTTTTTTGTAATTATTTTATTCTTTTCATTTTTTATTGGACCTATTCCATTTGCGTAAAGCATAACTTTTGCTTTTTTAATTTGAGCAATCTTAATTATTAAAAGATAATATAAAAGTGACCTAGTGCTCGTTTCATCCTGAATTAAACATCCTCCTCCACTTATCAACAATTTAGTTCTATTTAAAATCTTAAAAATTTTTAACAATGAAAATCTATTTACCGATTTAACGCCGCATATCAGGCTTGTTTTTAGTGGTTTGGAAGATAAAACTACAATTTTTATATCAGGTTTTAATTCTTTTAAATCGTTAATAATAGCTTCTAAAATTGATTCATCTCCATTATTTCTATAACCATAATATCCAGAAATTAAAACGTCATTATCTTTACGTCCTCTATTTTTTGAAAGATTATCATTTTTCACAACTTCTTTGTAAACTTCTAAAGCATCGTTCCTCATTTTTTTCACAGAATAGTTTAAATTAACTATTCTTTTATTAAAAATTTCCATTTCCCTTATTTTTTTTTCTTCTAAATTAATTAACTTAAAAATGTCGTTTGCAAAAATTTTATTTTCAATTTGCCCGCATTTCCTACAACAAAAATTGCTAAATGCCGCAACTTTTATTTTACTCTTATTAAATATTCCAAGATAACCCTCTTGTCCAGCTAATATCACAGGCTTTCCAAAAGACATAGCTTCAAGCGCTGCACGGCTCACTCCAATAAATATTTTTGATCGACTAAGAAAATTTTTTATATTTGTTTGGTTTCCTACAAGTTTTATAATTTCTTTTTTATGTTTTAAATTAATTTTTTTTACCTTTTTTTGAATTGATTTAAAAGCATTACCGTTTCCAACAATTGTAATTTCTAAATTTTTTATTTTTAAACTAAGTTCTTCAGCAACTTCAATAATTTTATTTGCTACTAAATCAGTTTTAAAAGTTAAACGACTCACATGTAAAATGTTTTGGATATTATTTGTAACCAAATCATCTATCGAACTGTTTCTACAAAAAGAAGAATCTTCTTCCACACCAGAGAACTTTTTCGCATTTATACCATTTACAGTTAATTTTATATTTTTTTCTTGAATTTTATAATTTTTAACTAAATACATTTTTAAATCTTCGCTAACTGCTAACGTCTTTTCTCCCCAATTAGTAAATCTTTTTGTTAAAAAACCGCATTTAAAACAACCATGAATAGTTGTTACAAAATTAAATTTATTTGTTTTATTAAAAAACCTAAACAAAATTCCGCATAAAAAAGCAGGTATTCGAGCGTGCGCATGAATTATATTTATATTTTCTTTTTCAATTATTTCTTTTATCTTAAAAAGTGATTTTAAAATATTGAATAATTTTTTACTATGCATTGGGACTTTAAAATGTTTTATGTCATTTTTCTCAAGAAATTTAACATATGCTCCTCCGTTTGATGCAACAAAAACTTCATTACCACACTCTTTCAAAGACTTTGAAAGTTCCAAGACATGAGTTTCAGCGCCGCCAACATCAAAATTCATCAAAGCCATAAGAATTCTCATTAACTTGGCTCCTTAACACTTAACTAAATTTTTAATTTCAATATTTAATAAATTGAAATCAAAAAATTATTCTTCAGCACTTCCAAAGCATATTCCAACGCTTTTAGCAGTTTCGACAATTTCTCCTTTTGGATTAACAAATTTATTTTTATTTATAACTTCCTCAAAAGGAGCAGAAGACATTTCATTTCCTAATAACACTACCATATTTCCAAATTTTTCTTCCATAACAAGCTCTATAGCGGCACTCCCATATCTGGTTGATAAAATTCTATCATTAGCAGTTGGAATGCCTCCTCGTTGAACATGGCCAAGTACAGTAACTCTCGACTCAAGACCCACAGCATCTTCAAGTTTTTCGGCTACAATATTTCCGATTCCTCCTAAACGAATTGGATCAGGACTATTTTCAACAATTCGGCTTACAACAACTTCTCCTCCTATTGATTTAGCGCCCTCTGAAACCACAACAATCGCATTATCTTTTCCGCGTTGAAGATTAGTTTTTAAATGTTTTATTACTACATCTATGTCATATGGTATTTCAGGTATTAAAATTACATCAACGCCACCAGCAATACCAGAATCTAAAGCTATCCATCCCGCATATCTTCCCATAACTTCCACTACGATTATTCTGCTATGCGACCTCGCAGTCGTGCGAAGCCTATCAATAGATTCTGTTGCGACATGAACTGCTGTATCGAACCCAAATGTTGTATCGGTAGAAGAAAGATCATTATCAATAGTTTTAGGTACTCCTACAACATTTACTCCTTTTTTATAAAAATCTAAAGCACTTGTAAGTGTTCCATCCCCTCCAACAACAACTAAAGCATCTATTCCGGCTTTTTTTAAATTTTCAATTCCAACATGCGAAACATCACCATGTTTTGTAATTCCATTTTCTTCATAAGTATAATCAAACAAATTATCCTTATTTGAACTAAATAAAATGGTTCCGCCTGTTGGCAACAACCCTGAAACTGTTGGCAAATCAAGGTTTATAAAATTTTCTCCACCCAAAAACAAACCCCTATAACCATATTTTATTCCAATAACTTCAATTTCATATTTCAAGATTGCAGTTTTTGTAGCCGAACGTATCACTGCATTTAAACCCGAACAATCTCCGCCACCCGTCAAAATCCCAATTCTTTTAATTTTTCTCACAATAAACCTCTCCTTATGGTTGACATTTTACAAATTGTATATACTTATTATACATTTCCATCAATAAAAAATTAATTCCTAGAATATTTTTAGATATTATTCACTAATTTAATAAAAAAGATTATATGTATTTAATTTTCTCAAAAAAATGTATTATACTTTTAACCCATTGAAGATTATCTTAAAAAGTGTCTTGGTTTTATAAAATGAGGTGAAGATATGAGTGAATATTCTGACGCTTTAACTAAAAGAATTCTTGGTTGGGTAGCGTTCGTTTCATTTTTAATTATTTTTTTTGGTTTTACATTGTGTACTTTATATTTGCATCTACCTGTTTTTTTGAAGATGGAGCATAAGGAATATGGAATTTTTTGGGATTTGTCAGTGTTTAAAGAAAAAAGCACTTACGTAACGGGAGCTGTAGCTACTGTATTTTCAATTGTTATGTATATGGTATTTAATCCTACTTCCTCAGCCAAAAGAAAAAGAATATTAAATTCTAAATCGGCAGCAATAAATACAAATCTTGAAAATTCTCGTTGGATGACCGACAAAGAAAGAGATGAGTATTTTCCTCCAGCAAAATTTAACAGCTTAAAAAAACTCAAAAAAGACGGAATTCCCGTTCGAGCAGTACTTAAAAATGGCGACATACATTTGAATTTAGCTTCGCCAATGCACTGTTTAATCATTGGAGCAACAGGTAGTGGTAAAACTACTACTTTCATTAATCCGATGATACAAATACTCGGACACGCTTCGGCAGGTTCATCGATGATTGTCACTGACCCAAAAGGGGAACTTTTTCAAATGCATAGTAAATTTCTTAAAGAAAGAGGTTACGATTGCATGGTTCTCGATTTGAGGGATGCGTACTCTTCTTTCAGATGGAATCCACTTGACTCTATTTTTGATCTATATCAAAAGTACGTTGATGAAGGAAAAGTTCTTTATAAAAGACGTGACAAAGCCGAAAACTCTGGGCTTAAGCTTATGAATAAACCCGAAGAATACGGCGAGGTTTGGCATGAATACAACGACGAGGCATACGCAAATGTTGATGAACTAATATCAAAAATAAAAATTACAAAACAGAAATATTATGATGAAGCTTACGAAGACTTAAACGATTTGTGCTCCGTTTTATGCCCTGTTGAATCAAAAGATGATCCCGTATGGGAAAAAGGTGCAAAATCTATAATTCTTGCTATTCTTCTCGCTATGCTTGAAGATACCGAAGACCCAGAACTTGAACTTACAAAAAATAAATTTAATTTTTTCAATATAAATAAAGCCTTGTCAAATTCGGAAAATAATTTTGAAGAATTGAAAAGATTTTTTTGCGGTAGAAATCCACTATCTAAAGCGGTAACGCTTAGCAAACAAGTTTTGAGTGCTGCGGAAACAACTCTCGCTAGTTATATGTCTATTGCGTTTGATAAAATGTCAATGTTTAATGATGAAGGATTGTGCGCATTAACTTCAGCAACAGATATCGACCCAAGTCAAATTGCTTCAAAACCAACAGCTTTATTCTTAAAGATACCAGACGAAAAAGATACAAGACATCCGCTTGCTGCAGTATTTGTACTTTCTATATATAAGGCTTTGATAAAAATTGCATCTGTAAGAGAAGACTTATCTCTTCCAAGAAATGTTTACATGATTCTTGATGAATTCGGAAATATGCCTAAAATTGATAAATTTGATAAAATGGTAACAGTTGGTAGAAGCCGTAAAATATGGTTCATTATGGTGGTTCAATCTTATGCGCAACTTGAAAATGTTTATACAAAAACAATTGCGGACATTATAAAGAGTAACTGTGGTATAAAAATGTTTATAGGTTCAAATGATATCGAAACATGCAAAGAATTTTCTGAACTTTGCGGAAATATGACCGTTCAAACTGCGAGCGTTTCATCAGGAACTGGCGATAAAGGAGGAGATGTCAGTGTATCTCAACAAGTTCAAACTAGAGCTCTCATATACCCATCTGAACTCCAAAAACTTAATAATCAAGAAAGCACAGGAAATTCAATTATTGTAACATTTGGTAACTATCCTCTTAAAACTAAATTTACGCCAAGTTATATGTGCACGACACTTTACGATTTTGGAACTATGAACACTGACGAACAAAAAGCTAATGCATTTTTCTCAGATAAGGTTTATTATCATTTACCAACTCGAAATCAAGTACTTGAAACAAGAATGAAAAAAAACGAAGAAAACGAAACACAATCAGAAAACGAAAATGTTGCTACAGATAGTTCTCAAACATCTGACGATGTACATGATGATTTAGAAATTTCAGATGCTGAATACTCTGAAGAGTCAACAAATAATTTAGAAGAAGAAGAAAACGTAAACCAAGAAGATGTAGAACAATACGACTCTTCAAACGATAACAGTACAGGTGAAGGGGGCGAAAATGAAGATCAAGGACAAGCAACTGGTTAAAATTATATTGTTTGATATTGAAATTTAATATAAATAATAAAAAGTTATTTGATACTATTATTTTTTAAACGGTGGTTTTTTATGAAGAAGAAAAATATTATTTATTTTGTATTTGGTTTTGTATTTTTTTTAACTATTTTTAACTTTTCTTTGGTTAAGGCAACAGAATTTTGTGATTTTAAAAAAAAAATAAGTTTTAAACAAATTGAAGGTGTACGAAATATTTTTGAAAAAAAAGACAAACGTTTAATTACTTTAAATGATGCAAATAGCATAATTGAAAACAAAACGAATTTAATACAAGTTAATGATCAAAAAGATAAAATTCCATCAATTGTGCTAACGCAAAATTATGACGATTATTCTAAACTTTTCCAGAACGTTTGTTCAAATGGAGTTATTTTTACATCTAAAATTCCAAATGGTTTTTCAACAAGTGAAACCGTTATTTTTAATATACCGAGCAGTTTAGAGTATTTAATAACTAAAGACGATAATCCAAACGCCATTAAATATTCTTCAGGTCAAAGTATTAAAGAATCCGGTTTTTATGACTTAAAACTTCAAAATACAAACATAAAAAACACAAAATTAAATATGGAAACCGAACATTTTACTTTTAGAATAATAAAAGAAAAAATTTGTGACGATATCTTTAATGCTCCGATAGGTTTTAAAATTTCAAAAGTTGTTATGACACAAAAAATAGAAAATGATGATGATGAAAGTTCTAACGATGAACCTAGTGAAAAAATAATGTCAATTTCCTCAAGAAATTTTTATAGAATTAAAGAAGATGGGCAATATAAAATAACCGTATCAAGTTTAAAAAATGATAAATTAAATCTTACAACTAATTTCGAAAGAGTTACAAAAACACCAATTGTAAATATTGAAGGTGTAAAGAATGGGATTTCAAAAACTGGAAAAGAAATCACTTATTCTGCTGATAAAGGAGTAAATATAACTGTTATAAAAGACAACAAAGAAATAAAATCTAACGGAATTTTAAATGAAGTCGGAAAATACACACTTATCGCAAAAGATGAAGCGGGAAATGAATCAGAATATTCCTTCGAATATAAATTTAAACCAAACGTAAACACGTATATGTTATTTGCGGTACTTGGTTTGCTTTCTGTTGTTTTTATTGCATTCTTTTTAAATTTGAGAAAACACATTAAAATAAGATAACTTTTAAATTTTTAGCAGTTTTTGGACAAGCATTTTATTTTTTAATTCCAAATGTTATATACCTAGGAAGAGGTGTCAATTTTTTGAGTAAGAAATTATGTTTTTATTTTTTAATGGTTTCATGCATAATCAGCTTCAATATATGTGCGCCAGTTTTGTGTATTGCAACCAAGCCTGATACCGATTCTAATATTGATTTTGAAAGCATGATAAGCTCTCCAAGTAGTTCTACAGATATGTTTAATAACGTAGATGTTAAGGCAAATTCAAATGGAACCACCCCAACCGAAAGTTCAGTCGATGATGTTTATGTACAAAAATTCGAAAGCGATTTTAATAACGCTTCATTCAAAAATGTACCTCTTGAATTGAATTCCGAACAACCAAACAATCAAAAATTGTATAAATATTTTTTCCCAGAACTAGATGATAGTGAAGGGATAGAGCATGGTGGTATTTTATGCAAAATTTCTGGAGCAAATAATGATTCTTTTACTACAAATGTTAAAAATTTTGGAGAAGTTAAAGAAGCTCATTTTAATGTTCCGTCTAATATTAGGGTGCTTTTACTTAGAGATGGTAAAACTATTAATAATTCCGGTATGGCTACAAAAAGAGGAAAATACACAATAAAATTAATAAGAACAATAAATCTCAAAGAAGTTAAAAAAATTAATGGGAATTTTGTATATGTTGAAAATGATGAAGGTAAAACTATAATTCTGGAAGTTTATCAAACCGCTGTTATTAATTTTGAAATCACAGGATCAAGTTTCAACACTACTTTTGAAACTTTGATAGGATTTTTAAAAGATATTTTTGATAGATTTTTAATGCCATTCTTTTCAATATTTATGAGAGGGTTTAATTTATTATTTCAGGAAGTTCTCGTTCCTTTACTTGCTAAATTGTTTCAAGTTATTTGGGAAATTCAAGTATTGATTTTTAAATTTTGGTACAATTGGTTTTTGTATGTGATTTTGAAATTGTTGCTTAGAGTATTAGATTGGCTTCAAGTTATTGTAAATGTTCTTGCTGGAGTTGAAAAAGTTTCAATAAACGGAGGACCAAATCAAAACATAATTAATTTATTTCTAACATATGGAGGACTAAAAAAATGGTTTTGGCAAATCACTGTTATAGGTGTTATAATCACTTTTGTATTCACGTTTTACGTTGTTGTTAAAAACACAATTTCTCTGGGACAACAACAAAAACCTATGGGTCACGTATTAGGCTCTGCACTTAAATCTATGCTCTCATTTATTATGATACCTTTTATGGTATTAGTATTATCAAATTTATCAAGTGTTGTTCTTGGGCAAATTGTTAAAATTACAAGTAAAGGAAATAATGTTTCAATTGGAGGGTATATTTATGTTACGACAGCGTTAGCTAATACTGATTTTGGAGTAAAAAACAATTATGATGTTGATAATTTAATTGATAAATACGGAGATATAAGGCCAATTTATGACAATCATAGGTTGATCTCTGACTGTGGTGATTTAAATTATAACTATGTTTTAGCTATCATCCTTACCATATACGCTTTATATGTTTTTATCGCTCTTTCACTTTCTTTTGTAATAAGAATTATAGAAATAGTTATGTTATATTTAATTTCGCCGCTTATTGCAGCAAGCATTCCCCTTGACGAGGGAGCAAAATTTGGTCAGTGGCGCGAATTTTTTATAGTTAGATTTATAACTGGCTATGCTGTGCTTGTCGGGATGAATATTTTCTTTTTATTTATTCCATGGATATGGAGCGGTAATGTAATTTTTGACGATCACAGTTCAATTCTTAATATCGTTGCTAAGATGATAATATTTTTTGGCGGTTTACATGCTGCATCTCGAATGGATAGTATCATAATACCAATAATAAATTATCAAGCTGGATCTGGTGCAAGCGAAAGTATGGAATTTCTTGGTGGATTAATGAGGCAAGGTGCAGCTACAGGAATTCAATCTTTAACTGGTGTAAATGTTGCACCTTTGCTTAGCACAGGAATTGGAAAAAAACCAGAAGTTCCAAAGCCAGATCCAAGAAGTCAACAAAGGTTTAAATAAACATTTTTGAGGGGTGACACTTGTTGTTTTGCAATTTTGTTTTTACGTTAAGTATTATTGATAGTATTGTTAACGCTGTGATGAAACCGGTCACACTTCTTCTTAGTGCTCTTAAACCATTTCTAGACAATCTTTATAATAAAATATTGGGACCGGCCTTAAATTGGCTTATGGATAACGTAATTGGGCCAATATCAAAGGTTGTAATAGAATCTATTATCAATCCCATTATGAAATTTTTTAATGACGCATTTTCGCTTATAATGAATGATTTATTAATTGAAATTCTCTATAATAATTTTTTAAAACCAATTTTTGGCGGATTATTAAAATTTTTTTTAAATATTTTAGTGCTTCAGATATATTTTATATTTTCAACTTTACTTAAAATTATTGGGTATATTCAACAAACCTTTAATATTTTTATTGGTACGAGAAAAATTGCGTATAGAGTTGCAGATGGTTCATATAAATCAGATTATTTATTGAATGTCTTATTTGGGCACACGGTTTTTAAAAAATTTTTTTGGCAAATAACTATTATATCTGTAATAATTTGCATAGTTTTTACAGTATATGCAATAATTAAGTCAACTCTAGATCTTGGTGGAGGACAAGATAATAATAAAAGAACAGTCGGAATGATTGTTGGAGATTGTGCGAAATCTATGCTTATATTTTTATTAATACCAGGAATTACTTTATTTATGTTGAATTTAGCATCACATGTACTACTCGGTATTAGTAGTGGAGTGGGCGAAGGAAGTACGGACAAGCTTGATGTTCTACTTTTTTTAACTTTTGCGCAAAAAGCAGCAATTAACCCGGATAAAAGTTTCGCTTCAAGCAATAAAAGCGAACAATCTTTGACAAGTACTTATGGTTTCACTAATGAACCTATGGCATCGTATCTTGTTGGCAAAAAAGATTATTTTCCATATCCAGATTTGGAAGATTTTTATTTGATAGATATTGATTATATTATTGGTTTCCCAAGCATTGCCTTTATGTTATTAATGCTCATTATTTGCGCTTTTAGTTTCGTGCAAAGAATATTTGATATTTTAATACTTTACCTAGCCTCGCCACTTTTTATAGCTTCTGTTCCTTTAGACGGAGGAGAAAAATTTAAATCATGGCGTGAAATGTTTATGGGTAAAATAGTTTCAGGTTTAGGTGCACTTCTTGGGATACAAATATATTTGATTTTTGTTCCACTGATTTCAAGCAAAAACATAAACTTTACGGGTGCAACAACAACACTTGGATCAGGTCTTGATTATATTCTTAAATTGTTGTTTATTTTGGGCGGCATGTACGCGATTTATAAAGCTCAACCGCTTATTGTTCAAATTGTTAGCTATCAAGGAGGTATTTCTGAAAGTGGAATTGGTCCTACTGCTTTTGGAGCAATTAGTTCCGCATTTTCTATGGTAAGAGATTCTTTTAGTGGGGGAGGCTCTGCACCTCAAGGGGGGGGAGGAGTACCTCAATCATATGGCATGGATGATGAAAATTTAAGAAATAGTCCTAGTGGCAATTATTATGGAGGAGGTCAAAGACCGCACGGAGCATGGGGAGGTTTACCACATAACACAGGCTTTGCGCCACCACCTGGACCAGGTTTTGTACCGTCTTCTAATCAAGGTTTTAGAGCGTCATCTCCTCCACCGCCGCCAGCACCACCGACAGTGCCACCTCCACCGACAGTGCCACCTCCACCGCCACCTCCACCGCCGCCAGCACCGCCACCTCCACCATTGCCGCCAGAATCACCGATCTTTCCAACTTAGTAAAAATTATACTCCAAGCTACACGTACTAAAGTATATTGCTGTTAAACTTTACATTATTAAAAATTTATTTATGAAAGTGGAAAATAATTTTGGATGAAATATTTGCCTAATATGACGCAAAAATAGTATCGTTAAATTTTACAAATTAACAACGTCTTTATACACACCAGTAAGGAGTGCCTTAATGCGCATAATTCCGAGTAAGACAAATGTACAAACTCAATTTTTCAAAGGAGTTGGGTTACTCGACGCTTTAGTCGGTTTGGTCGGTATCACGATCGCTTCACTAATATTTTTATCAAATATTAGTCACAAAGGGATATATATAATTTCGGTTTTGATTTTTTTTGCTATATTATTGTGTACACTTGATGATAATAAAACATATGTGCTCTTTTATAACATTATAAAATATTATGCAAGACCAAGAATTTATTCCAAAAAACCTGAAGGCAAAGAATCAAGTATATTTGATATTATGCCTTTTACTAAAATTTGTAACGATGTAATTGAGTATGGCAATAAATATTCTGCTGCGGTGTTTGAAATTCCCTCCATAGAATTCAAATTTTATAGCGAGCGAAAACAAAATTTTATGATTGATAAAATGTTTGGTTCTGTAATAAGATCCATCGCCGGAGAACAATCGGCAAGTTTGGTAAAAATAGATAGACCAATTTTATATGATAAATATATGGCAATAGAACTTGAAAAAATTGAAGAGATAAAAAAAACCTTTACAAACGGTCTAATTAACAAACAAGAGCTTGAAGAACGTATAAAAATAATAAATGCTAGAATTGATGAAATTGATAGGCTTAATAATAAACAAAAAATCATGAAACCTTTTCACTACTTTGTATTTTATGAAAAAGATCCGGCAATATTAAATCAAATGATTGCAAGTTCAATTTCTCAATTTAAAGAAAATGGTATGGACGTTAAAAGATTAAACACAAAAGAATTAGCAATTTTTCTCAAATATAATTTTTCATATGATTTTAACGAAAGAGAAATTGAAAATATACCACCTGAAAAATACACTGAATGGATTATGCCTGAAAAACTTAAAATCAAAAGCAGAACTATCGAGTATGAAGATAAAGTGTTCTATACAATGAAAATTACAAATTACCCTACCATTATTGGAAACGCATGGGGTCACTCAATCTTTAACATACCAAACACAAAAGTCGTTATGAAAATTAATACTACTGATAAATTCAAAGCTACACGTGATATTGATAAGTCTATAGATGAACTTAGAAGTCAGCAAATGACAACTGGAAAAACAAGTAGAATCATAGAGCTTTCAGCGCATGTAAATTCTCTTGCAAATTTACTCACACTTTTGAATGGTGACAATGAAACCTTGTATCAAGTAAATACTTACGTTACAATTTATGATAATATTCAATCGGATGAGCTCAAAAGAATTAATGAAGCAATAAAGAAAATAGATTCTTCAGCTGCGGAGATTTCAAAACATGAGAAACCAAATAAAAAAAAGAAAAAAACTTCTCAAGTTAAACTAAGCAGTGTCGTTAAAACAACAGCAAAAAAGTATGTTAAAAGGCTTTTCAACGAGAGCAGTTTTAAAATTAAAGATTTATTCTTAGAACAGTTTGATGGATATGTAGGAAGTCAAGTTTCTGGGTATGATCCCTTTAGAAAAAAAAGTCAAAACATTCACTCAACTTCAATTGCTGCAGTTTTTCCTTTTGTATACAGCAGCTTAGCTGACGAAAATGGAGTAAACATCGGAAATAGCGAAAATATACCAGTGTTCGTCGATTTCTTTGCGCGTAGTACAGAACGAGTTAATAGCAATATGGTTATTATTGGCAAAAGTGGAAGTGGTAAATCTTTTGCAACAAAAACAATTTTGACTAATCTTGCAGCTGAAGATAGTAAAATCTTTATACTTGATCCCGAAAATGAATATTCGGGAATTGCTAAAAAAATGCACGGAAAAGTTATTGATGTTGGAAGTGCAACGCAAGGCAGACTTAATCCATTTCATATAATAACAAGTCTCTCAGATGACGAAACTGATGATTCCGTTGCAAACTCATCCACAAGTTTTTCGGTGCATCTTCAATTTTTAGAAGAATTTTTTAAACAAATACTAACAGGAATCGACAGTGACGCTCAAGAGTATTTAAATAATATTCTAATCAGAACTTACGAAGAAAAAGGAATAAGTTCAGAGACAAATTTAAATGAACTTAAAGCAGAAAATTTTCCAAATTTTGATGATTTATATGAAAAAATTTTAGCAGATTTTCAAACTTCATCAGGAGATTATAGCAAAAATAATCTTCGAATTTTGCTTAATTATATTTCAAAATTTGCAACTGGCGGTCGAAATTCAAATCTATGGAATGGCGAATCAACAATTTCAACAAATGAAAACTTTATAGTGTTCAATTTTCAATCCTTGCTTGCAAACAAGAATAATACAATTGCAAATGCTCAGATGCTTCTTGTACTTAAGTGGCTTGATAATGAAGTTATAAAAAACAGAGATTATAACATAAAATATAGTGCCAAAAGAAAAATTATTGTGGTTATAGATGAAGCACACGTTTTCATTGATGAAAAATTTCCTGTAGCTCTTGATTTTATGTTTCAACTTGCAAAAAGAATTAGAAAATATTCCGGCATGCAGATAATAATAACCCAAAACGTAAAAGATTTTGTTGGAACAGAAGAATTAGCCCGTAAATCAACTGCAATAATAAATGCGTGTCAATATTCGTTTATATTTCCTCTTGCGCCAAGTGATATGAACGATCTCGTTAAACTTTACGAAAAAGCTGGCGAAATTAACGATACTGAACAAGAACAAATTATAAATAACGGTCGAGGTCGAGCTTTCGTTGTTATTTCCCCAACCAACAGAACTACAATTAACATTATTGCTCCTGATGATATTAAAAACTTGTTTGAGTAATAGAAACTTCGATAATTCTCACTATTTAGAAACCAAGCCTTAAAATTTAAGTTCTAATATTTAAAATATAAAAAAAGATAAAAGTTATTTTGGGGGTTTAAAAATTTGAAAAAAAAATTTTTTACTACAGTAATTTCAGCATTTTTAATATTTCTTTTAGGATGCGGGAAAACAAATTCATTTAAAGAAATTAATAAAAGAGGAAAAATTCTCGTTGCAGTTGAAGATAATTGTTATCCAAACGTTTTTAAAAATCCTTCTTCATCTGAAGAAGAATATATTGGCATTGACATCGAGATAATAAATGAAGTAGCAAAAAAACTCAATTTGACAGTTGAATTTATTGAAGAAGAAAACAAAAGCGCTGCAAGTATTGTTGGAACAAAACGTGCTGACATCGCCGTTTCCGGTATTCCTATTGATGAAAGTGTAAAAATTAATTATTTGTGTTCAATCCCTTACGACAGCTCATGTATTTTTTCAGTAACAAAAAGAGGAATTTCTTACCCAACTGTTGGCTCGCTCAAGGGCAAAAAAGTCGCTTCTACAAATGAGTTTGCAGAAACTTTTAGAAAAATAGTTTCATCAACTGTCGACATAAGTAATAAAGATGCTAAAAAAGCCGAAGAATATGACAAAATTGATGATGTTGCCGAAAATTTACTTAATAATAAAATTGATGTATTTTTGTGTTACGAACACCATGCACTCGAACTTATTAAAAATAAAGAATTACAGGCAGAAACTGTGTCAAATGCTCCAAAGGAAAAATATGTATTTTTAATGCATAAAACAAACAAAGACTTACAATCATTGGTAAACGAAACTATTACAGACATGATCAAAGACGGTTCTCTCGATGAAATAAGAACAAAATATATGGACGAAGATTTATATAGTAATAAACTGATTAAAGAGTCGTCATAAAATCGACTAAACAATATCTTTAAAATTTGTTAAAATTTATTATTTTTCCTTGTTTTTAGTTTTAAATATTATATTTTTATATTAAATTATAACAAAAAATAATTTAAAAGCTTTCATGAAATAGATTTATTGACTAAAAAACTCAAACAAGGTTAAGATAGAGTTTTAAAGTTAGCATTGAGTTTGGAAATTGTTTCAATTTTAAACTCTTAATTTTAATAAAATATGAAAGGAGGAATTATTATGAGTGGGCCAGGAGAAGAAAGAAGTATTGTAGATAGAGCACAAGATACCGCTGGAAATGTTGGCAGAAAAGTACTAGGAGTTGGTTTAGGAATATTAGCTTTTCTCGCTTTAACTCTTGTCGCAGCAGCTATTTTTGCTATTGTTGGTGTTGGAATTATCAGCGGAGTTCTTGGAGTTGCTGCTTTTGTCGGTGGCATTTTTGCAGCAAAGAAAGTATATGAAACAGTTTCAGAGCAACCAAAAGTTTCTGCTCCCAAAAAAGAACCACAGCCACCTACAACAGAAAGTTTTGATGAAGATATACATCAAAACGAAAATCAAAATGAACACCAAAAAACGAATGTAAACGTATCACAAATTGAAACTAAAGCTTCTCGGAGCACAGATTTGACCAGCTTTCCAACATCTCATGCTGGCCCCCAAAGTGAAAATGCAAAAACTTCTTAAGTTTTATAACAAATAAAAATTAGTAAATACTTCAAGCGTGCGAGGTAATGAATGCATAAAAAATTCATTTTTACAATAACGTTTTTTTTAACTTTTATTCCATTTTTCAATATTGTAAATTCGCATGATATGTGTTTATATGCAAAAAATAATGTTTTATGCGATGAAACAAAAGTTGGTAAATTTGAAAAAATAAAAAAAACGTATAATCGATGCAATATCATGCAAAAAAAATATAAAATTTCAGAACAACAAAATTGCAATAATGATAAAAGTATTTGTTATTTAAGTTGTAAAACACCAGTAAAAAAATATGCTATTGAAAAAAATATTTTAGAAAATATTAGTGAGAGCGGTATTGGAAACTTTAGAAATGATATAATAAAAATTTATGAACAAAATCAACAAAATAAACCTTTATTAAGTGATAGTCTGAGAGTTGGTTTCGATTCTAAAAAAAACAAAAATATATATTCTTTTCCAAATAAAAGATTTTTTTACTCAAATATTTTGTCAGAAATGGTAACAACACACGATGTTTACTTTGAATTTGAAGGTGGTATTGAATATTTTTGTACAAAAGATGATGAAAATTTCGATTATATATCAGGTGATGCAATAACAGAGCATGGTTCTTATAGAATGTTTATTTATTCGCCTCATAACAATGAAAATGGAACTGAATTCAAAGATTTTATAACAGTTTTTACTTTCAGATTAATAAAGCATAAAGTGAATAATTTGAGCATAATAAACGCACCCCTTTCGTGTGAAATAATAAATGTTTACTCAAACAACAAAAAACTTTCAATTGATAATCCAATTTTTTTTAAAATTGCTGAGGAAGGTGTGTACAGATTTGAAATTCAAGATTTAAAAACAAAAATTATTTACATGGATTCGTTTATAATTGATGATGCAAGTCCTCATATTGATCTGATTGGATTATCTTCAGAAAATATCACAAATAAATTCGTAACTTTGAAAAATGATGAAAACGATGTGATGATTACTGTTATAAAAGATGGTGAAAAAATATTTCAAGAAAAAGGCAAATATGAACATACTTATTTTGATAGTGGAAATTATAACATTGTTGCAAGCGATGAAGCAGGAAACACTTCAGAATACAGTTTCAAGGTAATTTACCGCATTCATTTCAATTTATATATTTTTATATTTATAGTTGCGGCAATTTTTTCAATTATTGTTGGAAATATAATATATTTAAAGAAGAAAATTGTAATAAGATAAAGACCAAAATTCAAAAATTTTTAAAACACATATTAAACTCACAGAAAAGGAATGATGATGCTTTATGTTAAAACTTAATCCGTTCAAATTTGAAAATGTTTTTGCAGCAGCAAGTACAATAAATCAAAGCTCAAGTGATGCTGTGATTGATTGGGGCAGCATAGTAAATCCAATTATGGCATTAATTGATAGTTTATTGATTCCTGCTCTTTTTATCGTTGGATCAATTGGTGCAATTTTTTGCATTATCATTGGAGTAAAATTTGCAAAAGCCGATGAACAACAAGAACGAGAAAAAGCTAAAGGAAGCCTCAAAAATGCTGCAATCGGTTTTATAATGATTTTTATTATGATTGCTGTTCTTAAGCTCGGTTTAGGACCACTTATCAATTGGGTAACTCAAATTACTTCTTAAACAATTATACGAAAATATTAAGAGAAAATTCTTTGTTAAAAGCAAAGAAGGAGGAATTTAGTAATTGAAAAAGTTAATTAAAAGTTATATTTTATTTATGCTTGTTTTTTCCATATTTGGTTTAAATGCTTGCACAACATTATTAGATGATAATGATACACCAAGCGATGAAGAAGTTTTTGTTTCTGACGAAAACGCCGATGATAAAGAAACAAATGAAGTAATAAACGTTAATGTTTCGCCTTTGGATAGTACAGATGTTAATGAGGAAAAACAAATATATTTAACAGAAAGTGGTTATTATAAAAAAAAGACTCTTGAAAATGCTGAAGAAGATATATATTTTATCAAAAATATTGGTTTTGACAAAAATTCAAAAGAACATTATTACGAGTATTCTTCTCGCGACGCATTAAGAGATGAGCATGGAAATCCGATATATGTGAAAAAAGAAAAATTAAATGACAAAGGTGAACAATCTTTCAAACAGGTAATGTTGATTGAAAACGGAAATATTGTTTATGACGAAAAGGGTAATGTCGTTTATGAATATGAATTGGACGAGCAGGGAAATAAAATACCAGAATTTGAAGAAGTAACGGCTTATAAAGACACGATCGTTTATAAAATAAAAACCTTTAATATAGTGAATAATGAGACAAAAGAAATCTTTGGTATGAAATGGCCTTATGAAGAAATAGAAGAAGTTGATGAAAACAATAACAAAACAGGAAGCCATATTTATCAAAAAAATATTTCTACAAAAAAAATTAATAAGGGTGTTTTTGTTAAAATTTCTGAAGATGAAAGAGAAACAAAAAATTATTACTATATAATTCGCAGTAAAGAAAAAGATAATTCAAAAATAGAGTTTGACCCAACAAAAATAATTGAAGAATCTGGCGCAAAATTTCTTGTCAATGGGTTAACGGGAGATTTGATAGAAAAATTTAAACTTGCAAATTTATCTTCTCAGTTAGACTCTGGAATAAATACAAAGAAAACACCTATTTTAGTTAATGAGAAAATTCTTTTAAATAAAATGGGTTTAGATTTTTCTCTTTACATTAGTTCTCTTGAAAAAGAAATAAGAAATAATTTGCCAGAAGAAATTAAAAATGATGACATTGATAAAATTGTGGCAAAAATAAATGATGAAAAAATTTCATTAAAAGAAGAAGAAATAAGTAAAATTGCAGAATATCAAGTGGCTCTAGAAGGAAAAAGTAAATTTGTTGGACTTCAAAACATTTTAAGAGAAGGCATTCCTGTTTCATTTTTTTCAAATAAAATAAACGATGTATTTTTATCACCCGAAACAAATAATTTAATAATAGACGTTCATTCATCAGAGTTTGGATCATTACAAGATATAAAGAAATCGGATGATATGTCTCAAGAAGAATTTGAAGAATATAATAAAAATTATATCTCGTTTCGTAAACGTTTCATAATAAATACTTTCGATTTTGATAAGCCTGTGCTAAAGGCTGTTATTTCTAAGGATGAAAATTTTGAAATATTAAGCAGCGATTTTGTAAATAATGACAATTTTGTATCAGTTGAAAATGTTCGTGACGGCGAGGAGAGCGAACAAGTTCATACTGAACTCAAAGCACTTGTTGGAATTAAAGAACTTGAATTATCAAAATCTGATTCTTCAAACAATATTTTAAATATTCAAACAGGCGATGGAGCTTTCATAACAAAGAAAAGTAAGACATTTGAAATTTTTGATTCTTACAGTTTAAAAAAAATATGTGAAAGAAAATATAATGAAGTGCCCGGGTGGAACGAAAAAAATAAAGAGACCATCAGTTTAGATAAAAACGAAATTTTCATTTCTGTAATTGAAAAAGAAATTGACGCAGGTGAATATGAAAATAAAAATTTAGAAATTCCGCAAAATCTTAAAGAGGAAAAAAATGAAAGTTATGGAATATTAAGATACAACTACAGAAATGGCACTTCAGCATCTATAAAAGAAAAGGGAGTATATTCTTTTTTAGCAAAATATGAAAGTAAAATTTTAGGAATTGGAATTGAAAAACCACCTTCTGGTAGAGCACTTGGATCAAATGATTTTTTTCAAAGTTCATGGTCAGTTCAAAATCTTTAAAATAAAGGTACTGTGAGGGAGCGGGTGAAAATATGGAACTTAATAAAAAACAAGATGGAGATTCGACATTTATAGAAATTAAAGGAAAGCTGGATATTAAATCCTCTAAAGAACTTGAAAAAATTCTTGAGGAATCAATTTCCGAAAAAAATAAAGAAATTAAAATTAATTTAGAGAATCTTACATCTATAAGTTCCGCCGCTCTTCGGATGCTCGTTGCAACTCAAAAAAAAATGCACAAACAGCAAATGGAACTGCTTTTAATTAATTTAAGCAGTTCTATTCGTGAAGTTTTTGATATAACGGGTTTTTCTGGACTTTTAAATGTTTAAAAATAAAGATAAGATAGGTATTCAAAATAAATATAAAATATAATTTTAATAAAAATTTTATGTATAGCAAAATTTTCAGCAAGAAGGATATTTTTTACTTATTTACACTAGGTTTATTTTTGAATTTTCTAATTACACTTTTCACAAGAGTTTTGAGTTTACCTGAAAATTTTTTTTCAAACTATGCAATATATATTCAAAATATATCAAATCATAAATTTTACTTTATATTTTCAAGTACAATTCTTGCTCCGCTTTTGGAAGAAATAATTTGCAGAAAGTTTTTGTTTAATGTTATGAGGAAAATTAACTTAAATTTTGCAATTATTTTTTCGTCTCTAATATTTGGAATACTTCATAAAGAATTAATTTTAATAATGTATGCAACGCTCATGGGAATAATTTTATGTAGCGTATACATTAAATACAATAATATAATAAGCCCAATCATTTTGCACTTATCTTTTAATTTGGGTGCAGTATTTTTTTTATTTTTTGATAATAATTTAGAAAGTACTTTAGATAATAAATTTTATACTCTTCTCCTGATTTTTATTATATTAATTTTCACATTCAAAATATTAAAAAAAATATTTTAAATTTTTTAAGATTAATATTACAAATGCTGATAAAAAATAAATAGATAAATAAACTTAATTTTTTGAATTTTAAAAAACTAATTCTATCATCATAAGGTTTTAATTTTATTTTAATTACATATTAATAGAGCTAAATTATTTTAATTTCTATATTCACAATAAATATATAATTTTATAACGGAGGGTGCTTTTATATGAAAGAAAAAATTTTTGAAGGAAGCGGTGTCGCAATTGTAACTCCTTTTAAAGGTAATGAGATAAATTATGAAAAATTTGAAGAATTAATTGAATTTCAATTAAAAAATAATACAGATGCAATAATAGTTTGTGGAACAACGGGCGAAGCCTCAACTTTATCTTTAGATGAACAAAAAAATTTAATCGAATTCGCAGTAAAAAAAACAAATGGTAAAATTCCAATTATTGCAGGCACAAGCAGCAACAACACAAATTATGCAATAACGCTCAGCAAACAAGCTGAAAAAGCTGGTGCAAACGGCGTTTTAATTACACCACCTTATTACAACAAAACAACACAAAAAGGTCTTTATTATCACATAGAAACAATTTCGAAAAAAATTAAAATTCCAATTATTCTTTATAATATTCCAAGTAGAACAGGAGGATTTGGTTTTAATATAGAAACGCTTAAAAAACTTTCTCAATTATCAAACGTTAATTCAATAAAAGAGGCAACGGGAGATTTAGCATTTTTGGCGCATATTGCTTCAGAAACAGATTTAATTTTATATGCGGGAAATGATGACATAGTAGTTCCTGCCATGTCAATTGGCAGTGCAGGAGTTATATCTGTCGTTGCAAACATACTACCACTTAAAATGCATGAAATATGCAAAAATTATATATCAGGAAATATTTTAGATTCAAGAGAAGAATTTTTAAAAATGTTTGGTTTAATAAAAACGTTGTTTATTGAAGTAAACCCGATTCCGATTAAAACTGCAATGAACATTTTAGGAATGGATGTTGGAAATTTTCGTATGCCTTTATGCGAAATGGAAACAAAAAATTTAGAGAAACTCAAAAAGTCAATGAAAAGATGTGGTTTTAAAATTCATGAAGATAAAATTGGTTGAACATTATATTTAAGTTTAAACTAATAATTTATAAGAAATTAATAAATTTCTATACAATACTTATTGTCATACTTTTTGTTTTGGAGTTGAATTTTCGTGAACAAAATATTAATTTGCGGTGCTAATGGAAAGATGGGACAGACAGTCTCGAAAATTGCATTCGAATCAAACATTTGCGAAGTAGTTGCTGGATTTGATAAAAATCCAAACAAAATGAACAAATTTCCAGTTTATGATGATCTTTCAAGAATTTTTGAAAAACCAGATGTATTAATAGATTTTTCAAATTCCTCAAGTCTTGAAGAAATTATAAGATATTCCATAGATAAAAAAATTCCAGCAGTAATTTGCACGACGGGACTTTCAAATTTGCAACATAAAAAAATCGAAGAGGCTTCAAAAAAAGTTTCATTTTTCCTATCTTCAAATATGTCACTTGGAATAAATCTTCTAATTGAACTTGTTAAAAGTGCGTGCAAAATTTTAGGCGAAAACTTTGATATCGAAATAATCGAAAAACATCACAATCAAAAATTAGATTCCCCATCTGGAACAACATACGCTATTTCTGATGCTATATCAAAAACCTTTTCTAAAGATATAAATCTTGTCTACGGCAGAAAATCAACAAATAGTAAAAGAAATAAAAATGAAATCGGAATTCATTCTATAAGAGGCGGAAGCATTGTTGGCGAACACACAGTACTATTTTCAGGAAACGACGAAATAATAGAAATCAAACATTGTGCTTCATCAAAAGAAATTTTTGCAGTTGGCGCAATAAGAGCCGCTTTATTTTTGATTGAAAAACCACCTAAACTTTATAATATGAATGATTTGATCGACAGTTTTAAATAAAAGTAAACATTCTTTAAATCCAAATAGAGATTAATTTTTTTATTATTATTCTAAACAAATAACGTAACATTAAAATCTTTTTTATCCTAAATTTAATTATCAAGAAATAATTTAAAAAACAAAAAATCCAAAACAACATAATTTGACAATTCTCTTATTTTTCTGTAATATTCAATAAAATTAATATTGTAAAAATTTAAAGGAGTCAACATATGACGGAGGAAAAAGAAAAAGTGATTAAAAATATTATGCACCAGATTGAAAAACAATTTGGAATTGGTGCAGTAATGAGACTCGGCGATAAGTTAAATATGAAAATTGAATCAATTCCTACTGGAAGTTTGCGATTAGATATTGCACTTGGAATAGGAGGCGTACCACGAGGTAGAATAATTGAAATATTTGGACCTGAAAGTTCAGGCAAAACCACTCTTGCGCTTCATATTTTAGCTGAAAGTCAAAAACGTGGCGGAGTAGGAGCATTCATTGATGCCGAACATGCACTTGATGCAATATATGCAGAAAAACTTGGCGTGAATGTGGAGGATTTAATAATCTCACAACCTGATACTGGCGAACAAGCTCTTGAAATAACCGAAAAACTCATAAGAAGCGAAGTGATTGAAGTTGTTGTTATAGACTCCGTAGCAGCACTCGTTCCAAAGCAAGAAATCGAAGGTGATATGGGAAGCACACAAATTGGGCTTCAAGCCCGCCTTATGTCACAAGCTTTGAGAAAATTAACCGCAATCGCAGGAAAAACTAATACAATTGTGATATTCATAAATCAATTGAGAGAAAAAATTGGATTATTTTTTGGAAATTCCGAAACCACTCCGGGCGGACGAGCTCTTAAATTTTATTCATCCGTTCGTCTTGAAGTTAAAAGAATTGGAAAACTTGAAAATTCTGAAGGACTTTGTGGCAACAAAACAAAGGTTAAAGTTGTAAAAAACAAAGTTGCACCGCCGTTCAAAGAAGCAGAATTTGATATAATTTATGGAAAAGGTATCTCAAAATCAGGAAATATTTTAGATCTAGCGATTGAAAGCGAAATAGTAAAACAAAATGGTTCATGGTTTTCGTACAATGAAAACAAAATGGGGCAAGGACGAGAATCTGCGAAAAAATTTCTTGAAGAAAATACAGACGTTTGCTTAGAAATAGAAAACATTATAAGAAAAGAATTCGACTTAAATTATGAATAAATATTACATATTAAAATTGAATTTTTAAATAAATAAAGTTGTATAATAATACATATAGTTGCAAAGTTAAATTTTTGCAAAAGATATGAGGTGTTTCAATAATGAGTGCGACAATAATATTCGATTTAGGAAATACAGAGCAAGTTAGAAGAAATACAAGACGTGATGGAACACTCGTAATTCCAATTGGAACTGAAGTTGTTTATAATAGTAAAGGTAACGCAAACTCACTTGACAAAAAAGTTAAAAAAATATGGGTTTCAAGAACAGTTAAAAAAATTAGAAAAAATTGTTTTCGTAATTGCAATGTTAAAATTTTTTTAGAAGATGACGGAATTAATTTAACTAAAATTGAACGCAATGCTTTTCGTAGAGCAAATTTAGAAAAATTTTTCGTTGGAGAAGAATTATCTTCTTTAGGGCCTGCTTGTTTTTCAGAGTCTAAGTTAAAAGATTTGCAATTCTCAGTAAACTCTATAATAGAATGCATTCCAAATGAAGCTTTTTATGGAACTTATAATTTAGAAACTCAAATAGTAATTCCAAATTCTGTATCTATAATAGGAGATTGGGCATTTGGTTCGTCCAGTTTAAAAAGTGTTCATTTTAATGAAGAAAGCGGTTTAGAATCATTAGGCGATAATGCTTTTTATTTATCTCATTTAAAATATTTTAAAGCTCCACCAAAATTAAAATTTATAAGAACGGAGGCGTTTCTTCATTCTAAACTTAAAGAAATCAACCTTAGAGATGCTAATTCTCTCGTCATTATTGGCCCTAGAGCTTTGTTATGTATGGATTTAAAAATACTAGAAATTCCACAAAATGTTAAATTAATTTGTAGGAATTGTTTTTATAGTGACATTAATATTGAAATTATGCCAAGAGAAAAAACCAACTTTCTCTACGCGTCATCTTTAAATCCTCGTATACCAGGAGCGATTTCATGCACCGATGAAGAAGTTGGAGATAAAATTAGAGAAATTCAAGATTCATTAATACCACCGTCTGCACCACCTGAACCAAGAACAATTCTTGATCCACCACCCGAATCAGAAGTAGGTTCTGAACCACCGTTTGGAGAACCCGAACCAGAAGTAATTTTTGATTCACTGCTTGTACCACCTGAACCAGAAGTAATAGGTGATCCACCGCCTGTGCCATCTCCTGAACCAGTGGGTGATCCACCACCTGGAGAACCTGAATCAAGAACAATTCTTGGTCCACCGCCAGAAACATCTGAACCAATAGTAGATTCTGAACCACCGCCTGGAGAATCTAAAACAGTAGTATATTCTGAACCACCGTTTGTACCACCTGAACCAGTAGCAATGGATGATCCACCGCCTGGAGAACCCGAACCAATAGCAGATTCTGAACCACCGCTTGTGCCACCTGAACCAGAGATAATTCTTGATCCACCGCCTGGAGAACCCGAACCAGAAGTGATGAGTGAACCACCGCTTGAAGAACCTGAACCAGAAGTAATAAGTGTTCCGCCTCTTGAAGAACCACCTGAACCAGAAGCAACAAGTGATTCGCCGTTTGAAGAACCTGAACCAGAGGTAATTCTTGATCCACCGCTTGGAGAACCTGAACCAGTAGCAACGGATGATCCACCACCTGAAGAACCACCTAAACCAGAAGTAATTCTTGATTCACCGCTTGTGCCACCCGAATCGGAAGTGGTGAGTGAACCACC
>JAIRYP010000007.1 GCA_031267755.1 Clostridiales bacterium | reverse complement strand
TGTGAGATATTATTTTATATTTTGATTCGTTTAATCAATTTCAATGAATATAAAATTTTTTGAAGAATATATTTGAAAATTTTTAGTTTTGTTATGAATTGTTTATTAAAAAATTTTAAGAATTGTTATTTATAGCAATATTTGTTTTTGATTATGGTTTAATGGAGTTTGAAATTTACTTTATGTTTTAGTTTTGAATGTTTTGTTTAGTTAATGTTATGCTTTTTAAAATATGGATTGTTTTTTTAGAAAAAAATTAGTTAATTATTGATATAGTGATATTGTTTCAGATTTTTATAGTGTTTTATTAAATGTTTTACTGTATTTTGTTTGTAAAAGTTTTTAAATTAATTTTGTAATATTTAATTTGTTTAGTATTTTCCTCGTTAGCTCAGTTGGTAGAGCATGCGGCTGTTAACCGCAGGGTCGTTGGTTCAAGTCCAACACGAGGAGCCATTTTTGTGTAGGATGTTGATTAGGCTGAAAATTAAAAAAGCTGTAATTCCAGCGGCTGGTTTAGGCACTAGACTTTTGCCTGTGACAAAGGTGTTGCCAAAAGAGATGCTTCCAATTGTTGATAAGCCTACGATACAGTTTGTGGTTGAAGAGGTAGTAAATTCTGGCATTAAGGATATTATTATAATAACTGGAAGAAATAAAAGAGCGATTGAGGATCATTTTGATAAATCTTATGAATTGGAAGCGGAGCTTGAAAGAAAAAATAATATTAATTTATTAGAGTCGGTAAAAAAAATTTCTAATTTAGCAAAGTTGCATTATGTTAGACAAAAGGAAAGTTTAGGTTTGGGTCATGCTGTTTATTGCGCGAAGAGTTTTATAGGCAATGAGCCTTTTGCAATATTATCAGGAGACGATATTATTAAATCGGGTGTTCCGTGCATTAAGCAATTGATTGATGTGTTTGAAGAATATAATTCTTGTATTTTGGGCGTGCAAAAAGTATTAGACGAAGAAATACATAAATATGGTTGTGTTGAGTGTGATTTAGTTTCTGAAAAAATATATAAAGTTAAAAATTTGTTTGAAAAGCCTAAAAGTAATGATGCTCTTAGTGATATAGCTATTTTGGGGCGTTATGTAGTTACTTCTGAAATTTTTAGTTATTTGGAAATTACAAAACCTGATTCGAATGGAGAAATTCAACTTACAGATGCGTTAAAAAAAATGTTAGAAAAACATGATGTGTACGCTTATAATTTTGTTGGCAAACGTTATGATATTGGTGATAAAATGGGTTATTTGTCAGCTATTGTTGAGCATGCGTTGTCTAGGGAAGATTTAAAAGATGATTTTAAAAAGTATTTGAACAGTTTAACTTATGGTGCACATGCATTACATTAATATGATAAAGATTTGTTTTGAAGGAGATTTTATCAAAATTATTTGGGGGAAATTTGAATGTCGAGATATTTTTCCAAAATAAATTTGATATTTTATCTTGCTAAAGACGACTTTAAGTCGAAATATTCAGGTATGGTTTTTGGGTTTTTTTGGGCTTTTGTTGAGCCGTTGTTTACTGTTTTAATTTATTGGTTCATTAATCATTTTGTGTTTGGAAATAATAGATTTGGAAATTTGCCATATATTGTTTGGTTACTAGCTGGTATGGTGCCATGGTTTTTTGTATTAGATTCATGGATTAATGTTTCGAGAGTTTTTTGGGATTATTCATATTTGGTAAAAAAGATTGTTTTTGATGTGACTTGCTTACCGTTTATTAGAATTATTTCGTGTTTGTTTGTTAATTTAATTTTCACCTTTTTAATTTTTTTAATTTGTTTTATTTATAAAATTCCTTTTAAATTTATTTATTTTCAAGTTTTTTATTATATTTTTGCTTCATTTTTTTTAGTTGTAGGAATAGGTTTGATTATTTGTTCACTTTCCGTTTTTTTAAAAGATATATCAAATATTGTAAGGATGTTGTTGCAATTTGTTTTTTGGCTTACTCCAATATTTTGGGATGTAAATTCAATTTCAAAATTTAATTGGTTGTTTAAAATTAACCCAGTTTATTATATTGTTCAAGGTTACAGAAATACGTTTATTTACGGCATTTGGTTTTTTGAGGATTTGAGTTATTTTTTTTATTTTTGGTTTTTTGCAGCGTTTGTTTTAGTATTTGGAAAAATTTTGTTTAATAAAACTACTGTTTTTTTAGTTGATTCTCTTTAATTCTTCATTGAAAAATTTCAATAATTTTAATAAAATGTTGTTGAAAATTATGAATGTGAGGATATTTTGAATATAGATATTGTTAACAACATTAAAGCTATCGAACTTATTAAAATAGAAATTCTTCAAAATGTTACTAATATGTTTGGAGATATAATTTCTGAACCTGTCGATGGTATGTTTGATACGATTGTGTGTGATGCAGCAAACGTGATAAGCTTGACGTATTTATTGTGTAGAAGACTTGGTTTGGAATATAAAACAGTTAATGAGAAAATAAAATTTGAGATTAATAAGAATATTGAAAATCAACACAATTTGGAAAGAAAATTTGGAGATTTAAGTAAACTTTTGGAAGATTTAGAGTTTTAGGAAAGTTTTCGTTTGTGGTAATAAAAAATAAATGTATGTAATTTTTAGAGTTTAAATAATTTTTATTTATATGTTATATTTAGGATAGTTTTTTTAATTTTAAGGTTTATTGTTTTGATTTTTAGGAGAGATATGAATAAAAAAGTTAATAGTGACAAAAAAAAATTTAACTTTTTTAATTTTGAAAAAAATGTATGTTTTTTTATTTTAATTTATATTATTATTTCAACTTTTTTTCTGTGTTATAAGTTTAAGATGTTTTTTGTTCATACTATATTTTTTTTTATTATGCTCGTTTATCAAATTATATTTTTAAACAAACAACGCATAGAAAATGAAAATTTTGTTGCGAGAAGTTCATTTTTTTTGGATAAAGTCAATGGAAATTTATTTTTTAAATTTTCAATCCCTTTAGTTATAGTAGATTTCTATGGAAAGATAGTATGGAACAATGAAAATTTTGAAAAAATGTTTGAAGATAAAAAAATATTTAATTTATATTTAGAAAAAATAATGGTAGATTTTAATTTGGAAAAAGTTTTAAGAAATATTGAAAATAATGTTTTAGACGAAAAATATACGATTTTTTTAAATGAAAAATGTTATCAAATGTTTTATGAAACGCTTGAAATGCATAGGCGAAAAGAAATAAAATCTAACATCGTTTTGTATTTTATTGATAAGACCAAGGAATATCAATTAATTGAAAATGATTTAAAGAAAAATATTGTACAGTGCATAGTTATGATTGATAATTTTGAAGAAGTTTTACAAAATACACCGAGTGAAAGCCATGGAAAATTGTTAGGAACTGTAGAACAAACTATAATTTCTTGGGCGAATGAGTTTTATGGGGTTATAAAAAAATGCGAAAAGGACAAATTTTTTGTTTTATTTGAAAATGAAAATTTTGAGAGAATTATCAAAGACAAATTTGAAATTTTAAATAAAGTAAGAAATATTGATGAAGGCAATAAAATATCAATAACTCTTAGTGTGGGAGTTGGAAAGAGTGAATGTGGTATTTTTGAAAATAATAAATTATCTCAATCAGCATTGGATATGGCACTTGGACGAGGTGGCGATCAAGCGATCATAAAGGATGAAAAATCTTTTTGTTTTTATGGTGCAAAGACACGCGAGATTGAAAAAAGAACAAAAGTGAAAATTCGTGTTTTTACACATGCATTTAAAGAAATTTTGGAAGGTTTTGATAAGGTTGTTATAATGGGGCATAAGAATGTTGATTTAGATTGCTTAGGCGCAGCTGTGGGCTTATTTAGAATTTGTTTTATGAAAAATAAGGATACATATATTTTGATTGAAAATAAAACTGGGTCATTACAAAAAACAATCGAAAATATTGAAAATTTTCCTGAATATAAAGATAAAATTGTAAATGAACAAGAAATATTAAAAATATTTGATGAAGGTACTTTGTTGATAATCATTGATACTGGTAGAGTGAGTTTAGTTGAAAGCCCACAAATTTTGAATATGTCAAAACAAACTATTTTAATTGATCATCATCGTAGAAGTGAAGATTTTATTGAAAATACAATTTTGAGTTATCATGAGCCTTTTGCATCTTCCACATCTGAAATAGTAACAGAGATGTTTGAGTATATAATAACAAAAAACAATGTTAGAGTGGAAGAAGCAGAAATTGTTTATTCTGGGATAATTATGGATACTAAAAATTTTACTTTTAAAACAGGAAAAAGAACTTTTGAAGCAGCAGCATATTTGAAAAGTATTGGCATTAATACAAGCAAAGTTAAAAAAATGTTTCAAAGTGAAATAAGTTTATTTTTAAAAAAAATCGAAATATTAAAATCACTTGAAATTTACAATGGAAATATTGCGATTGTTTATGGGGAATATAATACATCGCAGGCTCAGATTTTATCTTCAATGATTGCGGATGATTTGCTTGAAATTGAAAATGTGAAAGCTTCTTTTGTTTTAATTAGTTCAAATAATGTAGTCATAATTAGTAGCAGATCTTTTGATGAATTGAATGTTCAGATAATTCTTGAAAAATTTGGTGGAGGTGGACATATGACTATTGCGGGAGCACAAATTCCATGTGAGAGTTTGGAATGTGTTATTGAAAAACTTAAATATGCAATTGACGAATCACTTAGAGAAGATTAGGTTTTTATAAATTGAAATGAAATTATACTTTATATTTAAAAGGAGGTAATTTTATGAAAGTAATATTGCTTAAAGATGTGAAAAATCAAGGTATAAGTGATGATGTAATAAAGGTAAGCGATGGTTACGCGCGAAATTATTTGTTTCCGAATAGACTCGCAAAAGAGGCAACAAAACAAAATTTATTAGAACTTGAAAGACAAAAAACAGCAAATAAAATTAAAAGAAAAAAAGAAGAATTGAGAGCATGCGAGATTTCTGAAAAGTTAAAAGAGATAACAGTTAAAATATTTTCTAAGGCTGGAGAAAATGGGAAATTGTTTGGTTCTGTTACTACAAAAGATATATCTGATGAATTGAAAAAACAATTTGATATTTCTATAGATAAAAAAAATTTTAATGTTCAAGAAGAGATAAAAAATGTTGGTGTTTATAAAATTAACGTTAAAGTTTTTCATGAAATTTATAGTGAATTAAAAATTGAAGTTTTTAAACAATAATTTATAAAATTATGAAAAATAAGTGATAGAAATTGAAGTTTAGATTTTAAAACACTCGGAGCTGAAAGTTTTTGGAAAAAATAAAATTGAGTGAAGATGTTTTGCCATTTAATGAAGAAGCGGAACAATCGGTTTTGGGTTCAATATTTTTAAACGAGAAAGTTATAAGTGAAATTGCAATTTTAATTAAACCTGATGATTTTTATTTTTCAAAAAATAGAGAGCTTTATAGAACGATTTTGAAACTTCGTAGTATGTGTAGGCCAATTGATATAATAACTATTAGCGAGCAATTGAAGAGTGAAAATTTACTTGGGGTTGTTGGAATAGATTATGTTGCCGAAGTTATAAATACAGTACCTACTAGTTCTTATGCTTCGCATTATGCTGAAATTGTTAGAGATAAATCGATTTTGCGAAATATAATTAAAATATCAAATGAAATAAAGGAAATTTGCTATAAAGAAAATGAAAAAATTGAAGATATTATGGGTTTGGTTGAAAAAAAGTTATCGGATATCTTGCAGAAGAGTGTTTCAAAGAATTTTGTGCATATAAAATATTTGCTTGAAGAAAATTTGGATAGATATGCGAGGCTTACAAGCTCGCAAAATAAAATAGTGGGTTTGCCTACGGGTTTTAATGAGTTAGACAATATAACATCTGGTTTTCAGGCATCTGATTTGATTTTAGTTGCAGCAAGGCCGGCGATGGGCAAAACGAGCTTTGCATTAAATATAGCTCAATTTGCGGCTGTTTATTATAAGGCTTGTATTGCAATTTTTAGCCTTGAGATGCCTGCAATTCAAATCGCAAATAGAATTTTATCATCCGAAACTGGAATAAGTTCTATTAAACTTAAAAATGGTGATATAAAAGACAAAGATTGGGAAAAAATTGGCGATGCGATGGGTTGTCTTTGTAAAACTTCGATTCATGTAGATGATACTTCAGGTGTAACGGTTTTTGAAATTTCTTCTAAATGCAAAAGTTTGATATCCGATAAGGGTTTGGATTTAGTTGTTATTGATTATTTACAGCTTATGCGTGGAGTAAAAAAAAATGAAAATAGACATCAGGAAATATCAGAAATTACTCGTTCTTTGAAAATTTTGGCCAGAGAATTAAATGTTCCAATTGTTTTACTTTCACAGCTTAGTCGAGCTCCAGAAATAAGAACGGACCATAGGCCCACACTTAGCGATCTTAGAGAATCTGGTGCAATTGAACAGGATGCCGATATTGTTTTATTTTTATATAGAGAAGATTATTATAATAAAGAATGCGAAGAACGTAATGTTGCTGAATGTATAATTTCAAAGCACAGAAATGGAGAGCTTGGAACAATTAAATTAAAATGGTCAGGAGAGATTACGAAATTTTCAAATTGGAGTGGCAATTTTGAATAATGATGAGTATTTAATTGAACAAAAAGTTATAAAAACAATAAATACTTATCGTATGTTTGAAAAAAACGATAGAGTTTTAATTGGAGTATCTGGTGGAATTGATTCCATGTGTTTGCTCCATATACTTATTTCTCTGAAGAGCAAACTTGAGATTGAAATTTTTTCTGCACATTTAAATCATTCTCTCAGAAAAAATGAATCGGATGAAGATTCGAATTTTGTTTTAGACGAGTGCAAGAAAAACAAAATAAAGCTTTTTTTTAGAAAAATTGATGTTTTGGAATTATCTCAAAGGACAAAGATTTCTTTGGAGGAAGCCGGCAGGAAAGCGAGGTATAGTTTTTTTAGTGAAGTTTGTTATAAATATAATATAAATAAAGTAGCAACGGCCCATAATAAATGCGATCAAGCGGAAACGGTGTTGATGAGAATTATTAAGGGTACCGGTAGTGAAGGGTTAGTTGGGATTAAATATGTGCGCAAAGATGGAGTTGTAAGACCTTTTTTAGGCTTAACTCGCAAGGAAATTGAGAAATATTGTAACAAAAATAATATATTTTATGTTGAGGATGATACCAATAAAGATTTAAATTATTTGAGAAACAGTGTAAGACATGAATTAATACCGTCGTTTAAAAAATATAATCCAAATATTATTGAATCACTCAGCAATTTGGCAAAAAATATTGCACCTGATGTAGAGTTTTTAAATGAATATAGTGAAAGATTATATAAAAGAATCGTAAAAAAGGATAAAAAGAGTGTTGCCTTTCACGCTCCTTCATTTAAATTGCTTAGTAGGTCTATTCAAATAAAGCTTATTAAAATTGCCATTAGTGATATGCAAATAATTTTAGATTTAAAAGTGAAAAATAATTTAATGTTAAATAGAAATCAAATAAATAAAATAATTGATATGATTTATGAAGAAAAAATTTCTAGATTAGATATTTCTAAAGAATTAAATGCTCAATTTCAATATGACTATTTGTATTTTTTAAGTTCTTTTGTTCAAGTTGAAAATTTTGAGTTTTTAATTAATATAGTTTTGGGTGATACTTATTTCATTAATTTTATTGGCAAAAAAGTTTTTTTTACTTTATTGGGTTCTGAAAAATATGAGTGTAAAATTAATGAGTTTATAGTTGATTATGATAGTTTATTTGATAGAAAGTTAATGCTTAGAAATTATAGAAAAAATGATAAAATTTCGTTGTATAAAAATGGTTCTGGAAAAAAGATAAGTAAATTTTTAATTGATAAAAAGATAAAAAGAACGGCGAGAAAAAAAATTCCTATATTGTGTACAGAAAATGAAGTTATAGCAATCGTTGGAGTTAGAATTAGTGAAGTTTATAAAGTTTCTGATAATACAAAATTTAAGCTTTTGATTAGATATGAAAATATTTAAGTGTGTAATTTAAAAATAATATCGGAGATGCAGTGAAATGATTAGTGAGGTAAGAACAAGATTTGCGCCAAGTCCGACAGGATATATGCATATAGGAAATTTGCGTACTGCGCTTTATTCGTATTTGTTTGCACGATCTCGAAATGGGAAATTTATATTGAGAATTGAAGATACTGACAGCGAAAGATATATTGAAGATTCAATGAGTATGATTTTTAACACCCTTAAGGAAACGAAACTTTTTTATGATGAAGGACCGGATATCGGAGGTAAATTTGGCCCTTATATACAAAGTCAAAGAAAAGAAATATATTTTAGTCATGCTAAAAAGCTTGTCAATCAAGGTGATGCTTATTATTGTTTTTGTGATAAAGAAAGATTAAGGCGAGTTCATGACGAGCAAAAAAAAATAAAAGTTCCTCCTAAATATGATGGATATTGTAGAAATATTTCAAATGAAGAGATACAAAGAAAATTAGAATTGGGAATTTCGTACGTTATAAGACAGAAAATTCCAAAATTTGGATTTACAAGTTTTGAAGATGAGGTTTTTGGTAATATTTCGGTTGAAAATTTTTCGCTTGATGATGGCGTATTGATAAAAAGTGATGGACTCCCAACATATAATTTTGCAAATGTAATTGACGATCATTTAATGAAAATAAGCCACGTAATAAGAGGAAACGAATATTTGTCTTCAACTCCTAAATATGTTTTGCTTTATAAATCGTTTGATTGGAAGATTCCGTATTATGTGCATGTTCCGCCCATTATTAAAGAGAATGGAAAAAAACTTTCAAAGCGAGATGGTGATGCAACATTTGAGGATTTAATAAAATTAGGGTTTTTGGAAGAAGCTATTATTAATTTTATTGCTTTACTTGGTTGGTCAAGCAAAACAGAAAGAGAAATATTTAGTTTAAGTGAGCTTGAAGAAATGTTTGATATAACTGGTCTCGGAAAATCTCCGGCTGTGTTTGATGTAAAAAAACTTTTATGGCTTAATGGCGAATATATAAAAAAAATGACATTTGATGAATTTCATAAAAATGCTTTGGTTTACTATAGTAAAGTTATTAAAAATTCAATGTTAGATCTTGAAAAAGTTAGTGAATTGTTGCATACAAGGTGTGAAAAATTTTCAGACATAGTCAGTCAGGTTGATTTTTTTGAAGAGCTTAAAGATTATGAAGTTTCGCTTTTTATACATAAAAAAATGAAAACTGATTTTGAAAATTCGCTTAGTTCTTTAATAAAAATTTTACAAATTGTTGAAGAATTGCCAAAATGGAATGAGGAAATTTTAAAAGATAAACTTGTGGATTTGGCTGTTAAACTTAACGTAAAAAATGGTGTTATACTTTGGCCGCTTAGGGTTGCAGTCACTGGAAAGGCTTTCACGCCTGGAGGCGGAGTAGAAATATCAATTATTTTAGGAAAAGAAGAAACGATTAAAAGAATTAAAATTGGAATTGAAAAATTGAAAAATTTAAATCATTTTTTAATTTAAATTTGTTTATATATAAAAAATTTTTTTATAGTCTTATGTTTTTATCAGATTAAAATTTTATTTTTAATATTTGTTTTTTATTTTTGAATTTTCAATATTAGTTCGAATTTTGCATTCTATATTTATATTATTTTGTTTTTTCATCTTATGACATTTTTTGAGATATTTTTAGAAAATAATCCATTGTTATGAATAATAAAAAAATTATAAACATAGCATAAATTAATTTTATTTGTTTTTCAAATAAGGAGTTAATTTAATGAAAAAATGCATTATTTGCATAATAATGTTTTCTATTTTTCAACTAAATATTGGAAATATTTTTGTTTTTGCGTTAAATGATATAAGCCAAGTTGTTTCATTACCTAATAATGTTATAAATGCAAAATCTGCAATTTTAATGGAAGCTTCAACCGGAGAAATATTTTATGAGTTGAATAAAGATGCAAAGTTGCCGATCGCAAGTGTAACTAAAATTATGACAATGTTACTTGTCATGGAAGCAATTGATTTTGGAAAAATAAAAATGGATGATATGGTTAAAACAAGTGAAAATGCTGCCAGTATGGGAGGTTCTCAAGTTTATCTTAAACCTAATGAAGTTATGTCTGTAAAAGATTTATTAAAAGGTGTAGCAGTATCTTCGGGAAATGATTGTGCAGTTGCGTTGGCGGAACATATTTCAGGTTCTGAGTCGACTTTCGTTGAACTCATGAATCGGCGAATAGAAGAAATTGGGGCAAAAAATACTCATTTTACAAATTGTAATGGACTTAGTGAGAATGGCGATCACTATAGCACAGCTCATGATGTTGCTTTAATGTCCAAGGAACTTCTTAAACATTCAGAAATTCATGATTTTCTTACTATTTGGACTGATAGTTTAAGAAATGGAGAGTTTTCGCTTTCTAATACGAATAGGCTTGTAAGATTTTATGAAGGAGCTAATGGAATTAAAACTGGCTCTACAAGCGTTGCTAAATATTGTTTATCTGCGTCTGCAAAAAGAGGAAATATGCAACTTATAAGTGTTATATTAGGAGCACCAACTTCAAGCGAAAGATTTGAAGGTGCGGCTAAACTTTTGGATTTTGGATTTGCAAATTTTTCTTTAGTAGATGATTCGGTGCTCGATAACGAATCTTTGCCAAGTATTAAGGTTAGGAAAGGCCACGAAGATTTTGTTGAAACAACTTTAGATGGAAAAATAAATTATATAGTTAAAAAAGGAAATAACGATAGAATTAAAAAAGACGTAAAAGTTGAAAAATTTGTAAATGCGCCAGTAAATAAAGGCGATAAAATTGGAGAGATAATTTTTAGTTTAGACGGAAAAGAAATTGGGAGAAAAAATGTTGTATGTAAAAATTCTATTTCGCGCATTACATTTTTTGAAACATTTATAAAGCTTACAGTTGCGTGGATGAATTTTTAATAATTTTTAAAAATTAAATTAAAGTTTTATGCATGAGATATTTTTAGTATATTTATGTTTTAAAAGTGTCGAGAATAAACTTATGACAAAATTTATTCGTTTCAATAAATTTAATATTTTATAATTTCAAACAAAATTTTATAATTTTAAAAGTTTCTGAAAAAATTATTGCAAATATTGAAATGCCAATTATTTTAATCCACATTGTAAAGCTAAGCGAAACTGTGGAAAATAAAAATTTTCCAAATTGAGTTATTAAAATTTGCATAAAAAAAGTTAGTAAAAAAGTTGAAAAAATTATTAAGTTTATTGATGGGTTTTTAAATATACTTGACATATCAATTTTTGTGTTATTGAAAATATTAAAAATTTGAAATATTATAAATTGTGTGAAAATTACTGTTGTCATTTGTTCTTTTGCAACGCCTAAAAAATTTAATTTTTGCTGTGCAAGTAAAGTGCATGCGATAAATAGACTATTTAATATAATACTAATCATCATGTTTTTGGTTATAATGTTTTCTTCACGTTTAACTGGTAATTTTTTCATAAGGTTTTCACGTATAGGCGCAAGACCGAGTGCTAGAGCAGGAGGGCCATCCATAATTATATTAATCCACAAAACTTGAAGTGTAGTAAAAGGAGATTTTAGGTTAGTAATCATTGAAAATAAAATAAAAATTATTGAGGATAAATTTACTGTAAGTTGGAATTGAATAAAACGTTGAAAATTTTCGTATATTCCTCTTCCCCATTCTATAGATTTAACTATTGTTGAAAAAGAATCATCAAGAAGTATGATGTCGCTTGCTTCTTTTGAAACTTCTGTTCCAGTTATTCCCATAGCAATTCCAATATCTGCATTTTTAATTGCTGGAGCATCATTTATTCCATCTCCTGTTACCGCAACAACATGTCCTGCGGATTTAAGAGCATTTACAACACGCATTTTAATCATTGGTGTACTTCGCGCGATAACTTTTATTTTAGGAAGTAAGGTTAAAAATTCTTCATTTGTTTTTTCTTCAAGCTCTTTTGCGTTGATTGCGATACAATTTTTTTGCATTATTTTAAGTTCTTTTGCGATACTGCAGGCAGTGAAAATATTGTCACCGGTTAATATTTTAAGTTCGATTCCTGCCGATTTGCATTTTTCTACAGCCTCTAACACACCCTTTCTGATTGGGTCATTAATTGACGCAAAACCACAAAAAATCATATTATTTTCAATATTTTTTCTATTAATTTCAGTGCAATTATTAAAATTATTGTCTAGTTCTTTATAAGCAAAAGCAATTATTCTATGCGATTTTTTTTGAAAGTTTATGATTTTTTCTTGAATGTTTTTGAGTTTGGTTGATGAAATTAAGCATAATGATAAAATTTTTTCAGGACTGCCTTTTGTGTACGCAATGTTTTTTTTATCTTTTTGAACAATTGTTGTCATATTTTTTGTTTCAGAAGAAAATGCGAACATTTGTTTTATTTTGTTTGAACTTCTAATTTTTTTATAATCAATTCCAGATTTTTTTAATGCAACAAGAAGTGCGCATTCGGTTGGGCTGCCTAAAAACTTTTCTTTTTTTAATTTATCTTCATACACTATGTCGGCTGTTGTATTTAAACAAAAATTTTCAATAAGTAAGTTATCTTTTATGTTTTTTGGCTCCAATAATTTATCATTTATAAAAATATTTGTTACTGTCATTTTATTTTCAGTCAAAGTGCCAGTTTTATCTGAGCATATTATATTTATGTTTCCAATTGTTTCACATGCTGTTATTTTTTTTACTAGAGCATTTTGTTTTAACATTTTTAACATATTTATTCCAAGAGATGCAGCAACTATTGCTGGCAATCCTTCAGGAACAGCTGCTACAATTAAAACAATGCTTGATATAAATGCGTTTGAAATTAGATCGAAGGTCATTGTTTTGTTTTTTATGAAATAAATAATTTGAAGAATAAATACAAATCCTCCCGCAAATATACCGAACAAAGCAATGGTTTTGCCAAGTTTTGAGAGCTTTTTTTGAAGAGGAGTAGAATTTTCCTTGTTTTTAGAAAGTTCTTTTGCAATTTTTCCAAATTCAGTATTAAAACCGACACCAGTAACAACCATTTTCCCATGACCTGAAGTTATAAAACATCCCGAATAGATCATGTTTGATCTTTCTGCAATAGGAATTTTTTTATCATTTGCTTTAAATTTACAATTCTTTTTTACTGGTTCTCCTTCACCTGTTAAAGAAGATTCGTCTGAATAAAGCGATATTGATTCAATCAATCTGCCATCAGCTGGAATTTTATTACCGCTTTCAACGAAAACAATATCTCCAACAACAATTTGTTTTTGGGGAATATTATCTATTTTTCTATTTCTTAATGTTTTTACTAACGTTGTTTTATTTTCATTATTTAATTTATTAAAAGTTTTTTCACTTTTATTTTCCATTATAACGGTAATTGTTGTTGAAATAAAAATTGCACAAAAAATTCCGATACATTCAACAAATTCTGCATCGCCTTCATAAATTTTTTTTATAATATTAACAGTAAAAGTTATTAAGATTGCTAAAAATAACATAATATTCATTGGTTCTAGCATTGATTTTAGAATTTTTTTTGTAATAGAAATAGGTTTTTCTTTTAAAAATTCATTTAATCCATTTTTTTCTCTACTTTTAATTATTTGAGAATCGTTTAAACCTTGATCAATATTAGTTGAAAAATTTTTCAAAGTTTCTTCGATGCTCATCATATGGAAATTCAAATTAGGTCCTCCCGTTTTTAAACATTTTATATTTTTGCCTCTTTTTATTTTCCAATACATTAAGTTCTGTGCAAAAATTTTTTATTATGAATTTTAGAGTTTTTTAATTTATTTATGTTTAATAAATTTAAAAAAGTAAATAATAAATTTATCAGGAAAAAAAGAAATGGGGTGTTTAGATATGCGTTCCGAAGAATTGTTTAAATCATTACCGGTTTTAACAACCATGTGTGTAGGTACGTTTGCTATAACTTTTTCTTTAATTGGTGTTTTTGCTTTTTTAATATTTTTGTTACCTCTTGCAAATTTGATTGCTGCTAATGTTTTAGCAATTAATGAGAAAAAAGCTAAAGAAGAAGTTATTGAAATAGAGGCGGAAAGCAAATCTTCAGATTTACACGAATTAGAAAATTCTGTTGAGAAAACACACGAAAATGAATCAAATTTAACTTCGCAAATACCATTCTCGCCTTCTGGGAGTAAAAAAGTTGAGAAAAAAGGAAAGGCAAGATGATAATGCTAGGCAAATATATTTTAAAACAAATATTTAAAAAATAAAAACATAACCTATTATTTTGAAAATTAATAGGTTTTGTATTGTAAAATATTTTGAAAAAAAATTTCATGAATTAATTATTTTTGCATAATTTGCATTCGTTGCAAAATTTTATTTTCTTGTCAAATACTTTAATAATTGTAGTTAATAATTCTTTATTTTTAATTAAATTTACGTTATGCAAAATAATTTTTTTTGGTGAAAATACGATTAGTGCACTTATAAGTAGATCATCATAATTAATTTTTTTAGTTATTAATTCGTTTACAAATTCATTTTTGCATTCTTGAGTTATATCCATCAAAAGTTTATCATAAAAACTATAAGTACCATCTTTTTTAACTATAACATGCAAAATATTTAATTTAGGTTTCTGCGCGTGAACAAAATATTGAAGTAAACTTATAAAATCCTCGTATTCTTTATTTAGAACATATTTACTAACATTTTCTTCAACTATTTCTTCCAATTTGATCCAATATTCTTTAAGTCTAAATCTCACAAAACCGTCAATAAATAGTTTGTCAGAAGTTTCCAAATATTCGGAAATTTTATTCTTTATTTCTCCTCTTCTTTTAGATAAATTTACATCTTTGCCATTTTCTATTTTTTTCATTATATCGATCAATACTTCATTTTTTTCTATAAAAGACAAATTGTTATATTTTTTGTTAATTATATCGTATATTATTTTTTTTTCATATTTTTTAATAATCCAATCAGAAGTCACGTTTTCAAATTTAGTTTTTACAATTTTTTCGTGCTTGTTTTTAAAGAATACGTCCAAATATATTAATTTGTTTTTTTTGGTATTTTTTTTATACTTTAAATCTATGTTATCATCGTTTTCTTTAATAACATCTAAAATTTTCTCTGCAAAACCTTTTGTGTCCTTATTCACCCCTATTCTCAAGCATTCCATAAAATATCATCTCCTAAATTTTACTTCTTTCAATATATTGGATAAATCTTGTTTGCTATATTTTAAATTTATTTTGTATGTACTTAATCTAAATTTTATTCAAATTTTAATTTATTATATGAATCAAACAACCAAAGGTGCCAAATTCAAAAACTAAATTTATTTGATTTTGGCATTTAATTTTATCTGTCATATAAAAATTTTTTAAATAAATTAAGCAAACAAAATAAAATATAATAATAAAAGCTAAAAATTATCTAAAACTATTGAAGTGAATATTTTTTCAACATTACACAAAAAGCTAGTTTGGTTATTCATCTTTTTCTTCGTAAATTCTTTTTATTTCATTTCTTATTTCTGCAGCAACTTCAAATTGTAAAAGCTTTGCTGCTTTTTTCATATTCATTGTTAATTTAGATAAATTTGAATTTTTATTTTCTTTTTTTTCATTTTTCTTGTCTTTTATTTTTTGAGTAATTTCAATTTTATCATATATAGGTTTTACAATAGTTTTAGGTGTTATACTGTTTTTTTCATTAAATTCTAATTGAATTTTTCTTCTTCTATTAGTTTCTTCTATCGCATATTTCATAGATTCTGTTAAAGAATTTGCGTACATTATTACCATTCCATCTGAATTTCTTGCAGCTCTACCTATTGTTTGAATTAAAGATGTTTTAGATCTCAAAAAGCCTTCTTTATCAGCATCCAATATAGCAACTAGTGAAACTTCAGGGATATCAAGCCCTTCTCTTAGCAAATTAATTCCAATCAAAACATCTATTTTTCCAATTCTAAGATTTTTAATTATTTCAATTCTTTCTAAAGTTTTTATGTCAGAGTGAAGATATTTAGCTTTTAAATTAATTTCTTCAAAGTAATCAGCTAGTCTTTCGGCCATTTTCTTTGTCAATGTGGTTATAAAAACCCTTTGTTTTTTTTCTATTCGGATTTTTATCTCGGATATTAAATTTGGTATTTGATTTTCTGTAGTTCTGACTTCAATAACGGGATCAAGAAGTCCGGTCGGTCTCACTATTTGTTCAACAATGTTTTGAGAGTTTATGATTTCGAATTCACTCGGTGTTGCACTTACAAAAATTGCTTGTTTAATTTTTTCATAAAATTCATCAAAATTTAGTGGTCTATTATCGGCTGCTGATGGAAGTCTAAAACCATATTCAATAAGATTATTTTTTCGTGCTTTATCCCCTACGTACATAGCTCTAACTTGGGGTAAAGTGACATGTGATTCATCAACAATTAGAATAAAATCTTTGGGAAAATAATCAAAAAGAGTAAATGGAGCACTTCCTGTTTTTCTTCCACTTATATGTTTTGAATAATTTTCAATTCCTCGACAAAAACCAGTTTCTTCAAGCATTTCAATATCAAACATTGTTTTTTCGCGAAGTCTTTGTTCTTCAATCAGTTTTCCATTTTTTTTTAACTCTTCCAATCTGATTTCAAGTTCTTTTTTTATTGAAATTATGGCAACTTTTATTTTTTCAGATGTTGAAAGATGGTGAGATGCAGGATAAATTGCAACATGTCTTCTGTTTGCTATTATTTCGCCGCTTTGAGTATTTATTTCTGAGATTTTTTCAATTTCATCACCAAAAAATTCTATTCTTATTATGTGTTCACTAGTATTAGCAGGAAAAATTTGAATCATATCGCCGTAAACCTGAAATTTGTTTCTTGAAATTTCTAAGTCGTTTCTTTCGTAACGTATTTTTATCAATTTTTTTATGATTTCATTTCTATTTTTGATCATCCCTGGTCTAAGCGAAATTACTAAGTTGTTATAATCTTCAGGATTACCTAATCCATATATACAAGAAACACTTGCGACAATTATTACATCTTTTCTTTCAAGTAACGAAGACGTAGCTGCAAGCCTAAGTTTATCAATTTCGTCATTTATTTGGGCATTTTTCTCTATGTATACTCCTGAAGTTGGTATATAAGATTCAGGTTGATAATAATCATAATAACTCACAAAGTATTCAACACTGTTGTTTGGAAAAAATTTTTTAAATTCGCTAAAAAGTTGTGCTGCAAGAGTTTTATTATGAGCCAAGATCAACGTTGGCTTGTTAATTTTTTCAATAACTTTTGCAATTGTATAGGTTTTACCGCTTCCTGTAACTCCAAGAAGTGTTTGAAATCTTTTTTTTTCATTTATTCCTTTAGAAAGGTTTTTTATTGCCTCTATTTGATCTCCTTTTGGCATATAATCCGAAATTACTTGAAAATTCATTTTAACCTCTTTATCCAGAAACTATCGAAAACGTTCATTAATATTTTAAACATATCTTGTAGTTCATTTTTTAGTTTGAATGAAGTGTTTTTTGAATTACATCGTCAAGATCTTTAAGCACATTTTTATTAAAAAATTTTTTTTGATTTGTTTTAATTAAATTTATTTTTTCTTTATCATGTAATAGACTTAATATCTGTTTTCCTTTATTTTTTTGATTTAATTTTATTCCCAAATTGTTTTTTACCACGAATTCTGAATTCTTTTTTTCTTGGCCTGGAAGCGCAAAAAACACTGCGATAGGAGTGTTGCAAGCTAAAGTTTCTGTTATACTCATGCCACCTGCTTTAATTACGGAAACATCGGATGCATTTATATAATCAGAAACTTTATCAGTTAGTCCAACTATGATGATTTTGAAATCTTTTTTTGAATTTTCTTTGATTTTTTCAAGCTTAAACCGCAAGTCGTCATTAGTTCCGCATATAGCAATAATTTGTATATTTTCGCCAAAATCCAATAATTCTTTAAAGATTTCTTCTACATTTCCACATCCATTCATTCCTGACATTAAAAATACGACTGGCTTTTTTTGATCTAAATTAAACTTTGCTTTGAGATCTTTTTTATTTGCATCCTCCAAAAAACTTTGTTTAACAGGAATTCCTAACGAAAATATTTTGTTTTCATTAAAACCGAACTTTGATACGTCTTGTTGCGCTTCAAAACAAGCTGTGATGTAAATATCAATATTTTTATTTACCCAAACTCTGTGGATATTATAATCAGTTGTGCAGCAAATTACTGGAGTTTTTAATTTTTTTTCATATTTTAAATTACCAAGTGCTTCCGCGATAAAAGGGTGAGTGATGACTATTGAATCTGGTTTAGAATCATTTATTAAATTGTAAATACTGCCGCACATAATTCTTTCTACTTTTTTGACTATTAAAGATGGAAAATAACTATTTCCAATACTATAAACAAATCCGTAAAGATTTTGAAAATCATTTACAAAACGATTATAAAGTTTAATAATTTTTTCATTTTTTTCACTTGAATAATTTTCAAGTACATCAACCATTTCCACGGTAATTTCTTTGTGTTTTTTTTCATAATATTCTTTAATTGCAAGAGCACATGTTTTGTGTCCCCCACCCGTTGAACAATATAAAACAAGAATCTTTTTTTTATTTACTTCAATGTTTTCTAATTTTTGGTCTATACTTTTAGATAAACTAATATTTTTTTCTTTTTCGGATACATCCTTACAAAAAACATTCGTTTTATTTAAGAAAAGCAAAAGAACGAAATATGTAAATAACAATTTTTTAATTTTATTTTTTAAATTTTTATCATTAGCCATAAAATTTTAGGCACGCTCCACATATTTGTGATTTCTCGTATCAATTTTTATAATTTCATCTTTTTCGATAAACATTGGAACGTAAACGATAACTCCGGTTTCAACAGTGGCAGGTTTTGTCGCGTTAGTTGCAGTATTTCCTCTCACAGCGGGCTCTGTATGTATAATTTTAAGATCAACAAAATTTGGTGGTTCCACAGCAAAAATATTGTCTTTATGTGACATTATTTTAACATTTGTATTTTCCTTTACAAAATCAAGAGAATCTCCAATTTTTTCTTTTTCAATTGGAATTTGTTCAAAACTATTAAGATCCATAAAATAAAATAGGTCAGAGTCAGTGTATAAATATTGCATTTCTTTAGTCAATATATGAGCTTTTTCGAATTTTTCATTTGGATTATAAGTACGTTCGATAACGCTACCAGAAATTATATTTTTAATTTTAGTTCTAACAAATGCCGAACCCTTTCCAGGTTTCACATGTTGAAATTCTATAATTTGAAAAATATTTCCATCTTGTTCAAAAGTTATACCATTTCTAAAATCTCCAGCTGATATCATTTATATTCTTCTTTCATAAAAAATTTTAATCAACTAATACTAAATAATTAAAATTTAATTAATAATAATCTCCATTTCATTATATATTTTTTAAAAAATATTAAAAGGTAAAAAATCATAAATTTCGCTTTAATTATGCGAAATTTATAATTAATAAATTTTTTTATAATATGTTTAACTTCTTCTTTGTGCTGCGTCAGGTGCTTGTTTTTTAGAAGCTTCTGTTGGTTTAAACAATGTATGACCTGTAAAAACCCTATCCACTGAAGCTGTTGCTTGTTCACGCCTGAGCTCTTTTGTTGTGAAACCAAAGAGTTTTCTTGTTTTGTCTGCTGCTCTTTCAAGTGCAGCAATAAATTTATTCGCATTTACAGCAAAAAAACCATCACCCTCTAATCGCGTTGGGGTTAAACCAAGTGTATATAAAACTTCTTTTCTACTTTTACCATAATACATATTTGGATTTTCTGCAATTTTTTTTGATATTGAAACTAATTCTTTTACTGAATCTCGGATGTCGCCACTTTTGTTATTTGCATTAGCTTCTTCAATTTGTTTGTTGAGGTCTTCTAAATTTTTGTTCAAATTCACGATAAGAGCATGTGCAAAAACTTCTTGTTCAGTAGGTTTATCAGGTAAAGGTTTTTCTTCATTTAATTTTATTGGTTCAATTCTTTTATTTGTTTTAAATAAACCTCCTAATTTTTTTGCATTATTTTCTATTTTTGTTTTAATATTTTCAAATATTGAAGGTTTTTCAGTTTCTGCCTGCGTCGTTTCTCCTGTTTTAGGTTCTTCAGGCTTAGGAGGTTCTTCTGCCTCATGTTCTTCAGGCTTAGGTTCGTCTGGTGGTTTATCTTCTGCTTTAGGTTCTTCAGACTTAGGTCCTTCTGGTGGTTTATCTTCAGCTTTAGGTTCTTCAGTCTTAGGTCCTTCTGGTGGTTTATCTTCTGCTTTAGGTTCTTCAGGCTTAGGTTCGTCTGGTGGTTTATCTTCAGCTTTAGGTT
>JAIRYP010000012.1 GCA_031267755.1 Clostridiales bacterium | reverse complement strand
CAAAAACTAAACAATAAGCGTAACAGATTGCATTTTAACATCCCCTTAAGCCTCTAGTCAAGTGAAAAACACAAAAAATATACATGAAAATTCCATTTTTGTTGTACAAATTTTTGTATATATTTTCTCAATGCCTATACAATACAAAAAATAACTGAATAACAATTATGTCTTTAAATAAAATCAAATCCATTATTTAGAAATAAAAAATTAAAATACAAACATACAAATTTCAAAGTAAAAAGATTTAAAATAATTTTAAGGATTATAAAATTTTATTATTTCTTCATAAGTAGTGTCACAATTACAAGTAATTTTATATCCAAAAATAGTTAAGACATCCTTAGACAACGAAAATAACTTTATTTCATCTTTGATGCAAATATACGAAAATTCATCCCTGTATAAAGGAATTTTAGATTTTTTAAATTTCTCTTCATTCTCATTTCTTAAGCTTTCTTTTAAATAACCAAAACTTCCGCATCTACATTTGATTGACATCTTTGCATACTTTAAATTTTCTCTATTTACAGTGCCAATTATAGAACAGCACACCGAACAATAAAGAATTATATTGTTCCTGCCAAGAAAATGCATATTATGAGTTTCTAAAATATGATTTTTATTCATTTTTAAATTTACCTTTTAATTTTGATATAAAAAATTAAAATATTATTTGAATGAACAAAATCACAAAATAATTATTTTAATTAGAATACTTTTGATAGATTGGATATTTTTTGCACAAAAACTTTACCCTTTCTTTAAGTTCATTTTTTTTATTTTCGAAATCTACAATGCACAACTTTATAATATTTGCAATCTCTTCCATATCCTCGCTATTCATTCCCCTAGTGGTAACAGCAGGTGTTCCAACTCTAACTCCACTTGTTTGAAATGGACTTCTTTTATCATATGGAATTGTATTTCTATTTACGGAAACTCCAATTTCATCTAAATCCTGTTCAACTTCCTTCCCAGTTTTATCAAATTTTACAAGATTTAAAACCATCAAATGATTATCCGTTCCACCAGATATAATATCGACTCCTTCTTGAATCAAACATTTTGAAAGCATCGATGCATTATTTTTAGTTTTAACTTGATATTTCTTAAATTCATCACTAAGAGCTTCCTTAAAACACACAGCCTTTGCAGCAATCACATGCATAAGCGGACCACCCTGACATCCCGGAAATACCGCTTTATTTATTACATTTTCAAATTTCTCTTTGCAAAGAATCATCCCACCTCTCGGGCCTCTCAACGTTTTATGAGTTGTCGTCGTAACAAAATCCGCATATGGAAATGGACTCATATGTAAACCCGCCGCAACAAGCCCCGCAATATGAGCCATATCTACCATTAAATATGCTTTTACTTCATCAGCAATTTCTCTAAAAACTGAAAAATCTATCTCCCGTGAATATGCACTTGCACCCGCTAATATTAATTTTGGTTTATTTTTCACGGCAATTTTTAAAATTTCATCATAATCAATTTTATGTGTAATTGAGTCAACGCCATAAGAAATTGCTTCAAAATATTTACCAGAAATATTTACAGGCGAACCATGCGTTAAATGCCCACCATGTGAAAGATTCATCCCTAAATATTTATCTCCTGGATTCATTACAGCAAAAAAAACCGCAATATTTGCTGAAGCGCCCGAATGAGGCTGAACATTCGCGCACTCTGCATTAAATAATTTCTTGGCACGTTCTATTGCCAAATTTTCAACAATATCAACACACTCACATCCGCCATAATATCTTTTCCCAGAATATCCTTCAGCATATTTATTGGTAAGAGGTGTTCCCAAAGCCTCAATCACTGCGTAGCTCACAAAATTTTCAGAAGCAATTAACTCTATTTTATTTTGCTGCCTTTTTGTTTCAAGTTTAATTGCTTTCGCAACTTCTTCATCTATCTTCTCAATTTCTGAAACAAACATCTCTATATTTTCTCCTATGTAAAACTTCAAAAACCATGCTAAACTATTTATAATATTTCAAGCACAATATCAAACAAAATTATTTTCTCAATAAGAACTCAATCAAAACTAATATTTTTGGAGGAACATGAAACTTTCAACTTATAAAATAAATGAAGGAATTAACTTAAGAACAATTGAAAACGAAAAATTCAAAACAAATTCGATAAGCTTTTATCTAAATATACCACTTCAAAAAGAAAATGTTACAAAAATATCTTTAATACCAAAGGTTCTCAAAAGAGGAACGAAAAATTTAAACAACTCAACAGAGATTTCAAAATTTCTGAAAAATATGTTTGGCACTTCTTTAAAATGTGGAGTTAAAAAAAAAGGAGACGGAGAAATTTTATATTTTCATTGTTCGTGTATACGTGATTCCATAGCCGAAGATAACATATATGAAAAAATTATAGAATTTTTAAGAGACATTGTTCTTTTTCCATACTTAGAAAATAATGTGTTTTTAAAAAAATATGTCGAACAAGAAAAAGAAAATTTAAAAAAAAATATAATGTCAATTAAAAATGATAAAAAAGCATATGCAGAAAAAAGATGCACTGAAATCATGTTTAAAGATGAGCCATATGGAATACACGAATGTGGGTTTATTGATGATTTGAATAAAATAAATGAAACAAACTTGTTTGATTTATATTCAAAAATTTTAAATGAAAATACCATTGATATATTTTGCAGTGGATCTTTTGATAATGAAAAAATTATTGAATTAGTGAAAAAAAATTTTAAATGTTTAAAAGCAAGAAATGCTAAATACGTGAAGACAAACATATGTTTTAGAGAAATTGAAAACAAAAAAATTGTAAAAGAAACAATAAACATAAATCAAAGTAAGTTATGTATTGGCGTCTCATGTAACGCAAACCCAAAAGAACGATATGCTTTTATGGTAAGTGACACGATAATTGGAAATAGTTATCATTCTAAGCTATTTTTGAATATAAGAGAAAAATTAAGTCTCGCGTATTACGTATCTTCAAAAATTGACATAATGAAATATATCATGATTATCTCAGCAGGTATTGAAAAATCCAAATTTAATACAGTATATGAAGAAATAAATACACAAATAAATATTACTAAAGATGGAAATTTTTCAGATAAAGAAATTTTTTATGCCAAAAAACACTTAAAAACAATGATAAAATCAGTTAAAGATAGTCAAATTGGCATTGAAAGCTTTTATTTCTCCCAAATTTTACTCGGCGACGATGATGACATTGATACATTTTTAGAAAAAATTTTATCCGTTACAAGAGAAGAAATTTTAAGATGTGTTCAAAAATTAAAAATCGATACAATATTTTTTCTTGAGGAAAAAAATAAGAAATAAAATATGTTAAATAAAAACTATTTTCAATAAACGCACAATAAACGAAAGTTAATAAAAATTTATCAATCTTTCGCATATTATTTTAACTTTATAAAAGTGTATCATCATAAAAATAAAAAAAATTTTAATAATCACACATCTCAATTTAAAATTTAAAATTTATCATAAAGGAGCTTTAACTTCACACTGACAAAACAATGGTCCAATGGACTCATCTATAAACCTTAATGGTGGAGGAGAAGGTATAAGATCATCAATGATACGTTCTAACGGGCACATAAGTTGATGGTCCCCCGGGCCCCATAGGCTGATATTCTGGCAGCATAGTCTCTATTACTTTGGGTGGCAATTCATAATTTGGATCTAACTTATGTAATATTTTTAAAATTGTTTTGCTTGCATCATTACTATTATTTGGTTCTAAATATTCCACTATTGATTTTAAACGCAATACATCTCTTTCTTCTAAATGATTAGTCAAAGCATAAATGCAAGCCGCCAAACTTCTATAATAAACAAGCCAAGTAAGTTCAGTACCAATGCCACTGGTATGAGAAAAATCATCTAAATTAATTCCTGATTGCGAACATTTCATCTCAATATCACTAACAAAAAGATCAAAATTAATTAACGTTTCAATATTACCAACACCTTTATCACTAAAATCAATAAAAAAATGAAAATAATTAACATAATAATCAATGGAATATTTTAAAAATCCTTTAGACAGTAAAAAATCAATAGTCCATAAAATGTCTCCATATAATAACTTTATTACAGGTGATTCTTTCTGAATCAAATCATAATAAAGAGACCCAAAATCAATTTGTTCTCCTACAAAATATTTTCTAAAAAATTCTCCTCCAGAAATACCAAGTAAATTTAGAACATGAGGAAAATTTTCTTCAAACAAATCATTACGAGTAATTTTTCCAGAATTAGATTTACTTTTTAAAACTTTTGTTGCAAATAAAAAACGAAAACAATGTTCAAAAGCAAAAGTAGAAGCCATTTTTAAATTCCTTTTTTTAAATTTAATAACAAATCAGTTATTATGTACTCATTGTACTAAATTTTAATATTTCATACAAATAATTTTAATTTATTTAAAAGATAAAAAAATAAAATTTTTTTAATAAAATTAAATTTCCAAGTATATTGTAAAATTATAATTTTTCAGCCAAAGATGAAAAATCTTTAATAAAATTAATAATTTAAAAATCTTATATTATTATGTATTAAAATAAATTTTAAAACTCTCTTAAATACTGAAAAAACTGATACAATTTCTATTTAAAAAATAGGAGATAAAATATGATTTTTGAGACAATAAAACAAAATCTACTAAATGAAAAAATTATTTTTGGTAAACATGAAACCGGCCTTAAAATTTATATAATGCCAAAAAAAAATTTCAGTAAATCTTATACTCTTTATGCAACCCAATATGGGTCCGTTGATAATAATTTTACTGTTTTCGGTGAAAACTTCATAGTCCCGGACGGAATTGCTCATTTTCTTGAGCATAAATTATTTGAGGAAGAAGATACAAGTGCGTTTAGTAATTTTGCTGAAACAGGCGCTATCACAAATGCATTTACTGATTTTCACATGACTGCTTATTTATTTTCCTGCACAAACGATTTTTATAAAAATTTAGAATATCTGATTAATTTTGTAAATAAACCATATTTTACCGAACAAAATATACAAAAAGAAATTGGAATAATTGAACAAGAAATTAAAATGTGTGATGATGATCCAGAGTGGCGAGTATTTCATAATTTACTTAATGGTATGTATAAAAAAAATTCAATAAACAAAGATATATGCGGAACTGTAAAAAGCATATCGAAAATTACTGCTGATTTACTTTACAAATGCTATAATACTTTTTACAATAATGCCAATATGGCATTAGTTATTGTAGGTGACGTAGATGAAAATAAGGTTATTGAATCTATTGAAAAACATATAAAAACTCAAAACAAAGAAATTGAAATTTTGAGAAATTATCCTGAAGAACCTTTTAAATGCAATAAAAATTTTCTAAAACAAAGAATGAGTATCTCAATGCCAATTTTTGAAATTGGTTTTAAACATAATAATTTTATTAAAAAAAATTTACTAAAAGTTGAAATAATACAAGAAATTATATTGGAAATATTATTTGGAAAAAGTAGCGAACTTTATATGGACTTATACGAAAAAAATTTAATTAACGAAAACTTTTACACCTCAAGTAATATAGAAAAAATTTATAACTTTACTGTAATTGGAGGAAAATCTAAGAATCCATATAAAGTTCATGAAATGGTAATTAAAAACATAAAAAAAATTTTGAACGACGGAATTGAGCAATCTCTAATTGATAGAGCGAAAAAATATATACTAGGAAGTCATATAAAAATTTATGACAATTTAGAAGAAATAGGAAACATGTTAATTAGAACAATCTTCAGGGAAGTAAATCTATTTGATTCGATTGACATGCTTAAAAATGTAAATCAAAACGAAATAATGGAAGCTTTATGCGAATATAATCTAACTGACAATGTTTTATCAGTTATCGAGCCAATTAATTAAACCTATGATATTTTGTAAATTTTTCATAGTAAAAACTGGCCGCTAAATAATTCAGCGGTCAAAATTGCATCTAAAACAAAATTTTTATTCAAATAATTCAAAAAAAGATCTTGGGTGATTACAAACTGAGCATTCCTTAGGAGCTTCTTTACCGAAATGAATGTGTCCGCAATTTCTACAAATCCATTTACTCTCTTTTTTTTTGAAAAATATTTCGTTCTTTTTGAGTTCATTCAAAAATTTTCTATAACGATCTTCGTGTTCTTTTTCAATTTCAGCAACTTTGGAAAACAATTCCGATATTTCATAAAATCCCTCTTCTTTTGCAATCTTAGCAAATTCAGGATACATTTTCGAGTGTTCGAAATGCTCCCCATTTGCCGCAGATTCAAGATTTTTTTCTGTATTATCGAGACCATTTAACAACTTAAACCATATTTTTGCGTGTTCTTTTTCGTTATCAGCAGTTTTTTGAAAAACTGATGAAATCTGTTCAAAACCATCTTTTTTAGCAATTGATGCAAAATATGTATATTTATTTCTCGCCTCTGATTCTCCTGAAAAAGCATCCCTCAAATTTTTTTCGGTTTGACTACCCCTTAAACTATTCATGTTCATTCTCCTTTTAACAATTCTTAAAACTTTTTTACAACAATAAAACTTTAAATGCAACAATAAAATGTACAAACATTCTTTTAAGCACTTTAATTTACATGCTATTTATCGTTTTTTTCTTCCATAAGCTTAACTTTAACTGTTTCAGTTTTTCCAGTTTCATATTTATAAACTTCAAATTCTAAAACATCACCTGGAAAAAGTTTGTCTTTTATTTTATTTATTTCATCGATTGTTGCAACAACAATGCCTGAACATTTTGTTATAATATCGCCACGTTTAAGGCCTGCAATTTCAGCACCACTACCTGTTTTCACATACATCACTTGTACCCCAAGAGGCCAAGACTGTTGTTCAGCTATAGATTTTGTAAGATTTCTAATTGAAATTCCAATGGTCGGTCTACCTTTTACATGGCCATGCTCAATTAAATCAATAATCACTGGTTTAACACTGTTTATGGGTATCGCAAAACCCATACCCTCAAATCCATGAGCAGGCGAAAACTTTATAGTATTTATGCCAATAACCTGTCCCTTTCGATTTAAAAGAGGACCGCCAGAATTGCCATTATTTATTGAAGCATCAGTTTGTACAACATTTAATTCTTTATTTCCTTCGCATTTAATTTTCCTATCTACAGCACTTATAACCCCTTGCGTAACACTACCAGCAAACTCAAGACCAAAAGGATTACCAATTGCGATAGCCTTTTCTCCCACTTCAAGTTCAGAAGAATCTCCAAGTTCAGCTGGCGTAATACTCAAATCAGTTTCAATTTTTATTACTGCAATATCCATTTTCGAATCAGTACCAACTATTTTAGCCTCAATTGGTTCTCCAGTATTTAGAGTTACCATGACTTTATTTGCGCCCTCTACAACATGATTATTGGTTATGATATAACCCTCTACATCTAATATTATTCCAGAACCACAACCCTCTAACTCATATTCACCCCAAAATCCCATATTTTTTGTTATATTGGTCGTTATACCAACAACACATGGACCTGCTTTTTTTGCAATTTCCGAAGTCGAGAGTTCGCCAAAATCACCTAATATTTTTTTTTCTTCTTTTCTAACAGAATCATTAATCTTCTCGATTATATTTACTTTTGAATTCTTTTTAAAACTATTTTTACCGTATAAATAACCAAAACCATATATCCAAACCATAACGACTACGTTTAAAATTCCAATCGTCACAACAGCAAATGTAGCTTTAAATTTTTTTTTGGTTTTTTTCTTGTTTTTTACTATCGCAGGAATAAAATTTTCATTTCCTTTTTCATATTCGTATTCACTATTTTCCATACTACACTTTTCTTTTTCTTTAATTTCTCTCATATAAGCAAATTCTCCCTTACATAAAATAAAATCAATATTTTATTCAAAGAAATTATAGTTTCTTCAAAATTTTTTATCTTTTCAAATAATATTTCAACACTTTCAAAATTTTCTATAAGTGATTTTGCAGTAACACCTGTCATTTTGCCGACCAAATAAAATATTTTGTCACTTCTTCTTTTATTTAAAATATTATTTTTAATACATAAATCAAAAGCAAACAATAGTTCCTTACACAAATTTTCATCACAAAAAATATTTACTAAATAATCAATTCCTAAAATTATGTTCTTTTTATATTTTTTAGAATTTGAAAGTAATAAAGATATTATGCTAAGACTTGTTGTTTTAACAAATTTCTGTTCTAGAACATTTTCATCCGTAAAAGACCCATCATCATTTTGAGAAATTATTATAGTATCAACAATTTCATTTATTTCGCTATGCTTTAAATTTTCATGCAAAATGAAACTTATATCCTCTCTAACAAAAATTTTATTTGAAACTTTTGATAAAACCTCATCTTTAACAGGTGCTGAAAATTCAACACTAGTTAATATATCAGAATTAGAAGTTCCATAGGTCAATACAAGAGCAGTTTCCTCTGTTAAAACACCATACTTTTTAGATGTTTTAATAATTTCTTCGGTTAAATAATTTAAATATTCAATTTTCGCTTTCTTGCGTAATTCTCGAAGAAGATCTATATATTTTTTAGCATATAAAAAACTTAAATAATCAAAACTTAAATATTCATCACATACATCAATTTTAACTGCGCACATCCAATTTTGAATTTCACTTTTTAAAATAAAATTATTTGGCATAACATCATTATATTTTATCAAAAATCTTAAATTATCATTTTTAGAAACCTCATCAAAAAAATTCGGAAACAGTTCTCCGTTAAAATCACCAAAAGGAATGATATATACATTTTTAATAGCCTCATCAAGCATAAACTTCACCACCTTAATTTGACTTAAGAATTTAATTGTATTACAATTACTGCTAAAAAATAAAACAAATTTCTTAAAAAACGGAGTTTTCATGATCAATAAATGGAAGAAACTTTTTTCTTATTATAAAAAATATAAAAAATTATTCTTTATATATATGTTTTTTGCACTTTTAAATTTACTAATAAAACTTTTAATGCCACTTATTGTATTTTACATTACTGAAAAAGCTATCTTTTTAGAATATCGTAAAGCTTTTAAAACTATAATAAACTTAAGCGAATTGATAATTATCTTAGTTATTTTCAATTCTTTATTTGAATACATTACTATATACTATGGTCATTTATTTGCCGCTAAAATTGAAGTTGATATGCGAAATGAAGTCTTTGAACATCTTCAAAATCTTTCTCTTAGTTTTTATAAACAAACAAAAATTGGAAAAATTATGTCAAGAATAACAAATGAATTAACAGAGCTTTCAGATATGCTTATGCATGCTCCCGAAACATTTTTTAGTTCTTTTTTAAAAATAACTATTTCGTTTACAATACTTTTTTCAATAAACAGAATTGTAACATTAATAACTTTTTCAATTATTCCTCCAATTGCAATATTTTCATGGTTTTTTTCTAAGAAAATGTCTAAAGCATTTAATGAAAACGATGAAAAAATTTCTGATTTAAGTGCTGTTGTGGAAGACAGTTTGTCAGGAATTAGTACAATAAAATCTTTTTCGAATGAAAAAATTGAAGTTCAGAAATTTAAAAAATCAAACTTAAATTATTATGAAAGTTTAAAAAACGCTAACAAACAAGTAGCCATTCTTTACGCAGGCATATTTCTAGTAACTGATTCTTTGCCTGCATTAGTTACCGCTTGTAGTGTAATTTTATTACTCAAAAACAAATTTTCAACATCTGAAATGGTCATTTTTTTTATGTACATTAATCTTTTAACAGAAACTGTTTTTATAGTGGCTAGCAGACTTGAATTAATTGAAAATTCATTTGCAGGTTATAAACGTTTTATCGAACTGTTATCAATTAAGCCTGAAATTATTGATTCGCCAAACGCAATAAAACTTAAAAAACTCAAAGGAAAAATTACTTTTAAAAATGTTACCTTTAAATTTAAAAAAGAAGACAAAAAAGACATATTATCAAATTTAAACTTTGAAATAAATGCCGGAGAATACGTAGCAATTGTTGGGTATTCAGGCACTGGTAAAACAACAATTTGTAATTTAATCTCTAGATTCTATGATACAACTAGTGGTTCAATTTTGATCGATGAAAAAAATATAAAAAACATAAAAATAAAAAATTTAAGAAAAAATATTGGCTATGTTCAACAAGATGTGTATTTATTTGCTGGAAGTATAAATGAAAACATTAAATACGGAAAAATTGATGCAACCAATGAAGAAGTTATAGAAGCTGCAAAAAAATCATATGCGCATGACTTCATAATAAAACTTGAGCATGGTTATGATACTGATATCGGCCAAAGAGGAACTAAATTGTCAGGAGGTCAAAAACAACGTTTGGCAATCTCTAGAGTATTTCTTAAAAACCCTCCTATATTAATTTTTGACGAGGCAACGTCTGCACTCGACAATGAAAGCGAAGAATATATACAAAAATCTCTCGAAGAACTTGCAAAAAATAGAACCACAATAGTGATTGCGCACAGACTCTCAACGATCAAAAATGCTCAAAAAATTTTGGTTATGGCTGACACAGGAATTGTTGAAATTGGGACACACGAAGAACTTATCAATAAAAAAGGCACATATTTTGAACTCTATGGACTAAAAAATTTAAAAATAAATTAATTTAAAGATATTTTTTAAAAAATAAAACACGAATTAACTACAATTTTATAAAAATTATATAAATAAAAATTGACATTAAATTATTTTTTCAAAATTTCAATATTCACTAAGTTATGACCAAAACTTCCTATCCAATGATCGATATTGTATCGCTTCGGCCAAATGCACATTTTTTATATCATCACTATTATCCATATCAGCAATTGTTCTTGCAACTTTCAAAATTCTATTATGTGCACGAGCGCTCAATCCCAATCTTTCAAAAGCTTCTCTCAAGATCTTATTTTCTTTTTCTCCAAGCGAACAATATTTCGACATCATTTTGGGAGTTAATTTACTATTTGAATATATTTTATCTTTCTCATATCGTTCTAGCTGAATATTACGTGTTTTGTTCACACGCTTTTTTATTTCTTCTGAATTTTCTATTTTTTCATTTGACTCAAGCTCTTTATATTTAACCGGAAATACTTCAACATGCAAATCTATTCTATCTAACAATGGCCCACTTATTTTGCTTAAATATTTTAAAATTCTATCATGTGGACAATTACAATTTCTAGTCGGATCACCATAAAAACCACAAGGACAAGGGTTCATGGATGCAATAAACATAATATTACATGGATATGTAAAACTTCCTCCTACACGTGAAATTGTAATTGTTCCATTTTCAAGAGGTTGTCTCAAAACTTCAATGGCATCCTTCCTAAATTCAGGAAATTCATCTAAAAATAACACACCATTATGTGCCAAACTTATTTCTCCAGGTTTTGGAATCTTACCTCCTCCTGAAAGACCAATGGCCGAAATTGTATGATGTGGATTTCTGAATGGTCTATCAATGACAATGGGCATTTCGCTTGGAAGCTTGGAAGAAATACTATGAATTTTTGTAACTTCGAGAGATTCTTCGAATGATATATCAGGTAAAATCGAAGGAATACAACCAGCAAGCATCGTTTTTCCCGATCCTGGAGGACCAATAAGAAGACAATTGTGCCCACCTGATGCTGCAACTTCAAGAGCTCTTTTAACATTTTCTTGTCCCTTTACTTCATTAAAATCAGGTAAGAATTTTTTAGAATTTGAAAATATTTCGACTAAATTAATTGAAGTTTTTTTTATAAATTTTTCTTCTTTCAAATGTTTAAATACACTGTTTAAATTCGGCGCACCATAAACATTCATTCCTTTAACAATCGAAGACTCCACTGCATTCATCTCAGGTACAAAAATATTTTTAAAACCATTTTGAAAAGCTGAAATTGTCATTGGAAGCGCACCGCAAATTGATTTTAAACTACCATCTAATGATGTTTCACCCAAAAAAACATAATTTAAAATACTAACAGGATCCAAATAACCATACGAACAAAGTACACCAATCGCAATCGCCATATCGAGATGTGAACCCTCTTTTTTTATATTTGCTGGCGCTAAATTTACAACTATTCTTTTAGGACGAAGTTCAATTCCTGAATTTCTCAAAGCACGCCCAATCCGTTCTCTTGATTCTTTTACTGCGCTATCTGGTAATCCAACAATTTCAAAACTTGGCATTCCATTAGAAACATCAATTTCTGTTTCTATAACAAAACCATCAATTCCTAAAAGACCTATGCTATTAACTTTTGTTAACATATTTTTACCTATTCCTTTTTTTTACTTTATTTTTTAGTTTACTATAAAACTTAAATAAAGTAAATAAAAATTTACATTTTTTAAAAAAATTTAATGAAAAATAAATTAAAATGTGAAATTATCGTGAAAAATATTAACTTTATATTTGGCTCATCATTCAAAATTTATTATAACAATAATGAATTTGGTAGACAGCATAGACATTTTGGATATAATGATGGTATTATAAACTTTGTTTTAAATCATAAAAGCGCCTGTAGCTTAGTCTGGAGAGAGTGCGTGGCTACGAACCACGAGGTCAGGGGTTCAAATCCCTTCAGGCGCACCATTTTTGCTCTATTATAATAAACTTAGCATTTTGCGTGTTTGAAAAACGGAGGTATAACAAGGTGGTGAAACCAAAATCAACTAACTTAATTAAAAAAACAAGAAATATATTTAAAACAAATGAAAAACTAATTTTGGCTTCTAAAACAGATATTCAAACTTTGTTTGATGAATATAAAACTTCGTTCAGAGGAATTTCCGAAAAAATTGCTCAAAATCTACAGATTAAACATAAAAAAAATAAATTAAACATTCAAAAAAATAACTCAGTTATCAAATTATTTTTAGATTCTTTCGTAAATCCTTTTACAATAGTACTTTTTTTTCTTGCCACAATTTCAATATTTACCGATGCTTTAACTACTAAAAACACCAAAAATTATACTTCTGCAGTTATCATTATGATCATGATTTTTGTAAGCGGAATAATAAGATTTATACAAGAAACACGTTTTGGAAAAGCTGCCAGAAAACTTGGTGAAATGGTTAATACTTTAATCACAGTAAGTAGAATCGAAAGCGGAGAAACAGAAATACCAATATCTGAAATCATTGTAGGCGATATAATACATCTTGCAGCAGGAGATATAATTCCAGCTGATGTTAGAATAATTAAATCTAAAGATCTGTTTGTAAATCAATCTTCACTAACCGGCGAAGGAGAGCCAGTTGAAAAATTTTCAGAAAATAAGCACAAAGACATAACAAGCCCAATAGAATGCGAAAATCTTGCATTTATGGGTTGTAACGTTGTTAGTGGTTCTGCAAGCTGTATTGTAATTTTGGTCGGCGATGAAACAATTTTTGGATCCATCGCGCAGTCTATAACCAAAAAAAACGCATCAAAAAATTTTGAAAAAGGTCTTAATTCTGTATCATGGCTTCTTATAAAATTCGTTATCTTTATGGTTCCAATTGTCCTTTTGATCAACGGTCTTACTAAAAAAAATTGGTTTGACGCTTTTTTGTTTGCAATTTCTATCGCAGTTGGACTTACGCCTGAAATGCTCCCTATGATTATAACCACTAATCTCGCCAAAGGCGCAGTGAACATGTCTAGAAAAAAAACAATAATAAAAAACTTGGACTCAATTCAAGATTTTGGTGCAATGGACGTTTTGTGTACTGACAAAACAGGAACTCTTACTCAAAACAAAGTGGTATTAGAATATCACATGAACGTGCATGGCGAAGAAGACGAACGTATTTTAACTCACGCCTTTTTAAATAGCTATTTTCAAACCGGACTTAAAAATCTTATGGATGTAGCCATTTTAGATTATGCGAAAGAAAGAAAAATTTTTCATATTGCTGATGAATATGAAAAAATTGATGAAATACCATTTGATTTTAATAGGCGAAGGATGAGCGTTGTAATTTGTAATAAAAGTGGAAAAAAACAAATGATTACCAAAGGTGCAGCCGAAGAAATGATCAGTATCTCTGAGTATGTAGAATACAAAGGAGAGATCATGAACATAACAAACGAAATAATTTGCGAAATACTTGAAACCGTTCAAAAATTAAACTCAAACGGTATGAGAGTGGTTGCAATTGCTCAAAAAACAAATCCATCTAGTGAATATTTTTCTATTTCTGATGAAAATAACATGGTTTTTATGGGGTATCTTGCATTTCTTGATCCTCCAAAAGAAACCACACCTGCTGCACTAAAAGCACTTAAAAAACTCGGAATAAGTGTAAAAATTTTAACGGGTGATAATGATTTTGTGACAAAATGTATTTGCCAAAAAGTTGATTTAGAAGTAAATAATTTGCTTCTTGGCACCGAAATAGAAACCTTAAGCGACATTCAATTATCGGAAGCAGTTGAAAATACAAACGTATTTGCAAAGCTCACACCAATTCAAAAATCAAGAATTGTAAATACCTTAAAGAAAAATGGTCATATAGTTGGTTTTATGGGAGATGGAATAAATGATTCTGTGGCTTTAAAAAATTCTGATGTTGGAGTATCTGTTGACACTGCTGTCGATATTGCGAAAGAATCAGCCAATATAATATTACTTGAAAAAAATTTAATGATTCTTGAAAAAGCTGTAATAGAAGGAAGAAAGACATTTGGAAATATGATAAAATATATAAAAATTACAATTAGCTCAAATTTTGGAAACATGTTATCAGTAATAATTGCAAGTGTTTTTCTTCCATTTTTACCCATGCTTCCAATTCAAATTCTCGTTTTAAATTTAATATATGATGTATCATGCATATCCATTCCTTGGGATGTTATGGATGTTAAATACACAAAAATCCCGCGAAGTTTTAGCACTGGTTCTATAAAAAAATTCATGATTTGGTTTGGTTTTTGCAGTTCTTTTGTCGATATAATTACGTACTTGGTCCTATTTTTTATAATCTGTCCCAAATCCTGTGGAGGTTTTTACAATGATCAATGGTCCAATAAAACTAAATTTACATCGCTCTTTAATACAGGCTGGTTCATTGAATCACTTTGCACACAAACCCTTGTAACTCACATACTACGTTCTGAAAAAAATTTCTCAACTAAAAATCACGCTCCATTAATAGTTATTTTTATTACATTCGCTTCCATGATCATAGGTTGCATAATTCCATATACACAGTTTGGCGAAGCACTAAAAATGTACCCTTTGCCGCGCATATTTTTTAGCTGGATGGTTGCCATAATTTTCATTTTCATCATATTTATCACAGCTCTCAAAAATATTTATATAAAAAAATTTAAGGAACTTTTATAAACCAAACTAAAAAATAAAAACAAAATTTATCACTAATTAATTACTTTCAAAAATCTTCATTTTCAATCCAATCTTTCACTTCAATTGTTTTATAGAATATTTTAGTATTCCGTACAATAGATACACTTATTCCAGCATTTATTATAAGTCTCTTGCACATAAAACAACTACAAGCATTTTCTATTATTTCGCCAGTTTTTTTATCAACACCTACAAGGTACAGAGTGCTTCCAATCATATCTCTTCTTGATGCGCTGATTATTGCATTCGCTTCCGAATGAACACTTTTACAAAGTTCATATTGTTTTCCATGCTCAATTTTCATTTTTTCTCTCAAACAAAATTTATTATCCACACAATTTTCACGCCCACGAGCGGAACCAGTATATCCCGTTGCAATTATCTCGTCATTTTTTACTATAATGGAGCCATAATTTCTTCTAAGGCATGTGCCTCTTTCGAGTACAACTTGTGCTATATTTAAATAATAATTATGTTTATCGTTTCTGCTCATTTTTGTCCTTATTAAAATAAAATTAAATACATTTTTTCAAATATTTTATCTACCAATTACCTATTATTATCAAATTTTTTTTACACTTTTTTGCATAACTAATCGTATTCTTTGTCCCTCCTAAACTAAACCCATCATAAACTGCAATTATCAAATTTGAATTATCAACCATATATTTATTTCTGATTTGCATGCAACCACTAAAATATTTTCGATTACTCAAAAACGTTAATTTATCGGCATTAAAGGTAATTTTTTCATATTCTTTTTTGTTTTTATTACTCCAACTATCGCTTTGTCCAACGCATGGGACAACAATTTCGTATGTAATAAAAGGATTATCTTTTTTGATTTTCAAAATTATCTCAATAGACCACGTATCAACGCCAATTGCACCTCCCGAAATAAAATGTTTAAAATTTAATTTTATAGCTTTATTTATTTCCTCTCTTAAACATCTTTTAATATTAAAACGTTTCTGATTATCCTCTTTATCAGAAAAATCAAAATTTTTAAATCTATGTCCTGTAAAACAACAAGTCTTTGTAATTTCAAAAACCATCCCTACAAGGCTCCATTCTACAAAAATTGAAACACCTTTTGTTCAAAGAATTTAAAATTCTTTTATGATTTTAAAAATCAACATGTCATATAACAAAAACTTAAATCAATTCAATAAACGCACCCATCCTACCAGCATTCTCGCCCTCACGTCTAAATGAAAAATATTTATCAGAAAAACATTTCGTACACTCTTTGATTTGAAAAATATTTTGATTGGGAATACCTTCTAACAAAATTTGTAAAATATTACACCTTGGCAAATCTACAGAATACTCGTTATTTCCAACATATTCAACAACCTCACTAAAAAACTTATTTGCCGTTTCTTCATTGGTTTTGAAACATTTTTCACATATAGCTGGACCAATACACGCTAAAACATCATTTGAATTGCTTCGAAACACTTCTTTCATTTTTTTAATAGTTATAGACACAATCATTCTAGATGTACCGCGCCATCCTGCATGACAAATTCCAATAATACTTTTAGCTTTATCATATAATATAATAGGAACGCAATCTGCCATAATCATACCAATGGGAAGATTCTTTTCATTTGTTAAAAGAGCATCTATACCTTCAAATTTACCTTCCTTTGAAAGTCCTTTTCCAGCATCTTTTTTAGTTACAATTAAGGCATTTGTTGAATGATTTTGATTTGTCATAATTATATTATCAAAATTAAAACCAATATCTCTCGACATAATTTTATAATTTTTTAAAATATTTTCTTTACTATCATTCGTGTTAAAACCAAGATTCAACCCGACTATACTACCCTTACTAACGCCACCAAATCTCGTTGTATAACAATGTCTCAATTTTTTCTCATTAAACATACTACACTTCAAATATAATCTATCTTCAACTCTAAATTCTTTAAAATTCATACTTTTCTCTACATCTACCTAATTTTTCAAAATAATGCTTAAACAAAAAAATAAAAATTAAATCTAAACTTGTCTAAATAATTGATTTTAAAAATCTTCCTTAAATACAACAATTCTTTCAATCGAATTTATATTTTTTGATTCAGGATTTATATCAAAAATTGCTCCACACAAACAAGCATCGCCTACAGCTTTTTCAAATCTATATTTTTTACCTGTTAAAAACGAATTTATAATAATTTCTTTTTTAACTCCAATAACAGAATCGACAACTCCAGTCATTCCAAGATCTGTTATATAACCTGTACCACCAGGAAGAACACGCTCATCGGCTGTTTGAATATGAGTGTGCGTTCCAAAAATTATATTTATTCTACTATCAAAATAATTTGCAAAAGCTATTTTTTCACTTGTTGTTTCAGCATGAAAATCAAGTACTGAAATATCATACATTTTATTTATTCTCCAAAAAAGCTTATTAACAGTTCTAAAAGGACAATCAAGCTGTAAATTCATAAGAGCTCTTCCCAAAACATTCACAACCAAAATTTTCAGACCTTTTAAATTAAAAATTACGTATCCCGCGCCTTCAACCTTCGGAGGATAATTTATAGGTCTAATTAAATTTTTGCTATCAAAAGCTTGAAAAATTCCTTTATTTGAAAAAGCATGATTCCCAAGAGTTACAACATCCGCTCCACTTTCAAAAATTTTTTTTGCTATCTCGGACGTTATTCCATTTGTATTAGCAGAATTTTCACCATTTACTACACAAAAATCAATTTCATATTTTTCTTTTATTTTACTTAAAAAACTATAAATAAATTCCCTTCCAGAAAATGAAACAACATCTCCAACCGCAAGTATACGCACGCTAAACACCATTTCCGATCTAAAATTTAAATTTTTTACTTCAAACACTTTCTAAATATTATCAAATTTGCTCAATCTAATTTTTATCTTTTTATAATTAAAATTAAACTCGAAAAAACCATCCTCTTCATCAGATTTTTCAATGGACTTGCAAAGCGTTCGCCGTGATATTTCTGAAATATTCTTGTTCAAAATCTCTTCCAAATCAAATGTTTTATATTCAATTTTTATATAATCCTGAACTTCAAAACCATAAGTTTTACGAAGATTTTGAATTCTGCTTATTATTTCCCTAACACATCCCTCTTCAATGAGTTCTTCTGTTAAATTAGTATCTATTACAATCACAATTTCACCATCTGATTTTAAAAACAAATTATTGTCTTTTTTAAACGTTTCGACGATTATATCATCTTTTTTAATTTCAATAGTTTCATTTTCAAAATTAAACGAAAACCTTTCGCCATCTTCTATTTTCTTAATAATTTTTTGAGAATCCATTTCATTTATACACTCAAAAATTCTTTTAAGTTTTTTTCCATATTTCGGTCCCATTGTCCTAAGTTGAGGTTTAATTCTGTAACTAACAAATTTATTTAAATCATCTATAAATTTGATTTCTTTTATGTTAAGCTCTTCAAGTATTATATTCTCATACTCTTTTTTTAATTCAAAGGGTGTTTTTATATAAATCGATGCAAGAGGTTGTCTAATTTTAATATCTGTTTCATTTCTTAGAAATCTTCCAAGCATAACAATTTTTTTTGCTACATCCATATTTTTTTCTATATCTTTATATTCAAAAGTTTTATCAAAAACTGGATAATCACACAAATGTACACTTTCTATGGCATTTTTATCAATAGTTAGAACCAAATTCTGGTAAATTTGCTCAGTCATAAAAGGAATAAAAGGGGCACATACCTTTGAAAATTTTACGAGTGTAACATAAAGTGTCATATAAGCGCAAGTCTTGTCAAAATTTTCTCCATTGGACCAAAATCTCTCACGCGAACATCTTATATACCAATTGCTAAGTTCATCAACAAAATCTTCAATTATTTTTGAAGACTGCATAACTTTATACTCGTCCATAAAAAACGAAACTTTTTTAATCAAGGTATTTAATTTAGAAATAATCCACTTATCGAGCAACGACACATTATCAAAATTCCAATTTTCTTTAGGAACAAATCGATCAATATTTGCATACAACACGAAAAAAGAATAAGCGCTCCAAAAAGTTCCAAGAAATTTACGCTTAATTTCAATAACAAACTTTTCATCAAAACAATTTGGATTCCACGGTGTATTAGAATAAAAATACCATCTTATGCTGTCTGCACCATGCATGTCGTTTAAACACACCGGATCTATAACATTCCCTTTATGCTTACTCATTTTAATACCATTTTTATCTAAAACATGTCCAAGCACCATCACATTTTTATAACTTATTTCATCAAACAAAAGTGTCGATACAGCAAGCATTGTATAAAACCAACCCCTTGTCTGATCAATAGCTTCACATATAAAATCTCCTGGAAAACTCTCTTCAAACTTTTTTTTATTTTCAAAAGGATAATGAAACTGTGCAAATGGCATACAACCTGAATCAAACCAACAATCAATTGTTTCCGGAACCCTTGACATAGTATTTCCACACTCCGAACACTTTAAAACTATTTCGTCGATATAAGGTTTATGAAGTTCAATATTTTCTGGAACATTTTTCCCCATACTTTTCAGTTCATTTATACTTCCAACACAATGATAAAAACCACATTTGCATACCCAAATTGGAATTGGAGTTCCCCAATACCTAGAACGGGATAAACTCCAATCCACAATATTTTCAATAAAATTCCCAAATCGCCCATTTTTTATATTTTCGGGATACCAATTAATTTTTTCATTATTAGCAATCATTTTTTTGCGAATTTTCTTCATTTTTATAAACCAAGTATCTCGTGAATAATAAATAAGTGGAGTGTCACACCTCCAGCAAAAAGGATAACTATGTTCAAATTTTATAAGTTCAAAAAGCAAATTTTTCTCTCTTAAATTTTCTATAATCTTCTCATCAGCATCTTTCACAAACATGCCTTCAAAATCAATCACCTTTTCTATAAACTTACCTTGCGTATTAACAAGATTAATGGTTGGAAGATTATTATCAATTCCAATTCTTTCATCATCTTCTCCAAACGCCGGAGCCAAATGAACAATTCCGGTTCCTTCATTAACATCTACGTAATCATCACAAACTATAAAATAAATATTTTCATACTGTTTTTCATAATCAAAAATAGGTTCGTATTTAATTCCTGCAAGTTCATAACCAACTTTATCTTCAATAATTTTATAATCTTTTTTTATTACCGAATTAATGGCATCTGTTGCCAAAATATATTTTTCATTTTCAAGCTCAATTTTTGAATAAGATTTTTCAGAATTAACAACCAACGCAACATTTGACGGAAGCGTCCACGGTGTTGTTGTCCAAGCCAAAAAATACTCATTTTCTTTACTTTTCACTTTAAATTTTACAACAACAGATTCTTCCATAACATTTTTATAACCCTGTGCTAACTCATGACTTGATAAAGTCGTCCCACATCTTGAACAATATGGTAAAACCTTGCTACCCTTATACAAAAGATTTTTATTCCATATCTCTTTAATCGCCCACCACACTGATTCAATATAATTATTATTGCACGTTATATATGAATCTTTAGTATCAACAAAATGTCCTATTCTCTTTATTATATATTCCCAATCTTTTTTATACTCAAACACACTTTTTTTACACTCTTTAATAAATAATTCAATACCATATTCTTCAATTTCCGGCTTTCCGTTTAATTTAAGTTTTTTTTCAGTTTCAAGTTCAACCGGCAAACCATGAGTATCCCAACCAATTTTTTTAAAAACTTTATAACCTCTCATAATTTTATAACGAGCAATTACATCTTTGAACACTCGTGTTAAAATATGTCCAATATGAGGTTTACCATTTGCCGTTGGAGGACCATCATATAAAGTAAAATTTTCCCCACTTTTTTGCGCACTTTTTTTTAATATTTCTTTTTCTTCCCAAAATTTCATAATTTTTTCATCATTTTCTAAAAAAGAAAAATTCCCAGTTACCTTTTGGTACATTTAGATCCTCCTAGCAAAATAAATATTAATAAAATTATTTACTAACAAAAAATTAAAATATCATTCAATTGTTATAATAGTATCATCTAAAAAACAAAACAAATTAAATTTTAAAAGTCAAAGATTACTCTATTTTTGTCTAAATAAATACATTAATAAAAATGAGGTTGTAATGAAAAATAGATGGTTTTTTCCAGATTTTTATGAAAATTCTATATATGATATTAATATTGAAAATATCATCAATTTAAGCATTACTACGATAATTCTTGATATTGATGATACTCTTGTTGAGCCTCATATAAAACATGCCGATGAAAAACTTATCCAATGGATAAAAAAAATTCAAAATCTGAAAATTAATATAATTGCAGTGTCAAACAATACCAAAAAAAGAGTTAATGATTTCACTTCATTTTTAAACATTTCCTCTATACACACAGCTCTTAAACCCTCCAAAATTAGAATTTGGCGAAAAATAAAAAAAATTGAAAAGGAACCTAAAAAAATAATAATAATTGGTGATCAATTATTCACTGATATTTTTGTTGGCAAAAGAATGAAAATCAAAACCATTCTCGTAAAATCATTAACTAAACCTAAAACCATTCGAAAAAAAATTATTCGAAAAATTGAAGAATTTTTACTTAAAAATTGGAAACAAAACAATATATCTAACATAACTTATACATAACTTTATAATTATCGCTAAATGCTCTTATTTTCATATTCAAAATTTTTCATAAATTTCACAAGTTTTTTAATACCTTCAATTGGCATTGCATTATAAATACTCGCGCGCATACCGCCAATACTCTTGTGGCCCTTGAGGTTTATAAGACCCTCTTTATATGCTTCACTTATAAATTTTTCATCAATTTCTTTGCTTTTTGAAAGAAAGACAACATTCATAATTGAACGAAATTTTTTTTCAGCTGTTCCATAAAAAATTTTAGATTCATCCAAACAATCGTACAAAATTTTTGCCTTTTCTTCATTTAATTTATTTATGTGCTCAACACCACCATTATTTTTTATCCATTTACAAACAAGCATACTTATATAAATTGAATATGTAGGAGGGGTGTTATAAATTGAATCATTTTTACTGTGAGTTTCATAACTCATTGCAGAAGGCAAAAAATCAAGAGATTTTTCAATTAAATTCTCATTAATAATCACAAAAGTTACACCACTAGTTCCCATATTTTTCTGTGCTGCTGCATAAATAAGACCAAATTTTGAAACATCATAACTCTCAGATAAAATATTAGATGACATGTCCGCAACCAAAGGAATCTCTTCAGTAATTGGTATTTCTATATACCTTGTCCCATATATCGTATTATTTGTTGTAATATGAAAATAATCTGCATCTTTGCTTAAGGCACTTTTATCGAATTTAGGAATGTAAGAAAATTTTTTATCCTCACTTCCCAAAACTCTATTTACTTTTAAATGTTTTTTCGCTTCAATTGCAGCCTTATCGGCCCAATAACCAGTTACTGCATAATCCGCACAACCATTTTTAAATAAATTCATTGGAACCATTGAAAATTGCAAACTTCCTCCACCCTGTAACATTAAAACCTTATAATTATTTGGAATATTCATAATTTCACAAAATATTTTTTTAGCTTCATTATGAATCTCATAATATTCTTTCGAACGATGGCTCATTTCCATAATCGACTGACCAGTATCACCATAATTCAACATTTCTTTTTGAGCTTTTTCAAGCACTTCTTTCGGTAACATAGAAGGTCCTGCAGAAAAATTATATACTTGCTCCAAAATATTCTCCCCCACTTATTTTTTCTTTCATTATTAATGAAGGCGATTATAATTTTATTTATTAATTCATGCAATCAAAGACTGAGGAATTCATGAAAAATTTTTTTATAAAAAATAAAAATGTTATCGAAAATAAAATCTTTATTCAAAATAGTGACGCTTTTCATATTTCAAAAGTTTTAAAACTTAAATTGGGAGAAGTAATTTGCGTAAGGGATGAATATTTCACTTATGAAGCCATGCTTTGTAAAATAAACACAAATGAATGCATTGCAAAAATAATAAAAAAAATTGACAAACAATCGTCAAATATAAAAATAATACTTTACCAATCTATTCCAAAACATCACAAAATGGACTTAATTGTGCAAAAATCCGTTGAACTTGGAGTTTATAAAATATTTCCAATTATTACTCAAAGAATCATAACAAAAATTACAGATGAAAATAAATTTAAAAAAATTTCTAGATGGCAAAAAATCGCTGCCGAAGCTGCAAAACAATGTAATCGCGATAATTTACTAACCATTGAAAATATAATAAATTTTTATGAAGCATTAAAAAATATGGAAAATAATCAACTTACAATTATGTTATTTGAAAAAATTGGAAAATCAGGAATAAATAATCTTAAAGCTGTATTAAAAGATCATCCAAAATTAAATAATTTTGGAATTATTGTTGGTCCAGAAGGCGGCTTTACAGAAAGCGAAGCAAATTTCGCTAAAGAAAAAGATGTCCATTTGGTAGGACTTGGAAAACGAATACTTCGAACTGAAACTGCAGCCATTATAGCAACTGCAATCATAATGTATGAAAAAAATGAAATCTAAAAATAAGATTAAAAAATTTAAAATTTTTTAACTTGTAATATTCTTGTTTATACAACAAACTTTTATCGTTATTAAAATTTTTAAACATAATAGTATTATTGCTAAAAATTTTCATATTTATTTTTGTTTTTTTCTTAAACTATTAAAAAACTTGGTAGGTGATTGAGAATAATCATGATCATAAAATTTTTCAACTTCACGATTATGCTCACGAAAACGTTCAGTAGTATTCAGACGAAATAAATACCTAACAATATCACAAAGAGTGTCAAGTATTTTT
>JAIRYP010000010.1 GCA_031267755.1 Clostridiales bacterium | reverse complement strand
CTTCGTTTGAATCACCAACCAAACTTCCACTTATTCCATCATCAGATGAATTTTCAAGTGTTTCGCTATCAGGTAAATTTTCTCCATCGTTTGGTTTCTCGTCTACATTATCATTTTCATTATTTGGAATTGGAATTTTGATTTCTGAATGAGTATCCAATGAACTTTTATTTAAATCATTTTCCGAGTGCTCATCTTTGGTTTGTTTGCCTTTAACTAACAATTCTTTTATTTCTCTTAATTGGTCAATTTTTTGCTGTTCAAGTTTTAGCGAAGAAACAAAATCGTCAAAATAATTCTCATATTTCCTTTTTGAATCAGAATCTTGTAAAATTGCTTCAATTTCATCTTCTGAATATCCACCAACAACACTCAAATACAATTTAAAATTATCATCATTTTTTTCTGTAACAATAAACGATAAATTATGATCAAAAATTTTAAAATTTTCAATATAAAAATTAAATATTTTATTAAATAAAAAATCATTAATAACCTTGCGTGGATTTTCTCCTTTTAAGGTATTACTAAATATTTTTATATCTTCCCATCTTAAATCATCTAATATTTTTAAAGTTAAACTACCTTTTATTTCCGTTTCGTCTCCAAGAAAAAATTCGTGAAATAACGGAAGCTCTTTAATTTCTTCATAAACGTTTTTTGTTTCTTCTTCAAATATTTTTAAAAGTTCAAAAAATTCAGTATCATCCAAACTTTCTAATTTATAATAAAAAGATTTAAAAAAATTAACAAAAAGATATAAATTTGATGAAGTAGTTTTTTTAAAATTTTTTAAAAAATATGGAGTAATTTTTTCTCTTATACCAATATTGTCTAAAATAGTAAATAAATCTTGATGGTTAATATTGGGTTTTAAATCTCTTATTAAAATTATATTATTTATAAAATTAAAAAAACGACCTTCTAATATTTGGAGATTTTTATCTTGCCTTTCTAAAGAAAAAATTCCTTTCATTATTTCGTTAGCAATATCTAAATCTTCGGTCGATTGAAAAAATTTTGTAATTTTATCATTTTCTAATAAATTATAAGGTTCATTTTTTACGTGTGCTTTCAAGCGTTCATAAACTTCTGGATAATCAGTTTCAAAACTAGTGGTTAACAACGAGGAACCTAAAAACCAATTGTCAGTAAAATCAGTAGAAATTATCGAAATATTCATATTTTTCAACCTACTTTTATTAATAAAACTATTATAGATTATAAACTATATTTTAAAAAACACAATATTTAAATTATTATGAACAGATTGGTTGTATTTATAATCTTGAAGTTAGTCAATTAAAGCGTTTCAAGGCTTGTCTTTTATTAGTTAAAATACGGAAATTGGTATAGAGATTATTAGTATTTTTTAAAATATGTTATATACATATGTATATATAAAGAAATTAATTTTTAATGTTTGCTAAAACAGCACAAAAATAAACAGTTTTGTTATCAATATTTTGATTGGGTGATTATTTTTTGAAAAGTGACATTAGTGCAAATTTTTGGATTAAAGGTTTAGCCTCATGTATAAAAAAACTTTCGGGTTATGTTGTAATGTTTTTGGCTTCTTTTTTGTTTGCCTTTAATACAATAAAACGTCCGGAAGCAAAGATTGATATATCAAAATTGGATGAAAACCAAATTTCTCAAGAAGAAAACAATGATCTTAAAAACCAAATTTCTGAACTTCGTGACGAGATTGATATTTTAAATATTGAGCTTAATAAATATAGAAGTCAACAATTGAGGAATGATGAAGTGAAAAAAAATTCATCAAAAACAATTAACTCTCCCGTTAAACTTAAATCGAAAAAAGAAGCCGAATTAATTGTTCCGAAAGCTAAACAGGCATCTGTTGAAGAAAAAACGAAACCAACATTAAATGTTAATGATAAAAAAATAGATGAGAAAACTGTGCAACCAGAGAAAATAGAGCCAAAACCACAGCCGCAACCAGGTACTGGAAAAGCGTTAGAAGAGAACAATAATACTATTGAAGAAAATAAAAAAGAAATCGAAAAAGCAAAAACCTCTCAAGAAACAAAGCCTTCTGAAAAAAACTCTACCGAAACAACTATTGAATAAATTTTTGATCATTGTCATTTAGAATTGAAATTTTAATATTTTGAAGAAATATTATAAAAATGGTCGGGGTTGCAGGATTTGAACCTGCGGCCCCCTGGTCCCAAACCAGGTGCGCTACCAAACTGCGCTAAACCCCGACACTTATAAAACAACACTTTGTATACCATATACTGAAATTGTTTGTCAATAGCTACTTTAAATTTTATTTTAGATGTTTGAAATTATTTTTGCGGAACATGTATTTTTAACAAAATTTAAGAATTAAAAACCATGCGGCGGCACTTGTTAGAAGTGTAATAAAACAAAAAAGCAAAACAATTTTTTTTTCACTATAACCAATCATTTCAAGGTGATGATGAAGTGGGCTCATTTTAAAAATTCTTTTCCCAGTTAATTTGAAGGATGTAACTTGAATTATCACCGACATTGTTTCTGCGATAAAAATTATTCCAGAAATTGCTAAAAAAAAAGGTAAACGTGTTAAAATGGCAACAGAAGATAAGTATCCGCCTAAAAAAAGCGACCCAGTGTCTCCCATAAAAACTTTTGCTGGATTTTTATTGAATAGAAGAAATCCGAAAAGACTGCCAATTAAAATTAAAGATAAAAAAGATAATTCCAGATCAAGAAATATTTTTGAAACAAAAAAGAAAAAAATTCCAACAATAAGAGCAATGCTGGTTGCCAATCCATCGATTCCGTCTGTTAAATTTACGGCGTTTGATGAACCCACTATGACGAAAATTGAAAATGGTATAAATAAAAGAAAACCAATATCAACCATTCCATAAAATGGAATTATTATATCCGTATCGATTATTCCAGATTTAATTCCATAAACTAAAAAAACAACAGAGGCAACAAGTTGCAAGTTGAATTTTTGTAATGATTTAAGTCCTAGATTTCTTTTAAGTTTTATTTTAATAAAATCATCGAGAAAACCTATAGATGCATAAAATAAACTTATTCCAAAAACCAAAATCAATCTTCTTTTTTCAAAATATTCACAAAATTTTGTGTTTAAAGCTATTAAGAACAAAGCAATCATAGAAAATACAAAAATTAAACCACCCATTGTAGGAGTGCCGCTTTTGTTTTTATGCCAACTTGGTCCAATATTTAAAATTGATTGGCCAAATTTAAGTTTTGAGAGAAAAGGTATTAATATTATACCGAAAACAACCGAACACAAAAAAGATAACAGAAACCACAAAAAGCTATAATTCATATATTTTTCCTAATCGTTTATTTTAATTTTTACAAAAATACTCACAATAAAAAGATGTGCAAAGTTCGAAAAATTGTGAAATTTATTTTAAAGGGCAAATTTATACTAGATATATCATAAAAATTGTAAATTAATGTGTCTTTAAACAAAAAATCGAATATACTAATCAAAATTTTTTAACTTCATTTATGATTTCTTCAATTTTCATACCTCTTGAACCTTTAAAAAGCACGACATCTCCTTTATTAAGAAAATCTATAATGTGTTTTTTTGCTTCAGAAGAGCTTTTAAAAATCTTTATATTTTTTTTATTAAACCCATAGCTTATAGCTGATTCAGCAATAATTGACGCATAATTACCAACCAATATTAAGAAACTTATTTCACATTCAAAAACTTTTTTTCCGAGCTTTTCGTGTTCTAGTGTTGCAAAATCCCCAAGTTCAAGCATATCACCCAAAACAGCAACACTTCTTTTTCTTTTGATGTTTTGGTTGTTTGGTTGTGACAACTGAACTAAAACATTAATTGCAGCGTTCATTGAATCGGGATTTGCATTATAACAATCTTCGATCAAAACAAAATCTTTTGTTGTTATTATGTTTTGTCTCATATGGCCAGAAACAAATTCCAAGACTCCCTGTATTATATTTTCGGTTGCAATATCATATCTTATGCCAATAGAAACCGCGGCAAGCGCAGCATAAACAAAATGAAGACCAGGTTCGTTTATTTTTACCTGGTAATCAAGCCCATCTAGTTTAATTGTAAATTCAGTGTGGTTTGAATATAAATTTACGTTGGAAGCCAAAATGTCGCATTCAGAATTAGAAATTCCATAATAAACTGTTTCGATTGATATATTTTCACGAATTTCCCAAAGTTTTTTATTATCTCCATTTAGAACGGCAAATCCATCGGGCGATATGTTATCGAAAATTTCGAGTTTAGCTTTTAAAATATTCTCTTTGGTTTTTAGGTTCTCAATATGTGACATTCCTATGTTTGTGATTACGGCGCTGTCCGGTTTTGATATTTTTGATAAATTGGACAATTCTCCAAAATTACTCATGCCCATTTCAAAAACTGCAGCCTCGACATTAGATTCCATATTAAATACAGTGAGTGGGAGTCCGATACAACTGTTGTAATTGCCCTCAGTTTTAAGTGTTTTATATTTTTTAGATAAGACAAGGGCTATCATGTCTTTTGTGCTTGTTTTGCCGACACTTCCAGTAACTCCTATAACAAACACCGTAAATAGAGATCTGTAAAATTCTGCTAAGTTTTTTAATGCTTCAAGAGTATTTTCAACAACAATAATAGGAAGATTGTTGTAATTATTGAAGGTATGATCCACAACACAGCAAACGGCACCATTTTTAATCGCATCTTGAGCAAAGATTTGTCCATTACATTTTGTACCCTTAAGCGCAAAAAATAAAAAATCTTGATTGATATTGCGACTGTCTATTGAAACTCCCCTTAAAAATTTTTCGCCATTCACTTCCTTTAATATTCCACCACATCCTTTTGCAGCCTGGTTTAATTTCAATAATTCCATAATTGTCTCCTAGATTTTTCAAAGTCGTTTTTATTGAATTTAAATAGTTTTTGTAAATTAAATAAAATCAAGTTTTGCACAACGAAAATATTGAAAAATATTTGATTGTTAAATAGAAAAACTTAAAAACTTATATGTCCATTTTGTAATTTATAAAATTTTATTGATTTTATTGCCGAATATTATTGGTTTTATTTGTTTTCGTGAGCATTGTGTTATTTTTTTTAAATAGCGACTCTAAAACAATTTTTCGTTCGTCAAATTCAACGGTTTTATCACTAAGTATTTGATATGTTTCGTGACCCTTTCCTGCCAATATTATTATGTCATCTTTTTTTGCAATGCTAGTAGCATAAAAAATGGCTTCGCGTCTGTTTTCAATTACGACATATTTGCATTCCATTTTTTTAATTCCGGGCAAAATATCTTCGATTATGGCCCTTGGGTCTTCTTTGCGAGGGTTGTCTGAAGTAATTACACAAAAATCTGAATAACGAGCTGCAATCTCACCCATTTTTGTTCTCTTTGTTTTATCCCTATCACCGCCACACCCAAACAGAGTTATAATTCTTCCAACGGTGAATTGGCGAACAGTTTTAAGGATATTTAAGAGTCCATCGGGAGTGTGAGCATAATCAATTATAACATGGAAATCTTTACCAGTATCAACAACCTCTATTCTTCCTTTAACGCCTTGAAAATTGGATAAATATTTACAAGTTTCGTTCAGGTCAAACCCCAAAGCGCTGCATGTTGAAATTGCAGCAAGTCCGTTATAAACAGAAAATTCTCCTGGAATATTAATGTTAACAAGAAGAGTTTTGTCATAATTAATTAAATCAAACTTAACGTTTTTGCTACTTAAACGAACGTTTTTGGCAAAATAATTGCATTCATTTTTAAACCCATAATTAATGATTTGACATTTTGAGTTTTTTGTTATTTCGGGGCTTGATTCATCATCAGAATTAACAATGCCAATTTTGCACATCTCAAAAATTTTTTTCTTGGCATTTAAATAATTTTTCATGTTTTGGTGAAAATCTAAATGATCTTGAGTTAAGTTTGTAAATACCGAGATTAAAAATTTACATTCATCAATGCGCCCAAGAGTTAAGGCATGTGAAGATACTTCCATAATTACGTATTCAACATTAGATTCGACCATTTTTGAAAATAATTTAGCAATTTCAAGTACATCTGGAGTGGTATTTTGAGACTTGATTGGTGTATCTAAAATTAAGTGTTCGATCGTGCCAATGAGTCCAGTTTTTTTCTTAAAACTTTTTAGAATTGTTCTAATCATATGTGTGACAGTGGTTTTGCCGTTTGTGCCGGTAACTCCGATTAATTTTAGTTTTTTCTGCGGGAAATTATAAAATTTATATGCAATGTTCGGTAAAGTGGTTTGCATATTTTCTATAGTAATGAATGAAATATTGGTTTTATAATCAACCGTATCAAAATTTTTTTCAGAAATTATCGCAACGGCTCCGCTTTCTATGGCTTTATATATGAAATCATTTCCATCAAAATTAGTTCCCGAAATACAAACAAACAGATCTCCATGCTTAATTTTTCTTGAATCTTGAGAAATATCTAAAATTTCTATTTCTAATGGCCCGCTTGATTTTTTAACAGTTATTCCATTTAAAAGTTTAGATAATGTCACAAAAACTTCCTCCGAAATAATTAAAAATTTAGATTTTTTCACTAATATTTATATTCACAAATTATTACATGTAAAACTTATAATTATTTATTTTTGAAGTGTTTGAAAAATTTTTAAAAAATTTACCTAAATTTTAAATATTATAACTGAATAAATTCTATTTATAATGCACAAGAGCGAATATTATCTTTAATTATTAATTATATTGCTGTAAAATTGTTTTTTCAAAAATGTTAAAAATTATTAGAAAGATTTATCATAGATTTTTTCAACAAATTTTCGACTTGTCTTGAAATTCTTTAGTAAAAAAATGTAATTTTAATATACTAGGACAAAGCTGAAACAATTAAACGAAAGAAGCTGTTGTTTTGAAAAATAAAAAACGCAGGAAAGAATCAATTTTGAGGGTTTTTTGCAAAGTGTTTTTTGGAATAACTTCGGTTGGTGGAGTTGCAATTGTAGTTAGTATATTTTTAAGTTGTTTTCTTGGCGAGAACGATGTATTGCGGATTGATGATTTAACTGTAAGTTATGCTTCAAAAATTATGTATTTAGATTCTCAAGGAAAAGAAAAAGAACTTGAAAGTCTCAGCCCCAATGAAAATAAAATTTGGGTTGATTCGTGTAAAATTCCTAAAAGTATGAAAGATGCAATAATTGCTGTGGAGGACGAACGATTTTACAGTCATTTTGGTTTTGATGTTTTAAGGACTACAAAAGCTTTTTTAAATTGGATATTTCGCAAAGATTCCTCATACGGTGGTAGCACTATAACTCAGCAGCTTGTTAAAAATTTAACGCGAGAACAAGATAAAACTGCAATTCGAAAAATCAAGGAAATATCGCGTGCAATAAGTCTTGAAAGAAAATTTTCGAAGGAACAAATTCTTGAACTTTATTTAAATACAATTTATTTATCACAAGGATGTTATGGAGTTCAATCTGCATCTCATAAATTTTTTGGAAAGGATGTGGAGGGTTTAAGTCTTGCTGAGTGCGCTTGCATTGCTGGAATAACCCAGTATCCGGTGAGATATGATCCGATTGCTAATCCGAAGAATAATAAGGAAAAACAAAAGATTGTACTAAAAAAAATGTTAGAAATTGGATATATAACTCAAAAAGATCATGATAAAGCATTGAAAGAAAAATTATCTTTTTCAAAATCTTCAAGTAATTTGCAGGGTTCTTCAATTAGTTCATATTTTGCAGACAAAGTTGTTGAGGATGTTTTAGGGGCCCTTAAAAAGAAAGGTTATTCTGATTCCATTGCGGATAAAATGCTTTATGAAGGTGGACTTAAAATATATTCTACGTATGATCCGAAGATTCAAAGCATTATAGATAAAGTTTATAAAGATAATAATAACTTTCCTAAAATAAATGAAAAAATAGCGCCTCAGTCTGCAATTGTAGTAATTGAGCCTAAAAGTGGTGCAATTGTTGGAATGGCGGGCGGGATTGGTGCGAAAACAGCGAGTCGTACGCTAAATCGTGCAGCCCAAACCTTGAGACAACCAGGTTCTACTTTAAAACCACTATCAGCGTATGCTCCTGCTTTGGAGAACAAACTTATAAATTCAGCAACCATATTAAAAGACGAAGAAATAAAAATTGGTGATTGGATATGTAAAAATTATGATAAAAAATTTAGTGGAAAAGTTGATATAAGACAAGCAGTGAATTATTCACTTAATACTTCTCCGGTCGAGGTAATTAAAAAGCTTACACTTAATAATTCATATAATTTTTTAGTTAATAATCTTGGGTTTACTTCGCTTGTTGAGAAAGAAACAATAAATGGAGAAATTTTTTCAGATATAGGGTACCCCCAGCTTGCGCTTGGCGGGCTTACAAAAGGCGTAAAAATTATAGAGCTTGCTAGCGCATATGCGGTTTTTTCAAATGGTGGAATTTATACAAAACCTTATGTTTTTACAAAAGTTTTAGATAGTAAGGAAAGAGAAATAATAACAAATGATAAAAAAACGAACGTTGCAATGAGCGAAGCTACAGCATATATAGTTGCGCAACTTTTGAATGGATCTGTAAAAAACGGAACAAGTGTTGGTTCTCAAGTTTCGAGTGGAATTTTCACGGCTGGAAAAACTGGAACTACTTCTGATAATTTTGATCGTTGGTTTGTTGGATTTACTCCATATTATGTAGCAGCTTTGTGGTATGGCTATGATGAGCCGAAGGATTTAGGGATAAGCAAAAATCCAAATATTTCTATTTGGAAGAAAATTATGGATGAAGTCCATAATAATTTAAAAAATAAGGATCTAGAAAAACCTCAAGAAATTATAAATGTTAATTATTGTAAAAATAGTGGGAAATTACCTAATGAGCACTGCGGCGGGAATATTACTAATTTTTATTTTACAAGGGATAATGCGCCAAAAGATGTTTGCGCCATCCATAATGCGCCAGTGCGTGAAAGTGAATGAAATAATACAAATTTGAATTGTTTAAATTTATAGTTAGAATATTTATTTTTTGGTTTAATTAAACGTTTTTTATATTTCTTGAAATATTTAATATAATTCCCATTGAAGAAAGCGTGAAAACCAGCGCTGTTCCTCCGTAACTAAAAAATGGAAGTGGCATACCAGTTGCTGGAATTGAAGAAGTAACAACTGCAATATTTGTAAAGGTTTGGATAGCGATAAGAGTTGTGATACCGCAAGCCAGTAAACTTCCAAATAAATCGGGCGTCTTTGAGGCAATTCTAAATCCGCGCCAAATTAAAATTATAAAAAGAAAAATTACGAGTGTACTTCCAACAAGCCCTAATTCTTCGCAAAGAATTGAGAATATAAAATCATTTTGTGGTTCTGGAAGGTACAAATATTTTTGTCTACTTTGACCAAGACCAAGCCCGAATATACCTCCTGAACCTATAGCATATAAAGATTGAATAATTTGATATCCTTTTCCGAGCGGATCAGAAAACGGATCAAGAAACGCAAAGAGTCTATCTCTTCTGTATGGCGAAAAGATTATTATTCCTGAAATTCCGATCAAAATCGGAGCGCTCAAAATCAAAAAATGACTAACGCGAGCTCCTGCTATATATAATACCGAAATTGCTGTTGACGCTATTAAAAGAGTGCAACTAAAATGCGGCTCAAGTAAGAGCAAAGCGGCAAAAATTCCCACAATCACCAAGTATGGCACAAGTCCTTTCCAAAAATATTTAAGGTTATCTTTGTTTTTAGATAAGCTATAAGAAAAAAATATCAAAATAGCAATTTTAGCAAACTCTGAAGGCTGAAAACCAAAGGAGGAAGTGAAGCCAAGCCAACGTTTAGCGCCGTTTACTTCTGTTCCGATAATAGTGACCATTACTAATAAAACTAGACTTACAAAGACAAATAATATGGATTTTTTACCAATATTTTTATAGTTATAATTTGATACAGAAAACATGGAAAGAAGGCCTATAATTGCCCAAACGAACTGTTTTTTGAGGTAATAAAAACTGTCGTGATTTGTTGTTTTGTTCGCAAAAGCCGTTGGGCTACTGCTGCTAAATACCATAACTAGACCGATTGCAAGAAGTATTAAAATTGTCGTTAAAAATATATAATCAACGGGTTTGTTTTTTATGCTTTGTTTGTTTTTGTTTGATATCAGTTCTTTTTTTTTATAAACTCTTTTATTGGTTTTTGTTTTTTTATGAACTAATTTTTCAGGTAAGTTTTTAAATTGTTTTTTTTTTCTCAAATTTAAAACTCCATAACCAAATTTATAAAATATTTAAAATTATTAAAAAAGTAAAACTATATGTAAAAAATATTTTTATTCTAATTTATCAAAAAGAATTCATTAAATCCTCGAGTTAATCGTTTCATTAATCCCAGCAAAATTCCATGGATAAAAAGAGTTGTTTTTTTTGATATTTTTGATTTTGAAATCGCAGTCGAATGATTGCATATAAAAAGTTATTGCTGAAATTATAGCTGCAATTATTTCTTCATTATTTTCTTCTATGACAGCGGAATATTTTTTTTCGGGTTGTATAGGAAATAATTTTGAATTGTCTTCAAAGGTGTTATCTTTTTTTAACAAATTTTTAAAAAACATAATTATTCTCCAGTAATATATAGTTGAACGATCAAATTAAAGTGGAATGTTGCCATGCTTCTTTTTTGGTCTTGATTCACGTTTCCCCTTAAGTATTTCAAGCGCGCTTATAATTTTTATTCTTGTTAAGTGCGGCTCTATTACATCATCAACATATCCACGTGAAGCAGCTACAAAAGGATTTGAAAAATTTTCTTTATACTCAAGAATTTTTTCCTTACGGGCGGAAATGGGGTCATTACTTGATGCAATTTCTTTTCTAAAAATTATGTTTGCGGCCCCCTCTGGTCCCATCACCGCAATTTCAGCACTTGGCCACGCAAAAACCATATCTGCGCCCAAATGTTTGCTGTTCATTGCGATATATGCTCCACCATAAGCTTTTCTCAATATTACGTTAATTTTTGGAACTGTAGCTTCAGAAAAAGCATATAAAAGCTTAGCGCCATGACGTATTATGCCAGAATGTTCTTGACTAATTCCGGGAAGATAACCTGGAACGTCTGTAAACGTAACTAGAGGAATGTTGAAACAATCACAAAATCTTATAAATCTCGCGGCTTTAGTGGATGAATTAAAATCTAAAACGCCTGCTAAAACTTTTGGTTGATTTGCAATTATTCCAACAACATTTCCATTTAATCTTGCAAATCCAATTACTATATTTTTTGCATAATTTTCGAAAATTTCCAGAAAATCACCAAAGTCAACAACTTCTTTTATAATATTTATAATATCATAAGATTTGTTTGAATCTGAAGGTAAAAAATCAAAAATCTTTTCGTTTAATCTATTTGGATTGTCTTCACGCGCACAAGTTGGAGGTGTTTCAAGATTATTTGATGGTAAAAAGGTAAAAAGTTTTTTAACCAACAAAAAACATTCTGCTTCATTGGGGGATTTGAAGGCCGCAACCCCGCTTATCTGAGAATGGACATCTGCTCCTCCCAAACTCTCAAAAGTTACATCCTCGCCTGTTATTGCTTTTATAACTGATGGTCCAGTTATAAACAACTGGCTTATTTTATTAACCATAAATATAAAGTCGCAAAGCGCTGGAGAATATACCGCGCCTCCTGCACACGGACCTAAATTAATTGAAATTTGAGGAATAACGCCTGAAGCGTGAGAATTTCTACGAAAAATCTCTCCAAAACCCTTAAGAGCATCATTGCCTTCTTGAATTCTGGCCCCCCCCGAATCATTTATACCAATAATTGGATTTCCAGTTTTTATTGCAATATCCATAATTTTACAAATCTTAGCTGCATGTTCTTCACCTAAAGAGCCTCCCATTACTGTAAAATCTTGGGAATATACATAAACCGTTCTTCCGTTTATTGTTCCATAGCCTGTAACAACTCCTTCTCCCGGTGCACTGATATTGTGCATGCCAAATTCATTCGAACGATGCGTAACAAACATATCAATTTCGACAAAACTTTTCTCATCCAAGAGCAAATTAAGTCTTTCTCTTGCAGTCATTTTTCCATTTTTATGTTGCTTTTTAGTTTTTTCATCTCCTCCACATTTTAAAATTTCTTTTCGTTTTTCTCTTAAATCTTCAATTTTAATCATCATTTTTCCTTTTTGTTGCTTTGAGTTTAGATATTTCTGAATCGTTTAGTTTTCTCCATTTTCCAATTGGTAAATTTCCAAGAAAAATTTCTGATTCACTAATTCTTTTTAATTTATTTAATTTACAATTAACCATTTCAAACATATCTTTTATTTGATGTTTTTTTCCTTCGCGTAATGTAATTTCAAGCTTTATGCCGTATTTGGAGTTTCCGATTATATTGATTTTTGCGGATTTTGTTTTATAATTATTTATAACAATTCCCTTTCTAAGTTTTGTTAAAGCAATTGGGTTCAAATTACCCGAAACCTCAGCAATGTAGGTTTTTTCTATACTGTATCTGGGATGAGTAAGTTTATTTGTAATTTCGCCATCATTTGTCATTAAAATAAGACCTTCGGTGGTGCAATCGAGTCTTCCTATTGGATATATTCTGGTTTTTATTTCACTTGTTAAATTCATGATGGTCGGTCTATTTTTTTCATCCCTAACTGTGCTTATGTATCCAACGGGTTTATTTAACATGATGTAAATCTTTTTTTCAAACTTTGTTCTCTTATTATCTAACAAAATTTTGCTATTTGTTTCATCAATTTTTGTTCCCGGAAAAGTTATTTTAATTCCGTCGACCATTACTCTTCCATCTTCAATAATTTTTTCAGCATTACGCCTTGATGAAATTCCACACAATGACAAGTATTTTTGAAGCCTGATAATAATTTATCACCTAATTTTTTAGAAAACTATCTGAAATTTATAATTACACTTATTTTATTTTTATTTTTCTTAAAAATCAATATGTTTAAAAAACGCATCATTTGTTGAAATTTTAATATAATCTTTAGAATATTAAGCTTTATTGAGTTTTTTTGAGCATATTTAATTTAACAATAGAGGTTGTAACTATTTAATTATTTTGGTAACATTTAATAAGTATTTAAAAAAAAATAAATTAAATTACTGGGGAGTATCTTAATGAAAAGAAAAAAGGTCATTTACTTGACTTTACTAGTTGTTTTTATATTTTTATTTTTCATTATAGGCAAATACAATGGAATGGTTGAACAAAGAGAGAAAGTATACTCTGCTAAAAGTCAGATTGAAAATTTGCTTGAAAGAAGAATTGAATTAATTCCAAATCTTGTTGCATCAGTTAAAGGGTATACAAAACATGAAGAAAAAATTTTATCCGAAATTTCAGATGCAAGAGCCAAAATGTCGGGTGCATCTTCATTAAATGAAAAATTAAACGAAAATGATAATTTAGGCAGTGCAATTTCAAGACTTTTAGTAGTGATTGAAAATTATCCAAACTTGAAAGCAAATGAACAGTTTACGGGACTTCGTGATGAATTGGCGGGTACAGAAAATAGATTGTCTACTGCAAGGCGCGATTATAACGAATCCGTTAAAAAATATAATCAAAAAATTTTTTCTTTTCCAAATAATATATTTGCGAGAGTATTTAAGTTTGAAAAATTTGAATATTTTAAAGCAAAAGATGGTGCACAAAATGTCCCTATTGTGGATTTTTGATGATAGATTTTGTGTAATTTTAATAAAGAAGTTTTTAGCTTTTTTGAGTTTTTTTAGAAAAAAATATAAGAGCGTCGTTTCCATTTATAATGTTTGATATATAGCAGGTATTAAAAATTCATTTATAAATGAAGATTTTCGGGGTTTTTGATGCCTAAAAGGAAACTTGTTATGAAAAAATTCTTTGTGTTTTTTTATCTCTTTGTTTGCGTTTTTTTAAAATTAAATGTTTATTCATACGATTTTAATATACCAAATCCAACTACAGAATTTTATGTAAATGATTTTGCAAACATTATAAAAAAAGAAACCAAAGAAAAAATTTTGAAAATGAGTGAAAAAATTGCCGAGAATAATGATGGCGTACAAATCGTTGTTGTGACAGTGAAAACGATGGATGGCGTTAATTGCTCAGAATTTGCAACAGAAATGTTTAGAAGATATAAAATTGGTAAAAAAGATAAGGGAATTTTATTTTTAGTTTCCTCAAAAGATAAAAAAGTAAGGATTGAGGTTGGATACCACCTTGAAAATTTTTTTAATGATGCAAAGATTGGTGCGATACTCGATAATTATGTAATGCCACACTTCAAAAATGGAAATTTTGACAAGGGAATATTTGAAGGATATAAGGCCATAGCTTCAAATTTCATTGTAATTGATAAAAATTTTGATTCGAAAGAATCTGAATATTATAATTATTTTGGTATTTTGCCATTTTTTTTCATTGTTATGATGATTTTAATATTTTTTGGCGGAAGAGGTGGGCCCGGAAGTTTTATTGGGGGATTTTTGTTTGGAAATTTTATGAATTCAGATTTCGGGTTTAAAAATTCGAATAACGAAAGAAATGGTGGTTTTGGAGGTTCTTCGGGTGGCGGAGGTTCAGAGAGAGATTTTTGAGGATATAAAGTTGTGTTATATTTTAAAATGATATTACAAATGTTGTTTACAATAGTTTGGGAGAAAATTTGTTATAGAGGTTAATATGTGTTTATTTGATGAATTTTCGGCAATCAGAAGAAGAAGTTTGGAAAGAAAGGAATATAAAAATTTAAATGAAAAACAAAAGAGCGCTATATTTGATTTAGATGGGCCATTACTTGTCTTAGCTGGTGCAGGTTCAGGCAAAACTACCGTTATAATAAATAGAATATTAAATTTAGTGAAATATGGAAATGTTGGTTCAGTAAAATCAAGCATAACCAAAGATATTGTGGATAAACTTAAGGAATTTGAAAATAGCAATAAAACTGAATTTGAAAACATAACAGGAATTCAAGAATATTTGGAAGCTGGTCCGGTAGAACCAGATTCGATATTGGCTATAACTTTTACAAATAAAGCAGCGAATGAAATTAAAAACAGATTGCAAAATTGTTTGGGTGAAGATTCTAAAAATATTATGATTTCAACCTTTCATTCGATGTGTTTGAAAATTTTAAAAAAAAATATATTTAAAATAGGTTTAAATGATAATTTTGTTATTTTTGATAAATATGATCAAAACGCAGTAGTAAAAGAGTGTATTAAAGAAATTAATTTAGATAGAGAAAAATATAAACCAAAAAAGGTTTTAAATCATATAAGTCGAGCAAAAAATAATTTTTCAAATATTTCCGAAAAAGAAGAAATTTTTAATATTTCTGACAAAAATATTTTGGAAATTTATAAAATGTACAATAAAAGATTAGTGAGTTATAACGCACTTGATTTTGATGACATAATTATTAAAACAATAGAATTATTTGAAAGAGATTCTGAAACCTTAAAATATTACCAAGATAAATATAAATATATTATGGTTGATGAATTTCAAGATACGAATTATGCTCAGTGTAGAATTATTAAATTATTATTTAAAAAATATAAAAATTTGTGCGTTGTTGGTGACGACGATCAAAGTATATATAAATTCAGGGGAGCGAATGTAAAAAATATATTGAATTTTGAAAATGAATTTTCGGGTGCAAGAGTTATAAAGCTTGAGGAAAATTATCGATCGACAAAAAATATATTAAAAGTTGCTAACGAAATAATAAAAAATAATTCTGGAAGAAAAGAAAAAAAACTTTGGACAAATAATCAAGAAGGTTCAAAAGTAAAAGTTTTTGCTGCAGAAAGAGAATATTTAGAAGCTGATTTTGTCTCCTCACAAATTAAAAAAATGATGGATGTTGAAGGGAAAAATGAGAGCGATTTCGCTATCTTGTATAGAAATAATTCATTGTCACGGAATATCGAAAGTTCTCTTGTAAGAGCAAAAATTCCATATAAAATTTTTGGAGGGCTTAGGTTTTATGATCGCAAGGAAATAAAAGATTTAATTGCGTATATTAGACTTGCACAAAATACGTGCGACAATATTTCTTTAAAAAGAATTATAAATGAACCAAAACGCGGAATTGGCCAAACTTCAGTAAATAAAATTGAAGATATTGCGTCTGAAAAAAATTTAAGTATGTATGGGGTATGTAAGAATATCAAAGATTATTCTGCTGACATTAGAAGTTGGTCAAAAATTGAAAAATTTGTTTCTATTATTGAAGTACTTATTGAAAATTCTAAAAAAGAAAATTTTAATTTGGAACAATTTGTAAGTTTAGTTATAAGCAAAATAGGCATTTTGTTTAAGTTAGAGAATAGCGAAGCCATTGAAGATAAAGTAAGATGCGAGAATATAAATGAATTTATTGTTTCGATTCATGAAAGTGTTGAAAAAAATCCTTCGATTAGCATTTTAGAATTTTTAGAAAACATTTCTATTTTAAGTGATATAGAATTAAGTAAAGAAATAGAAAATTTCGTTAGTTTGATGACTTTGCATAGTGCCAAGGGTTTAGAGTTTCCGGTTGTTTTTCTTGTTGGGTTTGAAGAAGGCATCTTTCCAAACACTCGTTTTTTTAATTCGGAAGAAGAAATTGAAGAAGAAAGAAGGCTTTGTTATGTAGGAGTTACTCGCGCAAAAGAAAGGTTATTTGTTACGTGGAGCAAATTTCGTTCTAGCTTTATAAAAACTTTAAATGATAAAAGTGAAATTAAAAATGTGAAAAATAAACCCTCTATGTTTATTGAAGAAATTCCTAAAAATTTAATAGAGAATTTAAATAATGATTTGCCCGATAGGTGTTTAGAAAATTATACTAAAAAAGATAAAAGAGAATGTGAATATTCGCAAAATTTTAAAAATGGAGACGTTGTTATACACGCAAAATTTGGCACTGGGGTTATATTGTCAATTGAGGATGCGAATCATAATGATTCGAAAATTGAAATAATGTTTGATGGTTTTAAGAAAAAACTTATGTTTTCAAATGCAAAACTTGAAAGATTTGAATAATTAAAATATACTAAAGAAGTATACTAATTTATATTAAAATTTATGAATTGTTGAAATTTTATTTTAGATTGTTCCGACATATAGGAGGGACGTAATAGTGTTGTTTGCGCAAGATATTGGAATAGATCTTGGTACAGCTTCAGTTTTGGTTTATGTAAAAGGCAAAGGAATAGTTATAAGAGAACCTTCCGTGGTTGCGGTTGATCGAAATACAAATAAAGTGCTGGCAGTAGGAGAAGAAGCACAAAAAATGCTCGGAAGAACTCCCGGAAACATTGTCGCCATAAGACCGCTTAAAGATGGGGTTATATCCGATTATAGCACAACCGAAAAAATGCTCAAATATTTTCTTGGCAAGGTTTCAAAAAGATTTCTTTTTAAACCAAGAGTAATTGTGTGCGTGCCGAGTGGAGTTACGGAAGTTGAAGAAAGAGCAGTTATGGATGCAACCATTCAAGCTGGAGCAAGTAAAATTTACTTAATTGAAGAACCAATAGCGGCAGCAATTGGTGCGGGAATTGATATTTCAGAACCAAACGGTACGATGGTTGTTGATATGGGCGGAGGTACA
>JAIRYP010000006.1 GCA_031267755.1 Clostridiales bacterium | reverse complement strand
TTCCAAAAATTGGATTACCGTGGTTTAGAGCGAGACTTCCCAGATCTTGGCTGTCTCACTGAAACAACATTTACAACAGTATTCTTTGATTTTTCAGGAAGTGCTCCACTGCTAACACCGAACAATTTTGAATTTGAAGAATGTGAATCAATGAATTCTTCAGATCTAACTTCATCTTGAGACTCAAAAATTCCTAATCCTACTCTCACTCTGTCAAATGGCGGTGATGCTTTCATTGCTGCTAATTTCGCTGGCGGTGCTAGCGGCAACTTCGCTGCTGCTGGTGGCGGTTTCGGCAGTGGTGGCGGTTTCGGCAGTGGTGTCGGTGGTTTTGGTGGTGCCGACGGTGGTGTTGTATTGGACGGAGAACTCTTTGATTTGGACTCTGCTTGCTTAAAAGAAGTTTCTCTAAATTTTTCTTCTTCTCTTTTTATTCTTTCGCGTGATCTAAGTTTTAAATTTTTTGTTTCATAGGTAATTAATTTTTCGAGATATTCTGCTGTTGGGTCTACATTTGGATCTGGTGCTTTGATGGATTCCAAAGCCTCGAGTTCCGAAATAGCACTTTCGTCACCACTGATAGCACTCACATAAAGTTCTTTTGCGCGCTCATTTTCTTCATGACTCTTTTTATAATAATCATTAAGTTCGTCAAAAGCAAATTTATATTCTTCGAATATTTTCGTAGCTATCTTTGCACCAGTTTCCACTAAATCTTTGGAATTTTCTTGATGTATTTTTGTTTTTGAGCTTTCTGGTATTTTTGCTTCATCAACTTCTTTTTTCATGCTTGCCGATGTTTTATTAAATTTATCTTTAGCACAGTTTAGAGTATCACCATATTTAGCTCGTACTTTTTTTCCATTCTGATCTGCATTTTTAGTTTCTCGTCCTGTTCCTGTTGAAAAAGTTTCAAGAGCAGTTAATGCTCTTGTTTTAATATTTTCCAAACGTTTTTGTTCTTGTTTATTAAGCTCATCTAGACGATTTGATATTAAAGTTCTATAATCTCTCCATTTTGTTGCAAATACGACAAATTCATTTTTTTCTTTTGTTGCTTTTTCTTTTTTTTTCTTAGCTTCATTTTTTACCACTGCAACTTTAATGCCTGCTCCAATAGTTCCTGCAATAAGACCGCTAACTGTACCTATTAATGTCCCCAACAAGGGTACTGGTACTATGCTGCCAATTGCTGCACCATTTATAGCTCCTCCTGTTATTGATCCTGCAATTCCCCCCCCTCCCACAATTGCTATTGTTTCTTCATCAAGCAAATTAGCACAAATTATTTTATTTAAATCTTCTATAATTGAATCGAATTTTTTTTGTAATGGTTCGGTGTTTTTAATTATCCTATCCGCATCATTCAAGCGATCGTTTAAAATTTCTTTTTTTTCTGCCCTTAAACTATATTCATTTAATATAGTATTATATTTTATTCCAAATTCCGATTTTCTTATTGCCGCTATTGCATATAAAACGATTTCTGCCATTTTTTACAACTCCTCTATAGAAATATAAAACTTACAGCTGCATTTATATTCCAAAATAAGACAAATTTCAACAAATTTTTATTAAAAAATTCACAAAAAATTAGAAGTAGGGGGGGGGGGGGGGTTGGTGATGTTTAATAGGTTATTGAAAGATTAGATGAAGTTTTTAATATTTTATGCTAAAATTTTAATTATGTAGCATATAGAGATAAAAATTATATTTGCAAAAAGTTTAAATGTTATGATAAAGAAGTTTTTTTAAATAAAGTGAAAAATAAATGAATATTTTGTATAAATTTTATTTATCTCATATTTATGAACCATTTATAAAAAAAAGAATTAAATGTTTGATTTGAATTATGTTATTTTTTTTCTTTTGGTTTAAATATAACAGAAGCTATGAAACCGAAAAAAATTGATGATGAAATTCCTGCCGCAGTTTGTTTAATTCCACCGGTAAATGCTCCTATTAGGCCTTTTTCTTTCGTTTCTTTGATTGATCCCTTAGCGAGTGCATTACCAAATCCAACGATTGGAACGCTTGCTCCTGCTCCGGCGAAATTTTCTATTTGTTCATAGACGCCGATTCCACCCAGAATTACTCCGATCACCACAAATAGCACAAGTATTCTACCTGGCATCATTTTTGTTTTATCTATTAATAATTGCGCAATCGCACAAATTGCTCCGCCTATTAAAAAAGCGTACAAATATTCCATTTTATTTGCCTTTTGTTATAGATTATTGTTTAATAACTTAAGTTCGTGAGTATTTTTTACAAATTTCGAAAAAGTATTCAATCGTTTTAAGAAGTGTAAATATGTTTCATAGTATTTAAATTATTATAATTAAGTAAAATTATTAAAAATTAATCTTTAAAATTGTGTTGTTTGTAAGTTTTTTGAACAAAGTACATATTTGTAATGTTATAGGAAAAATGTGTGAAAACCGAAATTTTAAGTGAAGAAGAAATTAATATTGCAGCAAATATTTTAAAAAGTGGTGGGATTATTGCTTTTCCAACTGAAACAGTTTATGGTTTAGGTGCGTATGCGTTTAATGAAAAAGTTGTAAAAAATATTTTTGAAGTGAAAAAAAGAGCATTTAACAAACCTCTTACGGTGCATATTTCAAAAAAAAATCATGCTAAATTTATTGCAGAGCTAAATGAAATATCTTTAGCTCTTATTGATGTTTTTTGGCCAGGACCTCTTACAATAATTTTTAAAAAAAAATGTCTAAGATTAAGCATTTTAACTTCGACAAATGAGACTGTTGCAATAAGGTTACCATCAAATAAAATTGCTCAAAAAATTATAGAGAAATCAGGTTTTTTTATCGCTGCAACGAGTGTGAATATATCTGGCGAACCTAGTTCAATATGTTATAAGCAAGTTATAGATGAAATGGATGGAAAAATTGATGCAATAGTTTATTGCAAAAATTGCGAGATCGGTGTAGAATCAACAATTGTTGATATTTCGAATAATGAATTAGTCATTAAACGCATTGGGGCAATAAGTTTAGAAAAAATTGAGGAAGCGATAGGTAAAATTGGTAAACGAATTGATAAAACTTAAAATTTTGGAGTTTGCAATAAATAATAAGATATGAACGGTTGTGACTAAAACGTGAAAAAAATTTTATTTGTGTGCACTGCAAACACTTGTAGAAGTCCTATGGCTGAAGGTTTTTTAAATTATGAAGCGAAAAAAAATAAACTTGATATACATGCAAGTTCGGCGGGAACACATGCGTTTTTTGAAATGAGTGCAAGCGAAAATTCAATTGATTCCATGAAAAAATATAATATTGATATTTCAGAGCATAAATCTAAAACGGTAACTAAAGAGTTAATTGAAAAATTTGATTTAATTCTTGGTATGACTGATGAGCACAGTCAAGAGCTTATTAAAAAGTTTCCGTGTTACAAAGAAAAAATTTATACTTTTTCAAAGTATGTAAAAGAAAATTTAGACATTGCTGATCCATATGGGGCTTCTTCTGATGTATATATGCGGCAGTGCGATCAGATAAAATTTTATATCGAAAAATTAATTAAGATTATTTTATGATTCATGTGTAAAATATAATTTGATAGATTTGGAAAAATAGATTTTTGTGTTAATTTTAAAATTATTTCATGAGGCAATTAAAAAATTTTTTAAATATTTTTTGCAAATAATTTAGTAGTCATTAGCAGAAGCGGATTTTTATGAACACGTCAAATAAGTTAACTTTAATTAGAATTTTATTGGTCCCTCTTTTTGTTATGTTTTTTTTTGGTAAATTTAGGTATAGCGTGCATATTTCGGTTTTGATATTCATAATCGCTTCTGTGACAGATAGTGTAGATGGTTATTTGGCTAGAAAAAGGAATCAAGTTACGGTTTTTGGAAAATTTATGGATCCGCTTGCAGACAAACTTTTGATTACAGCGGCTCTTGTGAGTTTTGTTGAAAAAGGATACATAAATTCATGGAGTGCGATTATCATAATTTCAAGAGAATTTATAGTGACAGGCATAAGACTTGTTGCAGTTTCTGAAAATAAAATTATAGAAGCAAACAGTTGGGGAAAAATAAAAACGATTTCACAAATTTCAGCTATAATCTTAATATTGATAAATTCCTGTGTTTTAAAAGTTAATATTTTTAATATAGATTTCATATCTGTGATTGTTGTCATTGTTGTAGGGTTGACTGTATATTCGGGTTATGATTATGTGAAGAAGAATTGGAAGTTTATAAATTTTAAGTGAAGTAATATTGATTATAAAGTTTTGTTTGGAGGACATTGTTGAGAATAATAGTTGATACAATGAGTGGGGATAAAGGCCCGCAAGAAATTATAAAAGGATTTATTGATGCAAGTTTAGATTTTGGTATTGAGGTTTTGTTTGTTGGTGATGAAAACATGATAAAAGAAGAGGTTTCTAAATATACATATCAAAAAGATAAAATTGAAATAATGCATACGTCTGAAGTTATAGAAAATTCTGATGATCCAGTAGCTTCAGTTAGGCATAAGAAAGATTCGTCTATTTGTCAAGGTTTAAATGCGTTAAATAAATCAGGTGGAGATGTGTTTTTGAGCGCTGGCAATACAGGAGCATTGATTGCCGCTTCAACAATTATAATAAAAAGATTAAAAGGAGTAAGGCGAATTGCAATAGCACCTTTGATACCGTGTCAAGATGGTTGTTTTATGTTGATTGATGTTGGAGCAAATAGTGAGTGTACGCCGGCGTTTTTGTTACAATTTGGATATATGGGGCATATTTACATGAAAAATGTTATGAATATTCAAAATCCAAGAATTGGATTGCTGAATATAGGGAAGGAAGACGGTAAGGGAACATCTCTTACAGTTAAAACAAATAAAATTCTTAAAAATACAAATTTGAATTATGTAGGAAATATTGAAGCGAGGGAAATACCGTTTGGTGCAGCAGAGGTTGTTATATGTGATGGTTTTACAGGTAATGTTGTTTTGAAGCTTTTGGAGGGTACTGGAAGATTTATGTCGAATGCTTTGAATAAAATTTTTGTTAAAAACTTTTTTTCAATGATTGCTGCGTTTTTACTTAAAAAAAGTTTCTTAGAGTTCAAAAGAGAAATTGATTATAAGGAATATGGAGGGTCGCCTATTCTTGGACTTAAAAAACATGTAATGAAAGCGCACGGAAATTCAGATTCGAAATCATTTTATAATGCTGCGAAACAAGCAATTAATTATTTTCAGTCTAATGCTATAGAAGAAATTAAAAACAATATTTTACAATTTGGAGTTGTGGAAGATGAAACAGAGTCGTTATAACTCTAAAATAATTGGATGCGGGATGTATGTTCCAGAGGATGTATTGACTAATTCTGATCTTTGTAAAATGGTTGATACGAGTGATGAATGGATTATAACGAGAACTGGAATTTCCGAAAGAAGAATTTCGAAAGAGGATGTTTTTACAAGCGATGTTGCGACCAAAGCTGCGTTGGCTGCAATCGGGAACGCAAAAATTACTCCAAATGATATAGATATCATAATAGTTGCAACCGTGACTCCAGATATGTATTGTCCATCAGTTTCATGTATTGTGCAAAAAAATATCAATGCGAGAGGAGCTTCGGCTTTTGATTTAAATGCGGCGTGTACTGGTTTTATTTATGGCATTACTGTCGCTGATCAATTTTTAAGAAATGAAGTTTATAAAAATGCGCTTATAATTGGAGCAGATTGTTTATCTAAAATAACTGAATATAAGGATAAAAAAACTTGTGTTTTGTTTGGGGATGGGGCAGGTGCCGTTATATTGCAAGCACGTGAAAATTGTGAATCGAAAATTGTAGATTCATTACTTGGTGCAGAGGGTTCTAAGGGGGAAAATTTAACTGTTTTAGGTCTTAGAAAAGATGAAATGGAGCTGAAGAAAAGAATTACAAATAATTGTAACACGATTTGGATGAATGGAAGTGAGGTTTTTAAGTTTGCAGTCAATTCGATGGTTTATTCAGTTCAAAAACTTCTTAAAAAGATTGGAAAATCAATCGATGAAATTTCTTATATAATTCCTCATCAAGCAAATCAAAGAATTATAGATGGAGCATGTAAAAAGCTTAATTATAAAAGTGAAAAAATGTTTTCAAATGTTCAAAAATATGGCAATATGTCAACAGCTTCTATTCCTGTTGCGTTTTATGAAGCGTTGAATGAAGGAAAAATAAAAAATGGAGATTTGGTTATTTTAACAGGCTTTGGTGGAGGTCTCACTTGGGGAAGTGTTGCTTTGATAATATAAAACTAAGACTTTAAATTGATATGAAAAATTTGAAAAACAAAAAAATGTGTGTGTTTGAGTTACTTTATTAAAAAGTGTTTTTATTATTGTGATTTAAGATCTAAAATTTTATTCTTTAAACACACAATTACATTGTAAAACATTAAGTTATTTTTTGATTTGTCTTAAAATTTAAAATTTTTTATCTTACGTTGTATTATAAAAAATTTATTTTATGTTTTTTAACAAGTATTTTTATGAAAAGTATTTATTAAATGTAAAATTACAATTTGATTTTTGTTTAGAGTTTTTTGAGATGAATGCGTTAAATAAATTTAAGTTTAATAAATCATTAAGAAATATGGAGAAAGAAGTTATGGCTGGAAATCTTGTAGAGTATTTAGACAAAATTACACATTATACGTCAACAATTGATAATATTAGAACGAAGTTTCAAGACGAATTATTTTTTTACGCTGAAGAAGCAGTAGCATTACCACCGCATTGGAATGGATGGGCTGAGTTGTGCGATTTTCTTGTATACTTGATTTCACATTTGAATGAAGCGCATGAAGTAAATGCAAAATTTAAAGATCTTTCCATTCAAAATTTAATAGGGTTTTTTCATCAGAAATGACAAGAGTGGGAATATTTACAAATTTTGTTTTTAAAATATTTTCACATTTTACTGATTATTTAGTAGAAAAGACGCCAGAAGTTTTGACAGTAATAGACGAACTGAAAGAATTGTTTGTACATCTTAAAACGTTAGAAGGCGTGTATTTTTTGCAATTAATAAATGTACAAGAAAATTTTAGATTTTTGTGCAAATTTGAGGTTTTAGATCTATATTATCGTTCAAGAATATATGCTCCTTTATTCGATGAAGATCGTTATAAAAAGAAGTATTTGGAAATTGTTAAAGGAGTAGATGCTGATATTGATATAACTTCTATGCCCGAGGTTTCCCCGTCGTTAAGTAGAAAATTTGTTTTAATGTTGTAAAATTGATTTGTTAAGGTTTTAAACAAAAATTTTTAAAAATTAACTGAAATATTATAAAAAAAAAAGAATTTAGTATAGAAAACAGTGGAAAAAAATTTTAATTTATAAAATAATATGAGATATAATTGGATGATACGTCTGGTGAAAGTTTAAACATAAAATATCCTATTTTTCAAGGTGGCATGGCGTGTGTTTCTGAGGCAAATCTTGCTGCGGGTGTTTAATGTCGAAAGTTTTGAAAATCTCTCTAGAAAATATGATATATTTTTTTGAAACTATTTAGCAAATGGAAAAGTTGTTGATAATTAATGGGAGGAAAATAGTAAAAGAGTGGAGTAAAAACTTTTATTGTTGAAGACATTTTTTTACGCTGCGAATTGGTGTGTTTTAAGGAAATTAAATCTGATAGTTAATTTGATTTTAAAATTTTTGATCTTTAGTCAGGAAGATTAAAAATGATTTAAATAAATTTTAAAAAATATGAGGAGATAATTATGGGAGGAATTTTTTTCGATGAACGTATTAAAAATTTTTTGAAAGCACATGTAGGTCAGCCAAACGAAGAACTTAAAAGTTTTTGTTATAGAGGATTAATGAAATTTTTAATGGATACAATTTATAAATTTATTGAATTAAGTTCACATTTTTATAAGGCAAGAAGTTACTACGGCGCTAGATATCGTCGTATTATAGAAAATAGCAATGCTAAATGTTACGATGATTTTTTGTTTAATAAAACGTGTTTTCGTGTTGAGAATGTTTTTAAGGAGTTTGATCATGTGTTATTAATTTGTGTAAGAACATTAGATTTGCAACAGCATTGTTTGTTTGTAGAGCAAGAAAATTTAATAGATAATCCTGAGTTGATCGATACATATTACCGCACAGAATGTTGGGTTCCAATTTTTGAAAAATATAGGTCGATGTGTGAGAAAATAATAAAAATGTCTATTGATATTTTGAGTTCGTTCCAAAAAGAAAGAGAAGTAGAAACTAGATGCATGATACGTATTCCACAAATTCGTGAAACATTAAATTTTTGGAAAAAAAGTGATATCCGAGCTTTGCATCATGGAATGACAATTTAAATAAAATTTTTAATATGAGTTTAATTTGATTATTTCGCTTTAGTTATTTAAAATATAAAGTTCAAGTATCTTAATTCTTTACTTAAATCAAAATATTGCATAAATATTGTGAGGGGCGTTGGCGATTGGGTAATTTGTTTTGCGAAAGTTTAAAAATAAAATATCCTATTCTTCAAGGTGGCATGGCATGGGTTTCTGAGGCAAATCTTGCTGCGAGTGTATCAAATGCTGGGGGATTTGGAACTATTGCGGCAGCGAATGCTCCAGCAACTTGGCTTGAGGAACAGATAAATAAGACTAAAAAATTAACTAGTAAACCGTTTGGTGTGAACGTGATGATGATGTCGCCTTACACTGAAGAAATTTTTGATTTGCTGGTTAAGAATTCAGTTGATGTTGTTACGACAGGAGCTGGAAATCCTGCAAAGTATATACAAAGGTTGAAAGAGGTTGGAACAAAGGTAATTCCTGTAATTTCAAGTGTTGCTTTGGCGAAAAGGATGGAAAAAAATGGAGCGTTTGCAGTTGTTGCAGAAGGATGTGAATCTGGTGGCCATATTGGAGAGCTCACGACGATGGTGTTGGTTCCTCAAGTTGTTGATTCAGTTCAAATTCCAGTAATTGCGGCAGGTGGAATTGGAGATAGAAGAGGGGTTAGAGCTGCTTTTGAACTCGGAGCTTCTGGGGTTCAGGTTGGAACGCGTTTTGTTTGTTCAACTGAATGTATTGTTCATCAAAAATATAAAGAAATGATTATTTCAGCTAAAGATAGAGATGCTGTTGTTACGGGAAGGTTTACGGGTGTTCCGGTGCGTGCTATTAAAAATAAGCTTTCTATTAGGCTTGAGAAAATGGAAAAAGAAAAAGTTAGTCTTGAAGAATTTGAAAAATTTACGGTCGGTTCGCTTCGTTTAGCAGTTCAAAATGGAGATGTTGAAAATGGAGCATTTATGGCTGGACAGATTGCAGGGTTGATTAAAGAAATTAAAACTTGCGATGAGATAATTAAAGAGTTGTTTGAATAGAAAAATTATTGTTGAAAATAAAATATTGCCATTTAATTTAATACCGAAATTTGAATTGTTTGAAGTGGTTTTTTGTGAGTGTATTGTGTTAAAATATATGTTTATTAAGATCGTTTTGGATGGGATATTATATTTATAAAATGTAATAAAACCTAATTTTGTTTATTTTTGTTTTTAAATTTTAGAAATTAAAAAATTTTTTTAGTCTTCTAGATTATGATAAAAGTTTTGTACGTCGTCATTGCTTTCAAGCATTTCAAGAAGTTTATCCATTTTTTTAAACGAATCCTTTTCTGAAAATTTTATTTTAGAATTTGGTATATATGAAATTTCTGATTGTGAAGCGTCATAACCTAATTTTTCTAAACTTATACAGATATTTTCTAGGGATTCTGGTTTTGTGGTAATTTCAAAATAATTTTCAAATGTTATTAAATCATCGGCATCACACTCAATTATGTCATTTATAATTTTTTCTTCTGAAATATTTTTATTTTTGTCAATTAATATAAGACCTTTTCTTTTAAATAAAAAATTAACGCATCCGCTTTGCCCTAAATTACCTCCATATTTATCAAAATAGTGTCTCATATCTCCGGCAGTTCTGTTTTTATTGTCGGTTAAACTTTCAACCATTATCGCAACTCCTTCGGGTCCATAACCTTCATACACAATTTTTTCATAGTTGTTATTTGTGTCTTCATCGAATGCTTTTTTTATGCTACGTAAAATGCTATCATTTGGCATATTGTTTGATTTTGCTCTATTTATTGCTTCTCTTAATTTTGAGTTTGATACAGGATCAGGCCCTGCCTCTTTAACCGCTACAGATATTTCACGTCCATGTTTAGTGAAAATTTTTGCGCGATTAGCATCGATTGCTCCTTTTCTTCTTTTAATTGTTGCCCATTTTGAATGTCCAGACATTTTTTCTCCTCGTTTAATTTATATTTAAATACTTACTTTTATTTGATCGTTAATAAAAAATTACAAAAATCATCAGTACGAATTACATTTAGAATGAAATTTAGAGGAATAAACGTTATTATATCGAATTGTTATAAATATTCAAAAATGCCGAGTTATTAGCTCGGCATGAGCGTTAAAAATATTTATAAAATTTTAAAATTGATTTTTAATATGTTTTAAAATAGTTTAGTTAATTTGTGTTCAACTGCTTAAGTTATTTTAGGATTTTCAGATGTTTCGATTACCTCAGTTGTTCTGGTAGGCCTGGTGTCCGGTAGGTCCAGTTGCTCCAGTTTCTCCAGTTGCTCCAGTTTCTCCGGTTGATCCAGTTACTTCAGTTGATCCAGTTACTTCAGTTGATTTCCAATCTCCTGGTAAAGTAGTTGCACCTGACCGATCTTGGCAATATTTTGTGGTTTTTACTGAACAATTAGAATTTGTTTCTTGATGTTTGTCATGATTTTTGTGGCAATTGCAGTTTGAGTTGTACAAAAAAATCACTCCCCTTTTATAATTTTTTAAAAAAATATTTTTGATGTTTTATTGATAGGTTGTTTGATCAGGTTCTTCAGGAAGTTCTGATATTTTAAATATTAAGAAATATGCATCAACGATTAAGTGATCTATGTTTCCTATTTTTGTATCCTCATGACAGCGAATATCTAAATATGAAGGTGAATTTTTTATTGGTAAAATTGACTGACATGTAATTATTTTGTTTCCATCACAGAAACTTTTGGTTTGTTCGAGCTCTTTAATATCAACGGTGTTTGTATCATTGACAGTGCGAATTGGCGGTTTTGTTAAATATACAGAAAACATTGCATGGTTAGAATTAACAATAAATTGATATGATAAGAGATATACTCCTGGTTCGTTTAAGGTGAGACCTATAATTTTATTATCATTTTTGTATACTTCAACGCTTCCAGAAGTTTCAGGATTGGTTGTAATAAAAACGAATGGTGTACTTTTTTGAAGAGTTTCTACATAGTCTGCACTTGATGTTAAATAGCCATAATCAGAATACCATCTCGGTTTTCCTGGCTTTGATGGACATTGGCTACAGTCTCCTGTAGCTCCTTTTGGTCCTTGTGGTCCCATTGGTCCTGTTTCGCCTTTATCTCCTTTTGAACCTGGGTCTCCTTTTACTCCTGGATCTCCTTTGGGTCCTTCTTGTCCTTGAATTCCTTTAGGACCCTCTGGC
>JAIRYP010000001.1 GCA_031267755.1 Clostridiales bacterium | reverse complement strand
TATCGCAATTTACAATAATGGAGAAATTGACGTTTTAAAATGCAAAGGACGTCTTGCAGAGCTTGAAAGAATAATAAATGAAAAAATGCCAGGTAATATGGGAATTGGGCACACACGTTGGGCAACGCACGGCGAACCATCCAATATAAATTCTCATCCCCATATGAGCAAAAGTGGACAATTTGCAATTGTACATAACGGAATAGTAGAAAATTATTTAACTATTCGCGAAGCTTTGGCAAAAAAAGGTTTTGTTTTTATTTCTGAAACAGATACTGAAGTTATAGCGCATATGTTTGAGTATTATTACGATGGTGACATGCTTGACGCTACAAAAAAAACAATCAGTCATTTGAATGGTTCATACGCTTTAGGAATCCTTTGCCGAGAAAATCCTGATAGTTTCATTGCAGTTCGAAAAGATAGCCCACTCGTTATTGGAAAATGTGAAAGCGGAAATTTTATAGCATCAGATGTGCCTGCTATTTTGCCTTATACGAGAAAAATTTATTACCTTGAAGATAATGAAATTGCGATTGTTGGAAAAAAAGAAATAAAAATATATGATGCCGATAAAGAGCCGGTTAAAAAGAAATTATTTCATGTTGAGTGGGAAACTGAATCTGCCGAAAAATGTGGTTATGAGCATTTCATGTTTAAGGAAATTATGCAACAACCAAGCAGTATAAGAGCAACGTTACTCTCTAGAATTGATGGCATTAATATAAATTTTGAAAATTTAGTACTAAACAAGGATTACTTAGAAAAAATTAGAAATATTTATATAATTGGTTGTGGAAGTGCGTATCATGCTGGAGTTTTAGGAAAATACATAATTGAAGATATGACTAGAATATTTGTTGAATGTGAAGTCGCATCGGAATTTAGATATAGAAATCCAATAGTTGACGAAAAAACTTTAATTCTTGCAATAAGTCAATCAGGTGAAACCCTTGATACAATATCTGCTGTACGTTATGCTAAAAAGCAAGGTGCGAAAACAATATCAATTGTAAATGTTGTTAACAGCACTTTGGCTCGAGAAACAGAAAACGTTATTTATATGCGAGCAGGTCCAGAAATTGCAGTTGCAACAACTAAGTGCTATAATACGCAGTTAATTGTTATTTATCTGTTTGCAATTTACATATCACAAAGATTAAATTTAATTAATTCAGAAAATTCTAAAAAAATGATTGACGCCATAATCAACATACCTGATAACATAGAAAAAATTTTTGATAATAAAAAAGATATTCAATATCTTGCATCAAAATTTTTTGATAAAAAAAATGTATTTTTTATTGGAAGGAAATTAGATTATGCTGTTTGTCTTGAAGGTTCTCTTAAGCTTAAAGAAATATCGTATATTCATTCTGAAGCATATGCAGCAGGTGAGTTGAAACATGGCACCATTGCACTAATCGAAGAGGGAACGCTCGTAATTGCAGTTTGTACTTCCAAAGATATTATGAAAAAAATGATAAGCAACATCAAAGAAGTAAAGGCAAGAGGAGCTGTAGTTATTGCAATTGCTTCAGAAGAACTTGACTCAATAGGTATTGTTTCTGATTATATTTTACGTATTCCAAATTTACACGAAACGGTCATATCGTCACTTAGTGTAATTACACTTCAACTTTTTGCTTATTACATTTCTTCCTTAAGAGGACTTGACATAGATAAACCAAGAAATCTTGCAAAATCTGTTACTGTAGAATAAAATTTTACAGTTTTCAATTTTTATTTTTTTGAAACATATTGGGAGAAAGAATGGAAAAGCGCGAATTGTTGTATGAGGGAAAAGCAAAAAAAATTTTTAAAACTGATAATCAAGATATTCTTTGGGTTTATTATAAAGATGATGCGACAGCATTTAACAATCAAAAGCGAGGGCAGATAAAAAATAAAGGAGTAATAAATAACAAAATAACAAATTATTTTATGAATTTTTTAGAAAAAAACAAAGTGTCGACTCATTTTATAAAAGAGATTTCAGATAGGGAGACTTTTGTTAAAAGGCTTGAAATTATTCCACTTGAGGTTATAGTGAGAAACGTTGTTGCCGGTTCCTTTTCAAAAAGATATGGAATTTGTGAAGGGGAAATGTTAAAAAAATCAACTATTGAATTTAGTTATAAAAATGATGAACTTGGTGATCCTTTTATTAGCGAATATAGCGCTGTAGCACTTGAGTTGGCTAGCGAAAAGGAAATAGAAGTCGTCAAAAAATTATCTTTCGAAATTAACGATTTATTAAAAGGACATTTAAAAATTTTTAATATAAAGCTTGTTGACTTTAAGCTTGAATTTGGTAAAGTGAAAAATGGAGAAATAATTTTAGGAGATGAAGTTTCTCCTGATACATGTAGATTTTGGGATATTAAAACTCACGAAAAACTTGATAAAGATAGGTTTAGAAATGATTTGGGCAATGTTGAAGATGCATACAATGAAATTTTAAATAGACTTAAAATTTAAGATGTGTATAATGCCAGCAAATGTTTCAAATAATGGAACGGAAAATTGTAAGTAATATTTTTTGTTTTATCAAAAATTTATTGAGGTTTAAATTACATGAAATTTACAGAAGAATATTTTAAAGATAATATAAATGAATTTTGGGATCCACAAAATGCCATTTTTACCATGCCTCCAGAAATTGATGCAGTTGATGAAGCGGAATTGTTGAATTTATTAGATAAAAATAAAATTTTATATCATATGGTTAGATTTGATATAAAAGGTGATATAAAACTTTCTGAAAAATTTCAAAGAGAAATCAATTTACGGAGTGAAAAAATTAATTCACTTGATAACGAAACAACTGTTGATTATCTTTGCAATTTACTTATTTTTGCACATTTATATTTTTTCATAATTACCAAAGCAGAGGAAAGAGTGCTTAAAAATTTACAAAAAGGTTCAAAAATTAAGAATGAAAAAATTAAAGAACTTTATTTTAGTTATGCACAAGATTCGAAAAATTTACATAAACAACAATTTAGTCCAGAAATTGAATCACGAAAACAAGAAATAATAAAAAAATTTTTAAACGATCTTAGAAGACTTCAGGTGCCTGATAACGCTATAATTAGATTTATTGTGGAATTATATGATCGTTTTTGCGATTGGATAAATGAAAAAAGGGATAGAATTAAGCCACTTAGCGTTTTTGAGCGTCTTAAAATAAAACCAGAAGAAATCCTTGAAAAAATTCAAAATTTTGGTGCAGATGTGCAGAGCGTAGTTCATCCAGTCAAGTTTAATTATTCATACACGCCTGCCCCTCCTTCTCTTGAACCAGGAAAATAAATACATAAATTTAAACATATTTAGATAAAAAATAGACTTAAATAAACATTTGAACGTTTTAAAAATAAAATGGAGAATTAACAATGAGCATTCATGAGGAATGCGGTATTTTCGGAATATTTGATAATGGTGACTCGCTTGATGTATCAAAACTTACGTATTATGCGCTTTGCACTCTTCAGCATCGTGGGCAAGAAAGTTGTGGAATAACAGTAAACAAAAAAAACAATGATGGCACTATTGTTGTTGTTCAACATAAAAATCTCGGTTTGGTTCAGGAGGTATTTAATAAAAATATTTTAGAAAATTTAAAACATGGCTATATTGCAGTAGGGCATGTGAGATATTCAACAACTGGGTCCAGCAAACAAATAAATTCTCAACCATTGGTGTCAAAATATAAAAAGGGAACTTTTTCAATGGCACACAATGGAAATTTGACAAATAGCGAAAAAATGCGAAAAATTCTTGAAAACGATGGTGCAATATTTCAAACTGAGAGCGATAGCGAAGTAATATCTCAACTCATAGCAAGAGAACGGATTAAATCAGGATCAACACCTAAAGCAATTTTAAATGTTATGAACATTATAAAAGGTGCATATTCTTTGATTGTTTCAACTCCAAATTCTGTTATTGCAGTCAGAGATCCAAAAGGTTTTAGACCACTTTGTATAGGAAAAATTAAAAATTCTTATGTTTTTGCCTCCGAAACATGTGCATTCGATTCTATAGATGCAAAGTATTTAAGAGATGTTGAACCTGGCGAAATTGTTATTGCAAGCTATAATGGATTAGAATCAATTAAAGATATGTGCGGTCAAAAATCGTCATTTTGTATTTTCGAGTATATTTATTTTTCGCGCCCAGATAGTCTTATAAATGGAAACAGCGTTCATAAAGTGAGAATGAATATCGGAAGAATTCTTGCCAAAGAAAATTCGATTGATGCTGATATAGTAATTGGCGTACCCGATTCTGGAATTGATGCTGCTATTGGATATTCATTGGAATCAAAAATTCCATACAATATTGGATTTGTGAAAAGTAAATATGTGGGTAGAACGTTTATTAGACCAACTCAAAATGAACGGAAATTAAGCATTAAAATTAAGCTCAATGTTATAAAATCAGAAGTTGAAGGCAAGAGAGTTATTATGGTTGACGATTCAATAGTTCGCGGAACTACGTGCAAAAGAATTGTTAAGTTACTTAGAGATGCAAACGCTAAAGCTGTTCATATCAAAATATCTTCGCCTCCATTTTTGAATCCATGTTATTTTGGAACCGATATTCCTTCCAGAAAAAATCTTATAGCTTACAATATGACTGAGAGTGAAGTTTGTGAATTTTTAGGTGCAGATTCGCTTTCCTATATTTCAATCGAGGGGCTTCAAAAAATAATTTCAAATTCTAAAGAGAATAGTTTTTGTAATGCCTGTTTTACAGGAAAGTATCCAGTTTATTAAAAATAGTAAAAATTTCTTTAAATTTGTTAATTGTTTTAAGCGAATTTTAAAAAAATAATTTGATATTTAAAAATTGTTTATTTTATAATAGTTAAATATTGTAGAGCGCTGTTAGCTCAGCTGGATAGAGTGGCTGGCTTCGAACCAGCAGGTCGGGGGTTCAACTCCCTCACAGCGCACCATTTTTAAAATTTATAAAAATATTTAAAATATATATTGACAAATAATAATTTATATGCTTACTTCAAGAGGGTAAGAAAATAATTTTTGATGGAGGCAAATGAGAATGTCTGCTCTTGAATCAATATATCGTCGTATTAAAGAACGAAACGAGAAAGAACGAAACGAGAAAGATATTATGGGAATTAAAAAAGTGCGTCAAATATTTCCTTCTCCCTTTAAATTTGATTTTGGTAAAGAACGAGAACCCGAGATAATAGATGTGTCGAGTTATGCTCGTGCAGTATTTCAAGAAACCCAAGAGGCGGAACGTCCGTTCTTTCGCGAAACGTCTGTTCTTTCTCGGAAAAAGTAAATAATAAAACTATTTTGGATACAAGTGTTTTGTTCCCAAAATAGTTTTTATTTGTTTCTTATCGCAAACAAGCTGTTTGAAAAATATTTACATGTTAAATTATTTAAATTGTTCTAAAAATTTTATATCATTTTCGTAAAAAAGCCTAATATCGTCAATACCATATCTAAACATTACAATTCTTTCAAGCCCTAAACCGAATGCGAATCCAGAATAAACGTTGTAATCTATTTTGCAGTTTTTAAGTACATTTGGATGAACCATTCCTGCTCCCAATATTTCAATCCATCCTTCGTCTTTACAAAATCTACATCCGATTCCTCCGCATTTAAAACATGTTATATCAACTTCGGCACTTGGTTCGGTAAAGGGAAAATAATGTGGTCTAAAACGAATTTTAATATTTTCGCCATAAATTTTTTTTAAAATAATTTCCATTGTATATTTAAGATTTGCCATTGTAATACCTTTGTCAATTACAAGACCTTCGACTTGATGAAATACTGGTGAGTGCGATGCATCAACTTCATCTCGCCGAAATACTCTGCCAGGAGATATCATTTTGATTGGAGGTTTCTGGCTTAACATAGTGCGAACCTGCACAGGAGAAGTTTGGGTTCTCAAAAGTATATTTTTGTCTATATAAAAAGTATCAGTTAAGTCTCTTGAAGGATGATTTTTAGGTGTATTCAAAAAATCAAAATTATACTCAGTGTATTCTATTTCAGGGCCTTCTTCTACAGAAAAATTCATATTTAAAAAAATATTTTTGATCTCATCAAGTATTATTGTCAAAGGATGTTTAGATGCAATTAATTTTCTTTTTCCAGGAATTGTAATATCTATTTTCTCACTTAACATTTTTTTATCTATTTCTTTTTTTTCAAGTTCAATTTTATGTTCTTCAATTTTTTTTCGTATATCAGCTTTAATCAAATTTGCAACTTTTCCTAATTGAGGTCGTTCAGACTCTTCATATGAAGAAATTTTTTTAAGAATCAAAGTAAGCTTTCCATTTTTCCCAAAAAATTTAATTCTAAAATTTTCAAGCTCAAACAATGTAGAAATATTTTCTAGTTCATTTTCAGCAACATTTTTTATAAGCTTCAATTCATTTTGCATAACATCCTCCGATAGTTTTGCTCCTGTTTTTGTTTTAGGTTAAATTTTTGGTCAAGGAAAATCTACTCCACCTTTATTGAATGGATTACATCTTAAAATTCTCCATATTGTTTTTAAAATTCCACGACAAATTCCATACTTTTCAATCGCGGCTATTGCATAATCCGAACAGGATGGATAAAATTTGCAACTTGAAATTTTAAAGGGAGAAATAAAATTTTTATAAAACTTAATCATGTTTATAAAAGTTTTTTTTAAAAAATTTTTAATAAAACTTTCTTTATAAATTTTTTCTTCGGTGTCTAGCGTTATTATATATTTTTTTGCTTTCACCGATTTATTAATTCACCATTTTTTCTAAAAAAAGATTATTCCTTTTAAGAATATGCCAAAAACATTTTTCTATTTCTGAAAATTTTGCCGTATTTGTTTTATTTCTTCCAATTAATACTATATCATAACCAACTTTGATGTTATTACTGTTTAAAATATAAACTGCTTTAATTCTTCTTTTGACGCGGTTTCTCTTTACACTGTTGCCAATTTTTTTGCTTACCGTAATGCCAAGCCTATTTATTTTTAAATTGTTCTTTATAAAATACATTACCAAAAACGTTTCAGCAAATGATTTGCCGCGAACGTATATTTTTTTAAAGTCTCTATTTTTATTAATGCTTATAATTTTCATTTATAATACTCGATTTTTAAGCTGATAGTTTATGTCTATGCTTTAGTCGTCTACGTGCCAAAACTTTTCTCCCGCTCTTAGTTGCCATTCTTTTTCTGAAACCATGCTCCATTGAACGTTGTCTCTTTTTTGGTTGGTAAGTTCTTTTCACGTTTTAACCTCCTGTTACAAATATAAAAACGAATGAATAATATACTTTTTAATGCTCTCAAAATATAATGCTATAGATAAATATTTAGAATGTCAATGTGATTTTAATTTACAAAATATAACTTAATTCTAATTTAAAATATTATTTAATATTCTATTAAACATTTTAGGGGAAAACATGCAACTTTATAACACTTTAATTCACTCTAAAGAAAATTTTATACCACTTGAAGAAAACAAAGTTAAAATTTATATATGTGGCCCAACAGTATATGATTTCTGCCACATCGGCAATGCAAGACCACTTATAGTATTTGATGTTTTAAGAAGATATTTGGAATATAAAGGCTACAATGTTGTTTATGTACAAAATTTTACTGATGTTGATGATAAAATTATTAAAAAGTCCATTGAACTTAAAAAGGATTTTTTGGAGATTTCAAATTTTTTTATCAAAGAATATTTTATTGATGCTGATAAATTGAATATTAAACGCGCAAATTTTTATCCAAGAGCAAGTGAAAACATAGAACAAATTATAAATTTTATTGAAATTTTAATTAAAAAAGAATACGCTTATGAAGTTAAAGGGAATGTTTATTTTTCGGCCAAAAAATTTAATGATTATGGAAAATTATCGGGTCAGAAACTATTTGAGCTTGAAAGCGGAGTAAGAATTAAATTAAATAATGAAAAAAGAGAAGCGTTTGATTTTGCACTTTGGAAAGCTAGAAAAAATTCTGATCCTTACTGGGATAGTCCATGGAGTGAAGGTCGACCTGGATGGCATATTGAATGCAGTGCAATGGTGAAGCATTATCTTGGAAAAACTATAGATATTCATTGCGGCGGTCAAGATTTAATTTTTCCACATCACGAAAATGAAATTGCACAAAGTGAATGTGCAAATAATCAAAAATTTGTCAGATTTTGGCTTCACAACGGTCACGTTAATATAAATAATAAAAAAATGTCAAAATCTCTTGGAAACACTTTTGCTGTAAGAAATGTTGCAAAAGATTTTGGTTACGAAACGATTCGTTTTTTTATGCTTATGTCTCATTATAGAAGCCCTTTAAATTTTAGCGTTGAAGCAATGAATTCTGCACGTTTAGGTTTAGAAAGACTTTATAATTGCCTTGAAAATCTGAGTTTTTTATCAAAAAAAGCATGTGATAATCCATGTGATAATCAAAGTACACTTGAAAAAAAATTAAAAAAAGAAATAAATATTTTAGAAAAAAAATTCTTTGATAATTTAAATGACGATTTGAATACTGCGGGTAGCATTTCTGCATTATTTGATTTAATATCTACTGCAAACAAAAATTTAAATACTTACTCATCAAAAAGTATTATAAAATATTTTGTGGAAAGTATAAGAAAAATTGGAAAAATACTTGGAATATTTGATAAAGAAAAAAAAAGAAATTTTAGTGATGAAATAAAAAAAATGCTTGATGAAAGAAAGGAATCAAAAATAAATAAAAATTGGGTAAAATCGGATGATATAAGAATGAGGCTTGAAAAATTGGGAATTTTAATAAATGATACGCCACAAGGTCAGCATGCAGTTTGGAAAGATTTTTATGAATAGTGAAATTTATGAATATTTTAAAAAAATGGAAAAAATAGTTAATCCAATTTTATTACCTCCTTTAGTTCTTGCGTACATTGGAGACAGTGTTTTTGAAATCTACATAAAATTTTCAATTTTAAAAAAAAATATTTCAAATGTTAATGAGCTTCATAAAACTGTGATTAATTACGTTTGCGCGAAATCACAATCAAATTTTATGTTGAAAATATTACCTAAATTAACATCTGAAGAAACTAATATATACAAAAGAGGAAGAAATACCAAATCAAAAACTCCTTCAAACGTTAAAATGATTGATTATAAAATTGCAACAGGATTTGAAGCATTAGTCGGATATTTATTTTTAAACCAAAAATTTGAAAGACTTTTCGAAATTTTAAATATCATAAAAACATGAGGTGAAAATGTGTGCGTATTAAAATTAAAAAATGTTTGTTGACAGCACTTGGCGGGCTTATGGTGGGTTCATGTACTGTTTTGATTTTGGCTCCTGCAAATCTTGCACCAGGAGGCATTTCTGGTTTATCTGTGATAATTAATCATATTTATAAAATTCCAATTTGGTTTACTATTATGTTAGCAAACATTCCCATATTTATTTTAGGTTATTTTTGTTATGGAAATGAATATATTTTTCTTTCTTTTGTTGGTATGCTTTCAAGTTCGCTAGCTTCTTTTATATTTTCCCATGTTCCAAACAATTCTTGCCCTAGCCATGATTTGATGCTTTTTTCAGTGATTGGAGGAACGATCATGGGTTTTGGAACAGGAACAGCCATTAAACATCAAGGCGGTACTGGCGGAACTGACATAATTGCAAAATTTTTGAACAAAAGAATAAAAAATTTATCTCTTGGTCGTGCATCTCTTCTTATCAATTTTGTGATTATTGGTTTAAATGGAATTGTAATGCAAAAACTTGAAATTATTTTGTATTCATGTGTTTCACTTTTTGCACAAAGTAAAGTTATTGATATGCTAAATGAAGGAGTCGATTACGCAAAAATCGCTTTTATAATATCGGAAGAAAATGAAAAAATCTCAAATTTTATAATAAATGAATTACATAGAGGTGTCACTGCGCTTGATGGGAATTCTATGTATACGAGAGACAAAAAAATAGTTTTAATGAGCGTCATTAAAAAAAATCAAATAAACAAACTTAAGAATTACATAAAAACTACTGATATCAATGCTTTCGTGATACTTAGTGATTCGCGTGAGGTTTTAGGACGCGGTTTTAAACTTGAAACCTTAAAAACTGATTTCAGAATTAACTGAAATCAGATTTAAAGGTTTCATTAGATTGGGTGACGCTGTCTATGGATTACTGCTTGTCTCTCCAGTTTAGGGCCAAACCCCGTACCTCTTGGCGTTGTCACTCGACCAACTCTTACGCCAGTATCCGCTACTTGTTTAGGAAATGCTCCACTGCTAGTACCGATCAATTGTGAATTTAAAAGATGTAAATCAACTAATTTTGCAAATCCAGCTTCATCTTGAGACTCAAAAATTCCTAATCTTGCTCTCACTACGTCAAGTGGCGGTGATGCTGCTGCTAATTTAGCGGCGGCTCGGTGGAGGTGTCGGCGTTTTGGTGGTGGTACTGTGCTCTTGTCATTGTTACTATTCCCGACATATAAATCTCTCCCCCTATAATTTCATGCAATTCTAAACAAAACACTCTTTTGTGTTAAACCTTTTGAAAATTCTAAAATAAATTTTACAGTTTGTAAAGTAAATTTATGAAACTATTTATATTTTGTATAGAATTAATAAATTTTATACATAATTTTAATAAAATTTGGTTAAAATAAAATTTAATATAAATATGTTGTGCAAATTTTTAATTTTTTATTTTTGTATATTTTGCTAATTAATACTAATAATTCTAAATTTTCAAAATTATGAGATAAAATAAAAAAGTTTACTTTAAAATATAAAGTTAATAAA
>JAIRYP010000015.1 GCA_031267755.1 Clostridiales bacterium | reverse complement strand
TAACTCTAAAAAATTTAATTAGTTTTAATTAATATTTTTAATTTTAAATATTTACATAATTTAAAAACATTTCATATAAAGGAGAAAAATGAATAATTTCGATTTTTGTTCACCAACTAGAATATTGTTTGGTAAAAATACGCAAAAAGAAATTGGAAAATTAATAAAACCTTATGCTAAAAAAATTTTACTACACTATGGAAACTCTAGTATAAAACAAAATGGACTTTATGAGGAAGTAATTAATTCAATTAAAACACATGAAATCGATTTTGTGGAACTAGGTGGAGTGGTACCAAATCCACGGTTAGATTTAGTTCACGAAGGGATAAAACTTTGCCAAAAAGAAAACATTGAATTAATTTTAGCAGTTGGCGGCGGAAGTGTTATAGATTCAGCTAAAGCTATTGCGATGGGATTTTATTATGAAGGAAATATTTGGAACGTTTATGAAACAAAAGAAGAAGTAAAAAAAGCTTTACCAGTTGCGTGCATTTTAACAATTCCAGCTGCAGGAAGCGAAGTAAGTTGTCACACAGTTATCACTAATGAAGAAAAAAAATCTAAATATGGTTATGGCAGCCAAATATTAAAACCTATACTCAGCATTATAAATCCTGAAATTTTTTTCACAATTCCAAAAAAACAAATTGCAAACGGTGTTTCAGACATGATAAGTCACGTGTTCGAAAGATATTTCACAAACACAGAACATACCGACTTAACAGATGGCTTATGCGAAAGTGTTGTCAAAACTATTATGAAAAATGCACTCATCGTAATCGATGATCCTAATAACTACGAAGCCTGGTGCGAAATTGGATTTAGTGCAATGATAGCCCACAATGATCTTTTGGGAATGGGACGAGAAGAAGATTGGGCATGTCACGCAATGGAGCACGAACTCAGTGCAAAATATGACATTGCACACGGCGCAGGACTTGCAATCTTAACTCCTAATTGGATGGAATACACATGCTCAGAAAAACCTAATATATTTGCGCAATTCTCCATAAATATGATGGGAGTTAACGAAAATCGAAATCAAAATGCGGTTATTCGCGAAGGAATAAAACGTTTGCGAGAATTTTATATAAAGATGAATCTTCCTAAAACTTTAAATGATGTTGAAATCGATCAAACAAATCTTGAAATAATGGCAAAAAAAGCAGTAAACTTTGAATCTAAAAAAAATCAAACAATAGGTTTCTTTAAAAAATTGCATTGGGAAAACATATATGAAATATACAAAAAATCTCTCAATGAATAACAAAAATAAAAAAAATTATTATATTTTGTTTAATTCAAAACTTTTAAATTCATAAAATAAACCCAACATTTTTACACACAATAAGTGAAATCATAAACAACAATTTAATAATGATTTAAAAAATAGAATAAATAGCGTTCACTCCCATATGGATAAAATGGGGTGAATTGTGTGAATGAACATATTGAAAAGCGCACCTTAGAAGTTGCCAAATACATAATTGACAATAAATGTACCGTACGAAATGCAGCAAAAAAATTTAATATAAGCAAAAGTACTGTTCATAAAGATGTAACCGAAAGACTTCTCTTAATAAACAGAAATCTATTTAAACTAACAAAAAACATTTTATCAAAAAATAAAAAAGAACGTCACATTAGGGGGGGCATTGCCACAAAAAATAAATATAAAAACTTATAAAATCTAATTGATTAATTTATTGTTATAACTTTAATTCACAAATGAAAAATAATTTCAAATATTTTTCAATTAATCAAAAAATAAAACATAATTTATTCTTCAATTCTTAGATCAAATTTCTTACATATTTCATAATAAAATTTAGATTTTTTAGCATAGTTAAACCAAAAATCCGATAATGGAACATTTCTATTTTGCCATGGTTTAAACCCTACATAATGGATAATATGAGGATTTTGTTTTGCTTCTTCTAAATCTTTGTCCGAATAATAAATATTTCTTGCACAATCGTAATGATGAAAATAATTAAACACGTGAAACTTGAGATCTATTAATAAAATTTTTCCATAACAAATTGCGTTTAAAGTGTCCATATCGTAGTATACAAGTAATTTTGCTTTAGTCGAAATTAAGTTTTTGAATTTTTTATAGATATCATCTTGTCTCATTTTTTTTAAGTTAAATAGCAATAAACCAGAACCTACATAATTATCAGTATCTACATTTCCAATCTTAATCATTCTTTCTTTTATGTTTTCATAATTTGTAAATGGAGCCACATCTCTAGTTCCTGCAATGTAATAATTTTCAATATCAATATCATGTAATTCTTGCAAATCTTTTAAAACGATAGTATCAACATCTATATAAATACATTTGTCCTGATCCTTCAAAACATCTGGAAGCTTAAGTCTATAGTAAGTTGCGGTTGAGAAACGTAAATCACATGGTGCATTTATAAATGCATCCCCCATGTCATAAAATATTATTTCGTGACTTTGATATAACTCATTTAAAGAAATCACTTTTGATTTTGTTTCATCGCTTAAATTGCTTGGTATCATCGCAGTTACAATATATTTTGTATTGTCCAAAGCATTTTCGAAAAGTGAGGTAAGCATAACTATTGCAGGATAAGCATAATTTTCATCAAACGCCACTGCTATTTGAATTTCTTTTATTTTAAACAAAGTTTCAACCTCCTTATTTTTAATTTTCTATTATTTAGTCGTTTCATATAAATTTTGTATTTTAATTTTATTGAACCTATTTTAAATTAAATTTATTACAAATTTCGTCATAAAACTTAGTTTTTTGGGCATAGCTAAACCAAAAATGTGAAATTGCACAGTTTGAGTGTATCCATGGTTTTAAACATGCATAATGAATAATATAGGGATTTTGTTTCGCTTCATTTTTATCTTCATTACTAGAACCTTGGTATTGCCAACCAAATACATAGTTAAATTTTGGTTTAATTGTAAGAATTTTTTCATAGCAAATTGAATTTAATGCGTCTTGATCGTTATAAAGAAGCAAATGTCCTTTGTTTAAAATTAATTCTTCAAACTTTTTATAAACATCATCCTGTCTCATTTTTTTTAGATTCATTAACAAAACACCTGCGTTGATATATTTATCGCCCCATACATTTTTAAGTTCTAACATTCTTTGGTTTATTTCTTGAAGATATCTTGCATAATCACAGGCACCTCCGATATAATAGTTTTCGATATCAATATTGTGTAATTCTTGCAAATCTTTTAAAACGATAGTATCAACATCTATATAAATACATTTGTCTTGATCCTTCAAAACATCTGGAAGCTTAAGTCTATAGTAAGTTGGAGTTGTAACGTAAAAAGTGCATTGAGCTTGAATAAATGCATCACCCATGTCATAAAATATTATTTCGTGACTTTGATATAACTCATTTAAAGAAATCACTTTTGTTTTTGTTTCATCGCTTAAATTGCTTGGTATCATCGCAGTTACAATATATTTTGTATTGTCCAAAGCATTTTCAAAAAGTGAGGTAAGCATAACTATTGCAGGATAAGCATAATTTTCATCAAACGCCACTGCTATTTGAATTTCTTTTATTTCATGAAAAACTTTGGTTCCATCGGTTTGAAAATCTTGAACCTTCATGTTTTTCACCTCAAACTATATATAATATATTAATTTATTAAAGCCATATATATTACAATATTCTGATTATTGAATTTTGTCCCTTTGAAAGATAATTTTGATATAAAAATTAGAAAACAAAATAAAAATATCTGATGAATAAATACTAAAAGAATAAATATTTGGTGTTCCCGACCAGAATTGAACTGGTGACCTATTGCTTAGGAGGCAATCGCTCTATCCTGCTGAGCTACGGAAACAACCACGAATGTTTTAACATAAAATTATATAAATATCAATACTAAAAAATTAATTTAACCTTCATGCTAAAATTTTTAAATTTTTCAAACTGCTATTTCTTTCTGCTCTTTCTTTTGAATTCTTGTCTTTACTTCGGCAATTATCCACATAAAAATAGGAATTATAACTTGAAAAGGTACTGAATAAAAATAATATACTGAAAAAAATGAAAATATTTGCATAATACTATCACTTAACACAGCACAAGTTGATATAGTTAAAAAACACGAAGGCAACATAATTTCTTGATAATTTTCTATTTCGAATATTTTTGAAATGGCACGACATCCGGTGTATAAAAATATTACAATTTTTACAACTCCAAATAATAGATAAGTATAATACGTAAGTTTTTCAATTCTTTCGAAGAAACTTCCGGCATTTATTACTCGAATTGCAACATATCTCGGAAAATAATATATTGCAGAAGATTCAGAACCTAATATAAGAATTGTTCTAATTATAACAAGAAAAATTAAAAAATATCCAAAAACAAGTGCACTGAAGTATATTTTTTTAACATTATTATTTTTACTAAATTTGTCCATAATAGCAAAACCAAAAACTATTTCAAGAGCAGTAAGACACATAAAATTTAAAGCACTTTGGAAAATTTCTCCCCAACTTTGTGAAATAATCGGCAAAATATTTTGTATCTTCATAAAGGGAATAGCAATTATAAAAACAAATATGTTAATGGCATATCCGATTAAAAAAACCACTAATGAAAATTTTCCAAGAACACTTATCTTACTTTTGGCAAGATAAAGGCAAACCAAAGATATCATGATAATAATTGGAATTTGAGGAGTTTCTCTAAGTGCTGTTAAACTTATAAATTCCGAAAACTCTTTAAGCAATCTTGCGGCAGCATGAAAACCAAAAAAAGCAACTATTCCAATCAAAATTTTACCAAAAATTTTACCAAATAAAATTTCCATAACTTCAAATATACTTTTACCCTCGTACAACTTTATAATTCTTGCATAAATAAATATAAATGGAATAGACATAAACATACTTAAAATTATAGGTATCCATTGATCGTTTTGCTTTTCGGAAGTTATGCCAAATATTAAGTTACTTCCTGTAATTATTAATGTCATAATACAAGCAGCATAACGGCTTGAAATCATATTTTCCATAATTTACCTCGACTTTATAACAAATGTTTATTTATCTTTTAGTTACCTTTCTAGCAAAACTTTCCATAATTGGAGACAATCTAGGAATTCTAAAACCTATAGTTTCAAAAAAAAGTATTATAAAACTCACAGCTAAAATAAAGGAATAAACTGAAATTTCTGTTTTTTTTCTTGATTTCAAAATTGGAAGAAAATCAAAAATAAAAGCAAAAATATATAAAACAATTACTATAAAACTTATCATTTTTTATCTCCTAATCTAATATTTAATTATAAAACCAGTATTTACAATTCTTATTTTTGATAAAACTCTAATTTCAGAATTTTTATATATTTCTTTCCATTCTTTCTTTATATTTTTCCAAAGATTTTTATCGCTCCTATAAATTTTTGTCCCAAAACCACAAACATCACTTTTCAATTCTTGAGTTTTCTTAATTGTTTCACTAACTTTTGAATTCAATTTTGTTTCTATATTTTTAGTAAACTTTTCAATCTCTTTCTCATCCAAAACATTCACATATTTTGATAATTCTGAAATTCCAATATCGCAATCAATATTTATATATAAAACGAGTTTTTCGTTTTCATAATCATAATTTAATTTTGTATTATTTTTCATAAGCGAAAAAGTCGCAGTATCAGATTCTCCACTATTATCAATTGCAAACGAAAAAGTTCCCGAATGTATTTGATTCGTGGCAAACAAGAAATATGGCATACATTCATTTTCAAGCGAACCAACCATTTTATTTCCAGAAAAAATTGCACATCCGTCACTTGCAAGCGATTTAGCTTCTTCCTTTTTTGAACTTTTATCGTCTTTTTTTTGCTTTTCAGAAGAATTCTCATCCTCGCCTTCAATTTCTTCTTCTTCATTTTTATTTTCAGCTTTTTCTTCTTTTTGTTGCTCAAATTGATTTACGATACGATACATCGGGAGCGACAAATCACCACATTCACGTTTTAATTCGTTGTACACTTCAAAAGTAAATCTTTTAAAAGTATTTGAACTTTCATTTGAATTTTTGTCATTATTTTGTTTGAGTTCATATGAAGCAATTTCATCCTTTTTAGGATCTGGAGTTATAAGCTTTTTTGCAGTTTCTTCTTGAGATATAAATACATCAACAGTTTCTCGCCTATTTGGATCTCGAAAAAATCCTTCAAGCACTTCTCTGATTTGTTCAGTTTCTGCCAATTTTTTAGATATTACAAGTGTTTGCATATTTCCAAAATATAACTTACTTGAAAGCTTTCTGTTTATATCTTCCAAAGCTTCGCGAATGGTATCGCCTTCTCCTTCAACTAAAGATGATTTGATCTTTCCATCTTTTCCAGCTGATTCCATTACAATTACTTCTAACGATAAAGAATATTCCTTGTTTTTACTCTTATCCACGGCCATACCAGCAACAACCGTTATTTTATTTAAATCTTGATAATTCCAACAACCACCAAGAAATAAACTTAATATAACCAAAGACAAAACAAATTTAAAAAATCGAAATAAAAAAACTTTTTTTAAATTTTTAAAAAAATTATTCATTAACATTTTCCTTTGTATCCACAATTTCCAAACGTGTAATATTTTCAGTTAAATATTTTTGACGCTTGAACATTTTCAAAAGTGGCTTTCTAATGAGCACATCCTTAAAATTCTGTAAATCAATCTTGCAATCCGGCATAAATTGAGGTATTCCAAAAGTTTTTAGATTTAAAACATGAATCAAAGTCACCATAAGTCCACAAACTAAACCATAAAAACCCATAAGCGAAGACATGGCAAGTAAAAAAAATCTTGTAACCACAATTGAAGAATTTATTTTCGGTATAACTAAACTTGTAATTCCTGTTATTGCAACCACTATAATCATCGGTGCCGACACAAGTTTAGCTGCAACTGCTGCTTGACCAATCACAAGCGCACCAACAATGCTAAGTGCTTGTCCAATACTAGATGGCATTCTAACACCTGTTTCTCGCAAAATATCAAATATAGCAAGCATCGCAAATGCTTCAAGTGCCGCAGGAAGAGGTAAAATTTTTCTTTCGCTAGCAATGTTTATCATAAGTGGTGCAGGGAGCATTTCCGGATGAAAAGATATTACTGATATAAAAAAAGATGGAATTGTAATGGTCATTAAAAATGAAATCATTCTAAGAATTCTTGATATCGTATTATAAAAAGGATCCATGTAATAATCTTCGCTTGACTGAAAATTTTCTATAAATAAATATGGAAGAGTAATTACCATCGGAGTCCCATCCATAAATAACGCAACTCTACCTTCGAGAAGTTTGCCCACTACATTGTCCGGTCTCTCTGTGCACCCTATCGTAGGAAATGGAGAATATTTCGCATCTCTAATGTACTCGGTTACATAATTTGTATCAAGTACACCATCAACCCTAATTTTATCAAGTCTTTTTTCAATTTCTTCTATAATATAATCCTTTACTATATTTTCCATATAACATATACAAATTGCAGTTCTGCTACTTTCGCCTAAAGTTTTAAATTTCATTTTGAGTTCATTCGTTCTAAGCCTCCTTCTAATAAGTGAAAGATTTATCATAATTCCTTCACTAAAACCTTCGCGAGGACCATATAATATTTTTTCCGCATCCGGTTCTGTGATGCCACGAAGTACAAATCCTTTTGTGTCTATAGTTAAAATATAATTTGTATTTTCTAATATAAGTAATGTTTCACCATAAGTAACCGATTCAATTATTTTATTCATATCATTTAATTTCTGCACTCTATTAGAATGAATAAACTGATTCATAACAATATCTATTAAACTTTCATCATTTTTCATATTTTCTGAAAGAATAAGGGGTTTAATAATAAATTCATCTATTATTCCATTATTAACCAATCCATCATAAAAAATTATACAAAATTTAATTGAGCAATCTTTGGAATTTTGAAATTCTCTAAATCTTATAGTATCGTCGTTTGAAAAAATACTTTTAAATAAATTTATATTTTTTGATAAAGAATTTGTTAAAGAAAATTTTTGTTTTGCTACTTTTTCTTTACCATTATCTCCATTTATATTTTTTCTTTTCAAAGATTTTGTATTTACATTGTTAAAAATCAAATTTATTTCCCCCAACGAACAATATTTAAACATTATTTGGAAATAAACGTATTTTTATTCAAAAAATATATTTCAATTAAAAAATTATGTATTTTATTAAAAAATAACAAAATTTATATTTATAAAAGGTTAATACTAATGAATATTGAATATAATCTCTGACTGTGTTAACATCCTTTCCTTGAATTAATCAGTTTTCAAAAAAATAAGGAGGTTTTTATGAATGAAATAATAAAAAATAATCCTACGCACGCTAAATATAATTCATTAACTGATGAAGATATAATAAATTTTGCTTTAAAAGGAGATACCTATGCCGAAAATTTTATAATAAATAAATATAAAAATACTGTTTATTTTGAATACAAAAGATATTTCTTAAACGGTGGAGATTTTGAAGATTTGAAACAAGAAGGAATGATAGGAATTTTTAATGCAATAAAAAATTTTAATATAAAAAAAAACATTTCTTTTAAAAATTTTATGAAAAAATGTATATACAGAAGAATTATCACAGCTATAAAAACCGCAAACAGGAAAAAACACACTCCTCTTAACAATTGTCTATCGTATAATAATTCAATTTCACATAACGAAGATAAAAATAAAACAGCATACGAAAAATTAATTCAAAATAAAAAAAATGATCCTGAAGAAATAATGATCAATAAAGAAAATTTTTCAATTTTTAAAAAAAATATAAAAAAAATTTTAAGCAAATTAGAGAAAAAAACATTTATTTTATATATCAGAGGGATGAATTATAATGACATAGCAGTTTTTTTGAAAAAAAATCCAAAATCAATTGATAATGCTATTCAAAGAATCAAGAAAAAATTTGTAAAATTCAAAGTTTTAGACATTTTCAATTAGTTTTTTAATTTTTAAATAATTATCGAAATATATTCAAAAAATAAAAAACAATTTCTATGGCAATAATACAATTAATTCATAATTTGAAACTCTAACACTATTTATGCAAAATTCGGAGGCAATTTCTCAATGAATGAAAAATCAAGTAAAAATAAAGAAAACAAAGAAAAAAATAAACTTGAAAAAGAAAATAAAAAAGATGAAAACGAAAATATAAAAGAAATGGGTAGCGTCATTTCAAAAAATAAAAAAGGGAATATATTTTGTTTAACAATAATTGGACAAATAGAGGGACACACTGTACTCCCTTCGGAAGACAAAAGTACTAAATATGAACATGTTTTACCGCAACTGATTTTAATTGAAGAAGATGAAAACATTGATGGACTCCTAATTATTCTAAATACTGTTGGAGGAGACGTTGAGGCAGGCCTTGCAATTTCTGAAATGATTGCAAGTATGAAAAAACCTTCGGTCTCACTGGTTCTCGGCGGAGGGCATAGTATTGGAATTCCACTTGCTGTTTCAGCAAAACATTCATTCATCACACCCTCCGCAAGCATGACAGTACATCCAGTGCGAATGAATGGTATGTTTATGGGGGTACCTCAAGTTTTTTATTATTTTGAAAAAATGCAAGAAAGAATAGTTAAATTTGTCACCAAAAATTGTAAAGTTTCTTCAAAAAAGTTTCACGAACTAATGTTTAAAGTTGGCGAAATGTTTAATGATGTTGGAACAATTTTGCTCGGCGAACAAGCCGTTGAATTTGGAATCATTGACGAAATAGGAGGTCTATCAGATGCTTTAGATAAATTATATAAAATTATAAAAAATTCTAAAAAAGAAAATATTTCCTAATTATCGAAATACATCGAAGGTGTTCGACATTTTCACTATATATTTTTATAAAAAACTAAAAATTTAAACTTCTTAATTAAACTTTTAAATTACTTCTAAATTACTTCAAACACGGCACCTTAACTTTTTTTAAATTATAAACTTTTATCTATCAAAACACAACTTCTCAAACTATTTCTTAAAATGAATCAAATTTATGCTCCAACCCCAAAACTCTTTTACTTTAACGTATCTTTTTCAACTTCCAAGATAAGCACATTTCACAATATCATTTTGTAAAAGGGATTTTGAATCATCCGAAATTACAATTTTCCCATTTTCAAGCACATAACCTCTATTTGATATCGAAAGAGCCATTTGAGCATTTTGTTCCACCAAAAGAATTGTAGTACCTAAACTATTTAATTCTTTTATTATTTCAAAAACTTGTGCAATAAGAAGAGGCGCAAGACCCATCGAAGGTTCATCAAACATAAGAAGTGTGGGCTTTGACATAAGAGCTCTGCCAATCGCAAGCATCTGCTGTTCCCCCCCAGAAAGAGTTCCGGCTAACTGTCTGTGACGTTCCTTTAAACGTGGAAAACGAAAAAAAATATCCTCAATTCCCTCTTCAACTTCTTTTTTCGATCTCACATATCCACCAACTTCCAAATTTTCTTTAACAGTCATGTTTGCAAAAATTCGTCTACCTTCAGGTACATGAACAATTCCCAATTTCACAATTTCATTTGGCAACATATTTTTTATTTCGTTATCTAAAAAAGATATAGAACCTGTCTCACTTTTTAAAAGCCCTGACAAAGTTTTAAGTATAGTACTTTTACCAGCACCATTTGCACCAATAAGTGATACAATCTCGCCAGCATTAACTTCAAAACTTACATCTTTAACAGCATAAATGATGTCATAATAAACATTTATATTAGATACTTTAAGCATATTCTCACTCCTTTGCTTTTCCAAGATACGCTTCAACCACCACAGGGTTATTTTGTATTTCTCTTGGTGTACCTTTTGCGATCAACACTCCATAATTCAAAACTCCAATCGTTTCACAAACACCCATAACAAGATTCATATCATGCTCTATAAGCAATATCGCAATGCCAAAACTATCTCGTATTTTTTTTATATTTTCCATAAGTTCAACAGTTTCGGACGAATTCATACCCGCCGCTGGCTCATCAAGAAGCAAAATTGATGGACGAGTCGCAAGTGCTCTAATAATTTCAAGACGCCTTTGAGATCCATAAGATAAACTACTAGATATATGATCTGCAACATTTGTCATACCAAAAATCGATAACAGCTCCATTGCCCTCTTTTTCAACAAATCCTCACTTCTCCAGTATTTCGAAAGACGAAAAATTGATTCAAAAATCCCACAATTTTCCTCATTATGAAGACCAACTAAAACATTTTCAATAACCGTCATATTTTTAAATAATCTAATATTTTGAAATGTACGTGCAATTCCAGATTGATTTGCTTCAATTGAATTCATACTTTTAGTATTTTTATCATTTAAATACATAACTCCACGTGTTGGTGTATAAACTTTTGTTAATAAATTAAAAACAGTAGTCTTGCCTGCACCATTTGGCCCAATAAGGCCACATATTTCCTCTTTTTTGATTAAAATATTAAAATCATTTACAGCACACAAACCACCAAAATCTATACCAACACCTTTACACTCAATAACAGCCTTAACATTTTGATCTCGTTTTGGCAAAATTGATTTATGCATATCACGTACAATCATTTTTTCGTTTCTCCTTCGTTTTCCTCTACAATTCATAATTTCACTCAAATTTCACTATTTACAAAATATTTAACAATCTATAAATTCTCATGAACTTTTTCATTTTTTGATACAAACAAACGATTTATAATTCTTTCAAGAATTGCAGAGAAAGAAAAATCATAATTTCCAAATAAACCAGAAGGTTTAAAAACCATAATTATTATGAGTATAAACGAATAAACTATCATTCTATAATTATTAAAACTCTTCATAACCGACTGCAAAAACAACGGTAAGGAAGCCAAAAAAGCTGCTGCCGTTATTGAGCCTATCATCGAACCCATTCCACCTAAAACTACCATAACAAGTACATCAACAGATTTCATAAATCCATATTCACTTGGCGCTATAATTCCTTGATTCGTCGCATAAACAGCTCCTGCAATACCTGTAAAAAATGCTGAAATTGTAAAAGCAAAAATTTTATAACGTCTAATATTAACTCCACATGACTTTGAAGCAATTTCATCTTCTCGTGTCGAAAGTATTGCTCTTCCATGTTTTGATTTCATTATTAAATGTATCAATGTGCACACAATAATTACAATTGAATAGACACAAAAAAAATTTGAATATTTTGGAATTCTTTTAAGCCCTTGCGCGCCACCAGTAACCTTTGGAAAATTTATTAAAACACTTCTTATAATTTCGCTAAAGGCAAGTGTAATTATTGCAAAATAATCACCATTCAAACGAAAGGCTGGCATGCTGATCAAAAAACCGAATAATCCAGATGAAATTCCAGCAATTATAATTCCAATAATAAACGCTAGTTCACCGCCCAATATTCCACTTTTCCAAAAAAATGCTGCAGCATAACCTCCAATTGCCATAAATCCTGCTTGACCAAGTGGAATATGACCAAGATAACCTACAACAATATTCAATGACACTGCTAAAATAATATAAATTCCAGATTGAATAATTGTAGAAACTTGCGCACGTCCAAATAAGCCAATTTTTAAAAGAAAATTACCTAAAACTAAAAAAAATATAATTGATAAAATATTTATTACATAGCGAACGGGCATTGACAAATTGTTTTTCATAACTTTTACCTACACTTTCTCGGTCAATCGTCTACCTAATATCCCAAAAGGCCTAATGAGGAGAACAATAATTAAAACAGCAAATACAGCCACATCAATCCACGCAGAAAAACCTATCGCGCTAACAAAAATCTCAACAAAACCAATTGTAAAACCACCAACAACCGCTCCAGGTATAGAACCAATACCCCCAAGAACCGCCGCAATAAACGCTTTCATGCCAATCATATAACCCATTGTTGGATTGACGAGTGGATATTGGCAACAAAACATTATTGAAGCAATTCCTGCTAAGCTCGAGCCTAAAATAAAAGTAAACGAAATAACTTTATCTATATTAATTCCCATAAGTTGACCCGATTCCAAATCCTCTGAAACTGCTCGCATAGCTTTACCAAGTTTAGTCTTATGTACCAAAATAACAAGCAATAACATACTAATAATAGAAATCAAAATGGTAATTATTGTAACTGAATTTACATTTATTTTTCCAAAACGCATCTTATTATTCTTCAATATTGAAGAAGCCGGAAAAGGCCTACCATTTGCCGAAAAAATAAGCTGAGCAAGATTTTGTAAAAAAATCGAAACTCCAATTGCAGTTATTAAAAGGGAAGTTTTTGAAGCCTTTCTGAGAGGCCTATAAGCAAGTCTCTCTATTAATACCGATATCACTGCACATCCTGAAATAGCGAAAAAAACACTAATAAATGGGCCAAATCTATTCAAAATTGAAATTAATGCTATATAACCTCCAACCATAATTATATCGCCATGAGCAAAATTCAAAAGCATAATTATCCCGTATACCATGCTGTAACCCAAACTTATCAAAGCATAAATCGACCCCAGTTGTAATCCGTTTATGAATTGAGAAAAAATTAATAACCAATTAAACCTATGCACAAAACCACTCCAAAATAATATTTTCCTTTAAAAATTTAATTGTATATTATTATAAACTATATTTAAAATAATTAATAGATTTTTCAACAAAAAATTTTTTTAAATTCTTTCAAATTAATATCTACCCCAAAACCTTTCCTTCCCACCTGTAATCTTAATAATTACAGCTTCTTTTTTAGGGTTATTATGCTCATCAAAAACAATATTCCCAGTTACACACTTCAAATCAGTTTTCTTTAAAGTATCAATTAAAACTTTTCTAAATTCGTTATTCTCCGGCAAAAAACCCATAAAAATGCTTTTTTCAATTGCATTCACTAAAACTTTAGCGGCATCATATCCACTCGCAGAAAACATATTTGCTTCTTCGTTCATTTTTTTTCTATAAGATTCTGAAAAATATCTTGCAATTTCTTCATCATCTTCAACTGAAAAAGCACTGCAATAATAAGAATTTTCAAGAAAACTTGAATTCGAAATTAATTTGGTAACGGTCCCCCAACCATCGCAACCAAGTAATGGACAATCAATTCCAATTTTTATTGCTTGCGGTGCAATGAGAGCGACTTTATCATAATAAGCTGGAATAAACAAAACATCAGGTTTTTTTGCTAAAATTTTTGCAAGCTGTGATTGAAAATCAGTAGCGTTAATTGAAAAGCTATCCTGTGAAATCATTTCAATATTTAATTGTTTGCACTTTTTTTCAAAAGCTTCTTTGAGTCCCATTGAATAATCATCTTCTAAACAATAAAACGAAGCCGCACGTTTCACATTTAAATGTTCATTAGCGAAATTCGCCATCTTTTCGCCTTGGTAAGAATCAATAAAACCCATTCGAAAAACATTATCATTAAATATATCACTTTTAGAATCATAAGTGATAGCCTCAGCTGACGCAGTCGTTAAAATAAGGGGCATCTCACAATCATGTGCAACCGGCGCCGTTGCAAGTGACGTAACACTTTCAGCACCTGTAATAATTGCACACACCCCTGAATCAAAAAGCGAATTAAAACCTATAATTGATTTATCAATTTCACTTTCATCATTATAAATAACTAACTTAATTTTTATCCCTGTAAATTCATTGTTTTTGTTATATTCGTCAACAAAGAGCTTTGCGCCATTTTTTGGAGCAATTCCAAATTGAGCATTCTTACCACTAAGCGGCATCAAAATTCCAATTTTAATTTCTTTTTGTTTAAAATTCTTTTTACTGCACGCAAAAAACAACAACAAAAAAACTGTTAAATTCAAAACCAATAAAAATATTTTGCTGCCTTTTTTCACAACATTCACCTTTTAATAAAACTAATATTTCTCACAAAATATAGCTTTTCCACCAACAATTTTATTAACAACCACATTTTTTATTGGATTGTTGAATTCATCAAAAGAAATATGCCCAGTAACACACTCTAAATCCGTTTCTTTCATCGCATCAATAACTCCCTGTTTAAATTCAGGAGTACCTAAAGATATTTTTTTAAAACACACTTTTTCTATCGCAGAGATTAAAATTTTTGCTGCATCATACCCTTCAGCATCAAACGTATTTGGATCTCTTCCAAATTTTTTTCTATAATCATTCAAAAAAGTTTGAGCCATCTCATTTGGATCGCTCGTCGAATATGCACTACAAAAATATGAATCTTCAAATAATGTCGGATCTAAAATAATTGATGTAAGCGAATCCCAACCATCCGTTCCTAACATTGTACACGAAAGACCAATGCTTTTCGCCTGTGAAGCAATTAACGGTATTGTTTCATAATAATAAGGTATAAACAAACAATCTGGTTTTTTAGATAAAATGTTTGTTAGTTGCCCTTTAAAATCTTTAGAATCGGACAAAAAACTCTCGATTGCAACAATTTTAATTCCTAATTCCTTTGCCTTTTTCACAAAAAAATCTTTTGCTTCCATGGAATGATCATTTTCAGTACAACAAAGCACCGCTGCTTTATTCGCTTTTAATTCTTTTTTCGCAAAAATTGCCATCTTTTCGCCTTGATGCGAGTCAAGAAAACAAGCTCTAAACAAATTTTTACGAACCTCCTTTTTTTCTTCATCATATGTAACTCCCACTGCAGTAGCAGTCGGTGTAATAACTGGAAAATTTTGTTTAGAAGCATCATCAACTATCGCAAGCGTTTGAACGCTTGGAGCATCTCCTACAAGACCAGCTATTCCTTTATCGACTAAAAAATTAAAACCCACAATTGCCTTAGAACAATCACCTTCTTCGTCATATTCGATACAAGCAATAGGTTTTCCGCCCAAACCTCCGTTTTCATTATATGCATCAACATAAAGCTTCACCCCATTCAAAACCGCTTGTCCGTATTGAGCAAGATTCCCAGTAAGTGGTGCAAGAACTCCAATTTTAATCTCATCCGTTTTTTGATTCACACATCCACACAAGTTAAAAAATAAAATTAAAGTAAAAAAATAACATATTTTCTTCATTCTTCCTCCGCAGTCAAAATATTACCCAGTCAATTTGATAATAAAAATTAAAATTTTCTTTTATATAATTTTAAACTATTCTACTATATGTTTTAAAAATATCCACTATGTTTTTATAACTTAAAAACATTATGGTTATAAACCATAAAAATTTATATAAAATATGCATATCTCAATATAATCGGATTTAATTTAAAATGGAAAATTTAAACAAATTTATATATAGTAAAAACGAAGCAATAAATGAAGCAAAACGTTGTTTAAACTGCAAAAACAAACCATGTATCGATGGATGCCCAGCAAAAAACAATATTCCAGAATTCATAAAAAAAATAGCTGAAGAAAAATTTGAACAGGCAAAAAAAATAATTTCAAAAACAAATTCTTTGCCTGGGATTTGCGGAAAAGTTTGCCCACATGAGATCCAATGCCAAAATAAATGCACAAGAAAATTTAAAGGAAAAGCGTTAGAAATAGGAAAACTCGAAAGTTTTGTCACATATTTCAATTGCGAATTAAACAAAAAAAATCATTTTATCAAAAAAACAAAAAATTATAAAAAAAAGGTTGCAATCATTGGCTCGGGTCCAAGCGGCCTCTCGTGCGCAAAAGAACTTGCTCTAAAAGGAATTCACGTCACCATTTTTGATAGTATGCCTTTACTTGGCGGAATGCTTACTTATGGCATCCCCGCTTATCGCCTTCCAAGAGAAATAATTCATTACGAAATTGAAATTTTAAGATCCCTAGGTGTTAAATTTATTACCAAAACAAAAAATAAAAAAAACATAAATTTTAATGAAATGAAAAAAAACAAAAAATTTGATGCATTTTTTATTTGCACAGGCGCTTGGGCTCCAAAAAAAATTGAAATCTCTGGAGAAAACTTACCCAACGTATTTTCGGGAACAAAATTTCTAAGACAATTTAATTCAGGTATGTTTAAACACGAAAATTTTAATAAAAAAAACCTTTCAGTAATTGGAGGGGGAAATGTTGCAATAGATTCAGCAAGATGTGCAAAACAACTTGGATCAAACGTTACCGTATTTTACAGACAAAACGAAGAAAAAATGCCAGCATGGCAAGATGAAATAAAATTTGCCAAAGCCGAAGGCATTAATTTTAAATTTCAAATGATTCCTAAAAATATAATTAAAAATAAAAACAAAACTCTTAAGGTAACATTTTTTAAAAAAACAAACAAAAAAGAAGAAAAAAATAAAAAAATAGTTGACGAAACTGAAACACAAATTATTTACAGCGAAACACAAATAGAAACAAATTTTTTAATTTATGCAATAGGTCAAACTGTAGATCCTAATACAGCTGAAATATTTGAAAATTTATTATTGGATAAAAATGGTTGCATTTTAATTGAAAAAGAAACAGGAAAAACTTCAATCGATGGAATTTTTGCAGGCGGCGATGTAGTTACAGGGCCTGAAACTGTAGTTCTTGCTATGATTTCTGGCAAAAATGTTTCAGATGTTATTTTACAATATTTGGAATAATTGTAAAAATTATACAAAAATAATTTTTATATAACCCGCATTTTCAAAATTTTTTATGCACTTTCATAATTTTTTCTCTCTTATTAATAAAAAAAAATATTTTAGTCATTGACGAACAAGCTAAATTGATATTAAATCTTCCATGTTTAAGTATTTAAAATTAAAAATTATGTTTTATACTTCTAAATTTTAAGTTAATGATATAATGCGAAGAGAAAGAGTGTGTAAAAAAATGACAGATAGATTGTTCAACAATATTTTTAGAAATATTAAAATAAATAAAACTGTTGGAATCGTTAATAATTCAGGCGAAGTACTATTCAGTAATAATGTTGAACTTGTTGGCAAAAAAATAATTGAAACATTTTGTTATGGAGAAGAAATTTACAATGGTTATACTTATCTTAAAATGAAAGAAAATAAAAACCGCGAATTTTATATTTTTGGCGAAGGCACTGATGATCATACTGGAAATTATTGTGAAATTTTAAATTCTTATTTAACAGACATAAAACGTTTTTACGACGAAAAAAACGACAAAGATAGTTTTATTAAAAATATGCTAACAGATAACATATTACCAGGAGATTCTCTACACAAATCTAAAGAACTTCAAATTTTACCCGATGCAAAAAGAATTGTTCTATTATTTCGTTCAAAAGAATCAAGCGAAATGTCAACTATCGAAGCTTTGCGCACAATGCTTCCAGAAAAAGACCAGGATTTCGTAGTATCGTTAGATTCGAAAAATATTGTATTAATAAAAGAAATTAAAAATAATTCAAATAATTTTGAGAATGACGAAAAAATAGAAAAAATTCTAAATAAGTTATGTGAAATATGTAAAACAGATGTAATAGTTGGAGTTTCGAGAATTGTAAACAGTATTTCAAAGTTATCGGTTGCCTATATGGAGTGTAGAATTTCACTTGAAATCAGCAAAATATTAGATAGCGAAAAAAAAATTATTTACTATAATAAATTAGGTATTGCAAGATTGATTTATCAACTTCCAACCACACTTTGTGAACTTTATCTCAAAGAAGTATTCAAAAAAGGTTCAATCGCTCTGCTTGATGAAGAAACTTTTTTTACAATACAGGAATTTTTCGAAAACAGTTTGAACGTATCAGAGACTGCAAGAAAACTCTTTATACATAGAAACACTCTGGTTTATAGGCTGGACAAAATAAAGAAACTTACTGGACTTGATTTAAGAAAATTTGACGATGCTATAGTGTTTAAGGTTGCTGTTATGGTAAACAAATATTTAAATTCTAAACCTTCACGAATATAGGTTGGAAAAAATAGTTATGATTGAATTTGTAAATGTTACAAAAACTTACAAAAATGGATCAATTGTTGCAATTAAAGACGTTTCGTTCACGATCAAAAAAAAAGAGTTTGTATTTGTTGTGGGCGCAAGTGGCGCTGGCAAATCTACTTTAGTTAAACTAATGTTAAGAGAATTTTTACCAAATTCAGGAAAAATTATAATCGAAAATTTCGACGTGAAAAAAATGTCAAAAAGAAAAATTCCGTTTTTGAGAAGGAATATTGGAGTTGTGTTTCAAGATTTCAGACTTTTGCCAAATAAAACAGTATTTGAAAATGTTTCATTTGCAATGGAAATAATTGAATGCTCTTCCAAACAAATCAAAAAAGAAGTACCAAAAATTCTCGAACTTGTCGGAATTTCAAATAAATCAAAAATGAAGCCTTTTGAACTCTCGGGCGGAGAACAACAAAGAGTTTCACTCGCACGAGCTATTGTAAACAATCCTAAAATTGTTATTGCAGACGAACCAACTGGAAATTTAGATTTTGACACTTCTTTTGAAATTATGTCACTTCTTAAACAAATCAACAAAAATGGAGTAACAGTAATTATCGTAACGCATGCGCAAGAATTTACCGCGAAAATGAAAAAAAGATTAATAAAACTTGAAAATGGATCAATAGTTAAAGACGAAATTTAAATTTTTAAGGAGCAAAAGATGAAAATTAAAAATATTGCATATTTCATCTCTGAAGCTTTTCGAAATATTTTTTCTAACGGCTTTATGAGCCTCACATCAATTTTTTCCGTAATGATAAGTATAACAATTTTCGGAATGTTTGTGGTACTAAATAGTAACTTAGACTCTTTTACGAAACAAATACAAGATTTTTGTAAAATAAGAGTATATTTTCCAAGAGATCTGAATGAACATTACGTTGAAAAAGCAAAAAAAAACATTGAAACAATCAATAAAGTAAAAAATATTGAACTTATTTCAAAAAAAAAAGCTCTTGAAGAATGCAAAGAAAAAATTTTCAAAGGTAGATATAATTTAATTAAAGCTTTTGAATATGACAATCCGCTCAGAGATTGTTATAAAGTGACGTTAACAAATGCAAAATTTGTTGAAGAAATTTCTAAAGAAATAGAAAACATAGAAAATGTTGAAGAAGTTAAATACGAAAAAAATTTTATAAATAATATTTTAAAACTTATAATCTTTTTAAAATACTCAAGCCTTGTGTTAGTAATTTTTTTTGGAACTATAAGTATCTTAATTATATCAAATTCTATAAAAATTATGTTGTTTATTAGAAGAAAAGAAATAAATATAATGAAATTTATTGGAGCTACAAATTGGTTTATAAAATGGCCTTACATAATTGAAGGTGCAGTCATCGGAGCAATAGGTTCAGCTTTAGCATGTGTTTTGATTTTTTTTGGTTATTCATATATCATTTCCCATGCTAAATTTTTGTTAGAATTTACAAAATTTAAAACTTTAAATGAAATTTTTAGCGATACATTTTTAAAACTATTTTATTTCGGTTCTGGAATTGGAATAATTGGAAGCTACATTTCAATAAAGAAATATTTGCACGTTTAATTTAAAAAACATGTTTTTTAAACGACAAAATACGAATAAATTTTTGTTTCCTTATTAGGAGCTATCGCAGATGAAAAAAAAAATTCTTGCCATAACAGCACTAATTGTTATTTTAACTTTTGCTTTAACGATAATTTTGCCAGTTTTACGTGTTTTTGGATCAAGCGCTAAAACTACGCAAGAAAAAATTGATAATACAACAAAAATCAAAAATGAACTAAGAAAAAAAATAAACTCGAAAGAAACTGAAAAAATCGAAGAAATAAAAGAAAAAAATAATATTGAAACCGAAATACTGTCACTAGATAAAGAAATAAAATCAATTAATTTATGTTTAAAAGAAACTAAAGCAATTCTTTCACAAAAAGAAAACGAATTAAAAAATTTTAAAAAAATAGAAAACGAAGAGTGGGAAAAATTCAAAGAAAGAGTAAGAATAATATATGAAAGCAATGAACTCACATACTTGGAAATGATTTTCTCGTCAGAAGATTTGAACGATTTATTCAGAAAAATAGATACCTTAATGGAAATTTCAAAATATGATAAAAACTTATTAGATAACATGGAAAAAACTGAGAAAAAAATTATTGAAACTAAATTAGAAATACAAAATAAAAAAACAAAACAAGAAAATATGAATAAACTTGTAAGCTTCAAAATAAATGAACTTGAAAACAAAAAAAAAGAAAAATTAGAAAACATAAAAGAATTTAAAAGAGATATAGAAACTTTCAAAAAAAAGTTCGAAGAAGCAGAAAAAGCAGAAACATATCTTAAAAGACAACTTTCACAAATTTTAAGTAAAAAAACAAGCGCAACATCAAAAACAACAAACAAGGGAGAATTTTTATGGCCAATCCCAAGTTGTCGCTCTATAAGCTCACCATATGGTTTTAGGATTCATCCAATCCTCAAAACTAAATTGTTTCACTCTGGTATTGATATTCCAGCACAATATGGTTCAAATGTAGTTTGTGCAAAAGATGGAATAGTTGTTTTTTCAGGTTGGAATGGTGGTTATGGATTATGCGTCATCATCGATCATGAAGACGGAACATCAACACTTTATGGGCACTTAAGCTATTCTGAAGTAAAAAAAGGCCAAAAAGTGATAGCAGGTGAACGAATTGGAAAAACAGGAAGTACTGGATTATCCAATGGACCACATATACATTTTGAAATTATGTTAAACGGAATAAATACAAATCCTTCTTCATATTTTTAACATTCTTATATATAAATAAAAGTATCAATATATTTGTTTCATAGTTTAATTTTAGGAGAAGGATTTAATTTGCAAATTAAAAAATCGCATTTCACATTTTTTTCCGCTTCACTAATATGCATAGTTTTCGTAATTACCGTTGGCCTCGTGAATCCTTTTGGTTTTTTTGCTTACGACGAAATAAGAAAGCTTAATGAGAGTGTTAAAATTTTAAAAAAAATGTACTATGAAAATTTCGATAACGCAGTTTTGGCAGATGGCGCCATTTGGGGAATCGCAAACTCTCTTAAAGATCCTTATACAGAATATATGAACACTCAAACTGCTGAAAATTTCAAAAAAAATGTTGAAGGAAATTTTTCAGGAGTTGGTTTATATATATCAAAAGGAGAAGATGGACTAATAACAGTAATTACTCCGATTGAAGATTCGCCAGCGTGTAATGCAGGCATTTCTTCAGGAGATAAAATAATTTCCATAGACGGAAAAGAAGTGAATGACGTAACCGAAGCAAGTAATCTTATGCTTGGAGAACCCAATACAACTGTCAGTCTAACTATATTTAAAAATATAACAAGTGAAAAAATTGATCTCACTCTGACACGTGCAAATATATCACTTAAGTCAATAAAACATGAAATAAGAGATAAAATAGGATACATAAGAATAATTCAATTTTCAACAAATACTTACAACGAATTTAAATCAGCAATGGATGAAATAAAAAAAGAAAATATCGAAAAACTTATTATTGATTTAAGAAATAATCCAGGTGGAATGATTGAAAGCGTTGTAAATATTTTAAATTTATTTATTGAAGAAAATAAAAACATGGTATTCACCATAGATAAATATGGAAAAAAAATTGAATATAAAGCAACCAAAGGTGAAAAAAATGAATTTAATTGTGTTATACTTATAAACGAGGGTTCGGCAAGCGCAAGTGAGATTTTTGCAGGTTGTATGAAAGATTATGGAAAAGGTGTTTTAATTGGAAAAAAAACTTTCGGAAAAGGTGTTGTACAACAGGTAATTGAGTTTTTCGATAAGAGCTTAATAAAAGTTACTGTTTCAAAATATTATACTCCAAATGAAATATGTATCGATAAAGAAGGAATAAAGCCTGATATAGAAGTGAAAACAAAAGAAAATAAAAGTTTGGAATGTATTCTTGAATTCTCTGACGAAGATGAATTTATAAAATGCGCAATTGAATTTTTCAATAGGAAGTGCCCATAATAACATGACCGAAATTAAAATTGGACTTATTTCAGAACTTAAAAATAAAAAAAAATATTTAAACTTTATTAGTTTTAAAAAAATAAAAATAAAAATAGAAAATTTAAACAACTACAATGCAAAAATTATATGTGCCATAATTCCTTACACGTATGAAAAAATTTCTAAACTTACTGCAGAAAAACGAGAAGGAATTTTAAAAAACATTGCCAAACTGTTTAAATTCTACGAAGTAAACGATATAATTTATGAAAGAAAATTAAAAGAACTCTTTACTGAGCAAAAATTTCCTGGCGACTTTAAAGTCGTAATGGGCGATAAAATATTTCGTAGATTAATCCCCGATACAATTAAAAAAATAATGAAAACAAGAAAAATGACAAATTTAAATACGCGTTTAGGAATAAGTGATAATTCCATGAGTTTCATTACAGAATATTTAATAAAGAAGCTATGTTATGACAGCAAACAAATGAAAATCTATACTCGCAATATCAAAAAAGCAAACACCATTGAAGAAAAAATTCTTGAAGAAACTGGTTTGCCTCTTCAAATTTTTTCGTCATCTGACAAATACTTTGATAAATCCGATATTTTTATAGATGTGGATGAAAATAAAATAAAATTTAAAGATGCTTTAATTGATAAAATTGAATATGAATTAGAAATTCCGGGTTATGATATTGATACTGCAGATCTTGCAGAATGCTTAAGTTTAAGCCCAAATGAGATAAAAATAAAGTATTTATCAGGCGATAGAGAAATTTTTTCGTTCTAATTTTTAATATTTAAATAAAACATAAAATAAAAAACTGTAGAGGTATTTAAGAATGTTAAAAAGTAGAAAACAAGAAGACAAAAAAATTGTACTTACCTATGAAGGTCTTGAAAAAGTTGAAAACGAACTCAATTATTTAAAAACAATTAAAAGAAAAGAAATAGCTGAAAAAATCAAAACCGCAACATCTTTTGGAGATTTATCTGAAAATTCTGAATATGATGAAGCAAAAAATGAACAAGCCGAAGTTGAAACAAAAATTTTGAAATTCGAAAATATGCTTAAGAATGCCAAAGTTATCGGCGAAGAAGATATAGAAACAGACAGAGTAAATCTTGGCACTAAAGTTAAAATTTTGGATATCGTTTTAAATAAAGAATATGAATACACAATAGTTGGCACTACTGAAACTAACCCATTAAAATTTAAAATTTCTAATGAATCACCAATTGGTTCTGCATTAATCGGAAAAAAAGTTGGAGAAATTGTGGAAGTCCAGATACCAAACGGTGTTGTTAAATTTAAAATTTTGCAAATAGGAAAATAATAATCTTAACAGTTTATTGTTATGGAGAAAAAATGGTAGACGAAAATTTGATCGAACATGTAAGCGAAATATTTGAAGTTAGAAAAAAAAAGCTCAGCGAACTTATTAAAACAAAAAAAAACCCATATGATAAAACAAAATTTTTAAAAGACATAAACAGCAAGGAAATAAAAGAAAATTTTGAAACAAAAAACGGCACTAATGTTAAAATCGCAGGACGCATCATATCAAAAAGAATTATGGGCAAGGCTTCTTTTAGCGATTTGATTGACGAAAATGGAATAATTCAACTTTATATTAAAAAAGATAATGTTAGTGAAGAAACATACGAAGAATATAAAGAAATGGATATTGGCGACATAATTGGAGCAGAAGGCGAAGTCTTTAAAACTCATAAAAATGAAATTTCTGTAAAAATAAAAAAAATTGTTCTTTTATCTAAATCATTGAGACCTCTCCCTGAAAAATTTCATGGTTTTAGAGATGTAGATTTGAGATACAGAAGAAGATATATTGATTTGATTGTTAATCCAGAAGTTAAAAAAACTTTCAAGTTAAGAAGCAAAATTATTTCGTCTATTCGTTCGTTTTTAGATTCTATGAAATACATTGAAGTTGAAACTCCTATTTTAAATACAATTCAAGGAGGAGCAATTGCTAAGCCTTTTATTACTCATCATAACACCCTAAATATGGACTTGTTTTTAAGAATCGCCCCTGAATTACACTTAAAAAGATTGATAGTGGGCGGATTTGAAAAAGTGTATGAAATAGGGCGTTTATTTAGAAATGAGGGAATTAGTACAAAACATAACCCTGAATTTACAACGATTGAAATATACGAAGCGTATAAAGATTATAACTATATGATAGATCTTGCAAAAAAGCTTATAGAAAACATTGCTATGACAGTGTTTGGAAAAACTTCTATAACTTATCAAAATGAAATAATTGATTTAAGCAATTGGACAAAAATGACTATGATTGAATCAATTAAAAAATTTATTGGCATCGATTTTTCAGAGATTAAAAATGTTAATGATGCAGTGGAACTTGCAGTCTCTGCTGGAGTATCTTTAAAAAAAGAAATGACGATTGGAGAAATTATAAATTTTACATTTGAAGAAAAAATTGAAAAATTTCTCGTTCAGCCAACAGTCATCACTGAATATCCAATTGAGATTTCTCCACTTGCAAAAAAAATAAAAAATAATACCAATTTTACAGAACGTTTTGAAATTTTTATTATAAATAAAGAATTTGGAAATGGTTTTTCAGAATTAAACGATCCATTCGATCAAAAGGAACGCTTTCTTGAACAAGTTAAAAAACGTGAAAAAGGCGATCAAGAAGCAAACATGATGGACGAAGATTTTATAATGGCTCTGGAATACGGCATGCCACCAACTGGCGGAATTGGTATTGGAATCGATAGACTGGTTATGCTTTTAACTGATAATCCTTCAATAAGAGATGTTTTATTTTTTCCAACTATGAAAAATCTTCCTTCTAAGTGTTAATTTTTTAAAAATTGAATATAAAACTTATTTTTAATCAGTTTTAGTTAAATTATTATTTTAATTTTGATAAAACTCTCCTTTCTAAATATAAGAAGGTAAACGTTAGTGTTTGATTAAAAACATTTGTCCTTCAATCAATAATATATAAAAATTGTATAAAAAAATAAAAAGTTATTCAACTTAACTATTTGCAAAAAAGAAAAATAATGTTACAGTTAATTGCATAGATAAAAAATAACCATTTTAATTTCAGAAGGAGTTTCAAATTTGAGCGCAGCAGAATTAAACATTGAAAAATATGAAATAAAAAATTTGTCTGATATTGAAGAATTGATAGAAAAAACTGAAAAAGGAATAGATTCATTGGGAGAACAAGGAAAAAAATATTCTGAAATGGAAAAATTTTTAATTAATTTATACAAATTACGTTTGAAATTGGAAAGTGAAGCTGCTCCTCCAGAAGCACCACCTGAATCAACAGATGCTGAAACATTTTTTTGGGGAGATGAAGATAATCTTTCGGAAGCGCCTCCTGAATCAGAAAAAATAGTTTTAGAATCACCTCCTGAATCGGCAGAATTGAAAACGTTTTCTGCATCGGAAGAAATGGTTTCAGAATCACCTTTTGGGGAAGCTGAAGGAGTAAACCTCGAAACATATTCTACTTGGGAAAGTGAAACTGCACCTCCTGAAGCACCACCTGAATCAACAGATGCTGAAACATCTTTAGTTTGTAAAAGTGAAATTACTTCTCCCGAAGCACCTCCTGAATCAACAGATTCTGCTCCGGAAGAAATGTCAACAACGGTTGAAAGACAAAGAGTAACGGTGCAAGGTCTTTTAAGTAAAATTTTATCAACATTTGACAAACCAGCCACAATTAATAGAGGAATGCGTCTGCAACTTCACAGTAATGAGCATGAAATACAAAACAAAAGCAGCGGAAAATCAAAAAAAGACAGAGTTACTAGTGCAAAAAAACGTAAATAAACAAATAAAACACCTTCACAAAACAAACGTTTGTGTTAAAAATTTTATTCGAAGAGGAATAAATGGTTAAAAAAATAAAAATAACTGAAACAATAATTAGAGACGGGCAACAGTCCCTTATTGCAACACGAATGACAACAGATGAAATTTTACCCATTATTTCTCTTCTTGATAAAGTTGGATATCATTCGATTGAAGCATGGGGAGGTGCAACTTACGATTCATGTCTTAGATTTTTAAATGAGGACCCATGGGAAAGGCTTAGAAAAATTAAAAACAAAGCAAAAAATACACCACTTCAAATGTTGTTTCGTGGCCAAAATGCACTGGGTTATAGACATTATTCAGATGATGTCATTGAATATTTCGTTCAAAGGTGCGTCGCAAACGGAGTAAATATATTAAGAATATTTGATGCTTTGAATGATGTTAGAAATTTAAAAACAGCAGTTTTAGCTACTAAAAAAGAAAATGCTCATGTTCAAGCAGCAATTTCGTACACAACAAGTCCCGTACATAATATAGAATATTTTATAAATTTAACGAAAGAATTTGAAGAAATTGGCGCAGATTCAATTTGCATAAAAGACATGTCAGGACTTTTGAAGCCAGATATAGCTTATGATTTAATCACAGAAATAAAAAAAATTACAAAACTTCCGATCCAAATTCATTCACATTGTACAAGTGGTTATGCTCCAATAACATACTGGAAGGCAATTGAGGCAGGCAGCGATGTTGTTGATTGCGCATTATCACCATTTTCACTTGGCACATCTCAACCCTCGACTGAAACAATTGTTGCAGCACTCAAAGACTCGAAATACGATACCGATTTAGATATAAATATTTTAAGCGAAATTTCTGATTATTTTCAAAAACTGAGAAAAAAATACATAAAAAGTGGTCTTTTAGACACAAATCTTTTTGGAATTGACATAAATATGCTTAAATACCAAGTACCGGGTGGAATGATTTCAAACTTAAATTCTCAACTTAAGGAGCAAAGCAAAGAAGATAAACTTCAAGAAGTTTTTGAAGAAATTCCAAAAATAAGAGAAGATTTAGGTTTTATTCCTCTCGTGACACCAACAAGCCAAATCGTTGGGAATCAAGCGGTTTTAAACATAATAACTGGAGAAAGATATAAAATAGTTACAAAAGAAATTAAAGAAATTGTAAGAGGAAGGTATGGAAAAACTCCAATCAAAATTAAAAACCCCATAGTGAAAAAAATAATCGGAGATAATGAAATAATATCTTGTAGACCCGCAGATCTTCTTAAAGCTGAACTTGATTCTTTTAAACACGAAATTAAAGAATTTATCGAACAGGAAGAAGACGTATTATCATACGCTTTATTTGGACAAGTAGCTAAAAAATTTTTTGAATTTCGACGCGCTCAAAAATATAAAATTGATAAAGATTTAGTTAATATGGAAGATCAAACTCATCCTATTTGACAAAAATCACACAAAAATGTATATTAACAAAAAATGTTGAAATACTATTTATTAACTAAAAAAATATTTTTATGATTGTAGGTGTTAAAAAATTATGAATATTAAAAAAATTAAGGCTCAACCGAATGATGACGAAACTATAAAAAATTTAATTGGTAAACAAAATGACTTACACCAAAAAATGATATTTCAATTTATAATCTGTTTAATTTTTACACCTATTCTTGCAATCTTGTTAGGGTTGCATTTTTTAGGAAAAGATTATTTACTTTTTAAAAATTACAATGAATTCAAAAAAATAAAGGAAGATATAGAATTAAAAAGAACACAACAACTTACTTCAGTGTTACCAAAAGAATTAGTGCCAAACAGAACTGTTCGAACAGAAACTTCTATAGGAAAAATTCCTACTCAACAATTTTCAAAACCAGAATCTCTCACCTCACTTCCAAAACCAATTTCTTCTCATCCCCCGGAAACATCTAAATCACCTAAACCATCATTACTTACACCAATGCCACCGCTTGTTAAGGACGAAAAAACAACGGACACAATTAGCGACCTAGTTGAAACAGTGGAAGGAGGAGACGAAAAGATTAACCCCAAATCACAAGTTGAACCTCTTGCTTCCTCTTCTCCCTCTGACAAAGCCGAACAAGAAGAATTTGAAAGAAAAATGTTACATTTTTGTGGAAAAGTTAGAAAAATGTATCCAGACACTGAAGAATATAAAAAATTTTTCGATGAAGTTGAAAAAAGATTAAAAATAATTATAGAGGAATGGAAAAATTTAACACCAAATGAACGTGAAAAACAAACTAAATATTCTATAAAACATTATGCAGCAAAAAGCGATGTAGGAATAAATAATCTTTTGAGGAGAAATATGTATTTAACTGCAGAGGGAAAATTTCGCTTAAAATATGTTGATACTCAATTTTTTAAAGACCATTTTAATGTTAATGATATTGAAGACTTTAACCCTAATAGCATTGCAAAATTTATTTTTGATTCAAAAATAATAAGTCTTGAAATTAAAAAAAATAAAAATAAAGTAAAAAAAGTTAAAAGATTTGTAAGACTTGATTTTTTAGAAGAAATTTTAAATGCAAATATTGAAATTTTTAAAAAATATATAACAGATGAAGAAATCGAATTTTTTAAAGAAAACATTGATTATTATAGAGAAGTTAGATTATTAACTTCTAATGATAAAACAAAAAAATTTGAAGAAACACTAAAGAAATTTGTTGTAGTTTTTAACAAAGAAAACATAAAATATACTGATAATGCACTTTTAAGCACTACGACAAGAGATAATATTTCTCTTTTTGGTACTTTCATAGAAATAGTTTTTAATGTTAAAAAAGCAAGCGGAATGGACATAAGCGAAATATCTGACACGTCTAATGAAGACGAAGTTTTATTTAGTAAAGATCATGAAATTGAATTTACTGAAATAACGTTCGACACTAAAAGAAAAATACCAATGGTTTTCAATGCAAATTTATCAAAAAACCCAAAAAATCATGCCTCGCCGATGTCAAAATAAGTTAAAATATAATGTTATACTTGATAAAAAATAAAAACTAAATAATATAGATAATTAATAAGAGGTGATAAAATTGACTTTAGATTCATTAGAAATACTTTGTTATGATTTGCATTTAAACGAATTAAAATTTTTTACTAATGAAGGAGAAATTTTCTTCGAAACACTCAAACTTCAGAATTATGTTTTATTCGGTATAAATATTGAAAATTTTAAGCAATGGTTAAAAAATAATGAAGAAAAATTTAAAAACCTTATAAAGCAAATAGATGTTGAAAATTTCCAATATATCAATCATGAAGATGTTACAGTTCTTATAACCAATTTATATAAAATTTGCGAATCAGGAATTACTGACCCAAATAAAATTCAAGAAATAATTAAAACGTCATTCAAAAGATTTGGAGATTTTAGTCTGCTTTGTTCACCACTAAATCCACAATATATAACTAATTTTGATAAAATTCCAAAAAAATTTGCTGAAGCTACTAAACATATTTTTAATCTAGTATCTGAACAATGTATAGACTTGATACCAAATTTTTTTGATAATTTAATGTGTATTTATGAATATATTGAAAATTTCTCAAAAAAGATAGATCCTGAATCCTATGAATATTTAGATGATAATTTATTAAAAAATATGAATCGTTTTATTCTTAGTTATGCAAACATGTTAAAAAAATTTAATTTAAATAAAAAAATTTTAGGAAAAATTGAATTTTATACTTTAACTCTTATCAAAGAACTGGATGATGAAAATGACGATAGCATAATTATTGATTTAATCCCCGAAACTGGAACAGATGAGGAAGCTTATAGAGAATTTTTAATATTAAAAGGATTTAGCTCAGAAGCAGTAGAAGAAAAAACAAACAATGAAGAAGAAATAACAAAATTTTCTGAAAAATTAAAAAGATCAAAAAAATTAGATGACTTAACTGTACGTATTGTTAACCAAGCAAAAGATTCTACTCAGTTTTCTTCATCCGAGGAGAAAATTGGTGATGATAAAAGTTCAAAAGCAGAAACTGTTGCCACTCGCATAGAAGATATTGCTACTCACACAGAAATTGAACCGGAAGCTCATGAAAAATTGGATGTTGAAACTTCAATGCTCCAAGAAATGCCTGATGATAAAACACATGAAAGTTCGGGTGGTAGCGAAGTAAATGAAAGTTTGCCAAGGATGGTATCAAATGAAAGTTTAGGTAATAGTGAAACGCATAAAAGTTTACTTGGTGACGAAGCAAATAAAGGTTTGCGGGGCACCTTTGATGGCGAAACACATGAAAGAGTTACCCCTAGCGATGAAACACATGAAAATTTGTCTGTTGATATAGCACTTGAAAATTCATCTGGTGACAAAACGCATGGAAATTTATCTGAGGAAAAAATTATTAGTCTAATATTTGAAACAAAAATAAAACTCACCGCATTTAAAAAATTAATTAGGGCTTTTATAAATAAGGATAATGGAAAAATAGAAGAAAAGCTTAATGAAATCGTGCTTTTGATTGAAAAAATAGAAGAATTAAAGCTTTTAAAACTTTCCATTGAAGAAAGAAAAGTTCTGCTTGAAATGCAAATTGCTAAAACTGCTGCAAAAATTAGTGAAATTACCGGAAAACCCAATATGTTTTTGCATATTTATTATGCACTATTAGAATTTCTTACAAATGTTGGAATTTTGAAACCAAAAACGCTGGGAGAACAACTATTAAGAGACGAAAAAGCCAAAGAAGTTTTCATAAGAAAAATTGGAGATGCTTACAAAAAAGATGATGTTGACAGAACAGTTCTAAGCGAAATTGCTAAAAAACCAGACGACATAATAAAATTTGGAAAAGGTGACGCACAAACGAATGAACGCGGCTTAGTCTTGCAATGAAACGTTGCTTAAAAAATGTAAAATACTAAATTTTACAACATAACAAAATTTTCTTGTTATTATCTATAAACCTATCAATTGCTTTCTAATCCCATAAGCAAATATTTAACTGTTGATAATGTGGATAAATCTGTGAATAACCTATTTTGCTAGCTGTCTGGCTGTGGATAAAAATTAAAATAAAACTTATTAAAAATACAATCTATATATCAAATTATAACGTTATTTTGTCAATATTATTCATGTAATTTTTAAGAACACTTGGAATATTTATAGTTAAGTCTGAGTTTTGAAAATTTTCAATTATAGCAGCCATAGTTCTCCCCACTGCAACTCCTGATCCGTTAAGTGTATGAATAAATTCCGCTTTTTTAGTCACTGAATTTCTATATTTTATATTTATGCGTCTTGCTTGAAAACTCTCAAAATTGCTGCACGAAGAAATTTCAACATATTTATTATAGCTTGGCATCCAAACCTCAATGTCATATTTCATAGCCGCCTGAAATCCTAAATCACCAATGGCAACTTTTACAACTCTATACGGTAACTCAAGAAGTTTAAGTACGCTTTCGGCATCTATAACAAGGTTTTCAAGCTCCTCATAAGAATTTTTGGGACTTGCAAATTTTACAAGTTCAACTTTATTAAATTGATGCTGGCGAATTAAACCACGCGTATCACGGCTTGCACTTCCCGCTTCACTCCTAAAACAAGCTGAATAAGCAACGCATTTTATTGGCAATTCTTTTTCGCCCAATATTGCATTACGATACATATTCGTGACTGGAACTTCAGCAGTTGGTATTAAAAAATAATCCGTATCCAATATTTTAAAAGCATCATTTTCAAATTTAGGAAGCTGTCCAACACCAAACATACTTTGTCTTGACACAATAAATGGTGGAAACACTTCGAAATATCCGTTTTTTTGAGTGTGAACATCAAGAAAAAAATTTATAATTGCGCGCTCAAGTCTAGCTCCTAACCCCTTATAAAAAACGAACCTTGAACCCGTTGTTTTCGCCGCAGCACCTTGATCAAATAAATTCAATGCTTTACCAATTTCCCAATGAGGAAGTGGCTCAAAATCAAAGTCTCTAATTTTCCCAAATTTTCTTACTTCGACATTATCCTCATCACTTTCGCCATCCGGGACACTAAAATGTGGTATATTCGGAATTAGCATCATCTCTTTTTCAAATTCTTCTTCAATATTTCTTAATTTTTCCTCATAAATTTTTATTTCACCAGAAAGTTTTTTTAAATCTTCAAATATTTTCAACGCATTTTTTTTCTCTCTTTTTAATTTTGAAATTTCATTTGTTAATAAATTTTTATTTCTCTTTAACTTTTCAAATTTATATAAAATACTTCGTCTTTCTTCGTCAATTTTTAAAATATTTAAAATATCAACTTTTTCCTTTCTTCTTGATAACGTTGAAATTATTTCTTCTGAATTATCTCTCAAAAGTTTTATATCAATCATAAATTTCTCCCAAATAAAGATAATAAAATATTAAATATAAAAATCATTAAAATCGTTTTAAAAATATAAAAAAAGTCATTCTTGAAAAATAACTTGGAAAACTATTTTAATATTCTAATTAATTGAAACATTTCTTAATTTTAATATATTGTTATTATACAATCTAAAAAGTGTATGATTATATCATAAAGAAAAATGGAGAAAAGATGAAGGCTGAAACATTGATTACTACTGTACATATATTTATTTCATTTGCCCTTATTTCAATTGTTTTATCACAAGAAGCAAAACAAGAACCGAGTGTTGAAACAACTATTGTGGCTCGATCATTTTTTAGCAAAAACAAAAAACATAACTATGATTCAATATTAAAAAAAATTACAGCTTTTATTGCCTCTTTATTTATAATAAGCTCAATTTTCATAACAGTTTATATGAACAACAAAACTAAAAATGAAAATCATGAAAAAATTTTAGAAAATAATTTTAACCAAGAAAAAAATTCAGAAGATACTGAAACTAAAGAAGAACAACAAGAAGAAAATGACTTAACAAATGATAACAAAAATCTAGAAACAATTAACAATGATGAAAATACAAAAAAAGATGAAACTAATTATTGAAATAATTAGTTTATTTTTCAATTGAATTCAATGAAATCAATTCTTGTGGAGAACATTTTTTGAAAAACGGTTCAAGCTCATGAGGTACGAAATCAAAAAGATCAATTTTTTCTCTTTGCAATTCTTCAATATAGTCCATGTGCGGAATATTTAATTCTTCGAATATAGCGTTAGAATCATGACGCTTTTTTGTGATTACTCGCCAACTATCACAACACACATCATAAATATAATAAAAAAATCTGAGTACAAAATTTCTAGAATCTAATTTCTTTTGCATCCTATAACGAAATTCAATAAACAAACCATGAAACATAGTAAGCCAATTATAAGATGAACATCTTCTTGGTATTTGTAAAATTTCATTAGCGAAAAGTTCAAGATCAATCCTTATACTATTATTTTTTTTTTCGTCTTCAAGACATTTTACAAAAAACTTTAACAAACGTCTTTCTTTATTACTAATAAATGGATATCCGTAAAAATTCAAAATAACTAACTTTATTAGAAAAGTATCTCTTTGTTCATTGTTAATTTTCAAAAAAATTTTGTTAAAATTGCAATCTAATGGTGATTTTGAGGGCAGTTTTGAAATAGGTTGAACAAAATCAAAATCTAATGGGGGTTTTGAGAGTTCAGAAGAACACGAGCTTGTAGGCCGAACCTCTGTAGTATTTAAAACTTCAGCACTACCTAAAACCGAAGGAGGATCATCGTCTGGTTTTGAAAACAAATGATCTTCAAAATGAGGATCATCGTCTGGTTTTGAAAACAAATGATCTTCATGAAAATCATCATGTAAATTGCTTAAATCTTCTGAATCATCTGAATGAGAATCATGAGCGAAAAAATCATTTATAACATGATCATAAGGCGATTCAATATCATATAAAGGCTTTCCTTTATTATCTTTAAACACAACATCAGGATTAAAAGTTCTAAACAATTTAAATAAATTTTCATACTTTTTATATAAATTACGATTCATTCTAACTTCTTTAAGCAAAACAAGAAAAATAAAAATATCCTCATAATATTGTAAGAATTCAAGTAATCTTGAAATAACATCCGAGTTAAATTGACGCGAAAATAAAAAAGTCCGACTTTCTCTATTAAAAGATGATTCAAGCCATTCTAAAATATTTTTTCCAGAACAAACAAGAGGTTCAAAACTTATTTCTAACTCCAAATCAGGAAAATGCTCTTTAGGAAAAGCAAGACAAACATCATCAAATCTGTCTTGTTCATATTTAACTTTCTTCAAATCACTTAAAAATGTAATTAACTCTAAAAGTCTAAGACGATGAAAAACTGCTTCATCTATTTCATCTGCTTCTTCTGGAAAAACAAAAATATGATTTTCGCGATCACAAATTTCCAAAAAATGTTCATTAAAATAATCTTGATCAAAAATCATAATTTAACAACTCGCAGTCATTTATGTAATTTATAAAAACTTTATAATTCCCTTTGTTAATTGTATCACATTTTCAACTTAATTTTATAATCAAAATTCATTTTCTTATTTACTTGATTTTAACCCAACGCTAGTATCATGTGATTCAGAAAGTAACTTAAAATCATTTGGGGGTTTTTTTAAAGAAGGAACTCTCAAAATTTGGCCAACCCTCTCTCTAACTTGATCAATATTAAAATTATTTTTTTGAAACACCTTTTCTTTTTCATTCCTTTGAGCTATGGTCTCAACAAAATCTACTAACAAATCAATAAAATCACGTAACTTTTGTAAAAAAAACCATCTATGTCGTTCAAAAGAAATCATATCATTTTTTAATCCACCGAAAAGAGTACGTAATTCCTCTTTTGCTTCATTTTCATCTTTACATTCGTTTTTAATTCGTTCAACTTCTTGTTCATACTTTTCATACAATTTAACAACATATTCAACTTGTTTTGAGTTAGTTTTAACTAATTCAAGAAATATTCTTTGAAGATTATTTGGTATAACTTTTAAATCACCAATCACCATAATACAAAGATCACGAATTGAATCTCTCAATTTAACTTCATCCATATAAAGAACTTTAAGAAGATTAATTCCTTCACTTTGCAAACTAAAATCTTTAAAAAGAACTTCATTTTCTTTTTGTTCTTTTTCTTTTTGTTCTTCTATAAATTTCAAAATTTCATTTGGATCACTTATAATTTTTAAAGGCGACACACTGCCCTGCGAATCTTCGCTTTTTCCTTCTTGAAAACCAGTGGTTGACTTCTGAATTACAACACTACCAGGTTTTCTTTTAACAGCATCCTGAACATAAAATTCATTTGGAAGAATTGATTTTGAATTTAAAACTAATTTCGAACCAACAGGTAGATAACCGTAAATTTTAGTATCGCCTGTCACTATAACTTCCTCTACGCTACTGGGAAGTGATGATAAATAAACATGATCTATATTTGGTGGCACAGTTATTGTCTTAATATCAGATTTATCAAATGCACTAGAACTTAATTTGCTTAATTTACTTTCTCCATTTTCACTTTCTAAAAAAGTTACTTTTCTAAGATGACTACATCCTGAAAAACTTAAAGAACCAACAGACTTAACACTACCAGGAATTTCTAATTCTTCTATTCTAGTGCCTTCAAATGAACTACTACCTATTTCTTCAACACCATCATGTAAAATTACTTTATTAATATTAGTATTTGCAAAAGCAGATGAATATATCTTTCTAACTTTTCTTGTAAAAGGAAAATATTCTAAAGGAGTACCTTGAAAACAACTAGCTCCAATCAATTGAAGTTCGCTATCTTCAGGAGAATCAACTTTTTTTACTTTTGAGCCAAAAAAACAACTATCGCCAATTTCTTTTACACTTCTGGATAAACGAACATATTTGACTCCGCTATATTCAAAACATCGCTTTGGAATCTCTTTAATTACGCATTCAGGATGAAAAACTATTTCTTCAGCTTCAGAAAAAGCAAAAGAACTATTAGTCAGATCTACATTCTTTGGCAACGATATCCTACCTAATTTACTACCAAAATTGCTTTGAATGGCAATACTTTTTAAAAAACTTTCAGGATGAAATATAATTTCTCCAATTTCGCAATGATACAAACAAGATTTTTTAACGTCTTCTAAAGTTGGAGGCAAAAATAATTTTTGAATATCAACATGATCAAACGCAGATCCTTCCAAAACTTTAATTTTTGTTTCTGATAAATCAAGATTGCGCACCTTAAAATTAGAAAGTGAAACTTTATGAATCGCTGGCAATTTTAATGTTGTAAAAACCAACCCTTCAAAATTCCAATCATTAAAATTAGGATAAAGCGAACCCTTAATATGAAGTGAAAAAAATTTTGGAAGCAATAGTAAAAGTTCACTTAGAGGTGTTGTGTTATTTTCGCCTACAACAACATTTCTTATGTCACGAAATCCTAAACCAAGTCCACCTTCACTCACCGGCGCTTGAATAAAATATTTAAGTGCACTTATTTCGATTTCGGTTACTTCATCTGGAATAGTAATGGTTCTAGTAACTGGATTCCATATTTCATTTCTATGCCGACACAAATAAGGTATATTTAATTTCACTGACATTTTTACACCCTCTTTATTTACAAAAATATAATAATTTTATTATTATAAACATTTTTTATTTATTATATACGATATAAAAAATTATTTTTTATTTAATTTGTTTTCAATTTGTTTCTTTATATCCTGTGGCTGAGCATTTCTAAGCTTACTCATTGCTTCTTTCATTATACAACCCAAAACATTTGTTTTTCCACTTTTATAATCTTTAACCATTTTATCATTTTCTTCAAGTATATTTTCTACTATTTCCTTAATAATTTTACTATCTTCTACTAAAATAAATCCAAATTTCTTAGCAATTTCTAACGGATCTCCGCCACTCTCAAACATAATTCTTAATATCTCTTTAGCATTTAAACAACTAACAACTCCTTTATCTATCATTTCAACAAGTTTTGCAAAAAAAAATGCAGAAAATGGAATTTTATACGAACATTCCTTAAATCTTCTTAAAAACTCATTTAATAAAAAATTTGCAATGCTTTTATAATTTCCATAAAATTTTATAACTTCATCAAAAAAATCTGAAATACATTTATTTGATAAAATAGTTTTGGCTGAAATTGTTGGTAATTTATACTTTTCAGTATATATAATGAAACGCTCACTTGCTAAAAGAGGAATCTGATTCTTAATTGCTTCAATTTCCATACCAGTAAAACAAATACTTGGAATATCAGGTTCACAAAAATATCTATAATCACAATTTTCCTCTTTATCTCGAAGCAGCTCAGTAACTTGTTCGCTTTCATTATATCTTCTTGTTTCGCGTTTAACTTTTCCTCCACTTTCTATAATTTTTCTTTGTCTTTCTTCCTCTTTGCGAATTGATATTTCTAATGATTCTAAAGAATTTAAATTTTTTATTTCAACTCTTTGACCAAAAACATCATCACTTTCACTCATTGATACATTTACGTCAAATCGAATTGTACCTTCGTTCATTTTGGCTTCTGAAATTCCCCCAAATTCCAAAACAGAAGATATTTCAGAAGCAAATTCTGATGCTTCTTTAAAAGAATTTAAATCTGGTGATGTAACAAGTTCAATAAGTGGACGCCCTGAGCGATTAAAATCAATCAAGGTCACATCATGTTCATCGTGAAACATCTTAGCCGAATCTTCTTCAAGATGTATTCTTTCTATTTTAATAATTTTTCCATTACTCGGAAGTTTAAAATAGCCGTTTTTTGCAACTGGCATCTCACTTTGAGTAATCTGATATGATTTTGAAGTATCGGGATAAAAATAATTTTTTCTATCAAAATGTATACAACGATTTATTTGGCAATTGCATATAAGTCCAACTCTTATGGCAAGATCAAAAACTTTTTTATTAATATTAGGAAGTGTTCCGGGATATCCCATACAAATAGGACAAATATCTTCATTAGGTTCGCTGCCTGTTTTTGATCTACATTTACAAAATATCTTTGAAACTGTTAAAAGTACAGCATGCACCTCAAGCCCAACACTTGTTACGTATTTTCTCATCATAAATCCTCGCTTTTATGATTTTTTAAATATATTAAACACTATGAAATAATTACTCTTCCTTTTTTAAAGCTTTTTTTGTTTCTCTTGCAATTAAAAGTTCCTCATTTGTTGGAATAACAACAACACAAATTTTCGAACCTATAGTACTTACAAACATTTCTTCACCAATAGCTTTTTTGTTATTTTCTTCATCAAGCTCAATTCCTAAAAATTCCAAATTTCGAACAATTTCGCTTCTTATAAATGGAGCATTCTCGCCAATTCCGCCAGTAAATACAATTACATCAAGTCCTCCCATTATACATAAAAAACTTCCAATATATTTTTTTGCACTATAACAAAACATATCAAGAGCAAGACGAGCACGTTCATTACCATTATTCGCATGAGTGGCCAAATCTCTAAAATCACTACTTATCCCAGAAATACCTAAAACACCGGACTCTTTATTTAAAATATTATCGATTTTTTCAATCGACATACCCTTTTCTTTTGAAAGATATTTTATGATTGCCACGTCAATAGAACCACATCTTGTGCCCATAACAAGTCCATCAATAGGAGTAAAACCCATAGACGTTTCAAATGACGTCCCCCTTTTTATTGCAGTACAACTTGAACCATTGCCCAAATGAAAAGTAATTATATTAAGGCTCTTAATATTTTTTTTTAACATTTCCGCTGCCCTATTTGAAACATACTCGTGAGAAATTCCATGAAAACCATACTTTTTTATTCCATCATCTTCGTAAAATTTATAAGGAATCGCATACATTTGGGCATATTTTGGAATCGTAGAATGAAAAGCTGTATCAAAAACCGTAACCTGTGGAATATTTGATAAAATCTTTTTGCATGCTCTTAAAACTTCTAATGCCGCAGCGTTATGAAGTGGTGCAAGCGGAACTGTTTCTTCAATTTCCTCTTCAACCTTCTCAGTTAAAATTTCAGGTCTAACAAGCTTTTCGCCACCATGAACAATTCTATGGCCAATTGCATCTATCTCACTCATATCTGAAATAACTCCATCATTATCATCTGTCAAAATGCGAATAATGTTTTCAAATGCCTCATGATGATTGTTTATTTTAACCTCGGTTTCAATTTCTTCTTGACCATCTATGCTATAAACTATTTTTGAATCAACCTGAGAAATTCTCTCACAATTGCCCTTAACAATTACTTTTTCACTTTCCATATCGAAAAATTGATATTTAAGTGAAGAACTACCTGAATTTATAACCAAAATTTTCATCTCTACCTCCAAAAATATTTGAAATTTACAAACTCGAAGCAATTGTTCTAGCTTTTTGTAATTCTTCTAACTCTTGTTTCAATCTTTTTAATTTTTCTTTCTCACGTTCTTCATCTACAACCATTAAAACTACAAAATTTTTCTTAAAATCCTCATCTGGTGCACCTGTTTGAAACACTAGCGAATCATTATAATTAAACCACTGTCCATTATATTGTTGAAGCAAAGTATAGTGGCCAAATAAAACGCTTTCCCCCCAATGAGCTACAACCCCTCTTGTCAAATATTTAACACCCTCAATATTAATCGACCTTGGTATATCAACATTTTCCATACATTTTTCAGATTTACCTTTTCCACAATCTGAATATTTACCTCTTGAAACTAAAAAAAATTTATATGTGCTTAAAGGTTTAAAACCCTCAACATGTTCTTCACCAGCAATTGGAATTTCAGGGTTCAAATCTAAAATATTTAATAAATCATCTTTTCCAAGTAAAGGAATATTTTCTATTCCAATTCCCAATTTCTCTTCATTTTCCAAAACACCACGCCTAAGTTCTTCTTCTGTTGGATTATAAAGTTGATTTTTAAAGCTGGGTCCGTTAAAATCCAATTTTTTGACATTTAAAGGAATAACAGAAATTTCACTATTATCAACTCCACATCTTTCACCAAGTATTTCTAAAATTTTAATTATAAATTCTCCAGAATCTTGCTGATTAATTAAAGCACCCTCAGAACTCATCACCGTACGAAGAATTTTAACACAAACTTCCAATTCTTTCTTAGACAATTTTTTTTTGCCATTCAAATGTTTAAACAATTTTCCAATGGCAATTAAAATATAGTTTGAATCTTCTAATACCAAATCACTTATTACTTTATTTTTTTCGCCTTCATCAGTTTTATTCATTACAACATTTAATATACTTTCTAAATCTCTTCCTTCAGGTGTTTTTATAAATTTCAAATAAACAATCTCGACATTTAATCTAAATAAAGACATATTATTAAGCAGTTGAATTGCAGCATTTACAAAACAATCAGTTCCACTATTAGGTAACCCTTGATTCGTATTAAAATCTGAAGAAATTCCATCAGACGCTTGCTTCATTCCGGTCAAATCAGAAGTTTCTCCAAAATCATCAGTTTCTCCTACTTTGACTGGAGTTCTATCAGAATCTTCTTCACCAATCCCATTAAAAACCTCTTCTGGTTTACTAATGCCATTAAAATCAGTCAAATCTAATTCTTTCTTTAATTTTTCTTCAATGCCATCTTTTTCTTCTTTATTTTCTTCATCTTTCTTTTCTTCTTCCTGATTATCATTTTGTTCAACAATAACGAGTGGATAAAACCTAATATAACCCAAAGTCAAAAAATATAAAAAAAAAGCACCAATCGTTCGAAAAGAAAAGAAAACACGAATAAAAAACAAGAATATATAATTATCATTAGATAAATTTAAATAATTTCGTTTGATCGAATGTCCTACAGTATTATGATTCATTATTTCACTTCCTTTTAATTACGCTAATTTATTATACACAAAAAAAGCTTTTTACAAAACTTCTAAATAAGCAAATTTCTCTTAAACATAATTTTTTTATAAATTTAAACATACTTTTTATCAATTTACGTATCGCTATATCTTGTTTTTCAACAATAGTGATCAACATCTTTTTTGACAAAAAATAAAAATTATTTAAAATATTATGAAAGTTTAATATTTGATATTTTTTATTATAAAAATCAAGATACATAAAAACGGGTACTAAAATGATAAATTTAAAAAATTTAAATTTTGTTGAATTAAAAAATTTTATAAAAAAGATTAACGAACCAAATTTCAGAGCTCAACAAATTTTAAAATGGTTAAGTGATGGCGTAGAAAATTTTTATGAAATGTCAAATATTTCCGAAAAAACTAGAAAAAAATTAATTTCTAGTTCATACATAAGTAAAATTGACATAAAGAAAAAAATTGTATCCGAAATAGACAGAACTACAAAATATTTATTCAAACTTGACGATTTAAATTATATTGAAAGCGTCCTAATGAAATATAAACATGGCTTTACAGTATGTATTTCAACACAAGTTGGTTGCAAAATGAATTGCAAATTTTGTGCTTCAAGCAAAAACGGTTGGTTTCGAAATCTTACATGCAGTGAAATGATTGATCAAATTTTGGCTATATCAAAAGATTCAAAAATCAAAATATCAAATATTGTTTTGATGGGAATTGGAGAACCACTTGATAATTATGAAAACATAATAAAATTCTTATCTATAATAAACTGCGTACATGGTCTAAATATTAGTTACAGACGAATTACTATTTCAACGTGTGGTTTAGCAAACAAAATAATTGATTTAGCTGAAAAAAAATTTCAAATAACTTTGTCAGTCTCGCTTCACGCAACAAATGATAAAATAAGAAACAGCATTATGCCAATAAATTTAAAATATAACCTAAAAACTCTCATCAATGCCTGTAAATATTATGTAGCTAACACCAAAAGAAGAATAACATTTGAATACGCCTTGATCCGTGAAATAAATGACAAAACTGAAGATGCCAATAAATTATCTGAGCTCGTACGTGGTATATTATGCCACATAAATTTAATTGAAATAAATCCTATACACGAAATTAATTTTGATAAACCAAATTCTAACAGTGTAACAAAATTTATTCAAATTTTAAGAAAAAATAAAATAAACGTCACTTTAAGACGCAAAATGGGTGAAGAAATAAACGCATCTTGTGGACAACTAAGAAATAAAATCATAAACGAAGAATATTAGCATTTTTAATACAAAACTTATTTAATAATTGTACGTTAACTTTGGGAGTGAAATTTTTTGGATATCTACGGATTTAGCGACATTGGAAAAATAAGAGAAAAAAATGAAGATGAATATGCAATAGAAGGATTTAAAAACAATAAAAATCAAGGCTATTGCATTATAGCAGATGGAATGGGCGGACATAATTCTGGAGAAATCGCGAGTAAAATTGCAGTAAAAGTCATTTCAATAGAATTAAATAATATTTTAAAAAACAAATTACAACATATAGACATTAAAAAAATAATTTTAAATTCACTAAAAAAAGCTAATGAAAAAATATACAATCAATCGCTCAACAATAAAGAACAAAGTGGAATGGGAACCACAATTATTGTATGTTTTATAAAAATGGAAATGATTTATATAGCAAATATTGGAGATAGTCGTGTTTATGTTTTCAATGAAAATAATATCAAAAAAATAACAACCGATCACTCGATGATAGAAGAACTTATATTAAGCGGTAATATAACAGAAAAAGAAGCAAAAAATCATCCTCAAAAACATTTAATAACACGTTCGCTCGGAACCAAAAAAAACATTGATCCTGATTTTTATGAATATTTTTATAAACAAAACGATGTTATAATTATGGCAACAGACGGTCTTACAGAAATGTTAGATTTAAAAGAAATAAAAAAAATTTTATCCGAAAAAAAAAGTGCAAAAACCACCACCTTAAACCTCGTGAAAAAAGCGAATGAAAGAGGCGGACTTGATAATATTACAGTTATAACAATTAAAATTTAATTTATTCCAAAAATGTTTTGTTATAAGCTTAAAAATAATAAATATTAAATTAATGTATAATTGAAAGCATGAGATACCGGTTCAAAGCGAGGATTTTATGAACTTAATAGGAAAAATTATAGGAAATAGATACGAAATATTAGAAGAAGCCGGAAACGGCGGAATGTCTATTGTATATAAGGCAAAATGTCGAATGCTTTCAAGAGATGTAGCTATCAAAATTTTAAGAAAAAAATTTCAATATGATGAAGATTCCATTAAGCGTTTCTATACAGAATCACAAGCATCAGCAATGCTTTCACATCCAAATATTATTTCAATATACGATTTTGGACATGAAAACGGTTTATACTATATTGTATTAGAATATATTGAAGGAACAACACTTAAACACATAATAAACAAGAATAAATTAAACTTGAAAGAAGTTGTTGATTTTTCAATTCAAATCGCAAGCGCTCTTGAACATGCACACAAAAAATCAATCATTCACAGAGATATAAAACCACAAAACATAATAATAACAAAAGAAAAAATTGCAAAAGTTACCGATTTTGGCATTGCAAGAACATCCAATAATTTGGGATCAACAGTTGAAATAAACACACTTGGTTCAGTCATTTATTTTTCTCCAGAACAAGCAAGAGGATCGTATACTGATGAAAAATCTGACATTTATTCTTTAGGGGTAGTAATTTATGAAATGGCAACCGGAATAATTCCGTTCAATGGTGACAGTCCAATTTCAATTGCAATTAAACATTTACAAAATAAACCACGATCGCCAAAAGAATATAATCCGGAAATTTCAGAGTTTTTTGAAAAGGTTATACTTAAAGCAATGGCAAAGGAACAATTCAAAAGATATCAAAATGCAACTGAAATAATAACTGATCTCAAAATGATTCAACAAAATGATTCAGCAGAAAACGAAAATGCACACGACTCTTATTCTAAAACTATTGAAATTCCAAACATTCACATTCGTTACAATGATACAAGAAGAAAATTGCATACAATAGAAAACAAAACCATAGAAAAACAAGAAAGAAATGACAAAAATTACAAAACAAAAAGAAGAATTGGAATATTTTTAGGAATTTTAACTTCTTGTTTAACAGTGGGGCTCACGGCGTTTAAATTGCTTCCTGCGCTGGGAGTAAGTTTTTATCATTTTGGTTCAAACAAGGAAGTTGAAATACCTGAACTAATTGGTAAAAATATTTCTTACGTTGCAGAAAAATATAAAGGAACAAACTTTAAAATAATTAAAACTGGAACTGTGGATAGTGAAGAAGAAGTTGGAACCATAATTTCACAATATCCAGAAATTGGAAAAAAAGTAAAAAATACCGTTGAAACAGAAATAAATGTAAAACTAAGTTCAGGAAAAAAAGAAATAATATTAACTAACTACGCAAAATATAGAGATTACAGAGAAGCGCAAGTCGAACTTGAGGCTTTAGGAATAAAAGTTAAAATAATAAAAGAAAATAATGATAAGATTCCGATAAATTCGATTACTAAACAATTCCCTGCATGTAATGCTAAGGTCATAAAAGGAGATGAAGTGGTACTATATGTAAGTATTGGACCTAGAGAAATTAAACCAAAAGAAACAGAAAAACAAAAACCTCAACCAGAAATCAAAAAAGATAAAGAACCTTCCGAACAAAATATAAAAGATAATAAAAAAGAAGAAAAAATAATTACTGAAAATGAGGAAAAATCTGATCAAAAAAATGGCATAATTACAATTACTTCACCAGAAAATAAAGAAACCTTGATCACGCTTAAAGTAGAAGACAAAACAATATATGAAAAAACAAAAATGCCCAAAGAAACTTTTGATATCAAAATAATAAGTGAAAATGAAGAAGTAAAAATTGACATATTTTTTGATAATATTTTTTACGAACAAAAAATTATTCAAATGAAATAAAATATAAATTATTAATGTCATATAAAAAATTATTGTTCGCTTTAGATAAAATATTTTGAAACAAAAAGGATCGAAAATGTCCAGTATAAAAATTGCCGCCTCACTTCTTGCCGCGAATCCTTGCTTTCTAAAAGAAGAAGTTGAAAGGGTTGAAAAATGTGGAGCTGACTATATACACATAGACATAATGGATGGGCTTTTTGTTCCAAATTTAACCTTTGGCCCACATGTTGTTTATGAATTAAGAAAACATAGCAATCTTGTTTTTGATGTTCACTTAATGCTTAAACATCCCAAAAAATATATAGAAAACTTTGCAAAATCTGGCGCAAACATTATCACTGTTCATAGAGAAATCGGCGAAGACATGGAAGAGATTTCGGAATATATACGCAGTTTTGGTGTAAAACCAGGAATTTCTGTTAATCCAAGCACATCAATTGAAAAAATTAATGAATGCCTAAACTTTTTTGATATATTTTTAATAATGACTGTAGAACCTGGATGGGGTGGACAAAAATATATGAACAATAATACGTGTAAAATTAGCACACTAAAAGAAAAACTTAAAAACATAAATAAAAAAGCAGATATTGAAGTTGATGGCGGAATAAATTTCAAAAACGTTCACATTCCAGCAAGAGCTGGAGCAAATATATTTGTTGCTGGTTGCAATATATTTACATCAAAAGACATGGCATGGACTATAAAAATGATTAGAGAAAACGCAAAAATTTCGTGCGAAACAACATAAACAAATTATAAAAGAATGCAATTTTAAAAATTTTTTTACAAAAAACATCTTTTTGAACCAATCAATTATACAATGTTTCCACAAAGGGAGAAAAAGATGTTCAAAATAAAAATTTTAAATAAAATTTCAAAAACTGGTTTAAATAATTTTAATGAAAACTATATTTTTGGAGATAATATTGAAAAACCTGACGCCATAATTGTACGAAGTTTTTTAATGCAAGAAATGGAATTTGACGATTCTTTACTAACTATCGCAAGAGCTGGAAGCGGAATAAACAACATACCAATTAATAAATGTAACGAACTTGGAATTGTTGTCTTTAACACCCCAGGTGCTAACTCAAATGCGGTCAAAGAGCTCGTTATAGCTGGAATGTTACTGTCGTCAAGAAAAATTTATCAGGGAATTAATTGGGTGAAAAATCTAATTGGCAAAAATTCCGAAATCCAAAACACAATTGAAAAAGAAAAAAACATTTTCGCCGGCACTGAAATAAAAGGCAAAACACTTGGTGTAATTGGTCTCGGTGCAATTGGTATTCAAATTGCAAATGCTGCTTTATGTTTGGGAATGGAGGTTTTGGGATATGATCCTTATATTTCAATAGATAATGCATGGGGTATAACAAAATCGGTTAAAAAAGCTAGTTGCATGCAAGAAGTATTTAAAAAAAGCGACTACATAACTGTGCATATAACATATACAGAAGATGTAAAAGAAATGTTTAATATCACTGCGTTTTCACAAATGAAAAGAGGTGTTAAACTTTTGAATTTTTCCAGAGAAGAACTTATTAACACAAACGACATTTGCTACGCCCTAGAGAACGGCACAATTTCATGCTATGTTACAGATTTTGGAAATGAAAAATTATTAAAAAATGAAAATGTTTTGGTAATGCCACACCTAGGAGCTTCAACCATTGAAAGCGAAGAAAATTGTGCCGTGATGAGTGTTTTCCAAATACGTAATTTTCTTGAAAATGGAAACATTAAAAACTCGGTAAATTTTCCAAACTGTGAAATGTCAAGAGATAATAAATTTAGAATAACTTTAACTCACAAAAATATACCAAATATGATTAAAAAAATATCCGAAAAATTTGTAAAACTTAACATCAACATAGATAATATGATAAATAAAAGTAGAAATGACAATGCGTATACTATAATAGATACAGATAACAATATCGATTATTTAATAATTGAGGAATTGAAAAGTATAAAAGAAGTTACAAAAGTAAGAATCATTTGACAATTTTTTGAAATCTTAATAGAATGGTCAAGATAATTTTGTTGTTATTAATATAATTTTGATTCATAAATCAGTAGACAAACGATTACGTGTACAAAAGGCAACTTTGTACATGAGGAAAGTCCGAGCTCCATAGAGCAGGGTGCCGGGTAACGCCCGGTGAAGGCAACTTCAAGGACAGTGCAACAGAAATATACCGCTTGTGTAAACAAGTAAGGATGGAAAGGCGAGGTAAGAGCTCACCGGCATTTTGGCAACTTAGTGCGACTATGTAAACCCCACCCGGAGCAACATCTGACAGTGAGCAAAATTTGCTCGATTGCAAAATAATACCTCTTTGCACTCACAAAAGGATGGCAAGAGGTGAATAGTAATATTCATCCCAGATAGATGATCGTTTTACAGAACTCGGCTTATTGTTTACTGATTTTTTTGAGAATAACTATAAATTGAAATTTTAGTTTTTAATTAATTATTAATAATTTTTTAAATATCAACAAATTATTATTCTGAAATATAAAGTTTGATAAAAATTTACTATCTTCACCAAACTTTTTTTATCTTTTTTAATTTAATAAAAGAATTGGTTGAATTTGTTTTCCAACAAGTGCCTTGCGAATAGTTGGTAAAATCATTTCCATTTTAGCAACTAAAGAATTTTCTTTCAAATTTGGGTCATCTTGCTTAAACGGAACAAAAAATATATTTTTTCTGTTTAACAATTTCCCGATATTTTGAGCATTTGTTCCAAGACCATCATTCGTTGAAATCGCTATTACAATCGGTCTATTATTTCGAAGATGCGCTTTTGCCGCTAAAGTCACACATGAATCTGAGATCCCATTCGCAATTTTTGCAAGAGTATTGCCAGTACAAGGCGCAATTATTAAAACATCAAAAAGACGTTTTGGCCCAATAGGCTCGACTTCCTCTAATGAATGTATAACTTCCTTTTTTGTTATATTTTCAAATTTTTCTACAAAACGAGAGGCTTTGCCAAACCTTGTATCAATTTCATAGCTTTTTTCAGACATTATCGGAAAAATTATTATTTCTTCGTTTGCAATTTTTTCAATTTCCTCAAAAACTAATCTAAATGTACAAAAAGAACCGGTAATAGCAAAACCAATTGTTAATTTAGAATTTTTCACCTTTATTTTTCACCTCTCAAATTCTCAATAAAAAAATTAAAAAAACCTTAAAAAATTTAAAAATAAAAAATATGCGATTCTTCTTTCAAAATATTTAACACTGCGTCTTTTATTATTTTCCCTGCGGTTTTAGGAGCAATTTTCCCGGGAAGTGATAACGCCCAATGAACGTTTAAACCAATTGCTTCTGCATATTTAAAATCTACACCTCCAGGCTTTGAAGCAAGATCTATGATTAAAGAATCTTTGTTTACTTTATCCAAATACTTTTCGGTCAAAATTTTCGATGGTATGGTATTTAAAAATATGTCAAATTCTCCAATTTCACTAAAAACTTCTTCAAAGCTTTTGCCTTTTATACCATTTGCTGAAACCCATGCTAAATCCTCAAAACTTCTTGCAACAACCGTAACATTTGCACCAAAATCTCTTAATCTATTAGACAAAATTTTTCCTATTCTACCATAACCCAAAACAAGTGCATTGCTTTCGTGAATAGTGTGAATTGTCTCATTTATTGCAATCGCCAAAGCGCCTTCAGCAGCTAAAATACCGTTCAAAATAGCAAATTCCTCTCTGGCAAAATAATCATAAAAATTTAAATCATTATTAACTAACATTTTTTTAAATTTTTCATCTATTTTGCCAGCAAACAAAAATTGTCCTCTTCTTGTAAAACCCATCAACTCATTAACGAAAATTTTTTCACTAAACAAAGATGATTTAATCAATTTAAAATCACTTGAATATGGAAGAGGCAAAATTATTACATCAGACAATTCAATTGAATTTTTTAAATCATTCGAAAACTTTACTTTATCTGAAAGTTTACTTTTAAACTTTTCGTCAAAACCAAAAATATTGACAACATAATCAGAATCAACTAAACTATTTGCTGTATAAATTTGTCTTAAGTCTCCACCTACAACACAAAATCTTAAAAATTTTTTCAAATGATCATTCCTTTATTTTCCTTTGTAAATATATTATGAAGTTAAAAATTTAAGGTGATCAAAACAAGATAAAATATAAATTTTAAAATAATTTATTTTTCAAGATTTAAATTTTATATGTAAAATTTAGTAAAAATTAATTTATAAAAACAATTATGGTATACAGATGCTGAACATAATTTACAGTTATTCAAAAACCGTTAGTCTAAATTACATTTATAAAAATATTGAAAAAGATATTAAGCCAAGTATTAAAACAATAATAATGGTACCAGATAATTTTTATGATTTTTTCATCGAAAAATCTCTTGAAAAATTTGAAAGCTACATTAACCAAAAAATACAAATCTTAACATTTAAAAAATTATATATAGAAATTTTAAGCTCTTATGGACCATGCATAATAAAATCATTTAATGATAATGAAAAATTATTGTTAATTGAAAAAATTTTATTTACATCAAATAATGAACTTAAAATTCTTAAGAAAAAAAAACATCAAAATGGTACAAGTAAACTCATTTTTAAAACTATTTGCGAACTTAAAAAAAATAATATAAATTTAAAAAATCTAAAAAAATCTGCTAAAAGATTGGATAATAAATTTCTAAAAGAAAAAATTGAAGACTTAACTATAATATTTGATAGGTATGAAAAATTAATAAACAAAGAATATAAGGAGTATTCCTGCGAAGAAAATAATTTAAAATTTATTTTTGAAAAAGAAAAATATTTTGAATATTTTAAAAATAAAAAAATTTACCTAAATCATTTCAAAACATTCTCCGAAATGGAATATGAATTTATATTTAAAATTTTAAAATACAGTGATTTAACCCTTGTGATAGAAACAAACAATATTGAAAATAATGATATTTTTGATTTTTTTAAAGAACAAAAAAATATTTCTCAAAAAATTATAAATAAAGCAAAATTAATGAACGTAAAAATAAATAATTCAATTTTTGCCCCAAAAAATAATTTAAAAATTTCCAACGAAATTTCATTTCTTCAAAAAAATTTCTTTGATTCAAAACCTGAAATTTACAAAACAAAACCAAAAAATATAAAAATATTTAACTGTAAAAACATAAAAGAAGAAACAGAACTTTGCGCCAGTATCATTGTTGATTTGATTGCATCAAATAAATATAAATTAAATGATATAAATATTCTAGTACCTGATATTTCAAAATATGAAAACATAATAAAAGTAATATTTAAAAACTTTGCCATAAATACCTTTATTGATTATGGAAAAAATATTAGTCAAACTAATGTTTTTAAGTTTATAGTTTGCATATTCGATACAATTCAAAATCCATCCCCAGAAAATTTCTTATTACTTTCAAAAAGCGGTTTCATAAATGTAAAAAATTACGAAATTTATGAATTTGAAAACTATTTATTAAACACTAATCTGCCTAAATTTTTATCACAAAAAGGTGAATGGAAATACAATTTAAACAAATTTGATATGGAAAAAGTCAACAATGCAAGAAAATCCATTATTTTGCCAATATTAGATTTGAAAGAATATCTGCCAAAACATCCAAATACTGGGCAAATAATAGATGCAATAATGGTTTTATTCGATAAAATAAACATAGTAGGCTGCATAAATGAAAACATAAAAAAAAATTTAAATAAAGAAAATTTAGAAAGCTTATTAGAATATAAAAATTCATTTGAACATGTCATAACAATGCTTAATAAAATAAAGGAAAGTCTCGGAGAATTACATTTAAATTACAATGAAATTCTAGACATATTTATATCTCAGTGCCGTGAAAAAAAAATAAAAAAAGAAAGATTTGCGGCAGACCATGTTGCGGTCCACAGCATTTTTGATTTCAAAATCTTGGATTCGAAGATCGTATTTCTTTTGGGCATGAACAAAGAAGACTTTCCAAAAAAAAACAATGATTCAAATTTATTTTCAAATTCAGAACTAAAAGAACTTTCGAGGCTCAACATTAAACTGTACGACAATGACTTTTTATCAAAATTTATTAACGATAAATCACATATTTATGAAATTTTTTCAATAGCAAAAAACAAACTTTACATATTATTTTCAGAAAAAAGTTTCAATAATAAAATTTCAAAACAAGCTGAAATAATTGATAAAATAACCAAAAATTTATTTCCAAAAATAAAAATAATGAAAAAAAATATAGCTGTTTCGAAAACTTTAGAAACTATTAATACTAGGAATAAACAAAATTTAATATGTCAAAATGAAAAAAAACAAATCGATAAAAATCTAATCTCTATAAATCAAGAAACAGTAAAAAAACTGTTTGGTTCTCCTTTTTACATAAACGTAACTAAAATTGAAAGATATAATTGGTGTTCTTTTGCTTTTTTTATGCAATATGGTCTATATGCAAAATCAATAAAAAAGACTAATTTTGGTTTAAAAGAAGTAGGAATAATTTTACACGAAATCATTTCTGAATATTTTAAGGACTCTTCAATAAAAAAAGTAAATTACCATTCAATAGAAAAAAATGTGTGTTTTGAGGATGTTAAAAAAATTACAGAAAAAATATTAAAAAATAGTTATGAACAATTTAATTACTTTCCAAAAATTAATTTTTTAAAATTAAAAATATTAAATATTGCATCTGAAACTATTTGGACAGTCATAAATTTTTACAAACAAGGTGCATTTAAACCACTTGGATTTGAAATAAAATTTGGAAGAAATGGTGACTTTGATGGTGAAAAATTAGAAATAAATGGAAACAAAATTATACTTGAAGGTGTTATCGATAGAGTTGATATACTGTGCACCAATGAAAAAAACTATATAACAGTCTTAGATTATAAATCCTCCTTTAAAAATTTCAACAAAGAACTATTTGAAATGGGCGTTCAAATTCAACCCTTCGTATATGAGCAAATTATATGTAAAAAAATACAAAACGCGAAAGCGGCTGGAGTTTTTTATATGACAATGATTGAGCATTTAATAAAATTTGAAGAGAAAACAAATGAAAATAAATTAGAAGAAAACATAAAAGATTTTAAAATGAAAAGTATTGTAGTCGAAAATGATAATGTTTTAACGGCTTTTAATAAAAACTTTAATGCAATAAATCAAAATAAAGAAAAAAACAACTTTAATTGCAAAACTGAAAAATTTATAAATAAAAAAACATCGCAAATTTCTGAAAATGAAATGTTAGAAAAACTTATTTATTCTGAGAAAAAAATATATCAAACAATTGAAAATATACTAAATGGTGATTTCGAACCCGCAAATATCAAGAAAGAAAAATGTAATCTATGTCAATTTTGTGAATACAAACACCTGTGTGGGCAGTTAAAATAAAATAATAATTATTTCTAGAAAAACACTATAAAAACTTAACTATTAATAATAAAATCACTTTTTAGTTCAAAAATTCTTTTTCTCAAAATTGGATGTATAAAATATGGCGCAATTTCGCATAACGGCTCAAGAACAAACATTCTTTTATGCATTAATGGATGAGGAACAACTATTCCATCTAAAATAAATACTGAATCGTCATAAAATAAAACATCCAAATCTATAACTCTGGACTCCATCTTTTCTTTTCTTATTCTACCTATTTTTTTTTCAATAACAAGCAAAAATTGCATAAATTCTTTTGGTGCAATAAAGGTTTTAACTTCAACTACACAATTTAAAAATTTACTTTGTGTATCAATCCCAATCGGTTCAGTTTCAATAATACTTGATTTTTTAACAACTTTCGAAGATGAAATGTTTATCATTTCAATTGAACTACAAATATTCTTCTCTCTATCTCCTAAATTTGATCCTATGCCAATAAAAACAGTATGCCAAGCACGTTTAACCTCAACCGCTACATGCAAAAAACTTTTTCCGATTGATGCATGCGGTTTTTTAACCTTAACTTTCACAAATTCAATTATTGGATAGTATTTAGTAAGAATAAATTCTGAGATCACATCCGCAATTTTTTCAATTAAATTATATTTATTTTTTATAAATATATTCTCGATATCATTGCATACCTCGAAATAGCATATAGTTTTTTTAAAATCATCTAATTTGGCATCAAAATTTGAATCTAAATATAATTGAACAGAAATTAAAAACATTTGCCCCAATTTTTTTTCTTCTTCACTACAACCATGATAACCATAAATTTCCAAATCCTTAATTTCAATAATATTCAACTGATCTAAATTATTAATTTTCATATTCATGAAATCCCATTCAAGTTACTATACACTTTTTATTATCCTACTTTTAATTCAAAAACATAAATTCTATTCAAAACAAAAAATTTAGAAATTTAATTTCAATGATATTTTTTCAAACTAAAATTAAACCAATAATACATCACATTATATATCGGTAAATCGCATCAGCAAAAATTGCCGCACGCTTATTTTCCAAAATATCATGAACTCTCAAAAAATCACACCCATTTTCAATTGCAACAACTGACGATGCGATTGTGCCTTCAAGCCTGTGTTCAATAGGCAAATTTAAAATTTCTCCAATAACTCTTTTGCGCGAAACTCCAATAAGTAAAGGAAAACCTAACCCCTTGAAAATTTTTAAATTTCTAATAATCAATACTTCTTGCTTACGATTTTTAGCAAAACCTATCCCAGGATCAACGATTATATTTTCTCTCTTTATACCATTATTTAAAACATTTTTTATACCTTTACTTAAATCGCTCAAAACATTTTGTAAAAAATTATCATAATTTTCATGAGTTCTGTTATGCATTAAACAGCAGCAGACATTGTGTTTAGCACAAATTTCGATCATTTTTTTGTCTCTGAAACCCCATATATCATTAATCATAGATGAGCCAGCTCTGATTGCAATTTCTGCAATCTCAGGCTTAGTTGTATCAATTGATACTGGAATACCTATTTCTTTCATGGCTTTTATCACAGGAAGTGCATATTCATTAAATCTCAAAAGTTCCTCAGAAACCGTACAGGGTGTGAAACCGGGTCTTGTTGATTCGCATCCGATATCTATTATATCTGCCCCATCCTTAACCATTTGTTTTGCACGATTAATTGCTTTTTCTCTCTCAAAATATTTTCCACCATCACTAAAGGAATCGGGGGTAACATTTAAAATTCCAACAATATAAGTTTTGCTTCCAATTTTAAAACTACGGTCCCCAATTTTCATATTGAAACCTAAATATATAAAATTTTACAAACGAATGTACTTTGTCGGTGGATTGGAACAAAGAAAATTTTCAAATGATGTTCTTCTACCTTGCGCATGACCTAATCCATGTTGAAACATTAAAAGTAGATCTTTTTGTGCTCTTGTTCTATATTCTGCATCATATTCTTCGCTAGGTCTATAAGGTTCTAAGCGAGAAACTTCTATTTCTATTTCTCTTTCTTCTTCATCAAAAATATTATCTTCGTCTCCCACTACATGTGTTTCAATTTTTCGATTATTAGCATTGTCATAAATTTCTTCTGGGGAGTCAATTTTTGTAAAAGTTAAAATATTTAATTGTTCAACAATCTTACTTTTATAATACATGTTAAGCAAATCACCCATTAATTCAGAAATTGCAATTTCTCTTCTAAAAAAATAAAAAAAATCATCTTTTTTTCCGTAATGTCTCATGTGCGATGGGGATTCTAAAATCTTTTTCTCTCGTTTAACGTCAATGCATCTCTCGCGTTGGTCCGGAATAATAGTTAATTTTGTTAACAATTCGGCAAGCGGTTCAACCGGTTCGGAACTGATATCCGTACCAACAGTTTCTAATAACCTTAATTCTTGAGGTGTATCTAAAAATTCCAACCCTTTGACAAAATTTTCGTCATCAAATATACGTTTAGTGATCGATTGTAAAAATTCATGAACAAATAAAGCGCTTAGGGTCAACTCTGCTTCCGTTTCGCTAAGAATAAATAAAACATTTTTTAATTTTGATTCAAAAATTGATTCCGGTAAATGGGATAAAGCAAATGTTTTTATAAACTTTAATGTCAAACTTAAGTCAGGACCAAAAGCTTTTCTTAATTCAAATTCACACCTAATTCTAATTTCCTTCAACGACAAAGCAACATTTTCTTCTATTTTTTCAAGACATTGTTCTTTAGTTTCATGCCTACCAATTTCTCCTTGACTTGCAGATTCATAATATTCAAAAGATTTAAATCTAAACAAATCAACAGACTCTTTCAATTTAGCCTCAAAAAGCGATTCTGGAATTTTTATTCTTTGGGGATCAAATTCATCTAACATCGATTGAAATGATTTTGGAATTCCCTGATGTCTTTGAATATCGCGTGCTTCTAACATTAATTGAAATAATATTGCAATACCTTCATTTTTTTTATGCAAGTCCTTTTCTAAAGTCACCTCAAACAGTAATTCTGAAATTCTTATTTTATAAGGATCCCATTCTTCTAACGTAGATTCAAATGGGTCTTCACTTTTTTCATTATATTCATTTTCTAAAATCGCATCAAATAAGTGTTCCTGAGCTATTATTTTGTAAGGAGTGCACTCTCCCCCCCCCCATAACGTAGATTTAAATGGGTCTTTAATTCTCATTCTTTGAGCTTTGAGAACTTCTGATATCAATTTTAAAATAATTTTTGGTTCCAATAATTTTACATATAAGGAATTAGACCTTTGTGTCACTTGATATAACGAACTATTTGTTATTTGAAAATAAGTTTTTTCTAATAATAAATTAACAATAATTTTTGAATACACATTCATTTTAAAATATACTGAGTCAGTTTTATAATATGATCTAAAGATTTTTACATGAAAATCATTTAAATATTCTGGTGGTTTAAATCTTCCTTCTTCCACAAAATCATTTAAATATTTTTCTTCAAATACCAATTCAAATGATTTAGGACCTTCTTTTTCCACTAAATATCTTTTAAAAAAATCATATTTACTAAAAGTATACTTAAATTCTTCTGTAAAATCTTCAAAGAAAAAATGTTCTCTGCTTTTATACTTGATCGAAACAACTCCCATTTCTTTAAGAAAATTCATTGGATCGAAATTGCCCCTAGTTTCGCGTTCGATAAAACTTTCGCAAAAATCAAACCTTGACAACAAAATATCAATAATTTCCATATCTACCGTAAGCTTTACAACTCTAACCATTAATGTTCCGCGATTATAATATGTATAATCCATCATAAAAGTTTCTTGATTAATAAACAAATCAAAAAACAATCCCTCTAAAAAATCTTCTGTTAAATCTTCAAAAAGGATACCATCACGTCTTTCTGATAAATAAAAACTCAGGGAAACATCAACACTATCACCAATAGGTTTAAGAATTTCTTTAAAACACAAATATTGCAGTGAAAAATAATATTTATTAAATATTTCTCCCGTTCCCGCCATTATATACACCTCTATTTTAAGTTTTATTGAATCTTTTTAAAAAATTTTACTAATTATACAATGTTCAAAAAACATATTTCAAAATTTTTAATAGTAAAATAAATTGAAATAACATTATTTAAACTAGATACATAATATAAAAAAATATTAAAAAAATCAATATGTAAATTAAAATGAAAATAAAAACAAAAAAATTTAAAATTTACGCTTATTTAACAAATCATTTAAATTAAGTAGATTTAAAATACATATAAAATAAACAGATTAAAAATTTTTCAATAATTTTGGATGAGAAGTCTTAAATAAGCAAACACTTTAAATTAATTTTATATTTTTTTATTATCTTTATAAGTTTTGGAAAAGTATTCTAAATACATAAACCTATATTCAAAACAATGAAGTTTTTTCAAATAACATTAATCTACAAATAATTTAATAGAAGAAAAACATTAATTTATCTTATTTTTATTAATGTTTCAGAGAATTAAATCTTTATTAAATTTTATATAATTCAATATTCTCTAAATAATAATACCACTCTCTTGGCTAGATTTTTCCCATTTAAGATTAAAATCCGACATTTTCCTATGTAATATACGTTATTTAATTGCATATTCTTATTATGCACGTATTTTTTAATACTAAATATTAAATTATTTTTTTATTTAGGGGATAATTTCATTTATTGTGAATTAAATCTTTGTTTTATAAACATAATCATTTTTTTGTCTAATATTCTTCAGTTTATTTATTCTCAATCGTTTCTAAATTTTTTATTTCATCTGTTTCTTTTACGGCGGTCGAAAGAACCTTAATTTTACCTCGTATACTAAGTTTTCTATACATTTCAACAAGTCCTTGCTCCTCGCCACTCAAGGTTTGAATATCAACTTTTTCGTTAATTTTACAGACTTTTCGAGATTTTGATATTCCCAAAACAAAGTCCACAGAAACTTCAAAATATCGAGCAATCTTAACAAGGCAATCACTTCTCATATATCCTTTTTTCCACGTTTCAAGATTACCGCTACTTCCAGTAACTTCTCGGCAAAGACTCGTTATGCTAATTCCTTCTTCTCTACATAAACTCTTAATAATTTCAAACATCCTTCATCTCCAAAAATTCAAATATTTGAATATTAAAATTGACTAATGCGAAATTTCGAATTATAATGTCGAAAAATATCTAATTACGCGATGTTATAATATTTTCCATTAAAATTCAACATATTTTTCAAACTAATTCTAAAACAAAAACAATTTTTTAAAAATTTTAACAAGCAATTTTCAATATATTTTTTAAATTAAACTTTATAAAAATTAACAGAAATATGAAAAGTTATTGCGGGAGATGACAAATGATTGAGAAATTATCAAATAAAGAAAAACAATCCATACGTTTTACCGCACAATGTTTATATGCAAATTATGTATATAATAAAAGATTATGAAAGACTAAAAGAAGAACTAAAATATATATTTTGTGAATCATCAAACTATTTTAATGAAATTAAAAACATCAATAAAAACAACAAATTCACAATTATAACTCCAAGAATATCAATTATAAATTCATATATTTCATCAGTGAACGCAGCAATAAATTATTTTGAAACACAATATCTAAACAGAATTGAAAATTATTTTGACGCTCTTAAGGCATTCCATAACTATGAATATTTTTCTATTGCAACAGCTAAAGAAACCTCTGATGAATGTACATCTAAATCTACCTGGAATCGCTATAGATGTAAATTTTCATTTATTGTTGCAAAAAATTTAAATTTAATATGATAAAAGTAAATTCAAAAATATAAAAAACAACTCAACACTTCTAAAACATCTATTTAAACAATTTAAAATTTTTAAATTCCCAAATTTTTATTTATTAATTTTTTAATTCGTAATTAAAACTACTATTTAATTTTTTGTTATCTAATCTTATAAGTTGTTTGTTTTCACATAACAAATAATTGTTGCTGCAAAATTGAATCTATTTTTGGTTGCATTTCTTGATCTTTGCCTTCTATCTTATTTTCTAATACTCTATGAAGCAATACTGATGCTGATTCCATAGTACGTAAATCTTCATAATTTGTTTTTTCAAAATAATTTTTTGCCTTAAGACTTTCTTTTATTAACCGAACTTCACTTCGTAATTGTTTGTTAAAACCATTATAATAATCATATACTATTTTTTTAAGATCTTTTTGCGTTTTTGAAAGATGTGGAAAAATTTCTTTATTTATTCTTTCCAATTCTGCAAGTAGATCATCTATTTCTCTACACCTTATTTCTAATGCACAAAAAGATTCAAAAAATTTACTCCTAAGATCACCCAATCTAAAGTGATATACTGTAGTATTCCAAAATAAAAACCTAGCTGAGTTACTTTCTTCTAAAATTCCCCTTTTTGGAAAATAATTTATTGCATGAGCTAAATTTTCATTCGCTTTTGCTGAACCTAAATCGTCATAAATTTTTTTAGTTGCCACTTCAAGTATGATAATTCTAAAGTCTGGTATATCATGATTCTCATCAGTAATAATTTCTTCGCATTTAAATAATACTATTACAAACATATTATATATTGCAACTAATTCATCATGTTCTATATTTAAAATAACCTGTAAATTAATTAAAATTTCTATTTCATTTCCCGCTATCAAAAGTCTATCTCGTATATTTATCAATCTATCCCGTTGTAAGTTTAGCGTCTGACTTTCTCTTAATATCTCTATCCTATGTTCTATCTCCGATTTTATTAATATTCCATCGTTTGTTATGCGTTCTTTCACTTCTTCCTCTAAAACTTTTAATTCATTTTCTAAACCAGATAATTGTGTTAAACATTCTTCTCTTGAAATTACATTATTTTCAAATGTTAATACAGCAAGCTGTAACGATTGATTAATAACACCAATTCTCATAAGTTTTTGTCGGCTATATAAATCACGTTTTCTTAATTCAGTGAGTATTTGTATATCTAAAATTCTTCTTTCTAAACCTAATACTATTAATTTTACAGGTTTAGGAAAACCTATTTCTAAAATTTGAATTTCCTCATCATCAGCATCGCCAAGATCAAGAAAAAAATCATCATAATGTGCATTTTCGCGAAGCTCAAACACTTGATTAAATTCTTCTTCAATTTTCAATAACCTAACTGTAAGATCAGGAACTGCGCTAAGCTCTTCACTAACTCGCGCTCTAATAATATGTAATTTGATTTCTTCTTTACACAAACTTAAGTAAGCAGCATAAACATCTCCTATAATACAACACATTTTGTATTTATAAGGAGCTACATCATCTGAAATTTCCTTACTCAAAACTGCTTTTTTAATTTCCAATTTTTTTCTTACAAAAAATCCTAAAAATTCATCGTAAACCATCATTAAGCGTGTTTGACACTCTAAACACTTTTCCAATAAAAAGTTTTTTTCCACCGAATTCCCATATGTTTTTATTAATTCATTTTTTATTTTTTCAAATTCTTGACGCCATTTAGAATCAATTTCCGAATACAAAATTTCGATTTCTTCCAAAGTCATGTTCAATAAATTTCCATATTTTATCATATTTGATCGGTCCAAATTATTATAAAGTTCAATCGTTTCCCATCTCGCTTCATAACACAAAAAATATTCCTCATTAAACAACTCGTTAAGACAACAAAGTACTAAATCTAAACGATTGCCTTCTTCAGAATTGTCTTGTATCATAAAATTCTCAATATAAAGTTTCGTAAAATAAGTGGTCTTAACTTTAAATTTTTTCAATGAATTCTTTATGGTTTCTACACTTGTAAAATCTACACTCCGAAGCATACTTAAAATACCAACATCTGTAGTAGACCAATTTCGATAATAAATCCCATTCAACTTAAATCCTCCTTTTATTAAAATAAAAAATCAATCACAAACTATATTATAAATAAATTTAAAATTAAGTAAATTAAGTTTTTTAATAATTATAAAAATTTTCTTTAATTTAATTTATTGAAAATTCACTGTTTAAAAAAGATTACTATAAAAAATAAAAACCCCACGAACAAAATGGGGTAAGTTTCTTTACATTTAACTATCTTTTATAAAACTGTATCTGCTTGTTTTATAGAGTATTTAAACATAGGCAAACAAGATTGATTAAGATTTTCAAGGCTTCTCATATGATTTAAAATTTCTAACTCTAAAACTCTATCATCGGGATTATCAGGCAACGAAGCTCTCCTTCGTTGTTCCAAACTAATATGTAATTTAGTTTTTAAAACAAAAACATCATATAAAGTTAAATAAAAACTTTGACAATTAAATTCTTTAATATTTTCTAATGATGTACTTGGGCCAAAATCTTTTGCCTCAAATTCACACAAACTTTCATAAACTTCAATTTCATTTAATTTCAAAATTTTAATATCTAATTCTGAAATATGTTTAACTAATGAATCATTAACATTTTGTAAATGAAAACGACGATCTAAAAAATATTCAGAAGTTTTTCTTTTCATAAGATCAAAAATTTCATCAACGTAATTTAAGAAATCAGGTAAAAATAAACCTTGTTCATATAAATAAATTAAATGCTTTCTAACTAAAAATTCAAATCTCCTTTTAGTGTACGATGAAACATTCCCTTCTAAAGTACTCAAGTAGTCCAAATCTTTTTTAACTTCATCAAGTTTTGTTTTTAAACGTTCTTTCTTTAAAATAATTTCTTTACTTAAACTACTACGTTTAGACTCAAATCTTTGTTTTTCTTCCATTTGTTTTTGTTCTATATCTATTCTTTTTAATGAAATTTCTAATTCTAAAGATTCTTGTATTTCATGATACTTTGCTGAATAATCATAATAAGAATTAGAATCTTTTGAAACAAAATAAGCTAATTCTTTACAATTAAACAAAAACATTCTTATTAAATCCAATATAATATCACAAGATCTAAATAAATTCCTATGAAAATTTAAATCTGGATCATCACTAGTTAACAATCTGTTTGCTTCAGTTTTTAAAAGTAATAAAAAACTAATTTTAAAAGATTTCAACCTCTTATAAATTTCTTCTTCTTCATCTGTATGTAAATATAATCCAGCAAAAAGTTCTTCTAACTCCCTAGAATCACCAAGTTTTCTTTTATAATATATATATGCTTCATTATGTAACACAGCACTCATTTTAATTACTCCTATGAAATAAAAAAATATTATTAAATTAAATTTACTAAAATTAGTATTATCTAAATATCAATCTTCTTCGTGATCTGAATTTATAATTCCTATGCCATTTAAACAAGTTTAGATTAATTTATTATGTTTGAGCTTTCTTCAAAGCTCAACTCTACACTGCAGGCGAAGGTTTTTCAAACCCTGAAACAGAAGAACTCACATAATTTTTGAATTTGGTTATTTCAGCTAAAATTTCCAAACCTCGTTCAATTTGAGTTTGAACGGGTTGTCGTCGTGCCTCAATTTCTTGTTTGGCTCTTGAATCAAAAGCATTAAAGAAAAATTTATGGAGTTTTGCATAATTAAAATCATGTATAATTCGTGACTTATCAGGAAAATCAGAAACTTCTATCTCAATTTCATTCAAAAGTTCAATTTCTTCACACTGCTTTGATTTTTCACATAAAATATGTAATTTTCTACTATAATTATTAAATAAGTCTAACTCTTCCTGTAAAATAATACCATAATCTGAAAAATGTTGTTTAATTTCTAAAAGCATAATCCACAACACTTCATCACGATGATCTAAAAATTGATCTCCCCAAAATCTTTTACATAAAATAATAAATAATCTTGTGTTATGTCTTGAAACATTTTGTTCTAAAGCCTCTAATTTTTCTAAATCAAGTCGATGTTCATAAATTTGTTCTGCTAAAAACTTATCTTTTCGAAAAATTATTTCCTCTAATTTTTTACGTTTAGATTCTAAAAATCGTTTTTCTTCCATTTCTTTTTGTTGCAGAACAGCTTTTGCTAATTCAATTTCTTTTTCTTGATTTCTTTGAAATTCTTTATATCTTACTAAACGATCATAATAACAATCACAATCCTCCCCCCTTATAGACTCAGACATTTCTTCTGTTTTTCTAATTATAAAATCACAAGCTTCATGTAAATTTTTATGAAGCTTAAGGCGTTCAGGATCAGTTTCATGAAACATTGTACGCATAACAATAATATCTAAGTCTTTTACTAAAACTAATGCTATATATGTTAAAACTCGTATAATATTTTTAACATCATTTAAATCTGTTAATGCCCTAGCCATTCTTTCAACTTCACTAAGTCCACAGCTCAATTTTTCATTATAAAATTCACATAATTCTGCATTTAAAGCAGCGCTCATTTTAACTCCTCCTATAAAAATAAAAAAATCAATCACAAACTATATTATAAATAAATTTAAAATTAAGTCAATTAAGTTTTTTAATAATTATAAAAATTTTCTTTAATTTAATTTATTGAAAATTCACTGTTTAAAAAAACTTACTTATAAAAAATAAAAACTCCACGAATAAAATGGGACAAGTTACTTTATATGTAAACATTTTTATAAATTTGGAACTTTTTGTGGCAAATACTTTTTAACATCAGGTAAATCGGATCTTATATATTTTTTAAATTCTGAAAGAGAATTTAAAAATTCTTGTTCTCTAGAGAATTGAATTTTCGTGCTAATTGGTTGTAGTCTTCTTTTTTCAAGTCTTTCATCAACTTTCAAAACAAAAAAATTAAATAAAATTTTACATATATCTCTAAAATTAAAACTTTCTAAAATTATTTTTGGATTCAAAACAACACTCGCAGCTGCTTGTTTAATTTCAGATAAAACTTCACGATTTTTGCAACTTTCCAATTTTTCAAGTAGATGTTTTAACATATCAAAACAATCAGTTAAAGAACTACGAACCTTCTCTAATCCATTTTGACGTTCTAAAAAACATTCTGCAATTTCTAATTCCATAATCAACAATACTTCATTAGCGATCTCCTCAATCATAAGTAATTCTTCTTGCGATAGATCTTTTGATTTTAAATATCTTTTGCGCAAAACATTAAAAATTCTTATATTAAATCTTGAAACATTACAATTAAAAACTTCCTCTTGATCAAATTTTTCTTCTAAAATCCGAATTGAGTCAGTAAGACTTGCTAGTTTAAATAAAATTTCTTGCCTCACATGATCAACTTCGCCTTCAAAATCATTCTTTTCTTCTAATACTTTTTCAGGGTTTAAAATAAGCCGTTGCTGACGAATTCTTTCAAAATCGTTATAACTTAAATCAATTGGATTAATATTCAAAGTCTCAAAAATTACTATTGCACCAAACAATACTTCTGCAAAAATTTTTCCTATACCAAAAATAACATCATAATCTTCATCATTTTTATTTGTACGTTCTATAATACTGTTTAATTGAGAAGTTAAAAGATTTAATTTATGAACAGGCACATTTTTTACTTTTTCTCTTATATCTTCCAAATTCACACCAGATATTTGAGGAGTGTCTAACCATACATTATCTTTTATCAAATTAAAAACTCCAGTACTACTCATCTTATCCTCCTATAAATTAAACAAAATATAATTAGGCAACACTAATTATAAATTAATAAATAACAATTTTAAAAAATTTTAATTTATTAAAAATACTTAACGTTAAATATCAATCTTCAATTAAACTTACGCCTGTCATTGAAAAAGGTTTTCTTAAACCCATTAATTTAATAATTGTTGGCGCAATATCTGATAATTTACCTGAATTTAATTTTGAAACACTTTTCCCGTAAATTATAAATGGAACTTTATTTGTTGTATGAGCTGTAAATTTACTTTTGCTTTCATAATCTATCATTTTTTCTACGTTTCCATGATCAGAAGTTATAATTCCTATGCCACTTACGGACTTAACAGCATTCAAAACTCTTCCTAGGCAAAAATCAACAGTTTCAACAGCAGCAACAGCTGCCTTGAAATCTCCAGTATGACCTACCATATCACAATTTGCAAAATTAAGAATTATAACACCATACTTGTTGCTTTTTATCTTAACGCATGCCTCATCAGTCAACTCATAGGCGCTCATCCCAGGCTGCATATCATAAGTCGCAACTTTTGGAGAATTCACTAAAAATCTATCTTCTCCTTCATACACTTCTTCAATGCCCCCATTAAAAAAAAAGGTTACGTGGGCATACTTTTCTGTCTCGGCAATTCTAAGCTGTTTTATTCTATTTCTACTTAAATATTCTCCAAGTGTATCGTTTAATATTTCAGGCTTAAATGCAACTCTAACATTTGGCATGTTGGCATCATATTGTGTCATACACACGAAACGATTTAAAAAATATGATGTTTTAAAACCTGAAAAATCCGGATCAACAAACGATCTTGTTATTTCTCTTGCTCTATCAGGTCTAAAATTAAAAAAAATTATCGAATCATTTTCTTTTATTGTAGCAATTATGTGATCTTTTTTTGTTATAACGACAGGAATCATAAATTCATCAGTTACGTTTTCTTCGTAAGAATTCTTGATAGCTTGAGTTGCTGATTCAAATTTTCTTTCACATTTTCCAAATACCATTGCTTTATATGCTTTTTCCACTCGATCCCAGCGCTTATCCCTATCCATCGCATAATATCTTCCTGACACAGTCGCAATTTCCCCAATTCCAATTTCTTTAAACTTTTCTTCAAGATTTTTTACAAATTCAAGACCGGACTTTGGTGCAACATCACGACCATCTAAAAAACAATGTACATAAACTTCTTTCATGCCACTTTTTTTAGCAAATTCTAAAATTGCATAAAGATGTTTAATATGACTATGAACTCCACCATCTGACAAAAGGCCCATTACATGAAGTTGAGAATTTTTTCGTATGCAATTATTAGCCGCTTCTATAAAATTTTCATTGTTATAAAAAGTTCCGTCCTCAATCTCTTTTGAAATCCTTGTAAGCTCCTGATACACAACTCTCCCCGCACCAATATTAGTATGTCCAACCTCTGAATTACCCATTTGTCCTTCAGGCAATCCCACATCAAGTCCAGATGCGCTTAAAGTTGTGTTTGCACACTCTTCAAACAATCTATCAAGCACTGGAGTTTTGGCAACAAGAACAGCATTTCCTTCAATTTTTTCAGTTATACCGTAACCATCAAGAATAATCAGAGCTATCATTCTTTCTTTTGCTAATCGAGGATTCTTTAGTTTTGAATTAATTTTTTCATATAAGTCCATTTCATCACTCATCCTTTGTATTATTTTTAAACAACATGAAGATAAAACTTTATACTTACAAATATTTACAAAACTTAAATTATAAAAAACATCCTCTAAAATTATTTAATTATTGTCATTATGTGCACTATTGACAATTTTCGAAAATTCTTCAGCTTTAAGACTAGCCCCGCCAACTAAACCACCATCTATTTCAGACTGACTCAAAAGTTCCCTTGCATTTTCACCATTCATACTACCACCATATTGAATTCTAATTGCTTCAGAAACTTTTTCTCCATAAAGCTCATACACTAAATTTCTTATAGATTTACAAACTTCATTAGCTTGTTCATTGGTTGCAGTTTTCCCTGTTCCGATTGCCCAAATTGGCTCATATGCTATTATGACTTTTTCAATTTCGTTCTCAGAAATTCCATTCAAAATGAGTTTAACCTGTTTTCGTATAATTTCTTCGGTAATTGAGTTTTCTCTTTCCGCTAAAGTTTCTCCAACACACACGATAGGTGTTAAACCACTTTTTATCGCACACAAAGCACGTTTATTCACAACCTCATCAGTTTCTCCAAAATATTGTCTTCTTTCCGAATGTCCAACTACTACATATTCTACACCAACGTCTATAAGCATAGCACAAGAAATCTCCCCTGTAAACGCACCCTTTGATTCAAAATGACCGTTTTGTGCTCCAACTTTAATTTGACATCCCTTAATACCCTTAATTTCTTTAACAGTCGTTGCAATATAAACTGATGGCGGACAAACCACAACTTCAACATCACTTTTCCAAACAACTAAATCATTAATTTTTTTAACAAGTTCTAAAGATTCACTTGAAGAATTATTCATTTTCCAATTTCCAACAATTATTTTATTTCTCATTGATTTTACCCCCTTAATAATTTCATATAAATTCAAAATTTCTTAAAAATTTAATCAAAATTTTTTATATAAAATTTTTGTTTTTTGATTTTAATTTTTAAAATTAAATTTAAAACTACAAAATCTATGATAACATCGAAATACATCCCACTACTACAACATAAAATTAATTTAAAATACATAAAGTAATAAGTTTAATAAATTATTTATGCCCAAATTTACAAATATAATTCAAAACATTTTATACTTAAAATCAATTATTTTAATTTTTTTTTGAAAAAATACAAAGAATAATAAAAAGTCAATGATAAAAAACAAAAAAATTTAAGAATTATTAATAAAAAAAATATAAAACAATATATTGAAAAAATATTTCCTTAAACTTATTCTTTTATTTCCTCAATATCACGAACATCAAAAAATTTTAAAATTTTACTACCTTCTTTGGTTAATTTTACCTTAACTTTATTTTTAATCATTACGACCTCAACCACACTCCCAACGCCCTCTGTAGTTTTTACAATAGAATTTATTTTCGGCATATTTTTAATCATTTCTTCGTAAGAATTACGTTCATATTGTAGACAACACATAAATCTACCACATGTACCTGATATTTTTGAGGGATTAAGCATTATTGACTGTTCTTTGGCCATTTTCACAGATACAGGATTAAATTCACTAAGAAATGTTGAACAACAAAAAGGTTTTCCGCATATTCCGATGCCACCAAGCCGTTTTGCTTCATCTCTTACACTAATTTGACGCATTTCAATTTTTGATCGAAAAATTCTTGCCATATTCGTAACAAGTTTTCTAAAATCTACTCTTCCATTTGAGATAAAATAAAAAACCATTTTCTTCAAATCAAACGTATATTCAACTTCTAAAAGACTCATTTTAAGCCTTAAATCTTCAATTTGCTTAATGGCAATATTTTTTGCATTTTCTGATTTCTCTTTGTTACTTTCCAACTTGTTTAAATCTTCTTGAGAAACAAAACGCACAAATTTAATCAAATTATATCTTTCTTTATTATAACCTTCATTTTTAATAAATCTTTCATATTTGCTATCACAAAGTTTTTCTTTTACAATTACAACTGTCGCCACATTTAAACCATTACGTGGAATTTCAATAACTACTCTATCTCCAAGCTTAAATTCTTGATCCAAAATTTCAAAATAATATAATTTACTCAACTTAGAAAGCCTAACCCCAATAATTCTTTTCACACAAAACCTCAAACTTATTATTTTCGTTCAAATTAATTACAAATTGAGTAATAAAAACATCATAGTCAACATTAGTATTTAAACAATCTTTAAAAAATATTATAGAATGAATTATTCTCAACAAACATTCTTCTGTAATTATTTTTTCAACTTTAACCAACTTATCAAAAAAATCTACATTCAACAATTTCTCGTTCATAATTTCACTTAATTTTTCATCAATTTCTAATCTCTCAAACTTTATCTTTACTATGTCTTCAAAAACACTTTTAATAAAATTTAAAATAAAATCCATATAATTTTTATTTTTCTGCAAATATAAAATAAAATCAAAAGTGTTTTCATATTCAGAAGAAAATAGGTTTAAAATATTGTTTATTAAAAATTTCCTAATCTCAATTATTTCTTTATTTTTTAAAATATTAATTGCTTTTCCTATACTGCCTTCACTTATTTTAGAAACTATTTCAACTTCCTCTTCAAATTTTTTTTCTTTTTCATCAAATAAATTATTATATTTATCTAATAAATACTTTTTTATAATTTTGAAAGAAATTTTGTTAAATCTTAACACACAGGATCTAAAAACTAATTTTTCAGGTAATATTTTACAACTTTCAGCAATAATTATAACTACGCATTCATTGATTTCGCAATTAGACAATTCAAACAAAATATCTTGCATTTCAACTGTCATAAAATTAGCATTTAATATTATATAAAACTTTTTATTAAACAAAGACTTATCAAAAAAACTCTCTTTAAGTTCTCTTAAAACACTAGAAGGCGTAGAAAATTTACCAGGTATATTTTTAAGATACCGAAAATCATCATTAACAAAAAATACATCTGGATGATTTTCCAAAAAGTTCATTTTACAATTTTCACACTCATCACAAGAATCATTATTAAATAAATTATTTTCACACATCAAAAAACTTATAAAGGCCTTTGCCATGCTAAATTTTCCTACTCCACTTAGACCTTCAAAAACGTATATATTGCCTGTCAATCCTTTTCTTACTGAATTAACAAGTAACATTTTTATTGTATCATGACAAACTATATCCTTAAATCTCATGCGACACACCAATTATTAAAATTCACCCAAAACAAACACATTTAAAGACCCGGCTCTGCAGCTTTATTAGGAGATAAATAATAATCATTAACTGTTAAAATAGCCTCACATTTCCTAAAACGATTAACAACAAGACCATTTGCAGGTATAATCCGTTCAAAATCTTTATCATTTTCATCTTTATTTTTATCTTTTTCATCTTTTTTTGAAACTTGATTAAATTCAACTTTTAATTTTTTACAAAAATTTCTTAGATTATCTACCGTTTCAGTATATTCTTCAAAATCTTTTCTTTCTTCAACTGAAAAAAACAACTTATTAACGGCATACGTAAACGACGCTGTTGCCAAAGTACCAATTAATGTTCCTACAACAATTTCGCACGCTATCACAGGTAAAAATGCTAACATAGGTAAAAAATAAAATAAAGCTAAAACAACAACTGAAAAAACAGCAAGCCCTAATAAAAATTTTAAAATACCATGATACACCTTTTTCGCTTTAAATTGGGTTGGCTTAACTGCATCAAGAACCTCATAAAGTTTATTATCTAAATAATCATCCATTGATGCTGCTGCTGATTCACTTTCTTCGCCCACTCGTCCAAATTCAATAGGAAGATTCCTTGTAACAATATCAGTAACATTAGAATTACCCAAAATAAAAGAAGCAAGTAAAAAAGCAAGATAAATTTTCTTATTATTGCCTTCTTCAGATTTAGATTTTTCATACAATGTTTCACACAAAGCCACTAAAGGTCCAGATGTTTTCTTGGGAAAATTTAATTTTAAAAAATTAACAAAAAACTTAATAAATTTATCTGGATTTTCATGATAAAATAGACAAATTTCTTCTGTAAGAGATGAAACAAATATATCCGCTGGCACTAAAGTATGAGCAGACGATAGAGCCAAAAGCGCAGCATTTAAAATTCCAGACTCTGTTACTTTTTTTTTATTTTCTCTATCTTTCAATTCCACAGCAACTCTAACACTCTTAAAAGCTGCATCAACTTTTTCATGCGCTGTTTTTAATTGAGCTTCATTCATTTTTCATGCTCCTATAAATTCAAAGTATTAAACAATCATAAAATATTAAAGGTTTGCTAAATATTTAAACTAATAAAAACTTTTTAATAATATATTACATTAAAAATATTTTGTCAATAAAAATTCTTATTTTTTTTATTTTCTATCTCGTTTGAAATTTTATAAAAATTTTTCTAATAACATCAACTGGAATTATAAGAGAAGCCATTGCAAGCACAACAAACCATTCAGTCAATGTCAAACCCGAAGTTCTCAAAACACTTCCGCCAAAATGTGTCATAAAAATTTGTATTAAAGTTATAAAAAACATCGTCCAAACAAAATTTTTATTAATTGAAATATTTTCCGAAAGATCTATACTGCTCGTTCTTGTATTGAACGCATTAAATATACACGTAAATATAAAAAATGTAAAATAACCTGTATAAAAATGTATATTTGTGTCGCTTTGTCTAAATAAACCTTGAACTTTACTTGACAAAAACATAAACATTGAAAGCGAACAAATAAAAAGCCCATTCATAGTAATAGCACTCCACATTGATTTGTCAATTATATTCTCATTACGTTTTTTTGGTTTTTCAAATAAATATTTTTTAAGAGCCGCTTCTCCTCCAAATGCAATTGCGGCTAAAGTATCCATCACAAGATTAACCCACAACATCTGCGTTATATCAAGCGCTTTGCCTACACCAAGCAATGGACCAATTATTGATATAAACACTGCTGCAACATTTATTGTAAGCTGAAAAGTAATAAATTTTTTTATATTATTATAAATTGTTCTCCCATAAAGTACAGCTTTTTTAATTGACGAAAAATCATCATTCAAAATTACAATATCGGATGCTTCTTTCGATATCTCACTTCCGCTTCCCATTGCAAAACCAACATCTGACATTTTTAAAGCAGGTGAATCGTTCACTCCATCGCCTGTCATCCCAACTACAAGACCCATTTCTTGTGAAATTCTAACAAGTCTACTCTTATCGGATGGCATCGCACGTGCAATCACGTTTATATACATAATTTTATTTTTTAATTCTTCATCACTCATTAAGTTTATCTCTTCAGAAGTTTTAACTAAACCGTTTTTTTCTAAAAGCCCAATTTCTCTTGCAATTGTAACCGCAGTTTCTTTTTTGTCTCCAGTTACCATAACAACTGAAATTCCGGCTCTTTTTACTTCATTTATTGAATTTCTAACCTCTGGCCTAATTTCATCTCTCATCCCAACAATTCCAATAAGAATCAAATTACTTGGAATTTTATTTTGAATTTTTGCTTCCGATACAGCAATTGCAATCACTCGGTGTCCACTTCTTGCCATATTTTCAATTTCTTTACCAAGTTCATAAACACTATGCAAGGATTTTTTTACGCCATTTTCATCGTAATAAAACTTCAAATTTTTAATTATTTTTTCTGGCATGCCTTTTATAATCGTTAAATTATAATCTCCTCTTACCTCAAATGCAGAGAATTTTTGCTCACTATTAAATGACATTTCGTCGATTTTTTTCAAATTCAATTGCCTTTGCTCAGTAACGAATTTTAAGAGAGCCTTTTCCGTTACATTACCTCCAATAACGTTTTGATCGCCCCTCAAAGAACTGCTTGCAATTTCAAGCGATAAAAATACTAAATCTTTTATTTTTTCAGACATATCTTTATACTTAGAATATATTTTATTATTGCCCAATATAAATTTTGTAACTTCGGGTCTTCCATAAGTCATCGTACCAGTCTTATCAGAAAACAAAATATTAATACTTCCTGCAGTTTCAATACCAATTATTTTTCGCACCAAAACATTACTTTTAAGCATTTTTTTCATATTAATCGAACATACGATTGCAATCATGAGTGGAAGTCCTTCAGGAACTGCAACAACTATTACAACTATTCCTAAAATAAGCGCTTCGATAAAATCAGATGTAATCTGTGGAAAATCTTTTAAATAATTAAAAATTAAAACTTTATCAAAACAATTTTTTAAAAATATTACATCTATCATATGAAATAAAACTACTAATATAGCTCCTATGTAACCAAATTTACTTATTCCATCAGCAAGCTTTGAAAGCTTTACGACAAGCGGGCTATCCCTATCAAGAGTGTGAATTTCACGATTCATTTTTCCATAAACCGTATTGACTCCAACTCTTAAAACTTTCATAACAGCACTGCCAGAGCAAACTAAACTTCCTCTAAACAAATTATTTTGATCCCAAAAATCTTCAACAAAATCAATATCTTTTATACAATTATGCCCTTTGTATTTTCTAATTTCTTCAGACTCTCCATTTAATGAAGATTGATCAACTTTTATTTCTCCAGATATTATTAATCCATCAGCCGGCACCGCATCGCCAGTTTCGAGTAATACATAATCACCAACAACTACATTTCCCACCAAAATTTCATTTAATTTTTCATTTCTATAAACTTTGCACATTGTCTTCGAAGCTTCATCACGAATCTTTTCGAAAGCATTCTCATTTTTATATTCAGATATTGTGCTAACAAAAGTTGAAATCATTATAGATATAAAAATCCCAACAGTTTCATACCAAGAAACTTTTCCGAAAAACACAAACATTAAATTAATACACAAGGCAGCCAATAATATTTTTATTAACGGATCTTTAAAATTTCCAAAATATTTTCCCCAAAAAGTATTTTTATTTTCAAAAATTATTTCATTTAAACCATTCTTCTCCCTAGATAATTTCACTTGAACATCATTTAAACCTTTGTAACTATTCATAATTTGTCCTCCGAATTAATTTTTTTATTAACTGAATTAATAATTTATATGAGGACAAGTTAAACTATATTCATTTTGCTAAAAAATTGTGTTTCTTTAATTTAAAATAATGAAATAAATTCCAATGAATTAAAAACTTATTTTTTAAGTATTCCCCTCTGAATTTATTTCTTTTTCTTTGCGCGTAATCAAAACTTTTCTCAAACCACTACCATTATTTGGACCAACAAAATTTTCTTCCTCCAATTTTTCAATCATTTTTTTAGCTTGAAGATAATCAATTTCTAACTCACGCTGCAAAATTGCTGCTGATATCTCATCCATCTCTTCGCAAAATCTAATAGCCTCAGAAAAAATTTCTTCATCAATTTTTGTATTAACACTTTTTTTCCTTTTCTTCTCTAAATTTTCATCTTCGCTTTTAAGTTGTTCTAAAAATCCTTCGTTATATGTTACTAAACTTTGTTTCTTAACATAATCTACTAAATTTTCAACTTCAGAATCGGAAACAAAATTTCCTTGAACTCTAAGAGGCTTTGAAGCACCACAAGGATAATAAAGCATATCACCTCTACCAAGCAATTTCTCAGCTCCAATTGAATCAATAATCGTTCTGCTATCAACCTGCGAAGTTACAGCAAACGAAATTCTAGATGGCACATTTGCTTTTATAACACCAGTTATAACGTTAACAGATGGCCTTTGAGTTGCAATAACAAGATACATACCAGCTGCCCGTGCAAGAGCAGCAAGCCTATTTATAGCATCTTCCACTTCATCTTTTGCAACCATCATAAGATCTGCAAGTTCATCTATAATAATAATTATTTCAGGTATCAACGCACTCAATTTCTCATTCTTCCTCATTAGCTCATTGTATCCATTTAAATTTCTCACACTGTTTTCGGAAAACAACCTATACCTATTTTGCATCTCAACAACTGCCCAATTAAGTGCCCCTGCTGCTTTTTTCGCATTTGTTACAACGGGAACCAAAAGATGCGGTATGCCATTATAAACCCCAAGTTCAACCATTTTAGGATCAATCATTATAAATTTTACTTCATCGGGTCTCGCTTTATATAATACGCTTGTAATAAGAGAATTTATGCAAACACTTTTACCGGAACCAGTTGCACCAGCAATTAAAACATGTGGAAACTTAGAAATATCTGATATTATGCAATTTCCACTTATATCTTTTCCAATGGCAAACGCAACTTTAGAATTAAAATTTTTGAATTCATCGGTATCAATTACATCTCTAACTGGAACATCAGCTGAACCTTCATTCGGTATTTCAACACCAATCGCAGACTTTCCAGGAATTGGAGCTTCAATTCTAACACTCAATGCAGCAAGGCTTAACGCTATATCATCCGACAAATTTGTAATTTTATTAACCTTAACACCAAAACCAGGAAACAATTCAAACCTTGTAACCGTTGGTCCACAAGAAATATTTGTAATTGTTGCTTCAACTCCAAAACTTTTTAAAGTATTAATAAGCTTATCTGCTTTTTCTTTAAGAATTTTCTTATTAATAGAAGTAATATTCGGAGAAGGTTTATTTAAAATAGTTGTAGGCGGCAATTTATAACCATTCTCTTGTTCGTCACCTAAAAAACTTTTATCCATTTTCTTTTCTTGAACTTTACCAAAAATTTTATTTATTTCATAATTTTTACAATCAATTTCTTGTTCATTATCGCTCAAACATTTGGAAAAAATTTTTTTATTTTTTTTTACCTTTATTATTCCTTCAATCTTTTTAATTATATCAATACAAAAAAGTTTAATTTTACTACACATTTTATTAATAGCAACTTGAATTGATGTTTCTGTAAAAACTAATATAAAAATAAGAACTAACCCAATTGAAATAACCCAAGATCCAGTTTTTCCAATCAAGTTTACTAAAATAATACAAAACATCTCCCCAATTACCCCGCCGCCTCCCATTTTTTCGGCACCATTTTTGAATGAATAATTTATATTTTCCATAATACTCATTTCTCTTAAAGAAATCGAATCATAATAAAACAAAACTATCAATATGGAAACTGCACTAATTATTGCCAATGTATCAAATAATTTACTTCCAATAGTTTTTTGTTCATCACTGATAAAATATTTTACTCCTAAAAATAATACAATAAAAGGTAACAAAAATGAAGAAAAACCAAACATTCCACATATAGAATATCTAAAAATTTTTCCCATATATCCGTTACCGCGTGTAAATAGAGACAAAAAAATAAATATACTAAGCAAAATTACAATTATACCAATCATTTCATTTTCTATTTTTGCAGTTTTTAACTTCTTATCTGTCGAATTTACGTTTTGATCCTTATTTTTTCTACTTTTTAAACTTAAAAATTTAGGAAATTTTTTTTTCAAATTGCACTCACCCCAATTGAAAATCATCCATATTTTTTGTCATTAGCTTATCTGTATAATGTAACGATTGTTCCAACGATTAAGCAATAATATGAAAAATAATGAAATTTATTTTTTTCCATAAGCACCGTAAAAAACTTAATAGCAAAAATTCCACTTATACAAGATGCAATTACAGACAAAAAATATGTAAAAACTTCAAGTGGTTTCAGTATGTTAATAAAACTAAACCCATGTGACAACTCCAAAACCATGGCGCCACATATCGCGATTATTGACATCAAAAACGAAAATTTTATAGCAAACTTTTTTTTATAACCCAAAAGTACTGCCGAAAATATCGTAATACCTGAGCGAGATAATCCCGGAATTACAGCAATAACTTGTGAAAGACCAACTAAAAATGCCGAAAAAAATGACGCGTTACTGGAAGTCTTATCGCCATAAACTACTTTATCAATAAACCAAATCAAAATTCCAGTTATCACTAAAGACATTCCAACTATCTTTAAATTATCAAAAATTTCTTCAAAAAACTTCTTAAATATAGCAACAAAAACTAAAGGTACAGCCGAACTAATAAGCATCATTATCAAACGTCTATTATAATTTTTATTAACTTTAGGATTAAATTTTATGAAATCACCTAAAAAATAAAAAAACTCTTTAATAAGTTCAACAATATCTTTTCTAAAAACTATAATAACTGATAATAAAGTTCCAAAATGAAGAAATATGTCAAATAAAACTCTATTTTTAATTTTTAACCCAAATATTTCTTGAAATAAAGTTAAATGACCAGAACTGCTAACGGGAAAAAATTCAGTAAAACCTTGAACAAAACCCAAAAAAATTGCATGAAATATATTCATATTATTTTCTCCAATTAAAAAAATAAAACCTTTATTTAAAAAGACATCGCAAGTTTTTGAGCTTCTGTTTTTTTAACAAATTTCGAGATATTTTGTACTTTAAAATTTTTTTCTAAAAAATCTTCTCTTGTTATAAGTTTTCTATGTGACTCTATAGAAGAACCTGTCTTATCCTCACGTATTTTAATTTTTCGACCAAAATATTTAAATTTCAATAATCTTTTAATAAAATTAAATAATCTTCTAAAGAAACGATTTAATAAACTTTTTTTATCGCCAAACTTGGGAAAATTTGAAATCAAATCATTCGCTCTGAAAAATCTATTAAACTCATACTCGTTTATTATTTTTCCCAATTCTTTTTTTGCTTCTTTCGTTAAAAAAAAAGGACTATTAAATGAGAAATTATTAATATCTTCATAACCTTTTTCCAAAAGTGAAAGATGTGCAAATAATGAAAGCGGACCGCCCAAGCTATGACCGAAAACTACAATTTTATCTCCTTTTACATAATGTTGTTCAAAAACTTCTAAAAATTCCTCTTCAAGTTCTAAAAATCTTTTTAAAATACCTCCATGAACTTTTTTAAATTTTAAATACTTACAAGGTTTTTTAAAAAAACTAAAACATCTAAACCATTCTAAAATTGTAGAGGCACTTTTAAAACAAACAAAAAAACAATTTTTACCACATACTTCTTTCCTTTGAAAAAAAACACTGTTATTTCCAGAAGTTATGAAATTAATTTCGTCAATTTCATGACCTTCAGACAAGTTCCAAATATGATGACAACAATTTATAGAAATATTAAGTATATCATAACAATCTTCTTTTAAAACAATTCCATCTTTTATAGTATCTAAATATAATTCAGGATATTTTTCTTTATTTTCTAAAAACTCTTTTTTATCTTTATTCAAATTTACATCACTCATTTTTAAACAAAATTTTAATAAATCTAAATAAGTTAAAACAAGTTACCAAAATAATATTTTAACAAAATTTTATAAAATATTCAAACCCATAAAATATAATAAAATGAACGTATTTTTAGCTAAGTGATAAAAATAATATTTAAAATTGCTTTTACAATAAATAATATTTTTTTGATCAATTGCTAAGTATTTTTTCAATATTTTCTATGAATTGTAAATTATTTTTTGTTTTTAATATCCAACTTATTATCGTTTCAGTGAGTTCAGAATTGTTTTTATTAACAAAAAGTCTTCTAATTCTCCAAATAGACTCAAGTTCTTTCTGAGTAACCAAAAGTTCTTCTTTGCGAGTGCCAGTTTTTGAAATATCAATTGCCGGAAATATCCTTTTTTCCTGAAGTTTTCTATCCAAATGCACTTCCATATTTCCTGTTCCTTTAAACTCTTCAAAAATCATGTCATCCATTCGGCTTCCAGTTTCAACCAATGCAGTCGCCAAAATAGTGAGACTCCCACCTTCTTCAACATTTCTTGCAGCACCAAAAAATCTTTTTGGTTTGTACAATGCCCCAGGATCAAGTCCACCCGATAATGTTCTTCCAGTTGGTGAAATTGTTAAGTTATAGGCCCTTGCAAGTCTTGTTATGCTATCAAGCAATATCACAACATCCTTTTTATGTTCAACAAGTCTCTTGGCTCTTTCAAGCACTATTTCAGCAACTTTTGTATGATTACACGATTCCTCATCAAATGTTGAATATACAACATCTCCCTTTATGCTCCTTTTAATATCTGTCACCTCTTCAGGGCGCTCATCAATAAGAAGTACAATAAGCTTAATTTCAGGATGATTAACCGATATGCTGTGCGCGATTTTTTTAAGCAAAGTAGTTTTTCCGGCTTTTGGAGGAGCAACAATAATACCACGCTGACCTTTACCAATTGGTGCAATCAAATCAATAATTCTCATAGAAAAAGAATTTGAAACAAGCTCAAGAGTTATTCTCTTTGTGGGATAAAGTGGAGTTAAATCATCAAAATTAATCCTTTTAAGTGATACATCAACTTTATCATCGTTCACAGTTTGAACATAAAGCAAAGCCTGAAACTTTTCGCCCTCATGTTGCATACGTGCATTTCCAACTATATAATCACCGGTCTTTAGATTAAATCTCTTAATCTGAGTCTGAGAAACATAAATATCACTCATTCCAGATTGATAATTCTCGCATCTTAAAAAACCATAACCGTCAATTATTTCAAGTATGCCACCAACCAAATTTGTGCGCCTATCGGGGTCCGAATACTCTATTTGTAAATCTGTTTTTGAACCAACTTTTTCTTTATCGTTTGTCTTTTTTTTGAATTTTTGAACTTCATTTTTTGAAATTTGCTTATTATTTTCAAAAAAAACCTCATTGAATGCTTTTTTAGTCTCGATAAGCAAATTTAAAAGTTCAATTTTTTTATATTTATAGGCATTTAAAATTCCATTTTTTTTGGCAATTTTTCTAAGCTCATTTAAAGTAATATTTTTAAGTTCATTCTCAAAATTTTCTTCTTCCGTTATTTCATTTTCTTTCATCTCCTTAACTATCACAAAAAACCTCCAAATATCATTGTTTTGACAGATACTTAGGCAAAAAGAACCTAAATATTAAATTGTTGTAATACATTTCTTTCGTAACAAATGATGCATCAATTTGCTCATGAATTCTCAAACTTTTTTTCATCATTAGAGGCACAGTAAAAAATGCAAGTATCAAGTAAACTATAAAAACTCCTTGTATTATTCCAAAAATACCTCCTCCAAGCTTATTGAATTGTTTTATAACCGGAAGTCTCGCAAACAAATCAAATATTGCAAAAAAGAACCTTATGAATATTCTGCAAAAAACAAAAATAATTAGCATCGATAGTATGTTTATAAAAACATTCACCATTTTCCCCGCTAATACATCATAAATATTCCCACTTACATTTCTAAGAACAGAATTTAAAAATTTAATTATGCTGTATGGAAGCTTAAATTGACCTAAAACCTGATCTAAAGAAATATTTTCAATAGACTCGCCAAGATTTAAGGTTGCAATGTTTTTCCTCGCAAGATCGCTCAATCGACTAAATATACTAGTTTTCATTATGATTTTTGAAACAATAGGATATAAAAACCAAGAAAATATAAGAGAAATTACATGTGATGAAAAACTAAGCAAAGTTCTCACAAGTCCTATTTTATAACCAATAAAAGCCATTAATGAAATGAACAAAATAACAATAATATCAATGTTCAACGGAATCACCCCAGTAATATTTTAAATATTTTTAAAAAATTCAATATGCAATATTAAAAAACTAAAATGAATTCTAAAGCTTCTGAAAATTTTAAAAAACAAATGGTAGCGGCAAGTGGGATTGAACCACCGACACTACGGATATGAACCGTATGCTCTACCAACTGAGCTATGCCGCCTTTTTTCTGAGGAAAATTAACCACCAAAAGATTGTAACTCAAAGCTTCTAACACATTAAACCATACAAGTCAAACAATTAAAAATTTTCAAAATTTTGTTGAAATTTATTTTTCTCCATGCTATTTTAAAAGATATTAACAGTTTAATACACTTGTTTTTTGTATAAAATTTAAAATAATTAAAGAAAGGGGAAGCCAATGAATTCTTCTATTTTGAAACAAATTACAAAAAACCAAATCAGAGAAGACATAACCAATTTTAATGTTGGCGATACAATTCATGTTGATTTAATAATTAAAGAAAAAACAAAAGATGGTTTAAAAAGCAGAATACAGGGATTAGAAGGAGTTGTAATCAAAAAAAACCATCATGGCATTCAGGAAAATTTCACAACAAGGTACTTTTCATATGGCGTCTGGACAGAGAGAACTTTTCCGTTACATTCTCCAAATATTTCCAATATTAAAATATTAAAAAGAGGAAAAGTTAGAAGAGCAAAGCTTTATTATCTAAGAAATAGAGTTGGAAAAGCTGCAAAAATCAAAGAAAACCTTAAAAATATTGATAAATAAATTTTTCAAATCATAAACTTAGGAACGTTTTTCGTAAAAAGTTATTTATATTAAAATTTTTTTGTGAACGAAAATATCTTAGAATCTCTGGAGTTATTATTTCCAAAATATTTTCAAGGAGAAAAAGCTAAATGAAAAATCAAAACTCAAAGCAAAAAAAAGAAAAATCATTTTGGAAAAAAGAATTTTTTGAGTGGATTCAAGCGATATTGTTCGCCCTTGCAATTTCATTTGTTTTAAGAAGTTTTGTGTTCACGTTGGTATTAGTGAATGGAAAATCTATGGAGCCTACGCTACACAGCAATGATAAACTTTATGTGAATAGGTTTTTTTACAAACCAAAAAGAGGAGACATAATAGTTTTTACACCTAAAATAGATTCGAAACATCCTTATGTAAAAAGAGTGATTGCAATTGAAGACGACAAAATTTTTATGGATTTCGAAAACGGTCACATTTACATTAACAACAAAATTATTGATGAACCATATATTAAAGATTTGACAACACGTTCGGAAAAATATACTGACGATCTCATAGAAAAAGGCAAATATAGTAAAGACAAGCCCATAATAGTTGGAAAAGATGAAGTTTTCGCAATGGGCGACAATAGATCTGACAGTCACGATTGCCGCGCACTTGGACCAATATCAAACCGTTCTATAATAGGAAAGGCTATATTTCGCATGTGGCCAATTGATAGAATTGGTTTTTTATATTCAAATAATATGAAATTTAAAAACGATTAAACATCACTTATATCGTATTCCAACTCGGAAAAGATTCTATGTCTTTTTTTATAATTTTTAAAAATTCATAAAGCTTCAAAATTCCAACATCCCCATTTTTTTGTGTTCTCATTGAAACCGATTTCTCTCTTTCTTCACTCTCACCAACTATTAACATATATGGAATTTTTTTAAGTTGAGCGCTTCGTAATCTATAACCTAATTTTTCATTTCTATCGTTAATTTCAACTCTTCGAATTCCATTTTCTTTCAACACTTCCATAACTGTTTTAGCATAACATAAATTTTTATCAATGCTAACCGGAATTATTAAAACTTGAACTGGCGCAATCCACACTGGAAAAGCACCGGCAAATTTTTCAATCATTAACGCCAGAGTTCTCTCATAACATCCAATCGAAGTACGATGTATAATATACGGATATTTTTTCAAACCATTCTGATCTGTGTATTTCATGGAAAATCTTTCCGCAAGCTGAAAATCAATTTGTAAAGTTATGAGCGTATCCTCCTTTCCATAAACATTTTTTATCTGTAAATCAAGCTTTGGACCATAAAATGCAGCTTCTCCATCAACCGATTCATATATTAAACCTAAATCATCAAGTATATTTTGCATCTTTTCTTGAACAAATTTCCATTGATTTTCAGTGCCTATATATTTTTCTTTATTATTTACTAAATCACATTTTGAAAAACGATAACTTACATCATCATACAATCCCACTTTTTTAAGGCAAAAAATTGCAAGTTCAAGACAACTTTTAAACTCATCTTCTAAATGTTCTTCAGCGCAAATAATATGTCCATCCGAAAGTGTAAACTGACGAATTCTTATAAGACCATGCATTTCACCAGACGCTTCATTTCTAAACATAGTTGAAGTTTCACTAAGCCGCATAGGCAAATCACGATAACTTCTTGTCTTATTTAAAAAAATTTGAAATTGAAACGGACATGTCATGGGTCTCAACGCCAACACTTCTTTGCCATTTTCATCATTTCCAATAACAAACATATTCTCTTTATAATGATCCCAATGACCCGAAATTTTATATAAATCAGACTTTGCCATAAATGGAGTTATAGTGAGCAAATAACCTCTCTTTTCTTCTTCGTTCTCAACAAAATTCTGAAGCAATCTAAGCATCTTAGCACCATATGGAAGAAAAATAGGAAGCCCTTTTCCCACGTGACTTGAAATTGTAAAAATTTCAAGCTCTCTACCAAGTTTATTATGATCTCGATTTTTAGATTCCTCTAAATTTATTAAATAATCTTCAAGTAAACTATCATTAGGAAAAGAAATGCCATATATTCGGCATAACATCTTATTTTTTGCGTCACCGCACCAATAAGCCCCAGTAGTACTCAAAAGTTTAAATGATTTAATCATTCCAGTATTATTCAAATGCGGTCCCAAACATAAATCAACAAACTCTCCCTGACGATAAAAAGATATAATTTCATTATCCTTTAAACCATTTATAATTTCAATTTTATATATTTCATTTAGCTTTTGCATTAATTTAATTGCATCAGACCTCTTAAGTTCAAACCTTTCAATTGAAAAATTTCTTTTAATAATTCTTTTCATTTCTTTTTCAATCAAGTTTAAATCATTTTTAGTAAAAGAGGTTTTAACATCAAAATCATAATAAAAACCTCTATCTATTGCAGGGCCAATAGCAAGAAGGCTTTCGGGGTATAATCTTTTCACGGCCTGCGCAAGAATGTGCGAAGTGGTGTGCCAATAAGTATTTAGGTCATTTAAGATTTTAACTACCCCCTAAAATTTATAAAATTATACTTAAGAATAAAAATACATTTACTATTAAGAAACACTACTCAGTCTGTAAAAACTTAATTTTTGCTTTCAAAAACAATACTTTTTAATATATCACTTAATTAAACTAAAAAAACAAATCATATGTTCTTAAAATAAACGAATGAAATATATTTTGCATTCAATTGTCTCAACTTTATTTTAAAATAAAAAACTCAAAAAAATGTGTTTTTACAAAAACATTGAATTAAAAAATTTAAAATCAAACTAACAAAAATAATCTTTAATTTTGAAAAAAATAATATGTCACCACTATAGATGACATACTTAATTATTAAAAGTAAATTAATAAAAAATAATAATTAAAACACAAAAACGCACTGTGCAATTTTTTTAATATTTGTTAAAAACAACTTTTACAATTTATGTTACAGTGACGCACATTTCACTTTATAATGTGTTCCTTCCACGAAACCAAAAATATTGACTACCATTTTTGATATCATAAAGATTTCTACCTGGTGTTCGGTCGTCACTAGAAATAAAAACGCTTGCACCTTTAAACTCTTCACGCCAATCTTGACAAAGCTCATCAAAATCTTTTCTTATTCTTTCAGCTTCCCTTTCGGTAATATAAGTTTTATTAGAAAGTCCACTTTCTATAACATAAGGTAAAAGACCAGCCATTTTTATTCCTCCAAATAATAAAATATGTAAAACAACAAAAGCTCAAAGGCTCTTATAAATAGTCACAAATTTATAGTATTCTAAACATAAATATTCTTTCAAGACACAATATATAACAAAATTTCATCAAAATACCAAATAATAAAACACAAAGTTTCATCGCTACACAGAGCCTAAAATTTAAAAATTCACTTTTGTAATGGCCTCATTGAACTCGGAGTAAATTTTCTTGGAACGTTTGAATCGATTCCAGAATCACCTGTGAGATCCTTTTTCATACTACGTTCAAGATCACTTGGCAATTCAAGTTCAAAATAATTTTCATCAAAATGTTCAACTAAATTTTTAATCATCTCTTCACTTTTAAAATCAACCAAAACACGTTCAAATTGCTTTTCTTGGGGAGAATAAGTCGAAAAAATCCACATTATCTCCTCAAAATTTTCCGTTAAAAAACAAATCCTACTTGTTCCTGCAAAAACCCCAAATGTAACATTAATGTACCACAAATTTGGCATTTCTTTATCCCAATCATCGCCAAGTATTCTTGCAATCTCATAATTTAAAGTTGAAGGATCAAGCACATTTTGTTTTAATACATCTTCAGATAAATAAGATTCTGTTCCAGACATTTTATTTCCTCATTATAAACATAATTTTATAAACTAAAAATTTAAAATATCGTCATTTCTATTTCCATTACGATCACCAAAATCACAATTATACTTATCAAAACCAGATTCAACATAAACTCTTTTATCATTTTCTTTAATGAAAAAACTTAAAAATTCACTTTTGTGATGGCTTCATTGAACTCGGAATAAATTCTCTTGGGGCGTTAGAAGCGAGTTTAAAATCACCTTTAAGATCCCTTGGCAATTTTAAGTTTAAAAAACTTTCTAACTTGTCATCACTTTCACAATAATCAGTAATACTTTCCGGGACACGTTCAGAATCATCTTTGGAAACACTTTTCATATAATTGACAACCCTGGCCACAGTTTCGTTCACACTGCCCCCCCCTTCCCGCTGGGCTTTTAGCGTTTTCAAAACGTACAAAACTATCTAACGCACCCATAATAAAACTCTCCTTTAAATTTCTTGACAACAAAACATACTTTGGATTATCATATGGTCTAGTACGACCTTTTGCTGCTTTAAATCCAGATAACACCGGATCACATTCCTTCTCAAATCCAAAAAATCTTTTCTTCGACATATAATAATTAAAACATCTTGCCACTTCACGTTCAGAATCATCTCCAGGTTCACATTTACCTGCTATAACTCGTTTATCTAAACAACATTTTGTTCCAGACATTTTATTTCCTCCTTATAGATGTGATTTTATAAACTAAAAATTTAAAATATCGTCATTTCTATTTCCATTACGATCACCAAAATCACAATTATACTTATCAAAACTAACTTCATCACAAAATTTCTCAACATAAACTCTTTCGTCATTTTCTCTGGCAACAAAATTTTTTCGATCATCTTTTTTTAAATTATCTAAAAATTTATTATTTTCTAAATCATTAGTAACTCCATATTGGTTTACACGATGCAAAAATTTCTGCGCACCAGCCATTTTTTCTCCTCATAAACAAACAAATTATAAAAATATTAGGCGTCTAAAACCTAACATAATCACAAGCTTACTTTAACACATCATAACATATTTTTCTACATCTAAATAAAATATAAATTTTTTACAATAATCTTTATGAATTTTCATATCATATTTACTTTCCTTTTAAATGAATAAGTAAAATCAATATATCGGCAGGCGAAACACCCGAAATACGAGAAGCTTGACCTACAGATTCGGGGCGAATTTTTTGAAGCTTTTGAATCGCCTCATGTTTCATCCCTTTTAATACACAATAATCAATATTTTTTGGAATTTTTTTTCTTTCAAGTTTTTCGAACTGATTAATTTGTAACAATTGTCTCTTGATATAACCCTCATACTTTATATTTATTTCAACTTGTTTTTTTGTTTCAAAATCAATATCAGGCATATTTTCATCTATTTTTGACAAAACCGTATATGAAATTTCTGGTCTTTTTAAAAGTTCAGAAAGCCGAATCCCACTTGTTATCTCTGAACTCTTCATTTCACTTAAAAAATTTAAAACCTCTTTTGATGGCGACGCAATAGTTTTTTCAAGTCTTTTTATTTCATTTGCAATCTTTTCCTTTTTTTCATTCAAATTATCAATAATACTCTTTGATATCAAACCAATTTGATAACCCTTTTCCATAAGCCTAATATCAGCATTATCCTGTCTTAAATATAAACGATATTCAGAACGTGAAGTCATTATACGATAAGGTTCGTTTGTTCCCTTTGTCACAAGATCATCGATCAAAACTCCAATATAAGCTTCATTTCTCCCTAAAATAAATTCTGTCTTGCCTTGAATTTTTCTCGCCGCGTTAATTCCAGCTATAAGGCCTTGAGCTGCCGCTTCTTCATAACCAGATGTGCAATTAAACTGCCCAGCTCCATACAAACCTTTTATATTCTTAAACTCAAGAGTTGATTTAAGGTCAAGCGTATCACAACAATTATATTCAATAGCGTACGCATATCTCATAATTTGAGAGTTTTCAAGGCCCTTTATGCTGCGCACAATTTTTTCTTGAATATACTCAGGCATACAAGTGCTAAGACCTTGAATGTAAATTTCGTTCGTTTCTAAACCCATAGGTTCAATAAAAAGTTGATGCCTATTTTTATCCGAAAACCTCACGACCTTATCCTCAATTGATGGACAATATCTTGGACCAACTCCCTCAATTTCTCCCGAATAAATTGGTGAACTGTTCAAATTTTCATTAATTATTTTATGCGTAAATTGATTCGTATAAGTTACATAACATTCAATTTTATTTTTAAGATCATACTTTGTTTGAAAAGAAAATGGAGTTATCTTTTCATCGCCACATTGTTTTTCCAAAATATCAAAATTGATGCTATTTTTATTTACTCGCGGAGGAGTACCTGTTTTGAACCTAAAAAATTTAATTCCAATCTTTTTTAAATTTTCAAAAAGCAATTGCGACGAAAACGCGCCATCAGGACCGCCTTTTTTACTAAAATTTCCAACCGTTATCTTAGAATTTAAAAACGTTCCAGTTGAAATTATTACAGCTTTAACATCATACTCAATACCAGTTGACGTCAAAACAGAACCAACTGAATTGTCAGAATTCAATTTTATTTTAACAATTTCAGATTGAATCAAATGAATATTCTTTTGATTTTCAATAACAAGCTTCATCTTTGCTTGATATAATTTTCGATCAACTTGTGCTCTCGGAGAATAAACGGCAGGCCCCTTACTCTTGTTCAACATTCTAAACTGAAGAAGTACGCTATCCGAAACCTTACCCATTTCTCCGCCCAAAGCATCAATTTCTCTAACAAGATGACCTTTAGCAGTTCCTCCGATACTTGGATTGCACGGCAAATTTACAACACTCTCAAGCGACATGCTAAAAACACATACTTTACATCCAAGCCTTGCTGAAGCAAGTGCGGCCTCAGCCCCAGCATGTCCACAACCAACCACTGCAATATCATATATTTTATTTTTCATTAACTTTCGCCCAAAAACTCAATTTCATTAATTTCTATAGTAACCTTATTTTTAAGTCTCAAATCCCGCCCCAACATTCTTAACATTTTAAATTCTCCAGCAATGCGAGAAGCAACTCTTAAACCATATCTACATTTAATATCTTCAAGACCTAAATTACTGTTTATAATAATTGGTCTCTTTTTCATAATTCTATAATCAATTATATTAAGTAACGTAGTAATTATTATAGAATTTGAAAATTCTGCCCCTAAATCATCAATTATCAAATAATCCACAGTATACGCAAATTTTAATATTTCACCTGCCTTAGCAGAACCCATTTTATCAAATTTTACTCTATCTATAGCATCAGCCATATTATAAGCCGATTGATAATAAACATCCTTTTCATTTTCTAAAATTTTATTGGCCACACATAACGAAATAAATGTTTTGCCTGTTCCTGATTCTCCAGTTATAAAAATATTTGTAAATTTGTCGCTTATATTTATAAAATTAAGTAAAGTATCATAAGCAAACTCTACCGACTTTTTAACCTTACTATCATAATCAAATAAAGAAAAATCAAAATTATTAAATTTTTTTTTGGCCATTTGACCAACCACATTAGAAAATTTTCGCCTATATTTGGCAACTAGCTTGCTTAAGCATTGGCACGGTTTATTTTCTTTAAAACCACTGTCGTTGCAGCGCAAACAAGCATAAATCTCATCCATAAAATTTTCAGAAAATCCATTACTCGTTAAAACTTTTCTCTTCTCTTCCTGCAAATTAATTATTTCTTCTTTTATTTCTTCATAACTTTTTCTATTATTTTCATCAATAACGCAGCGTACAAGCCTCACACCGCAAATCGCAAGTTTTTCATCTATACGCACAATTTCAGGCACTGCATTATGTACGTTAACCTTATTTTCTAAAGTTTTTTTTCGATTTTCTTTTCTAATTTTATCAATTTCAGATTTAGCCATAAAAAATGCCTTTTTCAAAATTACTCCCGCCTCATATACTTCCCTTAAAATATGATTGCAAAATATATAAAAAATTCTTAATTTTTCAAATGTAATAACAAAACAAGATCAAAATGATCGTTTGAACATCTAAAAATATTTAAAAAACCAATTGATTTAAACTTAACTCTAAAATTTTTCAAGAAGATCAAGCATGTTTTTTTTATACATTTCAACACCCGGCTGATCAAAAGGGTTTACATCGAGCGAATAAGCACTTACTGCACACGCAACTTCAAAAAAATATATAAGTTCGCCAAAAGTAAATTCATCTAATTTTTTAAGACTTATCGCAAGATTTGGAACACCTCCATCAATGTGAGCAAACCTTGTCCCCTTAAACACTTTTTTATTAACAAAATCTAAAGTTTTACCATTTAAAAAATTAAGCCCATCTAAATTATTTTCTTCTTCTTTAATTGCTATATCATTCTTTGAATTTTCAACACACAAAACGGTTTCAAAAATATTTCTCGATCCATCCTGAATATATTGACCCATAGAATGCAAATCAGTTGAAAAATTTAAACTCGCCGGAAATATTCCCTTATGATTTTTGCCTTCGCTCTCACCAAATAACTGTTTCCACCATTCGGTAAAAAATTTAAGTTCCGGATCATAATTTACAATTATTTCAATATTTTTATTTTTATTAAAAAGAATATTTCTAATCGCCGCATATTTGCACGAAATATTTTTCGATAAATTATTATCATTCAATAAATAATTTTCCATGCCACATTCTGCACCAAGCATAATTTCATCGATTTTGTAACCACATATACAAATAGGCAAAAGCCCAACCGAAGTAAGAACAGAATATCTTCCGCCAATATCATCCGGAATTACAAAAGTCTCATAACCTTGTTCTATCGAATACCTTTTTAAGGAACCATGTGACTTATCTGTGGTTACATAAATTCTTTTTCGAGCTTCTTCTATGCCATACTTATCAATTAAATGTTCTCTAAAAATTCTAAATGAAATAGCGGGTTCTAGCGTTGTTCCTGACTTTGAAATAACATTTAATGAAACGTCTTTTTCATCTATTGCTTTTAATAAACTTTTTATATAATTAGGACTTAAATTGTTTCCAGCAAAAAAAACGTTAAAATCAGAACAATAATTCTTAAATTCATCGCCTAAAAACTCAATTGCAGCTTTTGCACCAAGATAAGAACCGCCTATTCCTATCACTATTAATATGTTCGAATTTCCCCTTATTTTTTTAGCTGTTTCTTGTATTTTATAAAATTCATCCCTATCATAATCTTTCGGCAAATTAAGCCACCCCAAAAATTCATTTCCCAAACCATCTCTCTTTTTTAAAAAATTAAAACTACGCTCTATTTTCCAATTCATAGCTTCAATTTCTTTTTTTTCAACAAAACTTTCAACACCACTTAAATCTAATTTAATATTCTGCATAACTACACCTCACAAATAAACTGAAAGGAAATTTTATCATGCACGAAAAAAACACTCAAATAATCATAAAAATTTTATTTATTTATTTAGTAATATTATAAATACTAAATATTAAATCTTTAGACAATTTAACTATCAAATTAGAAAAATTAAATAATTTTAAAATAAAAAACATAAAAAATATTAGTATTTTTAAATAATAATATTTTGAGAGCATTAAATTAAAATTTGGATCTCTCAAACCCTGCAAACAGATACAAAAACCATTTTTTAAAAAAAATAAATTATTTATAAAAAAATACAAGAAAAACAACATCTCGAATTTTTTCCTAATTTCAGTTAATTCTTTTGTTTTTAAAAAGTTTTAAAAATTTTCTATGGATACATAAAAAATTAATTAAAAATAAAGAAAAAAATATTTACTTAAAATTACTCAACATTACTCTCGGTTACTTCTTCACCAACCATAGATTCTATTTTCGTTTCTAGTTCACCGTTATCAAACAACTCTAAATTATTTTCTTCTTCTTTCGTTTTGCAAAATTCTTCTTTAACTTCTTCTTTAATTTCTTCTTTAGCTTCTCGCTCATTGTTTTTTTCAGATTTCAAATTATCTGAAATTTTTTCTTCAACATTCAAAGAATTATCAATCTTGAATTCAGGTTGAGTATTTTTTGATTGTTTATCCGATTTTTTAAATTGCGAAGGGAAAACTTGATTTTCCTGTTGTTTTTTAGGGTTTATAAATTCTACCTTATCAATCGGAGAATATAAACTTTCAGGCAATTCTTCAATTTTTATAATTTTCCCATCTTTTTTTATAATTCTTTGAGATGAAACTTCACATCCATTCATTCCATTTTGCTTTATTTTAACTTGACCTTCAGCTATACTAGAATCCTCTTCTTGAAAAGTTTTATAAGGAATAACTTTTTTCGTTGTATGTTTAATTTCAATATCATAATCATCCTCATTTGTTCCCCAAAAACTAAACGTTACCTTACCCGAACCCACTTCTGAAACAATTTTTATAGGATAACTGGTACTATTTCTAATTTTTAAATCTATATGTCTTTGTGCAATCGTTGCATCTTGACCAAGCGGAACATAAGAAACGGGCAAAGAATGATTCATTCTTTCAATTACTTCAAGATTTGCATAAATAGCACTAGAATACATTGTAGATGAAGTTTGGCAAATACCTCCCCCAATACCATTTGTTGCACAAACTCCCACAAATACTCTTGAAATTTTGAAACCATTTTCAACCGTTCTAGCTCCAACGCTTTTATTGAAGGAAAAAATTTCATCTGGAAGCATCTCATAACCATTACATTTATCAGAAGAAATTTTTATATTAATTGAACGATTAATATTAGAAACATTAAACATTGTCGTATAAGTTGAAAGTCTATCTTTGAAAAGTTTTTTTTCTAACATACCTTCCGTCACATTGGCGCTTTCATACATAATTTTTGTTCTATAAACATCTTGCTTTTCTACTAAAAGATTCTCAAGTTCTTCTTTGCTCACATGAATTCGCTTTTTATCTGGAATTATAACCACTTTCCCTTTCAACTTCTCATAATACGCATCTTTCGGTTCAGAATTCATTTCTTCATATAATTTTTCAATGTCTAAAGGCCTAGGTTCAACTTCCTCAAGTAAAATTTTTTCATCTTCAAAATTTAAATAAGTTATTTTAGTTTTAATATTTTCAAAAACTTCCTTTTTATTTGATTTTAAACCACTCTTGCCTGAAATAATAATTAAATCTTCATCCTGAACTTTGTAACTCCACTCAGTAGGATCATTTTCTTTATCAGCTAAAATAGAATTCAAAAACTCACACATAAAATTTTCGTTGTAACTTATCACGAGTGGAAAAATCTTCTTTTCCGCCTTTGGTTTAAAATATTCAAATATAAAAGTAAAAAAATTTCTTTTTTTTCGATACGACAAAACATTTGATATTGTTTCCTCAAAATTTATCTTCGCGTCAATATTATCCAAATCTAAACAATTAGTTTTTCCTTCGAAAAAAACCAAAATTTTCCGTCCACTTAAAGAATTTGCATACTTTTTTTTGATAACACTAATTGCTTCTTCTTCACTCAAATCTCCAACGCACTGGCCAAGAACATAAACATTTTCAGCTATTTTATCGTTATTCCCTAAATTTGAAAATGCTGACATCGAACAATGAAACAAGAAAATTAAACTAAATGCCAATGCCAAAAAAAATTTTCTGTTAAAATTAATTTTTTCAACATTAACTTCGGGCATCTAGCTTCTCCTTTTTCTCACTTTTATAAAATAAATATATTTATAAAATTTAAAGTTTATTCTTTAACATACCTTATGTAAAACATGTATATAAAAAATAAACACGTTTTTAATCGCATTAGGAATTTTTTTCAATAACCGTTTCATAGGCACTTTGTAATTTTTGTTGTTCAGACTCTTCAATAGGATACCAACCACGATCATGATTAAATGTAAAAACATCTGCTTGCAAATGATGTTCTTCATTTAAAATTTTTAAAGTATCGTTTCTCAAATCAGGATTTTGACACTCGTTAGAAAAATAATTATAACAAGCAGTTACAAACTTATGATCTGAAAGCGCATCAGAAGCTATTTCTTTATCTGTCCACTCATCAAAATTAATCATGCATTACTCCTTTAAAAATTTAAATTTTCAAGACCATTTAAAAATTATTTTAAATTATTGCAAATAACTGAGAAGAATATCAAAATGTTGTTTGTGTTTCTCCGATAATTGCTCACACTTTTTCTTTAGTTCCTTATCGCTACAATGTGTTGCATAAAAACGATATTTTTTAACTAAAAGTTTTTCATGTTCAAGTGTACCTTTAAGCAATGATAATTCTTTAGCACTTATCACTTTTTTTCCTCCTTTTTATTTTTACAACTTTCTATTATTTTCCAAAATATTAAAATTTATACAAATATAATTCAATTATTTTTTTGTAATTAATAAAAAATAAAAGCACAAAGAAATTTTGATAAAAAAATTTTTTTAATCACTACTCTTGTGCTTAAACAATTTAATTGCTTTTTAAAACTTTTTAATTCATTTTAAAAACAAATAATTAACAAAATTAAAATATAAACCTCAACAACCTATCTTGACAATACCGCTATATACTATTCCGCCTCCCGACTCAATGGTCACAATCATTCCTGTTTTTAATACTTTGGTTGCATCTGTAGCTCCAAATATAATTGGAATACCAAGAGTTATACCAACAATTGCGCCGTGCGATGAAGCCCCATTTTGTTCAACAACTATTCCTTTGAAATTTTTAAGAAATTCTTCCATATCCATTGAAGTTTTTGAAATTACTAAAATGTCTTGATCAGTAAATTCTTCCAAAGCTTGTTCTTTGTTTTCGGCTACAAGAACCTTTCCATAAACACTTAAATTATTTATACCAACTCCACGAAGCAATATATTACCAACCAAATGAACTTTTAGGGTATTAGTAGTACCACTTATTCCCACTGTAGAACTTCCTGTTACAACTACCAGATCTCCATTTTCAATAAAATTAGTCTCAATTGCCTTTTCAACAGCGTGTTCGTACAATTCTTCACTACTTTGTTGTTCCTTAGCCATTATCGGGTAAACTCCCCAAGACAAAGCAAGCTGCCTACATACTTTCTCGCTAGTAACGGCCGAAACAATTGTTGATGCAGGTCTAAAACTTGAAATTGCTCTCGCAGTATAACCAGACTTCGTAACAACAATAATAGCCGAAACATTCAAATCATGAGCAGTTGTACACGTTGCATGACTTATCGCATGAGAAATACTTGAAGAAACTGAAAGTTTATTTTCATTAAATCTTTTTATATAATTTATGTCTTTTTCAGCTTCTGTAACTATTTTAGACATAGTTCTTAAACTCTCTACAGGATATTTTCCAGCTGCTGTCTCTCCTGAAAGCATTACAGCACTTGTACCATCATACACTGCATTTGCAACATCACTAACTTCAGCGCGAGTTGGCCGTGGATTTTTAATCATAGATTCCAACATTTGTGTTGCGGTTATAACTTTTTTTTCCGCCTTATATCCTGACTCGATCAATTTTTTTTGAATTTGAGGAAGTTCTTCAAAATCTATTTCAACACCTAAGTCTCCTCGAGCAACCATAATTCCATCGCTTGCTTTAACTATATCGTCAATATTTGAAACACCTTCATAATTTTCTATCTTTGCAATTATTTGTATGTCTTCTCCGCCGTTTTCTTCCAAAATTCTCCTTACATCAAATATGTCATTTACATTTCTAACAAAAGAAGCCGCAATAAAATCAAAATCATTCTCAATTCCAAAAATTATATCATTTTTATCTTTTTCACTTATATAATCCATATTTAACTTAACATTCGGTACATTAACACCTTTTCTATCACTTATAAAACCTCCATTTAAAACTTTGCAACTTATATCTTTTTCAGTTAATTTTTCAACAACGAGTTCAATCAAACCGTCATCTATTAAAATTGTAGTTCCAACCGAAACATCATTTGGAAGACCTGAATAAGTTACAAAAACACTTTCTTCATCTCCTTCAATTTCATTTGTCGTAAGCCTAAAAATTTGCCCTTGCATGAGTTCGACTTGTTTATTTTTAAAACAACCAAGTCTTATTTCTGGTCCCTTTGTATCAAGTAAGGTTGCAACTGGAATTCCTAATTTTCTGCTCACTGTTTTTACTTCATCAAGACGTTTCTTTTGCTCATCATATATTCCATGTGAAAAATTAAGCCTCGCAACATTCATGCCAACTTTCACCATTTCTTCTAAAATCTCTGTCTTATCTGTTGAAGGTCCTAAAGTACACACTATTTTTGTTTTTCTTAACGACATGATTACACACTTCCCTTCAAATAATTTATTTAAAATTATTTTCAGTAATTTTGTAATTTTTAAACCTAAAATATTAATATTTAAACAATTTAAGGCCAATTTTTGTAATCATAAACAAGTAATGGTTAAAAAAAATATAAAAAAATGAATTGTATATGTAAATTTTAAACAATTTTAAAAACACAGAATATTATAGTTTAAAATAAATATTTAAGGGGTTGATTATTTGTCTTGTCTTAGGGGAGTCAGTACTCTTGGAATATGTGAACTTGCAGCTATTGCGAGCTCTTCAGCACTTTTGCTTTCCAAAGAACAATGCACTGAAGATTTGGAAACACTCGGTAACTTAGTTGCAACAATTGGAAGTATGATTTTAACTTTTGCATCAAGTGGTGTAATTCGTTCAAAAGAAGAATGCAAAAAAATAAAATGCAAAAAAAGCAATGAAATAACTGAAAAAATTGACGAATCTATTGAAAAAATAGTTATGCAGCAACAAATAGATTCAAATTTTAAAAAACCAAATCATTAAAAAATGTTACAAAAAATAAATTAATGGCGAAAAATTCATTTTATCCATAATATGGTTAAAAAAAGTAATAATGTAAAAATTTGTAATTTTAACCAATTATTTGTTAAATATTTGTACTTATTCTCCATTGACTCAAGCATCGCCAAAAATATACAATGCCCCTTGAAGTATTTAACAAGGAAACAGGAAATCACGAAAAATTCATAGTGCAAAACTGTATACTTGCTATTATATTTAAAAGATTTTGAAAATATTTTTAAATCATTTTTGCTCCCTGTTTCCTGTGTTTTATTAATGAGGGGGATTATTTTTTGAATAATACGTCTGATAAAATAAAAAAAAATATAAAAGAAGTTCAAAGAAATATTAAAAAAAATGAAGAAGACGAACATAAAAAAGAAAATATTGTAAAAAGATGTTTTAGAATCTTGATAACCTTAACAACAAATGATAAAGATAACACAGAATATTACGAACTTGTCAAAATTATATACTTTGCAGCAGATGAGGCCTTAAAAAAACTAGCAAACGAAAAAGAAAATTTGTGGGAAGAATTTTATAAATTAAAGGAAAATTTATACTTATCAAAAGTTAATGAAGTAAAGGAAAATTCAAAGAATAACCACTCTACTTCTGAGTCACGAAAAGATCCGTTGAGTGTGAGCTACAGTAGTTTTCTATCACCTAAACAAAAAAATAAAACAAAATAGCTTTAAAAGCTTTATAAAATTAATTGCAAATTGATATTTTAATTTGTGAAGGTTTATAGCCTGTTTGACTTGCGATTATATCTTTGATCTGTGCAACCTTTGGACTATCGAGCTTATCTGCTTTTACAATTACATTTGCATTATTTTCATCAATAAAAGCAGTACAGTCGCTATAACCCTTTGCTTTAACTAAACCTTCAATAATTGCTTCTTTTTCAATATTTTTAGCAATTTCTGCAATTTGTTTTTGAGCTGACAATCTCGCATCAACAGTTAATGTCGAATTATTAATTATTTTGTTAAGGGTTTCAATTGATTCATCACGTGCTTTTCCCTTTTCAAGCTTTGAATTTGCGAAAAAGTTGTGTTCTGTTTCTTTAGAAAAAACAACCGTTTCGTCATCACAAGAAGCACAACACTTCGTTTCTTCAGCTGAAACATTTACTGCGGCAGCCGGTGTTTCTGTTGTTTTTTGTACATTCCACTTATAATAACCAGCAATTAAAACTAACGACATGAGTCCCATGAGAAGTATTTGTTTAGCATTGATAAATTTCATAATTTCCTCCAATATGTAAATTGTTTTTAAATAATTTTTTCTCTTAAAATTTTTTTATTCATTATCAATTCTTGGCATTATTTTGATTCTATGGAATGATATACCAAATATCGCTTTTATTGCATCTTTAAGTTCAAGCTTAATACTTTCATCGTTTGCTCCCGATGCAACTACTAAAACTCCATCTATTTCCGGAAATCTCTCATATGAAATAACTGGTGATTGATTTGAGGTTTGTCCTTCCATTACGGTTTTTTCACTTTGCTCTGTTTTTGTTCTTTCGTTTTGCGATTCATCCCTTATGTAGCTTACATCCTTTTCAAAAACTTTTTGGCCAGTATTTTTAAAACTCATCTTCACATCAACTTTTCCAACACCCTTTACTTTAGATAAAATTTGAGATAATTCATCCTCAAATCTTTTAACTTCAAAAACTTTTTCTCCTTCTTTATCTTTTTCTAATTCACATCTATTAAAATTTTCAAATTTTACATCCTTTTTTTTACTTGGTTTTGAAAAAACATTACCAATCAAAAACAAAAATACACCTAATGCAATCCATATATAAATTCTATTCAATTTTTTATTTTTTAGAATCATTTTTTCTTTTGTATTATCAAAACTCATAAGCAATCGCCCCTGAAATCATTTTATTTCTATCACTTCTGAATTTATTCCAAATTCAACGTTTAAAATTTCTAAAATTTTTTCCTTATGTTTACACACTTTTTGTTTATCACTAAAATTTATGATAAGCTTACTTACTTCACCCATTTTATTTAAATCTTCGCAAACCTTTAATTCCAACTTAAAATCATCTTTAATGATTTCTCGCAATGTTTCTTTCACTTTCTCACACATTTTCTTCTCAAAAATTCTGTTTACTTTTATTTTATTTATTTTTTCAGAATTTAAATTATCACAAAATTTTTTTATATTTTTATCTTCACATAGTTGAGCGCATTCATCGAAAACTTTTACGCACTTAAACTCCTCTCTATTTATTCCGCAAAACGGCCTTAAAACTGAAACAATAAAAATAATCCCTATTGTAAACTCTACATATTTTTTTAAACTACACTTTGGCATAATAAGCTCACAAAGTGTTCCTAAAACGATATTTCCTAAAATGTTCATAATATAATTTTTTATAAAATTCATAAATCAATCCCAAAATTTTAATAAATTGACGTTATTTTAAAAGTTAAAGCAGTAATTATCACAAACATAACACACACTGAAACCACCATAGACAAAATTGTTGAAATTAATTCTGTAAGCTCTAATATACAAATCGAAATCTTTTTATCAGCTATTGGTTCAACAATTATTGACATTAAATGAAAACTAACTAAATAAGCAAAAATCTTTAAAATTGAAGTTAAGGAAATCAAGATTATGATAACACAACCAATTACCCCAGCTGAATTTTTTAAAATTGTCCCACAGCTAACAAATATTTCAGCAGACTCTGAAAGTATTCTTCCGACAACCGGAACCAAATTTGTCATACCAAGTTTCATAAATTTAATCATTAAACATTCAGCATTTTTTACACAAATTCCATGCATGCTAATTACGCAAGCAAAAACCGTTATCATCGACATAAATATCCACTTTACCATTTTTTTTAAAAACGATGACAAATTTTTTGCATACGTTCTTTCGGTCAACGAACTCACCATAACTGTTCCCCCGGACAAAACAATTAAGGGTAAAAAAAGCCTTTTTATAACATAAATTATAACTTTTACTATTACAATAAGAATTGAATAAACTGAAACCGAACCATTTAATACGCTTAAACTTGAAACCGAAAAAATTAAAGTGTTCATAAACATTTCTAAATTATCAATCGAAGTTCTTGCACATTCAATTGAATTATAAAAATTTTTAGATAAAATTCCTGCTATGTACATAAAACATACAAAAAAAGTAACATTCGCAGCACCTTTTCTAGAAAAATTTGGAAATAAATCACATAAAATAAAACAAAAAACTGAAATTAAAACTACAAAACCAATGCTTCTAAAACTATTTAAAATTTCCCCAAAAATCATTTCAGTAATTGTTTTAATAACAAAGGGAAAATTAACCTCAAACTTTCCAAAAGTTATTTTTTTAATTAGATCTCTTACAGAAAAATTTGGATAAAATCCCCCAAAATCAATTTTTTCAATAGAATCTAATCCAGCATCCAATATTAAAATATGCTTTTCGGCTTCTTCCTCCAATATTTCATTTAAAAAATTTTCATTATTAGATTTCGAATAACATTTAGAAAAAATCAAAATTAAAATAAACATAAAAAATAAAATCTTTTTAATCATTTTTCCTCTACATGTATACAAGTTCCCTAATTATGCTCACAAATGAATAAATAATCGGCATAGAAATAAATATTAAAATTATTTTTCCTCCAAGTTCAATTTTGGAAGCAATAGCATTTTCTCCTGCATCTTTACAAAGTTCAGCACCAAATTCTGTAATATACGAAATACCAATTAACTTAAATACAATTTTAAGATGCGTGGAATCAAAATTTAAAATTTGCGAAATTTCTTCAAACATATCCAAGATATTTTTCAGATAAGGAAAAATTAAAATTAATATAAAAATTCCACCAACAATTGGGATCTGCATTCCAATTTCTGGTTTACAATTCCTTAACAAAACAGCAAGTATGCAAATTACAAAACCAATTCCAACAATTTTAAAAATATCCAAAAAATTCGCCACTTTTTATCTAAATATAATTAATAATATATAAAATAAACATATTTTATTTAAACTTTATACATAAACAATTAATTTCAAAATTATTTTCTAAAGTCCAAACATATTCTTAACCGTTTCAAATAAATAGCTTATCTGTTCAATAACCATAAGAAGCACCACAACAAGTCCAGCAAGAGTTGTCATCATTGCTTGATCCTCTCTGCCTGAACGCACAAGAAGTTGATTTAAAACTGCAACTATAATTCCAATAGCCGCAACTTTGAAAATTAAATCGATACCAAGCAACGTAAACCTCCAAAAACTATCTTGAAATATTAAACCAACAAAATAACAATAAAAATTCCAACTAAAAATCCAATTCCTCTATAAAGTTTTTGATTTATTTTCTCTTCTTCTCTTGCCATTTCTTCAGAAAGCTTAAGTTTCATAAGAGCAAGATTTATATTGTTAATTTCGTGCTCTTTATTACCTTGACCCAATTTATCAGAAAATTCAACGAGGATACTTACATCTTCATCTTTTATAAACAATTCTTCTTCAAACTTATGAATAATTTCTTTAAAAATTTCATCAATTCTCACATTTGAAAAATTTCTTAACTTATCCGATATATTTTCAAATATTTTTTTAACCACTGAACTTTCGGTTGCAATATTTTTTAGCGCCTCATAAAGTGGCGACTCTAAAAAATCTACATTAAATTTAAAAGTGTTTAAAGCATTTTGAAAATCTACAAGATGCAAAACTCGTTTATGAAATTTTTCAGAATAAAATACTCCTAAAAATCCACAACCAAACATAATCATGATTAAAGCAATTGCTCTTAAATATAAAAAAGGCATTCTATCACTCGGCCCTTGCTACACTAAAATTAACACTTCTTCCCATTCTTGAAATTGTTATAACTTGCTCAAATCCCCCGTTCCCTAAAATGAAATCTATATTTTTTCTAGTTTTGACATCATCTATACTTTCTCCATGGGCAGTTGCAACGATCGAAACCCCACACCCTATCGCCTGTTCCACCGCTTTTGCGTCATCCTTTGTTGCAATTTCGTCGGTTATCAAAACATCTGGCGACATAGATCTAAGCATCATAACAATTCCTAAATTTCTTGGGACACAATCCAAAACATCCGTATTCAAACCAACATCATTTTTATGAATCCCTTTATAAACGGCAGCAATTTCACTTCTTTCATCAATAATACCAACCTTAAAACCCGCATTTGAAATTTGCCGTGCAATATCTCTTATTATTGTTGTTTTCCCCCCCTTAGGTGGAGAAACTATCAACGTGTTTATAATTTTTTCATCTTTTAAAATATTCGAAATAATCTCATCAGACGACCCTATTATTTCTTTTGAAACTCTAAAATTAATTCCACTTATGTCGCGAATATTTTCAATTTTTCCGTCTTCTACTACAGCTTTACCGCAAATTCCAACACGATTTCCGCCTCTAACCGTAATAAAACCTTGTTTTATTTCTTCCAAATATGCATAAACAGAATTTTCGCAAACTGATTGAAACAACTGTTTTATATCTCTTTCACGAATTATATATGCATTTCCAAATATTGAGGTCAAACTTCCATCTGGCAAAACTCCATAACTTCCAACATCCGTCACAATGATAAGCGGTTTTGAAACCCTAAATCTTATTTCTTCAACAAAAACTCCTGCTAATTCAAAAACTTTTTCAATCATCGGTTTTATATTTTCGGGCATAAAATCAGATACATTATCTTTATTACTATCAGTATTAATGTTTTCACCCCCACTTTATCTCTATGACACTTTGTCCACTAATAGAACATGATAGACATAAAAAATATTATTACCAACAAAAAAACCATCTACAAAATAAATGGTTTTATTTTTATTATTAAAATTTTCAACAAATTTTTAAAATACTCAAAATTCAGTCATGTGCATGAAATCGAGATAATTTTAAATAACTCTCAATAAAATTCAGCTCAAATTTGATTGTCCACACACACTAAAACGTGTTGCTTATCGCTGCTGCGTTCCCGCCCTGACGAACTTCACAAAATTTTAATTGCATAAATTCAAATTCTCAACACCACTTTTTATAAAGAAATAAAATAAAATTCTCCCTCATTCAAGTTTTCATCCTCGCTAGAGCGGATTTCGAGTTACAGGGCACCGCTAACGCCCCAATTTAACATGACCATATGACATTGTATTCTCTTTTTTTAAATTTACAACCATTATACAAATTAAAATTTACCCCAATGAAGGAAGTTTTGAAAGAACCCTATTATTAAGTTCTCTAAATTCTATTAGATCATTTGGTTTTAAATTTTTACCCCCAGTTTTTGAAATCATTTCTATTAATTTCATTTCGTTTAACTTTAGACCATTTTTAACATCAGAATTTTGTTTTAATAAATCTAATAAAGTAATCGCTTCTCTTTGTAAATTTTGCACATCTTCATTTCCAACAATATATGCCATAACTTCATCCCCTTTATAATTTTAATTTAACGCTCAACTCATATAAATTAACCATAATCTTTAAAAATAAAAACCAAAACTCTCACTTTTTTAATTATGCAACAAATTATTCTTTTAATGCAAAAAATTAAAAATTTTAAAAAATTAAGCATGAATACATTCTTTCAAAAAGAACAAAATGTATTTAATATATTATATAAAAAACATAAATTTTAAACAAATAATTTTTTTAAAGGAGTAAACTATGTTTGAAAATTATATAAAAGTTGCTTGTGCATCACCTGAAATAAAAGTTGGAGATTGTATGTACAATGCCGAAAAAATTCTAGAAAATATAAAAACATCTGCTAATAATAAAATTTCTATCTTGTGCTTACCAGAACTTTGCATAACCGGTTACACATGTGGCGATTTATTTTTAAACAAAACTCTTTTAAATTCAGCATGGAAAGCGCTCAATTTTCTTATTGAACACAGTAAAGAAAAAGAAATCATAACAATATGTGGTTTACCGTTTGAAATTTTCGGAAAAACTTTCAATGCAGCGGGTGTTTTTAGTAAGGGAAAACTTTTAGGAATTGTTCCAAAAACAAATATTCCAAACTATGGTGAATTTTACGAAAAACGATACTTCTCGCCAGCTTTTGAAAAAAATGAATATTTAAACATAAATAATAAAAAAATACCATTTGGAACCAAAATAATATTTCATGTTAACGAAACCAATAATTGTAAATTTGCCATTGAAATTTGTGAAGACTTGTGGATTCCAGATTCTCCAAGCATCATGCACTCTAAAATAGGAGCCAATATAATAATTAATTTATCAGCAAGCAATGAAGTAATTGGTAAATCAGAACATAGAAGAACTCAGGTTAAATCCCAATCTTTAAGACTTGTTTGTGCGTACGTGTATAACAGTGCAGGAATTGGCGAAAGCACAACTGATATGGTGTTTTTAGGACATAATATTATATCCGAAAACGGACACATAATTAACGAATCAAAGTTCCCAAAAGATTCTTTTATTAGTTCGGAAATTGACTTGTCAGCTATAAATTTTGAAAGAAGAAGAATCAATACTTTTAAATTTGATCCTAATATTAAAAAAGATTATGATACAATTTTATGCAATCTAAATCAAACCTTAATTACGCTTTCAAGAAAAATTGACCCTCATCCTTTTATTCCAAGTAACTCTGAAAAAATGATCGAACGATGCGAAGAAATATTAAATATGTTGGCTTTATCCCTTGAAAAAAGACTTAAATATTTATCATGCGAAACAGTTGTTGTAGGAGTTTCAGGAGGTCTCGATAGCACTTTAGCGCTTTTAATAATTATTAAAACTTTTGAATCACTTAAACTCAATTTAAATGGTATAAAAGCTATCACAATGCCTTGCTTTGGAACAACAAAAAATACAAAAAATAATATTTTAAAACTTTGCAAAATATTAGGAGTTTCATGCCTAGAAATAGATATAACTGAAGAAGTAAAAATACAACTTAAAAACATAAATCAATCCATAGAAAATCATTCAACGGTATTTGAAAACGCTCAAGCAAGAATTCGCACTTTAACGCTTATGAATATTGCAAACAAAGAAAATGGAATCGTTGTTGGAACAGGAGATTTATCAGAAATTTCGCTTGGTTGGTCAACTTATAATGGAGATCACATGAGTATGTATAATATTAATTCAGGAGTGCCAAAAACTCTTATTCGTCATCTTGTTATGCATATTTCAAAAGAAAAACAAAATATCTCCGATGTTTTGTCAGATATTTGTAAAACTCCCATTAGTCCTGAACTTTTGCCACCTGAATCAGAAAAAATAACACAAAACACGGAAGAAATAATTGGGCCATACGAACTTCATGATTTCTTTCTATATCACATTTTAAGATGGGGACGTACTCCATCTGAAATATTTTATCTTGCTACGCATTCATTTAAAGATGTTTATTCTGAAGAATTAGTGCTAAAATGGCTTCGTGTATTTTATAAAAGATTTTTCGCAAATCAATTTAAACGTAATGCTATGCCTGATGGACCAAAAATTGGAACTATTGCACTATCCCCTCGTGGAGATTTTCGAATGCCAAGCGACGCCGCATGCAATATTTGGATTGAAGAGTTAGAAAACATAAAAACAAAAATTGAATAAAAAACATTGCTAATTATTACAGTATATTTTAAAAGTAAAAATATCAAATATTTTAGAATATTTTTTTATAATTTTTAGGAGAAAAATTGATTATATTATCAATTGAAACATCATGCGATGAAACAGCTGCTAGTGTGGTTGAAAATGGGACACATGTGCTTTCAAACGTTATAAATTCACAAATTAAAATTCACGAAAAATTTGGAGGAGTTGTACCTGAAATTGCATCTAGAAATCACATTAAAAATATAAGCTTCGTTGTAGATAAAGCACTTAGTGATTCAAAAAAAACATTTGAAAATATTGATGTTTTTGCCGTGACAAAAGAACCTGGGCTAAACGGCTCATTGCTTGTTGGAATAATGACCGCCGAAGCGTATGCGCTCGCGCTTAATAAACCTCTCATATATGTAAATCATATCATGGGACATATTTGCGCAAATTTTATTCAAAAACCAGATTTAAAGCCACCCTTCGTATGTCTAATCGCATCTGGTGGTCACAGCCATATTGCGCTTGTTAAAAATTACGTTGAATTTGAAATTATAGCAAAAACAAGAGATGATGCAGCAGGGGAAGCTTTTGACAAAATTTCAAGATTTCTTGGTCTTGGATATCCAGGAGGGCCAGCAATTGAAAAAATTTCAAATGAAAATGATGAAGAATATATAAAATTTCCAAAAGTAAAATTCAAAAATAGTTTAGACTTTAGTTTTAGTGGAGTTAAAACTTCCGTTATTAATTATGTAGAAAGAAAAAAAATAAATGAAACTTTGATAAACGTTAAAAACATTGCTGCGTCTTTTCAAGAAGCGATTGTTGATATTTTAACCGAAAATCTTATAAAGGCAGTTATTCAAAAAAATATAAAAAACGTTACAATTTGTGGAGGCGTAGCAAGCAACCAAGCTCTAAGAAATTTGGTCCAAAAAAAATGTATGGAAAAAAACTTAAAATTTTGCTGTCCAGAACCAATTTTATGCACTGATAATGCGGCAATGATCGGATGTGCTGCATACTACCAAATATTATATAAAAAAAAATAATAAATTATTTACTTAATTTTTAACTTTTAATAACTTTTTTAATATAATAAACACGGGCAAATTGATAAACAAACTATAATTTTAAAAAGGAATGAATAAACTCGTGTTTTATAAAAAAAATAAAAATCTAATGACTGAAGTTGGTAAAAAAATATTTTTTTTTATTACTGTAATTATGTTTTGTTCATTTTTAGGTTGCACCAAAAATAAAAGTTACATAGTTGCATTCGATCCAGGGTTCCCACCTTTTGGTTATGGAAGCTCAAATGATAAGTACATAGGAATAGATATAGATTTAATGATGGCAATTGCTGAAAATCAAAGTTTTAACTATGAAATCAAACCTCTTGGATTTGCTAGCTCCGTAGCAGCACTTGAATCTAATCAAGTAGATATTGTAATAGCCGGAATGAGCGTAACAGAAGAAAGAAAAATTAAATATGATTTTTCAGACCCTTATTATGAATCCTGCGTTGTAATGGCAATTAAAAACAACAATCAAAAAATCAAATGCTATGAAGATTTAAACGAAAATAAGGTAGCTGTTAAAACTGGTACACAAGGATCAAAATTTGCTGAAATAATGCAAGAAAAATATCATTTCAAAATCGGATATTTCGATGATTCGCCAAGTATGTATGATGAAGTTAAAACTGGACATTCAATAGCATGTTTCGAAGATCTTCCAGTTATGGAATTTGGAATTTCACGCGGAAACGATTTAAAAATTTTATTAAAGGATGAAACAAAGACTTTCTATTCAGCAGCAGTAATTAAGGGAAAAAACATTGAACTCTTAAGACAATTTAACCAAGGTCTTAAAAACATAAAAGAAAATGGTAAATATAAAGAAATAATTGATAAGTATGCAAACTAATTTTACCTTTTAAATTTTAATTTTTTTGAAATATTATTTCACTGTAAAAATCCAAGTTTTAAAGAGAACATTAAAATTCGTCTTAAAATAAGACTCGTTTTTTTCAACAAACGTATTTTTAAGCATAATTTCTTTTTGAGCAATAAGAGGAAATCTGGCGCATTCTTTACCTAATATTTCCAATTTTAATTCTCCTATCACAACATCTTTCTTAATAGGTGCACTTATCACTTTTTCAGCGCATACAGTCATTTTCATATTTTCTTCAGCTTTTACAGGAAAATAATAATCCTGCAAAGGAACCAAATTCACAAATTTTTCAACTCCATTTAGAACTTTAATTTTTCCCAATATTTCATCTTTTTTTGCAACAATTTCATTCTTATAATTGCCAAAAGCAAAATCATACATGCATTTATGGTCATACCAATCATTAGGATCACATAATGTCACCGCAACCAATCTCAAGTTATCTTTTGTAACAGATGTTACCAAACATCTTCCAGATTTTTTTGTATAACCAGTTTTAACTCCATCAGCACCGGGATACATTTTTAAAAATCTATTATGATTTTCAAAAAATTCTGTATATCCAAAATTCTCACGTTGAATACTTTTAGTTTTCGTACTCACTATTTCAGCAAATTTAGGATTTTCAAAACCATATGATGTAATTAATGCAAGATCGTAAGCTGTTGATTTATTATATATATTTTCACTTATCGTAAGACCATTAGGATTCACAAAAAAAGTTTTTTTTGCACCAACTTGATATGCCTTTTGATTCATAAGTGGCACAAACTCTTCGATTGATCCTGCAACATGTTCTGCAACTGCAACTGCTGCATCATTACCTGAAGCAAGCATAAGGCCATATAATAAATTTTCAAGAGTAATTTTTTCCCCTTCAACTAGATGCATTGAAGCTTCCCCGGTATTTGCCGCATTTGATGAAACTTTCACAACAGAATTTAAATCAGAATTTTCAAGAGCAATAATAAGCGTCATAATTTTCGTAACACTCGCAATTCCAAGTTGTTCGTAAATGTTCTTGCCTGACAATATTCTCAAACTTTTACTGCTTACAATAATAGAACTTCTAGCAGACGATTCAACAACATTTTCAATGCCCATACATCCCATTTGTAAATTTTCAATTATTATTACAACGATTAAAATCAATTTAACCAATTTCTTCAAAAAATATGCCACCTACTTTACTAACTGTCAATATATGCCTTAAAAAATATATTATGTTTCAATAATTTTAAAGATATAATATTATTTACATACAAATAATTTTGAACGATATAATTAAGTTTTAAATATCATTTTTTGGAGAAAAACACTGGATATTAAAATTAAGATTCTATCAAAAAACGCAACACTGCCAAAGTACCACACTAAGGGAAGCGTGGGAATGGATATTTATACATGCCTAGAGTCATATTCTGTTATAATTAAACCTAAAGAAAGAAAATTGATCTCAACTGGAATTGCTTTAGAGATTCCGAAAAAATATGGAGGTTTCATTTTCTCAAGAAGCGGTTTATCTTTTAAGAATGGAATTTTTCTTTGCAACGGTGTTGGTGTAATTGATAACGACTATAATGGAGAAATAAAAATTCCGCTTATTAATATTTCGACCAAAACTTATACTTTAAAACATGGCAGTAGAATTGCACAAATCATCATAATTCCCTTTGAAAAAATAAACTTAATTCAAGCTAAGGAATTGACCAAAACACAAAGAAATGGAAAAGGCTTTGGATCAACTGGTGAATAATTTTAAAGTTTATTTTTGAGGAATTAATATGAATAAATATTTTAAAAATAAGTACAAAACACTTGTTTTAACTCTCACAATCGCTTCATCTCTAACCATATTAATTTCAATTTATAATGAACAAAATGCCCTATTTTTTGATAGTTTCAGCAACTTTTTTTTAATGCCCATTCAAAAACTTTTTACTTATACCGAGTATGCCTTATATGATTTTTTTCACCATTTTGAAAATGTTTCTGATTTATTAAAAGAAAACGAAAAATTAATCGCTGAAATCGAAAATAAAAACGTTGAAATATCTAAAATTCAAAGTCTTGTAATAGAAAACAAAGATTTAAAAAAAATGCTTGATTTACGTCAAAATTCCCCAAAAATAAATATTGAAATTTCAAAAATTATTTCTCGTAATGCAGGAAATATTTATAAAACATTTACATTGAATAAAGGCGAAGCAGATTCTATAAAAAATAATCAAACAGTAATTACTGTTGACAAATATTTAATTGGAAGAATACACGAAGTTGGTCAAAATTGGGCAAAAGTTATAACAATTTTTGATGAAAAAAATGCTGTTGGAGCAAGAGTTGTACGTTCACTTGAACTTGGCGTCGTCGAATCCGATTATTCATTCGACGAAAATCTATGTAAAATGACTGCAATTTCTTCTTTAACAGATATCACAATAGGCGATTATGTAGAAACTTCAGGTGGAGGCGGGATTTACCCTGAAGGAATATTAATCGGCACAGTCTTAGAAATTCACAAAAATCCAGGAAGCATCGCACAAACTGCAACAATTAAACCATTAGCCGATTTTAATAATTTAAAAAATGTTTTCATTTTGAGGTACGGAGAATAAACCTATGAAATTTATTTATCATATTTTTATTATTTATTTATTTATTATAGCTCAAACTACATTTATCGAAAAATATAATATTTTTGGCATAAAACCAAACCTTTTACTAATTTTAATTACCAGTATTTCATTATTTAACGAAAAAACTATTTCTACAATAATTGGTTTTTTCATTGGTTTCGTTTATGACATTGTTAGCAGCAAAGTAATAGGTTTAAACGCACTATTCTTTATGTATATGGCAATAACATACAGTGAAACATCTAAAATAATTAAAAAAAATTTTTTAATAAATACAATTTATATTTTTATTTTTACTTTTTTTTATAATATCTTCAACATCGCAGTGCTTTCAATGTTTAATATTAAAAAATTTAATATTCGTTTTTCCATCTCAATTCTAATAGAATGTTTATATAACTCTTTAATAAATATTATTTTTTATATACTTAATAAAAAAATTTTTTGCCTAACAAATAACCCTAAATTAAATAAAAAAGAGGCACTTTTTTGAATGAATATTCGCTTAAAAAAAGATTCACTTTATTTAATATTTTATTCTTATTGTTCTTTATATGCTGTACTTATAGACTTATAAAACTTCAAATCATAAAAGGAGAATACTACTTCAAACTGTCGTTTAACAGACTGGTTGGTTCATCACCTATTAAAGCAGCTAGAGGTGAGATTTTAGACAGAAATGGAATTCCATTAATTTCAAACAGAATGGGTTTTTTAGTTAAAATTAACAAAACTGAAATAACTAATGAAATTTTAAACAGTTCAATAAATAATTTAATCAAAATTGCTCACGAAGAAAATATTACTTATATTGACACTTTTCCGATAAAAGGAAAAGAAACCTATTATTTTGATTTTCCTTATACTGAAGATGATGAAAAAAATAAAATTAAAGAATGGAAAAAAAGAAACAATTTTGACGAAAATCAAACACCAAAAGAAGTTATAAAAAAATTTTCAAATTTATTTGGAATTTCAGATAAATATTCCAAAGAAGAAAAAAGAAACATAATAGCCGTAAGATATGAAATGAAATCAAAAGCTTTCGGTAATATGAATCCTTATGTTTTTGCAAATGATGTAAACATTTCGTTAGTTCAAAAAATCAAAGAACAAAATGAAAATCTTCCAGGTGTATCAATAGAATCTGAGCCCATACGTGAATATATAAATAAAGAACTCGCAGCACACATTTTGGGACGAGTTGGGATAATTTACAAAGAAGAATATGATCAACTAAAGAACGAAAATTATGGAATAAATGACATAATTGGAAAAGATGGAATGGAAAAAATTCTAGAAAAAAATCTTAAAGGAATTGACGGAACCCATGAGGCAAAATTTTATAAAAATGGAAAAGGAAACATAATAATTCCAAATAAACCAGCAATACCAGGTCATTGTGCTATTTTAACAATAGATAAAAATATTCAAGAAACGGCTGAAAATTCTCTAAAAACCAAAATGAAAGAAATATCGATAAATGAAAAAACAAAAGTTGAATGTGGCGCTAGCGTGGTTGTGCAAATTAAAACGGGTGAAATTCTTGCCCTTGCAACATGTCCATCTTATAATCCTGCAAAATTCAATGAAGAGTATGATATTCTAATTAAAAACCCTTTGAAACCCTTGCTAAACCGCGCCTTAAATGGAATTTATCCACCTGCGTCAACCTTCAAAATGGTCACAGCACTAGCCGCCTTAGAAGAAGAAGTAATCACACCCAACGATACAATAAACGACACAGGAATATACATGTATTATGCCCCTTCATATATGCCTAAGTGCTGGAAAAAAAACGGTCACGGAAAACTTGATATTGCCAATGCAATTGCCAGATCGTGCAATTATTTTTTTTATGATATAGGACGAAGAACTGGAATAACTAAATTAAATGAATATAGTAAAAAACTTGGTCTTGGAGAACTCACTGGAATCGAACTTTCTGAATCGCAAGGAATACTTGCAGGCCCCGAATACAGAAAAAAAATAAAAGGCCCTATGTGGATGCCAGGCAACACTATTCAAGCCGCAATTGGACAATCTGATAATGCCTTCACTCCAGCACAACTTGTAAATTATATTGCAACTCTAGCTAGCGGTGGAACGCGCTATAAACTTCACTTAATCAAAGAAATAAAAAGCTATGATGATGGAAAAATTTTGTATAAAAAAGATCCCGAAATAATATCTGAAATAAACATAAGACCAGAAAATTATGAAGCAATCATGAAGGGAGTTAAAGGGGTTATGGCGGATAACGGCACTGCAAGTTCAATTTTTAAGAATTTTCCAATTATTCTTGGGGGAAAAACTGGAACAGCTGAAATTTACGGTAAACCAAATAACGCATTATTTGTTGGTTTCGGCCCCTTTGAAGATCCTGAAATTGCAGTTGTTACAGTAATCGAAAAAGGTCTTCATGGCACCTATGCAGCACAAGTTGCAAAAAATATATTTGAAACTTATTTTAAAAAAGAGTAATTTTATTGCAACATACCAATTTTATACAAATTTATCATTTAATTCATTTTTGTTTACATTTAAAAAAAAGATTTGTTGGGAGAATATTTATGACAAATAATCAAGAAGAAATAATTTTCAAATGGAGAAATGACGTAATATTAATATTATTAGAAAACAAAATTACAGATGAAGAAGAAATAATAAAAACATTAATGGAAAAAATAAAAAATTCACACGATTTTTTCAAAAATAAAAAAAATAATTTAAACTTAAAGCTGAAATTTGAAGGAAGAGATTTAAGCAATGAAGCTAAAAATAAAATAAAAAATTTTTTAGAAAAAAAACTTGAAATAAATATAGAACTTGCAGATGAAATAATAAATAAAAACTCCATTGTACATAAGGAAATTTCAACCGACATCTCAAATGAAAAAAATTCCGCCAAAATATATAAAGGGACTGTACGTTCAGGGCAACTTATCGATTCAAAAGAAAATTTGATTATTTTAGGGGACGTAAATCCTGGAGCAGAAGTAAGAGCCAATAACGATATATATGTATTTGGAAATCTTAAAGGAATCGTTCACGCAGGACAACTTGGAAATATAAACTCAATTATAATTGCGCTCAAGCTTACACCAACTCAACTTAGAATTGCAAATATTATCACAAGACCTCCTGATTTTGATGAAATTTTTGATACACCAGAAATTGCATATGTTGAAAATGGACAAATTTTTATAAAAAATTATATTAAAAAATGAATAGGAATTTTTTAATTTTTAGTATAAAAGTACTAATTAGATTTAAAAGCTTATCTTAGCGTGAATGCGTTTTCGATAAAGGAGAATAATGAATGATAAAAAATCCAGAAATATTCGTTATAACTTCAGGCAAAGGAGGAGTTGGCAAAACAACCACAACAGCGAATCTTGGCGCAGAACTTGCACGTAACGGAAAAAAAGTAAGTTTGATTGACACTGACATTGGACTTCGAAATTTAGATCTTGTCTTAAGACTTGAAAACAGAGTTGTGTTTGATTTAGTTGACGTGGCCAAAGGAATTTGCGAAGCAAAACAAGCCCTCATTAAGGATAGAAATTTTGATGGGCTTTACCTTTTACCGGCTGCTCAAACTAGAGATAAAGATGCGATAACTCAAGAAGACATGATTAAAATTTGCGAAAAACTAAAAAATTTTGACTACATAATTATTGATTGTCCAGCCGGTATTGAGCAAGGTTTTAAAAATGCAATAGCAGCAGCTCACAAGGCAATTATTGTAACAACTCCAGAAGTTTCCGCAGTTCGTGATGCTGATAGAATTATCGGACTTCTTGAAGCAAATAATATATCTGATATTTCATTGATAATTAATAGAATAAGAGTCGACATGATTAAAAAAGGTAATATGATGAGCATTGACGATATGTTGGAAATTCTCGCAGTTAAATTAATTGGAATCGTACCGGATGATGAAGATGTAATAATTTCAACAAATAAAGGAGAGCCTGTGATTGCAAATCTTAAATCAAGATCGGGGCAGGCGTACAGAAATATAGTAAAAAGAATTATTAATAAAGACGAAGAAGTACCTTTTTTAAACTTAGAAAAATATGTTGGTTTTATGAGTTTAATTAAAAAATTTTTTAGTAACAAAAAATATCGGGAGGGGTAAGATGTTTGATTTATCTAGCTTAACTTCTAAAATTTTTGGCAGAAAAAACGCTTCAAAAGACGTTGCAAAAGGCAGACTTAAATTAGTTTTAATACATGACAAAGCAAACGTTAATTCTGATCTTTTAAAAATTATAAAGAGCGAAATAATGCAAGTACTTATGAAATATACCGACGCAACAAACGAAGATATTGACATACACATAACTTCAACTGAAAGCGAAGACGGAGAGGGTTTTGTACCGGCTTTAACTGCTAACATACCTATAAAAAACATGAAAAAACCCAATGAAGAAACAGCATAAAATTTATTTTAAATTATTTCCTCAAAACATTTCAGTGCTATCATTTTTTATATAAAATTAATTGTTCAAAATTAAGGGATGGACCAGGTGGAGCTTATTTAATGAATATTGCGTTAGCTGCACATGATGAAAAGAAAGATTTAATGGTCGAGTTTTGCATGGCTTATACTGCAATTCTTAAAAAACATAATTTGTGTGCAACAGGGACAACTGGAAATATTATTACCAATTTAACAAGTTTGAATGTTGAACGCTTTTTAGTTGGAAAACAGGGCGGTACCGAACAAATTGGATCTAGAATTTCCTTCAACGAAATCGATATGTTGATTTTTTTCAGAGTTTCTTCAGATGTAGTTTCAAATGATCCTTCTGTTTCTATTCTGCTTAAACTGTGTGATAATTATAATGTTCCTTTTGCAACAAATTTGGCTACAGCTGAGGTTTTGGTTAGGGCGCTTGAAAGAGGAGAATTAGACTGGAGAGATGTAGTTAATCCTAAATTTTGATTTAAATTTCTTTTTTGTCTAATACTTGGAATTACAGAGTGACAGCTTGTTTTTTCATATTAAAATGATTGTAATTCCAAGTTTAGGATTTAAAAAATTAAACAAAAATTAAAAATAAAAAAGAAAGGCTTTCAAAAATTAATAAATAAAAAGCTAATTTAAATTCTGAAAGTTTAAGGTATACATTAATGCATTGTAATAAATTTAAAAAAAATGGCTTAACTTTTGATGATGTTTTATTGATTCCACAATTATCACATTTTCATCCAAAAGATGTGGATTTATCAACGAGATTGACGAAAAATATAGAACTAAAAATTCCAATTATAAGTGCAGCAATGGACACTGTAACAGGTTCAAAAATGGCAATTGCAATATCGCGAGAAGGCGGAATTGGAATAATACATAAAAATATGTCAGCAAAAGTACAAGCAGAAGAAGTTGATAAAGTAAAAAGAGCAGAACATGGAGTTATAACAGATCCATTTTTTCTAGAACCTGAAAACCTGCTCAAAGAAGCAGAAACGCTAATGTCAAAATTTAAAATTTCAGGTGTTCCGATAATTAAAAATGGAAAATTGGTCGGCATAATAACCAATAGAGATCTAAAATTTGAAACAAATTATTCAAAAAAGATATTTGATTCAATGACAAAAGATAATCTTATTACTGCACTTGAAGGAATAACTATTGCAGACGCAAAAGAAATTTTAAGAAAAAATAAAATTGAAAAACTTCCTATTGTTGATAAAAATGGAAATTTGAAAGGTCTAATCACTATTAAAGATATAGAAAAAAGTGTTAAATATCCTTTTTCTTCAAGAGATAAAAAAGGAAGGTTAATTGTTGGCGCCGCGGTCGGAGCTTCTGAAGACATTTTAGAAAGAACAAAAATGCTTGTTAATTCAGAAGTGGATGTAATTGTAATTGATTCAGCGCATGGTCACTCTGATAATGTTGGTAAATGCGTTGAACTAATTAAAAATAATTTTCCAAATTTACAACTTATCGTTGGAAATGTTGCAACTAAAGAAGGCGCAGAGTTTTTAATAAAAAAGGGGGCAGATTGTATAAAAGTTGGAATTGGCCCAGGTTCAATTTGCACTACTAGAGTAATATCGGGAGTTGGCGTACCTCAATTAACAGCAATTTTAGAAACTGCAGAAACAGCAAACAAATATAATATACCCATAATTGCAGATGGAGGAATTAAATTTTCAGGAGATATTGTTAAAGCAATTGCAGCAGGAGCAGATTCTGTAATGCTTGGAAGTTTACTTGCTGGTTGCGATGAAAGTCCGGGAGATGTCGAAATACATCAAGGAAGACAATTTAAAACATATCGCGGCATGGGCTCATTAGGAGCTATGCAAGACGGAAGCAAAGATAGATATTTTCAAGAGGATAATAAAAAACTTGTTCCAGAAGGCGTTGAAGGGCGAATACCTTACAAGGGGCATTTGTTTGAAGTTATCTTTCAACTTGTTGGAGGAATCAAATCTGGAATGGGTTATTGTGGAACTAAAAATATAAATTCACTTAAAGAAGACGGAAAATTCATTAAAATCACAAACGCCGGACTTATCGAAAGTCACACTCACAACGTCTATATAACAAAAGAAACTCCAAACTATTCAAGCAATTAATTTAAAGTTTAATAAACTTCTAAAATTTGAAGGCAAAAATATGAAAGAAAACGCTTTTGGCTTATTTAAAGATTCTATTAAATTAATTCTTGACGTCTTATATCCCCCTAAATGCATTTTCTGCGAAAAAATATTGAATGTTAATAAAAAAACAGAACCAATATGCGATGTATGTTTAAAACATTTACCATATTGTAAAAACTATATTTGTTGTAAAACATGTTCGGTTCCTATAATTAAAAAAAATAAATTTAACTTATGTGATGAATGTTTAATCTACGAAAGAAATTTCAAAAAAAATATCTCCGTATTTTTATATATCGGAAAAATAAGAAAAACAATTTTAAGATACAAAAAAATGAGAAAAATATTTTATTCAATTTTTTTTGCAAAGCTCATGTCAGAATCAGTCATAGAAAAATATAAAAACATAAATTTTGACTATATTGTAACCGTCCCTATTGCCAAAAAAAAACTTATCGAAAGAGGATTTGATCAAATCCATGAAATTTCAAAATATATGGAAAAATACTTAAACATCAAATATTTAAAGCATGCCCTTAAAAAATCAAACAACACTCACTCACAAAAAGGTTTAAATTATTATCAAAGACAAATAAGCCAAGCAGGAAAAATTAAAATCAAATTACCAAAAAAAATATCAAATAAAACAATTCTGATTGTGGATGATGTTTTTACAACAGGTGCAACTATCGCTGAATGTACAAAAATATTAAAATTATGTGGCGCACAAGATGTATATTGTGTAAGTTTAGCAAGAACTGTAAAAAATGATAAATATTTTAAAATTGATTATAAAAATGAATTTGAAAACTAAACTATAATTTCTTTACATTATTCAAAAACTTTATCATATTGAACAATTTTCACATTTTCTTCACCTAAAATCCCCTTCAATTTACCGATAACAGCATTGTTTAACGAAGTTTTAATATTTCTTAAAATTTCATTTCTTTTTTTATCTTTAAAATAAAAATAAATTAAAGAATCACCTGGAAACACACTAAGCAATTCTTTTATTTTTTTTATAGTTTGTTTTTCGTAAGAATTAATTCTTATATATAACTTACTTATTTTCATAATATTTTCGTCAAATTTTTGTACTTCTTCGCACACAATTCTCGTTTCTATATCATCACGAAAATCAGCCTTTCCTTTTAAAATTACAATATTCCCCTCAACTAATATTTCATAAAAATTAACAAATTTATTTGGAAATACCAAAACATCGATCTCCCCAGACAAATCTTCCAAAGTAACTATAGCCATCAAATTCTTACTTCTCGTCATCTTAGTCTTTATTTTTGTAATAACTCCAAAAATTTTCAAAAAATCATTATTACAATCTAATCTTTTGCTCTCTAATTCATCTTTGGACATAAATTCAAACACCTCAGCAATCGAAATGTTTGAATATTCTTCAATTATTTCTTTATATCTTTCAAGCGGATGAAATGTGACATAAATTCCAAGAGCTTCCTTCTCCATATTTGAAATTTCATTTGTTGAAAATTCTTTTTCATATTCAAAATTTTCATCTTCAACTTCATCATAAGAAATTCCAAAAATATCAATCTGGCCATCAATTGTATTTTTTTTTCTAATAATTTCTGCATCTATAACTTTTTCATAATTATTAAGTAATTCTGATCGTTTTTTACCAAAACAATCAAAACAACCACATTTTATACACCACTCCACTGCACGCTTATTCAAATCTTTATCTAAGATACGTCTACAAAAATTTGAAAAACTTAAAAAATCTCCTTTTTCTTCTCTCTCGTTTATTATACAAGATGAAAAATTTTCACCAACATGTTTAATAGCTGAAAGACCAAATCTTATATCGTTTCCATCCACCGTAAAACCTATAAAACTTTTATTTATATCAGGAGGCAAAATATTTATATTATTCTTTTTACAATCATTCGCATACTTAATAATTCGAGAACATTTTCCTAATACACTATCAAGCAAAGCCGCCATAAATTCAGCTCTAAAATATTGCTTAAGCCACGCTGTTATAAACGCAATTTTAGCATATGCTGCAGCATGTGATTTATTAAACGCATAACTTGCAAACTTAGAAATCTCATCAAAAATTTCTTCAGCCAATCTTTTATCTATGCCATTACCCATTGCACCTTTTATTTTTACGTTTCCATATTCATCTTTTTTACCATATACAAAATTATTTCTTTCAAGCTCAATTCCACAAACATCTTTTTTTGAAATGGTACGCCTCATTAAGTCAGCTTCTTCAAGCGAAAAACCTGCCAGGACTTGTACAATTTCCATAACTTGTTCTTGATACACAATGCATCCATACGTTACACAGAGTATATTCTCAAGCAACGAATGTTTATATTTAATATTCTTGCTATTTTTATTTTTTATGTAAATATCTATAGAATCCATAGGGCCAGGACGATACAAAGAAATCGCAGCAATTAATTCTTCAAAATTTGAAGGTTTCAATTTTTTTAAAAATTGTTTTTTCAAAAAATTACCTTCAAGTTGAAATAAACCAACTACATCGCCATCAGCTATCATATCATATGTTTCTTCATCATTTAAATCTATCATCTCTATATCAATGATCACATTTTTAGTTCTTTTTATATTTTGAATCGAATCTCTTATTACAGTGAGAGTTCTAAGACCTAAAAAATCAATTTTCAAAAGCCCAAGTTTCTCAATAGCGTTCATCGAAAATTGAGTTGTTATAATTTCTTTACTTTTCTGCACAGGCACATAATTAAAAATTTCTTCTTTCGTAATTATTATTCCTGCTGCATGTGTTGACACATGACGAGGAAAACCCTCTATTTTTTTGGCAATATCAATCAACTTTTTAGTTTTAATATCATTTTCATATTTGTCTTTTAAATTTTCATTAATTGAAATTGCTTTATCAATAGAAATATCAATTTCATCTGGAATATATTTAGCAATTGAATCAACAAAATCGTACGACATATTGAAAACACGCCCTACATCTCGTATCGCTTGCCTTGCTCCCATTGTACCAAATGTAATAATGTTTGCAACATGCTCCCTACCATACTTATTTATTACATAATCAATCACTTCTTGTCGCCTGATGTAACAAAAATCTATATCAATATCTGGCATATTCGAACGAGCACAGTTCAAAAATCTTTCAAAAATCAAATCATACTTCACAGGATCAATAGTTGTGATATTAAGGCAATATGAAACAATGCTTCCAGCTGATGATCCTCTGCCTGGCCCAACAAAAATATCTTTATCTTTAGCAAATTTCACAAAATCCCAAACAATAAGAAAATAATCAACATAATTCATTGAATTTATTACATCTAATTCATATTTAAGTCTACGAGCTGCAATTTTCTTACTTGATTCGTTTAAATATTCTTTTGAATTTTCATATTTCTCTAGAAAACCAATTTCGCATAATTTTTTTAATAACTTAAACCCACTTTCATTTTCCGAAGTTTTATATACGGGCATATGCAAACAATTACATTCACTCTTTATTTGAACATCACACATATCTGCAATTTTCTGTGTATTTTCTAACGCTTCACTAATAAAAAAAAATTTTTCAAACATTTCAAATTCACTTTTCAAATAAAACTCATCAGTTTCAAATTTCATTCTATTTTTTTCACTTATAAATTTACCTGTTTGTACACAAAAAAGTATATCTTGAATCTCTGCGTCTTCCTTATTTACGTAATGTACATCATTTGTTGCAACAACCTCAATATCAAGTTCTTTACCAATTTTTATAATATTTTCATTAATATTCTTTTGAGCAACAATTCCATGATCCTGGATTTCAAGATAAAAATTTTCCCCAAAAATATTCCTAAAATTTTGAGCTGCATTTTTTGCACCCTCAAAATCCTCTTCAATTATTTTTCTAGAAATCTCGCCAAACATACAGCCACTTAGTACAATCAAACCATTTGAACATTCTTTTAAAAGTTCATAATCAACACGTGGTTTATAATAAAAACCACTTGTAAAACCTTTTGAAACAATTTTTTTCAAATTATTGTATCCTAAATTATTTTTGGCAAGCAAAATCAAATGATTCTGCCTGCCATCAACTCCATAAATTTTGTCTGTCATTTTACGAGGCGAAACATAAACTTCACAGCCAATTATTGGCTTTATACCACACTTTACAGCACGCTCATAAAAATCTACCACACCATATAAAACTCCATGATCGGTGATTGCCATTGCATTTTGTCCATAAGCCTTAGCCTTTTGAATTAATTTTTCAATTTTTCCCGCTCCGTCCAAAAGGCTGTACTGCGTATGAACATGCAAATGAACAAAAGACAATGCCTTGATTTCCTTTCACTTCTAATTCGCAATCTACTTACTAGGAACCTTTCCTGCTACTGATGCTGCTATTTTTGGATCAATTTTAATACCTCCCTTAGATTTAAGCTTTTCTTCTAAAAATGCTCCATTTTCATCAAATCTTAAATTGGCTAAAACAATTTTTGATCTCTCTGAAGATTTAACAGAAACATCTTCCACAAACTCTTGTAATATTTCTTGTATACTTAAACCAGATTTATCCAAATAAAGATTAAATTTAGATCTCACCGCTACACTAAGTGAACTTATCATTTTTGCAATATCACTATTGGGATCTTTCATAATCCTTCTTGCTGATTCTACCGACTGTTTTTTTAATTTATTGGCATCTCCGACTGGAGCTGATGGTGCTTTAACAACAAAAATTTCAGATCTTAAAAATCCTTTATCATCAAAAATACCATCACGCACGGTAACAATAGTTCCATCTCTTTTACGTAATCCAGAACCAAATTTTTGCAAAAAAGCCTGATCAGTCAGTACTTTAACATTTTCTGATGTTAATGAAGAGTTATATTTTGCTATTTCTGTTTCAGACATTTCTGTGGCCAAAGAAACATTAAAAATTTTAGCAACTCTTGCAAGATTTAATAATCTTTGTGAGGTCACTGAATCAACAACTACAGCACCTGGTGGAGGTTTTTTGCCAGAAGAAACATCAGGTGAAGATGTAACTGTTGCTGTTGCACCTGGTTGCGCCAATTCCGCATCCGTTAACAGGCTTACTATATGTTCTGCGCTATTATCACCCGCTTTAATCAAATCCATGATCTTTTTTTTAGTAGGCTGTTTAACATTAGCCCAAAAAATACCTTTTTCTGTCCGCAAACGAGTTGTAACCTCATTAAGAACTTTTTCCTGATCCTTATTAAGAGGTGGAGGTGGTGGCCCCGGTGGTGGAGGTGGTGGCCCCGGTGGTGGCCCCGGTGGCACAAAACCCGACGCCCCTGAAACTCCCGAAGAACCTCCTGAAGAAGATGGCTCTTCTTTTCCTATTCCTTTCAATAAACCTTGAGATGACACCACACTGAAAATTTCTTCCACTGTGGCACCACCAGAAGAATTCCTTATTAAACTTTTAATATCTTCCTGTAAAGATAGCGAAAAGTTAAAATATTCAAAACCCTTCTCATTCAAATACGATACAACCTCATTAAAAAGCTTAGTCTGCCTAAGATCAAAGATTTTATTTGTACCCGGAGGTGGTGGAGGTGGTGGAGGCGGTGGAGGCGAAGGCGCCCCTTCAACACCTCCTGAAGGAATTTCAGAAGAAGGTTGTGATTTTGTTAAGAGCGATCCTTCATCTCCAGATGATACCTTTGATACCTTCTCGGGTGGCAAAAGCGAAACTACCGGATCCTTTTCGGTAACAGGAAGGATAACGTCATATTTATCTTTTCCATCTTTTACAAGGTTGCCACCAATTTCTTCAATTTCTTTACCAGGTTTACCGCCAATTTCTTCAATTTTATCATCAAGTTTCAAAATGTCTTCGAACAAACTGGTATTTAAAAAAGACATATCAACCTCTTTTTTACCAAGGCCTAATACACCAATTACGAAATAAAAAAACCTTTCAAGAAGACGTAAAATTACATTCCGATCTCCAATACCTTTTTTTACACAATAATCCACAAAAAGTTTACGCACTTTTTCAACTTTTGCTTCATCACCGCTATTTAAAGCGTCACAAAATAAATAAAAAATATCAGTTAACTCAAGATCATCAATAATTTCACCTCTCGCAATTCTCCCCAAGGCCAATAAAATTTCTGCTTCTCTTTCGATGCTTTCTGCTTTTGGAGAACTAACTTTTGAAGGAACGCCTCCTTGTGAAACTTTTGCACCAATTTCATCTTCAACAACTTTTCCAACCAATGACTTTAAATCTTCTACTTTTTCTCTAATATCCTTACTTTTATTTAATAATTCTAACAATTCCTTATTATTCATAAATTCCATCTCTCCTTAACTAAAAAATAAACTCTAAAATAATTATAAAACAAAACAACATAAAAAAACAACCATTAATTTTTAAAAAGTAAATTATTTTTTTTCTTCATCTCTATGTAAAATAACGGCACTATGATTATTGTTGATTAAAAAGCTATGCATTTCTTCAACTATTGCCACGCTTCTATGATGACCTCCCGTACAACCAATTGATACTATAATTTGCGGCCTACCTTCATCTGCATAAAGCGGTATTAAGAATTCTATCATATTTTCAAGTTTTTTCAAAAAAATTTTAGTATGTTCAAAATTCATAACATAATCAAAAACTTTTTTATCTCTCCCTGTAAGATTTTTCAATTCTGGCACATAAAAAGGATTTGATAAAAATCTCACATCAAATAGCAAATCCGTATCAAGAGGAATCCCATGCTTAAACCCAAAAGAAATTAAATTTACAACAATACCATATTTATCTTTATTTACATCACATAAAGAATTAATGTACTTTGCAAGTTGAGCAGTAGTAATATTTGAAGTATCTATCGTTATTGTTGCCCTTTTACGCATGGAATCTAAAATCTTTCTTTCTCTAGTTATACCATCTAATATCCTACCATTTAACGCAAGAGGATGCCTCCTACGACTTTCTTTATAACGTTTTGTTAAAACCTCATCTGATGCTTCTAAAAATAAAATATCATACTTATAACCATTTTTTTTAAGTTCATTAAGAGCTGATTCAAGCTCCAAAAACATACTACCACTTCTTATGTCACAAATAATCGCTATCGGACGCACCTTACCAAAAGAATTATAGTGAATCTGAGCAAACTTATTTATGAGTTGAGGAGGCATATTATCAATACAAAAAAAACCCAAATCTTCAAGAAAATTTACAATATGAGATTTTCCTGACCCACTAAGTCCTGTAATGATAATAAATTTCACATTTCCCTCGTTGATATTAAAATTATAAACAATTATTATTGTAACAAAAAATAAATTTTTTGGCAACTATAAAAAAATTTTCTAAAGTATTTTATGTATTTATTTTTTATAATATACTGTTTCAAATATAATAATTTTTTACAAAATATTCCATAATATTAAGTTTTTTTAAAAATGAAAAATTGAAGGTACGCGATTGAAAAAAATAAATATTACTGAAATTTCTATGGCAGTTGCACTATCATTCGTGCTTACTTTTGTAAGTTTTTTCCACATGCCACATGGTGGAAGCATAACTTTAGCAATGGTTCCAATAATTCAAATTTCATTTAAAAGAGGATGCAAAAGCGGAATTTTTACTGGAGCAATTGTTGCAATCTTAAAAATTCTAAGCGGAACAAAAATTTATCACCCACTTTCTATAATTCTAGATTACATCCTAGCATACGGTTCAATTGGAATAGCTGGTTTATTTCAAAAACTAAATTCTTTAAAAATGTTTTTCGGTGTATTACTTAGTTTTTTTTTAAGATTCATTTTTCACGTTATAAGCGGCGCAACGTTATTTAAAAATTATATTCCAATCAATAAAAATCCATGGATCTACTCTTGCATACTTAATACAAGTTATCTTTTTCCAGAATTAATAATCACCTTAATTGTTGTTTTTGCATTAAACAAAATAGGCAAAAAGTAAATTATAAATCAAATAAATTAAAAAAATAAAAACAAAACATATTAAAATAGCGTGAATTTTAAAAATGATCTAAAAATTTAACAACAAATGACTACTTTTCATAATATGTAAATATCATATTTTTAAAGAACCATTTAATAGGGTTATGTATTTAAAAATCTGAATTTCATATTTAAGGAGTAGATTATATGCCGGACGAATTTGAATATACTTTAACTAATCCAACATGTAAAAAAGTAGAAAAGTGTGATTGTTGCAAAAGCCACAAAAATAACTGTAATGATAAACAAAAAAAATGCTGCTGCGTTGTAGAAGGACCACCAGGACCTCCTGGATGTCCAGGGCTTCCAGGCTGTCCGGGCAAAAATGGTAAGGATGGAAAAGATGGCGTTACAGGACCACAAGGTGAAAAAGGCAACAAAGGAGATCCAGGTAATCCTGGCGAAAACGGCAAAAACGGCGAAGATGGAAAAAATGGAAAAGATGGTGTTACAGGACCACAAGGTGAAAAAGGCAACAAAGGAGATCCAGGTGATCCGGCTTCCTTAAAACCTTTCTTGTATGTTTACAACAGCAACGAACCATGTTCTCAAGGTTATGGCACAATCCCCAAGCTTATACCAGAAAAAATAACTTTAATTCCACCATATGAAATTCACATAGACGCTCCGGGTATTTACAAAATTGACTATAGTGTTTTTGAATGTAGCGAAAAACATTTATATTCTTTATATATAAACGGAGAAGAAGCACCTGGAACACGAGCATTTTACTATAATAATTTACGTTCATATAATTTTTCATTTGTCGAAATTTTTAATCATTCAAAACTTGAAATTAGAAAAAACAGACCATGCGGCTCTGAGCCATTAGCATTTTTAAGTAATCAAGTAGACGTAAATATATCAATATTTAAAATATCAGATCTTTTAATATAAAATAATTAAAATCAATTTTACACAACTCATTATTTTAAAGCTTGCCTGTTAAAAGCAGGCAGGATACATAATTTTAAAACTTATTATTTTACTTTTTTTACAAATTGATTATTATGAAAAAGACTTTTTAAATAGAAAAATATTTAAGGAAATCCAATTATGAAAGTTTTTATTGTCGGCAACGGTGGACGAGAACACGCAATGGCATGGAAAATCAAACAAAATCCTAAGATTGAAAAAATTTTTTCAACTCCATTTAACACAGGCATAAACGAAATTGGAGAATGCGCTAAAATTGACGTTTTAAACTTTGAAAACTTAACAAAATTTGCAAAAGAAAAGGAAATTGACTTAGCAATAGTTTCAACTGATAATCCACTCGTTGAAGGGCTTGTTGACGTTTTTGAAAATCACAATATACGAGTTTTTGGCCCAAATAAAAAAGCTGCAATGATTGAAGGAAGCAAAATTTTTTCAAAAGAACTTATGAAAAAATATAAAATTCCAACTGCAAAATACGAAATTTTTGACAAAAAAATAAAAGCAATGGAATATGTAAAAAAAAAGAATGAATATCCGATTGTTATAAAAGCTGATGGGTTAGCGTATGGAAAAGGAGTGATAATTGCTCATAATTTTGAAGAAGCAAATACTGCAGTAGAAAAAATCATGAAAGAAAAAATATTTGGAAAATCTGGAGACAAAATAATAATTGAAGATTTTTTATTTGGAGAAGAATTTTCTGTTCTTGCGTTTACAGATGGAAAAACAATAAAATTAATGCCCATCGCTAAAGATTATAAAAAAATTTTTGATGATAATAAAGGTCCAAATACTGGAGGAATGGGTTCGATCTCCCCTGGTGAAACTCAAGATAAAATTTTAATAGAAGAATATATGGAAAAAATTTTTATTCCCACTATTAGAGCAATGGAAAAAGAAGGAAGAAAATACAAAGGGGTTATTTACTTTGGTCTTATATTAACCGATGATGGTGTAAAAGTAATAGAATATAATTGTAGATTCGGTGACCCTGAAACTCAAGTAATTTTACCTAAACTTAAAACAGACTTAATTGAAATTTTTGACTCCATAATAGATGAGAAATTAAATGAAATCAATATCGAATGGAAAAATTTATCAACAGTTTGTGTGATTTTGGCATCTAAAGGTTATCCAGAAAAATATGAAATTGGACACGAAATTTATGGACTAAAAAACTTAGAAAAAGAAAACATATTAATTTTCCATTCGGGAACTAAAACTGAAAAAGAAAAAATTCTAACAAACGGCGGACGAGTCGTTGGAATTGTAGGATGCGAAAAAACGATTGCTGAATCTAGAAAAAAAACATACAACAATATAAAAAATATATCTTTCGAAAATATGTATTTTAGAAAAGATATCGGTAAATAATTTTAGCTAAATTTTACTTCTTTTATCTAACTTATCACCACCTTTGAAAATTATTTTTTCAAATGGCATCCGTATTTTCTAATTTTTAATATTTTTTTGTTTCCTCGAAAAATATGTTTTGACAAATTTTTTATTTATTATTTTAATAAAAGAGGACATTTTCACTTCACTATTTATCAGGAGCGAAATTCATGAATTTAAAAATAATTAAAAATTCAAAACCAAAGGAAAAACCAGATTTCAGTGATGCAAAAAAACTTGGATTTGGAAAAATTTTTTCAGATCATATGTTTGTTATGGATTATTTAAAAAATAAAGGTTGGCATAATGCAAGAATTGTTCCATATGGCAAATTTGAAATTGAACCATCAATCTCAGTGCTTCACTATGGTCAATCCGCATGGGAAGGCCTAAAAGCATATAAAACTGACGATAATAACATTTTACTTTTTAGACCTGAAAAAAATTTTGAAAGATTAAATAATTCAATGAATAGGCTTGAAATTCCAAAAATTGACGAAAATTTTTGTCTCGAAGCACTAAAAAAACTTATTCTAATTGACAAAGAATGGGTTCCTAATTTTCCCCAAACTTCTCTTTACATCAGGCCCATTGCAATTTCAACTGATACCGAAATTCGTCTCAAATCATCTGAAAATTATAAATTTTTAATAATTTGCTCACCAAGTGGAAATTATAATGACTTAGCGCCAAACAAAATAATTGTTGAGGAAAAATATGTACGTGCAGCTCCTGGTGGAACTGGATTTGCCAAAACTCCAGGAAATTATGCAGCAACTCTTACCTCACAAAAAATAGCAAACGAAAAAGGATATTCGCAGGTTCTTTGGCTTGAAGCTATTGAAAGAAAATATATAGAAGAAGTTGGTTCGATGAATATTTTCTTTAAAATTTCCGGCGAAATAATAACTCCTGCGCTAAACGGAAGTATACTTCCGGGCATCACAAGAATGAGCGTTATAGAAATTTTAAAAGACTGGGAAATACCAGTCTCTGAAAGAAAAATTTCAATTGAAGAAATTTATAAAGCTTATAAAAATGAAACTTTAGAAGAATGTTTTGGCTCAGGAACTGCTGCCGTCATAACCTCCGTTGGAGAGTTATCATGGCAGGATAAAAAAATTATAGTAAATGAAAACAAAATTGGAAGCCTAACCAAAAAATTGTACGATGAAATTACTGGGATTCAATATGGAAAAATAAAAGACAAATTTAATTGGACGATGAATATAAGTTAATTTATTTAACTTGCATATGATAAGTTGATGTAAAATAGGTGGTGAATAATTGTGTCTGGTTTTAGTGGAAGTGCCGGTGAAGGTATAGCACAAGGATTTATAAAAAGCATTCAAAACCCAGACACTGAGCTTGGCAAAACTGTTGCTGCGGCACAAGCAGCCATAGCAAATCTTCAAGCAACCTTGCAAAGTGTTCAAGGAGCTGCCACTAACGTACAAACAACTCTTGACAGCCTTAACGACCCAAGTTCTAAGCTTGGTAGAATTGTTACTGAAGCACAAGAAACCTTGCAAGTTATTCACGCTACAGTCCCTAAATTAAAAGGAGCTGCCACTAGCGTACAAACAACTCTTGACAGCCTTGATGACCCAAGTTCTAAGCTTGGTGGAATTGCTGCTAAAGCACAAGAAACCTTGCAAGTTATTCACACTGCAGTCCCTAAATTAGAAGGAGCTGCCACTAGCATACAAGCAACTCTTGACAGCCTTAAAAACCCAGACACTGAGCTTGGTAAAACTGTTGCTGCGGCACAAGCAACCTTGAAAAGTGTTCGAGAAACGAGTGATAAGGCGCAAACAGTTCTTGACAACCTTGAAAACCCAAATTCTAAGGTTGGTGGATTAATAAGTAGTTTCACTAGACAATTAAATAATCCAGAATCTCTCATAAGCAAAGCATTAGAAACATTTAATTCATTAGGTGATCCGAACTCCGTTCCAGGTCAAGCACTCATCGCAGCAGAAACAGCGTTTAATAAAATTTCAACTTTATCTGACACTATTTTAAATATTTTTGATAGTAAAACCTTTGAAGAATTAAAAGAGAAACTTAAAAATTTATATAGTCAATTTGGTCCTAAATTACTTGAAGCAGTTGAAAAAATTCCTGATAAATTATTAACTGAAGAAAACAAACTAAAAATCATTAAAGCAATTAATGAAACAGCTAATAACAAAGATTTAAAACATTCAGTAAAAACTATGGGAAATACTTTTTCAGAATCTGCTTTAAACCCCGTAAAAAGAGGTATTATGAAAGGATCCGGGGCGTTAGGCCTATCTCTTCTTTTTTCAACACCTCTTGCTATTGGTTTACTTAAAATTAATTTCCTTATCTTTTTAGGCTCAGGTCTTCTTGCTACAATACTTGTGACACTCGGAATCGGAATATTTTTGTTTATCGGGACTTATTCTGTAATAGATTTTTTAGATAAAAAATATATAAAATATAAAATTGACAAAGAAAAAGAAAACGACAAAAGTAAAGAAACTTCTCCCGATAACGAAAGAGAAGTAACAAACGATATAGATAAAACAATATCACCTGAACATGATCTTACTAAAGTTGAAGAAAGAACAAAACCTTTGGTTGCTGAACCATCGCAACACACATTTTAAACCAAGAAGAATATAAAATAAATTTTCATTTTAAAAAATTTTTTTAATAAAACAAATTCTAAATTTTTATTCAATAATTTAATTTTTATACAAAAAAATTACTTCTTAGTTTTTTAATGTCTTGGAGCAACTTTTTCAAGATCTACATTATTCGTTTTAGTTGACTCAAACTCAACAAGCTTTATAGTTTTACTTCCGCTTAATTGGAAATAATCAACACTTTCTTTTTGATCTCTTACCATTTTTGAACTGCTTACCACTTCATTTTTGTTTTTTACGTTTTTTTGAACTTCAATTTCAGAAATTTCAATCTTAGCTCCAGTTGGCCTGGAAGAGCCCTTAAATATTTGACTTGAAGTTTCTTCCGTATAGCTAATTCCATTATTAAGTGCAAAATCTTTAATTTTTTCATTAAGTGAATTTAACTTATTTTCCATATTTGAAAAAAATTTTTTAGATTTTTTTTCATATTTTAAAGCTTGCATATTAAACAACTCCCAATAATTAAATTTTAACAACATTTATAATATTTATTAAACTTAATTTTATTATTATTTTCTTACAATCTAAAATTATAACTATTTTTCTAAAATATTCAACAAAAATTTATAAATTTATACATATAAAATTAGACAAAATTTCTAATCATTAAACATTAAAATAGTTCTTGCTTTTGTTTATTATTATGATATTATCAAGAGTAATAAGATCCACGGGGGTATAGTTATGGTATGTGAAATATGCGATAAAAAAATAAGTTTCGGAATCAAGGTCTCTCATTCTCATCATCGGACAAATAGAACTTGGAAACCTAACATAAAAAAAATTAAAACAAACATTTTTGGTGTTCAAAAAAAAATTAGTGTATGCACTCGTTGTTTAAGAAGCAAAAAAGTTCCTGTTAAAATTAATTAATTTATATAATTTAAATTTTAAAACTAACACAGTGAATATTTAAAATACTAGGCTTAACTTTTTAAAAATTTTTAAAAGTTAGGCTTTTGTTTTATCTCTATATTTTGTTTTCATTACTATGGTATTCTGAGGTTTTAAATGAGAACTTTATTTAACAACAAACAAAAAAAACTTTATAATTTAAAAAAATATAAGAAAATAATTAAGTTTTCTATAAAAAAAACTTTAAAATATGTGAATTTTAATAAAAAAATTGAAATTGGAATTATTTTTGTTGATAATAATCACATAAAGGATTTAAACTGTTTTTATAGAAATAAAAATAAAGAAACAGATGTCCTTTCTTTTCCTATGCTTGAATTTAAAAATGGAAATATCATAAATTCCTCAATTGACTATAATGAATACGGCGAAATTTTACTTGGCGACACTATTTTATCACTTGAAAATATAAGTTCACAATATTATATTAATTGCAATACTATGGAAGAGAAAATATCATTTTTAATTGTACACTCTACTTTACACTTACTTGGCTATGATCATGACACTGCATGCAATGAAAATATTATGTTCATTTTGCAAAAGACGATATTTCAAACAATTAAGAAAAATTCCTTGTTTTTGCATTGTTAGGAGAATCATGAGTAAAAATTTATTAGAAAGCTTCAGACACGCCTACGATGGTGTCGTCTTTTGTATAAAAAACGAACGCAACTTCAGAATTCATATGTTCTTCGCAGCAAGCATCACAATCTTGACATATTTGTATAAAGTTCAAGATCATCAAATGGTCCTTATAGTGTTCGCCGTAATGTTTGTTTTTGTTACAGAAATGATTAATACAGCCGTTGAAAAAGTTGTAGACTTACATACAAAAAACTATAACAAAGCGGCGAAAAACATAAAAGACATTGCAGCTTCAAGTGTTCTCATCGCAGCGCTGTTTTCGGCAATAGTAGGAATTGCTATATTTAACGATTTTGAAAAACTTATATTTGTAATTGAAAAAATTTTTTTAAACTTTTTAAATTGCGCGCTATTTTTAATTTACATGTTAATTAACTATTTTTTTATATTTAAAATTTAGGAGTTGAAATAAACTTATGGATAATAAAGGTTGTGAAAGAAAAAAAGAATTTTTAGAAGACTTTCTTAAAACTGGAAGTCCTGAAGCTTTTGTAAAATATAAACAACAAGAGAAAAATAATAATAAAAAAGCTAATAAAAAAACTTAACTCTTGTTAATTATAACTTTATGTATTTTTAAAATCTATAAACAAATATTTGGTGTGCTATGAATATAGTAAACAGCACTATCGCAGCAATTTCAACAGCCAAGGGAAACGCAGCAATAGCAATAATTAGAATTAGTGGAAGGTATGCGGAAAAAATTGCAGATAGTATCATAAAAACAAAATCTGGTAAAAAACTTCAAGAAATTGAAAACTACAAAATTACACTTGGAAAAATTGTGAAATATAAAAATTCACAAGTGTGCATTGACGAAGTTCTTTTTTGGATTGCAAGATCTCCAAACTCGTACACAGGAGAAAATTTTGTTGAAATAAATTGTCATGGTGGTTTTTTTGTTACTCAGTTAATATTAGATGAACTAATAAAGGCTGGTGCTGTTCTGGCAAATCCAGGAGAATTTACCAGACGAGCGTTCATGAACGGTAAACTAGATCTTACACAGGCTGAATCTGTCATCCAAATAATCAATTCAGAGTCTCGTCTTTATCTTGAAAACTCAGTTAAATGTTTAAATGGAGAGCTTTCTGAAAAAATAAATTATTTAAAAAACTTTTTCATTTCAATAGCATCCAGAATTTCAGCATCAAACGATTTTCCAGATGAAATTGAAGAAATTGATATTAAAAGTCTTTATCCAGAAATTGACGAAAAAAAGAAAGAAATTGAAAAAATTGTTGATTCGTATGAAAACGGAGTAAAACTTGAAAAAGGAATAAAAGTTTCAATTATCGGAAAACCAAACGTAGGTAAGTCATCCATTTTGAACGCATTTGTAGGATTTGAAAGATCGATTGTAACAGATGTTGAAGGTACAACTCGTGATGTCGTTGAAGAAGAAACCAACGTTGACGGTTTAATCATTAAGGTGTACGATACGGCAGGAATTCATGAGTCCTTGAACAAAATTGAAAAAATTGGAATTAAATACTCAATAGAAAATATTAAATCTTGTGATGTAGTTTTATTTGTTTTGAACGCTAATAGTTTCTTAACAAAGGAAGATATAGCGATCTTTGAAATTATAAATTTATACAAAAAACACATAATTTTTATTATAAACAAGATAGATTTGCGTGAACCAAAAGTTGATATCTTAATCAAAACATTTAATTTATCTATAAAAGAAGATGTAGTGCTTGTATCAACACCTCAGAACGAAAAAAATATTGGAATAGATGAACTGAAGAAAAAAATTTACAAAAAAGTTATTAATGATAATATAAATACTAATGAATTATATATAACAAATGCTAGGCAAAAAGAATGTTTAAACAAAACTCTTGATTCAATAGAAAAAATTTTGTTTGGAATCCAAAACAACATTTCACATGATATTTTATGTTTTGAGATTGAAGAAATTTCAAAAAGTATTGAAAACGTCTTAGGAACTAACATTCAAGAAGAAATTATAGAAAGCATATTTTCAAACTTTTGTGTTGGCAAATAAAGCTCATTATAATTAATATATGTGAGTGTTTTTAAAATTAGTTAAAGCAAAAATTATAAATTTTTTAACATTTTATTTAAGCTGTTAGAATATAATGAATTTATTTTAAAAATGATTTAAAATTTTTTAGTTTCTAGGTAGAAATTATGATGACAATAAACGAAATACAAAATATCTTACCTCATAGATTTCCATTTTTATTAATCGACAAAGTAATTGAAATATACGAAGAAAAACGAATAACAGCTTTAAAGAATGTTACACAAAACGAATATTTTTTTCAAGGTCATTTTCCAGGCAAACCAGTTATGCCAGGTGTGTTAATTGTTGAATCTATGGCGCAAGCGGGAGCAATTTTAATATTACAAAAACCAGAGAATAAAGGTAAAATTGCATTTTTTACTGGAATTAGCAATTTAAAATTCAGAAAACAAGTAATTCCTGGCGACACCTTAATTTTAAAAATCGAAATCAAAACTTTTAAAAGAAAAATGGGCAAGGCCTCAGGCGAAGCATATGTTGGTGAAAATTTAGTGGCAAAAGGTGATGTTTCGTTCATCATTCAATAAAGTTAAAATATTTTTAATTTTTTAGTCAAGTTTCATGTATTTTTCAAATTTAACGCTTAATCTTAAAATTTTATTTTTATATTTCCTTCAATAATTATTTAATATACAAAACATTACCGAAATGAATTTTTATAATCAATTTATTTTTTTAATTTATCTTCCATTTTGACAATTTTTATCAAAACATTAATGATAATATAATTCATTATACTACATAATTTATTTCTAATAGATATACCTAAATAAATTTCTTATAAATTAAAAAATTTATTTATTAAAGAGGAGGTAAATTGGAAACAATAGTTTACATAGATGTATTATTTATGCTAAATTTTTGTATAAATTCAACAATTTTGCATTTAACATCAAAATTGACAAAAAAAAATATAAAAATTCTCAAATTAATATTGGGAGGATTATTTTCAGCCCTATACTCCAGCCTTATGTTCTTCCCAAAAATCAGCTTATTTTATTCTTTTTTTTTAAAAATACTTTTTTCATTTTTTTTAATATATTTAACTTTCACTGATAATAAATTAAAAGAATTTTTAAAAACTTTAATAATATTTTACCTAATATCTTTTTTATTTGGAGGATGTTTATTTGCGATAGTGTTTATAGCAAAAAAGGATTTAGCACTTAGGTACATAATCTCAAACGGTATAACATACATAAACATAAATATTTTTACTCTGATTATTTGTTTTACAATTACTTGCTTATTTATAGATTTATTTTCAAAATTTTGCGTACAAAACTTTTCAAAAGATAAAATAAAAGTTAAACTTAAAATTACCTTAAATAAATTAAGCACATCTTTAAATGCTTTAGCAGACACTGGAAATGATCTTATTGAACCTATATCAAAGCTACCTGTGATTATTGTTGAATTTGAAAAAATTAAGAAAATACTTCCAAAAAAAATTTCAGATTTATATGTTCAAGAAAAGCATTCTGAAAATAAAATTTTCGATATTTTCACGAAAATTGAAAAAGAAAGTTTGAATATTAAAAATGAAAAAAAAATAAACTTTAGATTAATTCCTTTCTCATCCATTGGAATAGAAAGCGGAACAATAATTGGTTTTATGCCAGATAAAATTGAAATAGTAAATAACGAAAACAAACTAATCAAAAAAGGAATAATTGCAATTTATCAATTAAATCTTTCAAAAAACAACGATTATCAAGCAATTATAAATCCACAAATACTTCTGAATTAACAAAGACAAAATATACAAAAAACTAAGAAGGTAAATATGAACAGCAAAAACATTTTTAAAAAAATAACTAAAGGTTTAAAAGTAAAAATTTATCTCTGGTTTATAACAAATAGATTGATTAAACCAAACAAACTACACTATATAGGTGGCGGCGAATCCATTCCACCACCGCTTGATCATGATGAAGAAACAAAACTAATCAAAGAACTCGCTAATGGCAGCAAAACAGCAAGGCAAACACTGATTAAAAGAAATTTGAGACTTGTTTTGTATATAGCTAAAAAATTTGAAAATCCAAAAATTAATCTTGAAGATCTCATGTCTATTGGAACAATTGGTCTTATAAAGGCAGTTAATACTTTTGATTCCGAAAAAAACACAAAAATTGCAACATACGCTTCAAAATGCATAGAAAACGAAATTCTTATGTATCTTCGAAAAAATAATTGTCAAAAAATTGAAATTTCTATAGATGAACCATTAAATGTTGACTGGGATGGTAATGAATTGTTATTATCTGAGATATTGGGTACAGATAACGATGTAACTCAAAGAGAAGTAGAAAACGAAATCGACAAAGAACTTTTAATACTTGCCATTCAAAAACTTACGTTACGCGAAAAAAGAATCATGGAACTTAGGTTTGGATTAAAAAATAATGAAGAAGAAAAAACTCAAAAAGAGGTTGCGGATATGCTCGGTATTTCCCAATCTTACATATCAAGGTTAGAAAAAAGAATAATTGCCCGTCTCAGAAAATACATGAAACAAATGATTGAAGAATAACAAAAATTTACTTTGTGCAATCATTAAAAAACTTAGCGAAACGTTTTTAGTAAAGAAGGCGAAAATTTGAAGCCATGCGTCGCAATTGTTGGAAGGCCAAATGTTGGTAAATCAACATTATTTAATAAAATTCTTGGAAAGCGGGTTTCTATCGTTGGAGATGTTCCGGGAGTTACAAGGGACAGAATATATGGCATCACACAGTGGAATGGTTTAGATTTTGAAATTATAGATACTGGAGGAATAGAAGAAAAAGTAGAATTAAACAATAATATTATTTCTGAAGTGAAAAGGCAATCTGAAATTGCAATTGAAATAGCAGATGTTGTGCTATTAATAGTTGATATAAATGATGGAATAATTTTAGCAGACGTAGAAATTGCCAGAAAAATTCAAAAAAACAAAAAACAAATTATATTAGTTTGCAATAAAGTTGATAATTTTCAATCAATTTCAAACAAAATTTATGAATTTTATAGTTTGGGAATCTCAGACTTATTTCCGGTTTCATCTATTCATGGACTTGGCGTAGGAGACTTACTCGACAAAGTAGTTCAACTTTTACCAGTTTACGATTTAAATGAGGAAAAAGAAAAAAATGATCCATTAAAAGTTGCGATTGTTGGTAAACCAAATGTTGGAAAATCTTCCTTGATCAATAAGTTGCTTGGTGAAAAAAGAGTAATTGTGAATAAAATTGCTGGTACAACAAGAGACTCAATTGACAGTTATTTCGAAAATGAGTGTGGTAAATATATTCTAATTGACACAGCTGGCATGAGGAAAAAAGGGCATATCAATGAAAATATTGAAAAGTTTGGCGTCGTAAGAACGCTCGATTCAATCGACAGATCAGATGTTTGTATTTTAATGTTAGACGTACAAAACGGAATCACGGAACAAGATACGAAGATTATAGGTTACATTCATGAAAAAGGAAAAGCTTCGTTGTTAGTTATAAACAAACGAGATTTAATCGAAAAATATTCAAAAACTATAGAAAAACTAAAGAAAGAAATAAAAATTTATTTAAAATTTATGGATTATATTGAAATTGTATCAATTTCCGCAAAAAATGGACAAAACATCAAAAAAATTTTTAATAAAGTAAATTTTGCGTTTAAACAAACATCACTTAGAATTCAAACGGGTGCTTTGAACGAAACTCTAAATAAAATACAAACTTATCATCAACCTCCGACCAACAAAGGCAAGCGACTCAAAATTTATTATATTACACAAACTTCAGTAAAACCTCCAACATTTATTTTGTTTATAAATGATTCAGAGCTAGCTCATTTTTCATACTTAAGATATATAGAAAACAAAATAAGAGACACCTTCGGTTTCATAGGAACTCCGATTAGATTGTTGCTACGCGAAAAAAGCGAAAAATTTATCGATAAATAAATTTCTTAATTAATTCATTCTATAAAAATATTAAATGTTACAAAAACATCGTTACTAAACCTATTTTAGGAAAGGAATTTAATGTTTAATCTTATGCATATAACTATAATTTTAATAATTTCGTATATGCTAGGAAGTATAAATGCTTCTGTAGTAATTGGTAAAATAAAAGGAATTGACATAAGGGATTACGGAAGCAACAATGCAGGTTTTACAAACGCCGTAAGAATACTTGGATTTTCTTACGCTGTTTTAGTGTTACTGTGCGATGCCTTTAAAACCGTTATAGCGATAATTCTAGCAAAAAATATTTTACCAAATAATATTTTATCTACATATTTATCGGGAATTGGAACAGTTTTGGGTCACAATTTCCCAATATATTTTAATTTTAAAGGCGGAAAAGGCGTTGTGGTTTCAATTGTTTCTATGCTATTTGCAAATTGGTTAATTGGAATTGTGGTAATTATTTTTTCTGCTTCAATTATGTTTTTCACAAGATATATTTCGCTTGGCAGCATAATTGGTTGTATGATAGTAATCATAATTTCTTTTGTATTCAAATGGGGAGATTGGAATTATATGATGTTTGCATTGTCACTATCCTCGCTCGCGCTTTATATGCATAGAGGCAACATCAAAAGACTTATTGCGCGAACGGAAAAAAAAATAAATATAAAATAAATAAATTTTTATTATTTCAATGTCACATACTTAATACAACTAAATAATAAACTTTTAAACTTACAAAACGTTATTTTTATTTTATATTTATATATAAAATTTATATACATTTAAAAAAAATATGAAATAAACTCATAAAATTGAATCAAAATTTAAAATTTTTCAAATAATAATTATTGATCTTTGCATGTCAGAAAAAAAGTTGACTTGGGAGAAAATTTTTGGATTATCTAAAAGAATATGATAATTGGATTAAAAACGTAAATGAAGATGCAAAAAAACATCTTGAAAAAATTTCTAAAAATAATGATGAAATAATTGAGAGCTTTAGCAAACATCTCGAATTTGGAACCGCCGGAATAAGGGGAATAATTGGATATGGACCTAATAGAATCAATATATACGTAGTTGGCCAAACGGTACAAGCATTGGCAAACATTTTGAACAAATCAAATAAAACAAGCAACGTAATTATTGCGTTCGACAGTAGAAATAAATCAATAGAATTTGCAAAGCATGCCGCAAAAGTTTTAGCAGCAAACGGAATAAAAGTTTATTTATTTAACGAAATTCAACCTGTGCCCGTGCTTTCTTTTGGAATTAGATATCTTAAAACTTCATTTGGAATTGTTATAACTGCAAGCCACAATCCATCAAAATATAACGGATGCAAAATTTATGGAAGTGATGGAGCTCAAATAGGGTTGGAAGACGCCGACTTAATTTTTGAAGAAATTAAAAAAATTAATATATTTGAAGAAATTAAAAACATTGATTTTGAAAATGCAAAAAATCAAGGGCTCATAGAAATTGTTGGAGAAGAAATTGAAAGAGCATATTTAGATGCTATAAAAACTCAACAAATAAATAAAACATTAACTAAAAAATACGGAGAAAATATAAAAATTGTTTATACTCCCTTTCATGGTTCAGGAAACAAACTGGTCAGAAAAATCCTATATGAAACAGGTTTCAAAAACGTAATGGTTGTCGCAGAACAAGAACTTCCCGATGGTAATTTTCCAACTGTAAAATGTCCAAATCCAGAATATTTAGAAAATTTTGAACTTGCAATAAAGCTTGCTAAAGAAAAAAAAACCGAACTTGTAATCGGAACGGATCCAGATTCAGATCGAATTGGTGTCGTTATTTTAAATAAAAATGAAAATTATATTCTATTGACGGGAAATCAAGTAGGAATACTTTTAACTGAATATATATTAAGTCAAGGAAAAAAAAATGAATGCTTGCCTGACAATGCCTTTATAGCGAAAACAATTGTAACAACAAACATGATAAAAAAAATTGCAAATTTTTATAACGTTAAAATGTATGAAACTCTAACGGGTTTTAAATTTATTGGCGAACTAATTAAAAAATCAGAAAAAGAACAAAATGAAAAATTCATTTTTGGTTTTGAGGAAAGCTATGGTTACCTTGCGGGAACTCACTCAAGAGATAAAGACGCAATAGTCGCAAGCATGCTCATTTCTGAAATGGTTTTATATTATAAAAATAAAAATTTAAATTTAATTGAACAACTTGATAAATTATATAATAAATATGGTTTTTATGTAGAAAACACAATATCAATTACTTTAGAGGGAATACATGGCCTTGAAAAAATAGAAAACATAATTAAAAAATTGAGAAAAAATTATCCTGAAAATATCGGTAAAAAGATTTGTGTTGTGCGTGATTATTTATTTTCCACACAATTTGACTTAATAAAAAACAAAGAAACAAAAATCAACCTTCCAAAATCTAATGTTCTATATTTCGAACTTGAAAATGACTGTAGTTTTATAGTAAGACCTTCAGGTACTGAACCGAAAATAAAATTCTACCTTTTAGCAAATGGAAAAACAAAAAAAGAAGCAAATGAAACTATTGAAATTTTAAAAAAATTTGTAAAAAATATTAAAGAAAAAGAGCTAGAAAATAATTAATTTTGGAGCTGAAGACGAGATTTGAACTCACTACCTGCTCATTACGAATGAGCTGCTCTACCAAATGAGCTACTTCAGCATAAGCATTTTCAAAATAAAACAAATTCTATAATAAAAATACCGAAAGGTCAATAATAAATTCAGGAGTAACTATGGAAATAATGAAAGAAATAATTAATGTCGAAAAAAGAATTCAAAGCATTGTAGGAGATCATGAACTCATAAAAAAGAAGCAAGAAGAAAAAATAAAAAGAAAATTAGAACAATATACTAATTATGCTAAAAATAAAGCTAAGAAAAAGAAGGAACTAGAAAATCAAAAAATAATCGCAAATCAAGAAAAGAAAATTTCAGAAATTGAATCATATTTTTATGATAAAACCCAAAATTTAAAATCAATTTTTGCTATTAATAAAGATAAATGGATTTTGGAAATATTTAAAAGAATAACAGAAAGTTTAGAATAGCTAAAAAATAATAGCTTATTAAAAGGTGATGAAAGAATTTTCCTTATGAAAAATTTCGCTATGCCTGTTAAAATTAAATCAAAAGAAAGAAACAGGATAAAAGAAAACGATATTGAAACAATATTAAAAATGAAAAGTGTGCACGATATTACAAACTATCTTAAGCATAATACTAATTGTTCTAAATTCTTAGGAAATGTAAACACAGAATCGATCCGAAGAGGTCAATTTGAAGTTTTACTTAAAAGATCACTGTTTTGTGAATGCCAAAATATTAAAAAATTTGAAAACGGTCCGATTAAAAAATATTTAAAAGTTTTTATAATAAAAGATGAAATTGAAAGTTTAAAACTTCATTTTCGTTTTGTTTGTGGCACAGAAAACGAAACAACAATTAAAAATTATGATGTTGAAAGATATGGATATGATAATTTAAATTTTTTATTTAATGAAAAACAAAATAAAAGAAAAATCTCATTTAAAGAGTTTGTTGAATCATTATCCGAAACAATTTATTACAAGATTTTGTTTCCATTAATTGATAATATCTCTACGCAGAATGTTTTTCACGTTGAAACCGCCCTTGACATGTATTATAACAAATTACTTTTTTCAACTATTAAAAAAATATTTTTAAAATACAAATGCGAAAATCTTAAAAAAATTTTTGGGATTAAAATCGATATGTCAAATATAATATTCATTTTAAGAGCAAAATTTAATTATAATCAACATTCTGACAAAATTTATCCATTTATTATGCCCCATTATTATAAAATAAAACCTTCAACAGTTAATTTGATAGTTGAAAGTAATTCCTTTAATGAAGCATGCACTGTCTTATCAAAAACTATTTATAAGAACTTTTTTTCTACGGACATAAATTTGATTGAAAGAAATTTCAGAATTTTTAACACTAAAATGTTAAGAAATGTCTTTAGAAAATATTCATACACAAAATTTGCACCAATTATTTATTTAGAAATAAAAACTAGTGAAATAAACGATATAGTTACAATAATTGAAGGAGTAAGATATGGAATGAATTCGGAAGAAATTAAAAAACACACAAGCTTTAATAAAGTTTAATCTCATTCGAAAATAATTTGAAGGTGATAATTTTGGTAACAAAAATGACATTTGTAAACATTGTAAGTCTATCAAAAGAATTCAAAGATATTGTGTCAGAACACGTATTGCCAAATTCAATTGAGCTTAAAAACCCTTTGAAGTTTCCTAAAAATTTAGATTTTATTCAAGACACCACACAAAATCCATTTGAAGAAATTTCAAAAAAATTTACAAATTTTTTCGAATCCGTCAAATTTCCTTATCAAAACATAAAAAAAAATAAAATTAGTGAACCTGATATTCAAGAAATAAACAAATTTTTAGAAGAAACAGAAAACAAAATTCGTCAAATTGAAACAAAAAAAAAGGATGTAGAACAACAATTAAAAAAATATAAAAATATACTTAAAACTTTAGAACCATTACATGACTCAAAAGTTAATATGAGTGAACTAATTAACATGAAATTCATGAAATTTAGATTTGGAAGAATGCCAATTGATAGCTACAAAAAAAAACAAACTTATTTAAACAATATGCCAACTTACTTTGTTTTAGTTTCCCAGGATAGTTATTATGTATGGGGTTTTTATTTTGTATATCATGTGGATTATGAAGAAATAGACAGAATTTTTTTTTCTATGTACTTTGAAAGAATACGAATTGAAGGAGATACTGATGGTTCACCAATCGAAATAGTACACCGTGTTTCAAAGAGAGAAAAAGAACTAGCCGGAAACAGCATTGCGCTAAACGCTGAACTTAAAAATATTTTAGAAACAAATAAAAAGGAACTAATTGAAAAGTATTCGTCAATTAAATATTGGTATAATATACATGACGTAAAGCGCTATGCTACATTTTCAAGCAGTAGTTTTTATTTGTGTGGTTGGATGCCAAAAAAAGAGGCCTTAAAATTTATCAAAAAAACTAAAAATGATCATAGACTTACTGTATCTCTTGAAGAAAAAAATACAACTGAAGAACATTTGAAAATACCAACAAAAATTGAGAATTTAAATATCTTTAAACCTTTTGAGCAATTCGTAAAAATGTACGGTATTCCGAGATACAACGAAATCGATCCAACATTTTTTTTATCATGCATATACATCGTGTTTTTCGGAATGATGTTTGGTGATGTTGGACACGGAATTTGCTTGTTGATCGTTGGATTGTTAATGACATTTTTTAAAAAAGGAGGCTTTTTATCAAAAATTATATCTTTAATCGGAGCTTCTTCAATTTTTTTTGGATTTATGTATGGCACATTTTTTGGCTATGAAGGTGATCGCAGCATAATCAAACCAGTATGGTTTACCCCAATGGAAAATAGTTTTAACATGAATAAAATTTTACTCAGCACCATTTTCATAGGAATTGGTACAATTTTAGTCTCTATGATAATTAATATTTCTAACGGAATAAAACAAAAGAATTATAAAAAAATATTTTTTTCTCAAAATGGATTTGCAGGACTAATATTTTACTCAACGAGCATATACCTTGTTTATAAACTTATCAACTCAGTTAATATAAAAAATTTGTTTATAGCAAATTTTTTAGCATACACATCTCTTCTAGTGATTCTTATACAGGAACCTCTTGCAAAAATTTGCAAAAAAATAAAAAAAGATACGAAAAAAGGTTGGTTCATAGAAGCTTTTTTTGAACTTGGTGAATCAATTCTCGGTTATATCACAAATACTATATCGTTCTCTCGCGTTGGAACTTTTGCACTCTGCCACGCTGGAATTATGTCTGTCATAATATTATTTATAACAGAATTTAAAAAATACTCTTTATTAATTGCAATACTTGGAAACATATTTGTTGTTTGTTTTGAAGCTTTAATTGTTGGCATTCAAGTATTAAGGCTCAATTATTACGAAATATTTAGCAGATTCTACTCAGGAGATGGTATAGAATTTAAACCAATTAATGAACAATTATGAATTTACAAATTCGCTTATAATTTAATTAAAATAAAAAATTTCGGAGGAACAATTGTGAAACAAATTAATTTTTTAATTATATTTTTTAGTATACTTAATTCTATTTTATTTTATGCTTTCAAAAAAAATCAAAAAAAAGCTAGATCATCATTTACACTCAACTCACTTCTATTATTTCTAACATTATTTATCGCAGCAATTTCAATAATTACTCACACAACAGCATTTGCTGAAACCATAAAAACAAATTCGCAAGAAAGCAGCGGTCTTGCATCAATTGGCGCAGCTTTATCAGTTGGTTTAGGAAGCATTGGGGCCGGAATTGCTGTATCAGGTGCAGCTTCTGCAGCGCTCGGAGCAATTTCTGAAGACCCTAAAATTATGGGAAAAACTCTATTATTTGTTGGAATGGCCGAAGGTATTTCACTTTTTGGAGTTTTAATAGCTTTCATGATTTTAAATAAATAGGAGCATTAAAAATGAAAATGTTTTTAATAAGTGATAACATCGATACACAAATCGGAATGAGACTTGCTGGAATTTGTGGAGTTATTGTTCATACAAAAGAAGACTTAAAAAAAGAATTTGAATATGCGATAATGCAAGAAGATATAGCTATTCTTTTCATTTCAGAAAAACTTTTCAATTTTGATTGCGAATATATAAAAAAGAAAAAATTAGATAAATATTTACCACTAATTGTAGAAATTCCAGACAGAGAAGGCTCAACTTGCTTAAAAAATAACATTTTATCATATGCAAACAATATAATTTACTCGTGATTTGAAATAAATTTTTATAAGGGAGTATTTGTGGAAATTGGATCAGACATAAATGAAAGTTTTGTAAATTTCTCAAATGCAATAATTAAAGAAGCAATCGCAGAAAAAGAAAATTTTATGCAAAAAATAATTAAACAAAGGGAAGAAATTATAAAAAATAAGCAAACAGAAATTTCTTCAAAAATTGATTTTGAAATAAATTGCGAACTTCAAAAACTAAAAAATGAAAGCATATCTGTTATTTCTAGCAAAAAAATTAAACTTAGAAAAAAAATACTTACGGAACGCACTAAATTGTGTGATGAAGTCATCAATGAAGTCATAAAAAAAATTATAGATTTTAGTAAGAAAGATAATTATGTAAATTATCTTGAGCTAAACATCGAAAAATGTAGTAAACTCATTAACCTAAATAATATCGACGAAATTTTGGTTAAAGATTCTGACACTCAAAAGATTAAAAATATATTAAATAAATTCTGTCAATTAAATAAAATGAAAATCACCATAGCAGATTCTAGTATAATTGGTGGTTTTATTATTAAAAGTTTAGAAACGAATATAATACTTGACTGTTCACTAAAAAACGAAATTGAAAAACATAAAAAATATTTTTCTAACATGCAAGAATTAATATTAATATTCGATTTTTAATTCATTAGTTCTTAATAATATGGAGAAAAGTTATGAATCCAACATGTTTATATGGAATTAACGGTCCTGTTGTAACGATTAAAAACACGCCCTCGTTTAAAATGCGTGAAATGGTGTACGTTGGAAAAGAAAAATTAACAGGCGAAGTAATAGCTGTAAAGCACGACTTGACTATAATACAAGTTTATGAAGATACATCAGGTCTCAAAATTGGAGAACCAGTGGTTCCAAGCGGTTCATCAATGAAAATTACCTTAGCGCCGGGAATTATTGGAAATATTTTTGATGGAATCGGTAGACCCCTAAAAGCAATTCAAGAAATATCGGGGGCGTTTATAACAAGGGGCCTCACTCCAGATACGGTTGATATGGAAAAAAAATGGAATGTTAGAATTTTGTCAAATGCAGGCGAAAAAGCTTATCCTGGTAAAATTATAGGCGAATCAACTGAGACTCCTCTTGTAAAAAACAGAATCATGATTCCACCAAATATATCTGGGACAATAAAAAATATAGTTGAAAACGGCAAATATTCATGTCGTGACATCTTGGCGCAAGTTATAACACAAAATGGAAAAATTGAAAATATCGGCCTTATTCAAACTTGGCAAATTAGAAAAAATAGACCATATAAAAATCGTCTCGCGCTTGATCAACCTCTCATCACCGGCCAACGAATTATCGACACACTGTTTCCGCTTGCAAAAGGGGGAACTGCAGCAATTCCGGGAGGTTTTGGAACTGGAAAAACTATGACGCAACATCAACTAGCAAAATGGTCAAATGCAGATATAATCATTTATATAGGCTGTGGCGAACGCGGAAATGAAATGACGCAAGTTCTTGAGGATTTCTCAAAATTAATTGATCCAAAATCCGGCGAATCTCTTATGAATCGTACAGTTTTAATAGCCAATACTTCTAATATGCCTGTTGCAGCAAGAGAAGCATCAATTTATACAGGTGTTACTATTGCCGAGTATTATAGAGATATGGGATATCACGTCGCAATCATGGCAGATTCAACCTCACGCTGGGCCGAAGCCCTTAGAGAAATTTCTGGAAGACTCGAAGAAATGCCCGCAGAAGAAGGTTTCCCTGCTTATCTGCCATCAAAAATATCAGAGTTTTATGAGCGTGCAGGTTACGTAAAATCTCTAAATGGTTTAGATGGTTCTGTTTCAATTATAGGTGCTGTATCTCCGCAAGGAGGAGATTTTTCTGAACCAGTAACACAAAACACAAAACGATTTATTAGATGTTTTTGGGCTCTTGATAAAAATTTAGCATACTCAAGACATTATCCGGCCATAAACTGGACAGATAGCTATAGCGAATATGCAGATATTTTATCAAATTGGTATTCTTTAAATGTGGATAAAGATTTCTTGAACATTCGAAAAAATATAATAAATATATTAAATGAAGAAAAAGGACTTGCAGATATAGTAAAGCTTGTCGGAATTGACGTTTTACCTGATGAACAAAAATTGGTTTTAGAAATTGCTCAAGTGATTAAAACTGGTTTCCTGCAACAAAATGCATATCACTCTCATGATTCGTTTATGCCAATTACAAAACAAATCAAAATCCTTAAAATCATAATACTTTTATATGAAAAGTGTAAGACAATATGTTGTTGCTCAGTTTCGCTATCGCAAATTAAAGAAACAAAAATTTTTAATGAAGTTTGTAAAATTAAATATCAAGAAGATTTAGACTATTCTGCGATCATAAACAAAATAAATTCTTTAGAATTTTTATGAGAAAATTAAAAGACATCACGTTTTTATAAATATAATATTCTAACACTTAAGAGCGGTGATAAAATGCAAGTTAAGCACATCGGTTTAAACGAAATAAGAGGCTCACTCGTAGTTTTAAAAAATATAAAAAATGCTTTCTATGATGAAGTAGTAGAATTTTCAACTAACTTTGGCGAAAAAAGACTTGGAAAAGTTGTAGAGCTTTCCGAAGAATATACAATTGTACAAATGTTTGAGGGTACTGAAGAAATCTCTCTTTCGAACACAGAAACAAGTTTTACAGGAGAACCTTTCATTTTACCACTTTCCAAAGAAATTTTAGGTAGAACATTTGACGGTGTAGCAAGACCAGCAGATGGTCTCGGCCCTGTTTTTTTTGATAAAAAAATGAATATAAACGGAAAAGCAATGAATCCAACTGCAAGAAACTATCCTAGATCGTTTATACAAACTGGTATCTCTTCTATTGATTGCCTTACGACCCTCATCCGAGGTCAAAAATTACCAATATTTTCTGAAAACGGACTTTCACATGATAAATTGGTTGTTCAAATTGCATCACAATCAAAAATACTCGAAGGAAGCAATAAAGATTTTTGTATAGTACTAGCCGCACTTGGCGTAAAACACGATGTAGCAAATTTTTTTAAATCACATTTAGAAAAAACAGGAGCAATTGAAAGAAGTGTGATGTTTATAAATACTTTTTCAGATCCTGTAGCCGAAAGAATTATAACACCAAGGTGTGCCCTAACTGCAGCCGAATATCTAGCTTTTGAACATGATATGCATGTTTTAGTTATAATGACTGACATAACTTCATATGCAGAAGCACTTCGAGAAATTTCATCTTCAAAACAAGAAATTCCATCAAGAAAAGGCTTTCCTGGCTATTTATATAGCGATCTTGCTTCACTTTATGAAAGGGCAGGAATGATTAAAACTAGTAAAGGTTCAATAACTCAGATACCAATACTCACTATGCCAAACGGCGATATAACTCACCCAATTCCAGACTTAACTGGATATATCACCGAAGGTCAAATTGTTCTTGAAAAAAAACTAATGCATAACGTTTATCCACCCGTGTCAATATTGTCTTCACTTTCCAGGCTTATGAAAGATGGCATTGGTGAAGGTTTAACAAGAAGTGATCATTTAGATCTTGCAAGCCAAATTTTTTCATCATATTCACGAGTTCAAGAAATAAGATCTCTTGCATCAATAATTGGCGAAGATGAACTGTCAAATACAGACAAACTATACATGAAATTTGGAAAAGAATTTGAAAACAAATTTTTAAACCAAGATGAACAAGAAAATAGAAATATAAACGAAAGTTTAGACATTGCATGGAAAATTCTCAAAATATTACCAATTGAAGCGCTTGACAGACTTTCGCCAAAAACAATTGAAGAAAATTTACAGAATATAAAAAATGAAAACTAAAATACTCAAAACATCCATTTTCAATATTTGCACGATTAAAAATTTTTAAAATATTTTTTATTTTTCGCTCATACCACTCCATTAAAATTTATCGACAAATTAAAAAATACTCAAATTTAATGTTATTTTCAATAAAATAAAAACAATAACAAAAATTGTGTCAAATATGACAAATCAACATATTATGCAAATATAATTAAAAGAATCGGAGGTGAAATATGGATACAAGAGAGTTGTTTGCCAGAATGATTAATTGCGAGGCCGGAGGAGAGGGAATTGAAGGAATGAAAGCTGTCGCAACATGTATTATGAATCGTGTCAGAACTACAAAGGGCGAATATGGAAGAGTGTGTCAAGGAGATCTAAGAAAAGTTTTGGAACAACAATGTCAATTTTCGTGTCATAAAACTTTAATTGGAGGAGTTGAAAACACTCAAAACGTGTGGAACATCAATCCTGAACCGTTACATTATGAAATAGCAGACGAAGCGGCTAGTGGAACAATATTTTCACCTGTTGGAGATCAGTGCCTATGGTACATGAGGCCTCCTGACGCCACTTGCCCACAATATTTCCCCAAAAATGGTTCGGGTTACGCCTACAACAAAATTAGGAAGCATTGCTTTTACAATCCCACAGCTAAATACAATGACACATAAATTTGAATAATTTCTAAAAAAAAAAATAATTTTTATTTAAATCTCGTTGGATACAAAAATTTTTTAATAAAACATTATATAAAATAACAGTTTAAGTTACCATCATTCATTATGAACCAAAAGGCATCTATTTAAATAATATAAAAATGATAATAAAATTACGAAAAGGAGACGATAATTATCAGTCCGAACAATGCGCCATGGCAAAATGATCCAATTATCATCAAACATAACAACCACAACAATCTAAATCAACAAAACACTAATCAAGAATTTGAAATACCATTACCTCCTGGATCTAATCGTTATACCCCTATATCATCAAAAGGCTTATCACCAAGTAATACTTCGCCAAATGCTAACAAAGAACTGTCACCGAGCAACACTTCGCCAGGAGCATATTCAATAAGATCAGGAAATATTCCTAAAGGCACCATTGACGGCCCACCAACTACATTTTTTGCTGGAGGTTTACCTGCATTCTTGCGAAGACAACTTGGAAAATATGTGCGTGTTGAATTTATATTGGGAAGTCAAGCATACATGGACAGAAACGGAGTCTTGCATGAAGTCGGAACAAATTATATAGTGCTTCGTGAACTCGGTTCACAACAATTAACGGTTTGCGACCTTTATTCAATTAAATTTGTAAATGTTTTTGATATTCCACCTGAAGACATTGCTTCTATAAGCCAAAATGCATTAAATTTAAATGAATATACACCTCCTCATAAATTTAATTCTAATAATTGATTCAATAAATCAATTCTAAACGCAAGTACGCTGCAAAAATTTGCAGTGTTTTGTATCTAAAAACACATCTAATTTGATCGCCAAAATTCAATGCCTTATTAACATAAAAATAAATAATTACTCAAAAAATTATAAACAATTTCTTTCATATAATTCCTTCTTAACTTATCCTTAAAATTTAGAAAATCAATTAGAATACGGGGCATCAACTGGGCACACACTTGCGCACGTTCCGCATTCAATACAATCAGACCCTTCTATATCATACTTTCCATCGCCTGGTTTAATACATGAAACCGGACACTGTTTAGCACATTCGCCACAACTTATACACGCATCACTAATCTCATATGCCATTTTTATATCCTCCTAAAATAAAACTTCAATCATACTATTACTCCCTAAATACAAAATTGTCAAGATCGCGTTATAATTCATTGCTTATATTTTTTCAAATTCTATATGTAATTATTTTAATTGTTATCCAATAATCACACTTACCGTTTTCTCTCCCTTAAAAGAAAGGGGATACCAAACTTTAAATTCGATAAATTTCATTAAATGAATCCACGCTACACAAGTTCTTTTAAATTTATTTAGCTTTTATTTATTCAAGAAAAGATCTAAAATTAACAACAAATTTTCCCGTTGGTTTTCCATTTAAAATCTTTTCTATAAAAAAATGCGGCAGGGATTCGGTATCTGAATGATGGCAGAACTCCCCAGCACCAGATAATATCGACGTCGCTGGCAGCCTTGGTGGCATTGGTATTATTGGTGATGCCGACAAAGGATCAAGGCTTTCTACGTTCACCAACAATGCATCGCGATCACTAACTGGTGGAAGTGATAACATTGAATCAATTTGTGTTGACTTTGTTGACTCCGGTATTGATGTTGTCATTTTTGGTGGATATTCAATATGTGTAAGTGGCGGAAATGATGCCGTTGGATCAGTTTGTGTTGACTTTGTTGACTCCGGTATTGATGTTGTCATTTTTGGTGGATATAATTCAAGACATTTAGTTACTAACGACATGTATAGGCCAATAACCAGCGGCGACAACTTTTGTGTTGACTTTGATTTCTTTTTGGTGGCATTGAGCGACACTCTTAATCGCTTCCATGGAATTGATGGCACTGGATAATCAGTTTGTGTTAACATCGATCCCATCCTCACCACTGACAACACTGATTCCTGTGGTGCCGGCGTTTTCGGTGATTCCTGTGGTTTTAAACTTTCTATAAAATCAAATCCTATTTTATAAATACTAGCCACATCACGTTCATAATCTTCATTATTCCTATTAAATTTAGAAAGATTTACTGGGATGGGGAGTGGCATTTTTAAAGTATATTTTTGAGGCAAACAAACATCCTCACCTCTATCTAAACGCACTGACAAATCTATTAAATCTGAATATCTTGCCTTTACTTCATCGAAAAATCTTTCAAAATTACCGTAAGCTTCACTATATTCAACAGCAATTTTTTCTAATATAATTCCTCTCATAAGAAATATTTCTTCGTATATCTTACCATAAAACTTAACTTTTAATTCTTCAGAGACATCAAGTACTCTAATTTCAAACTTAAACAATCTTAAAATTCCTTTAAAATATTGGTAGACCGCATACTCTCTCTCTGCTTTTTGATCTTTTGTAAACCCAATAAGCCTTCCTATATAGTTTATCTCATCATGCACTGAATAAATTTTATCTATTAAACTTCTTTGTTTTTCATACATCTGCATTGCTGTTGATGTTTCAGCAAAAGACTTTTCATCACTAACGCCCGCCATATTAACTCCCACAAAAAATATTCGCACCTTTTTTCAAAACGCATTAACAGTTTATATATAAAAATTATCAAATAATTCCAAAAAAAATAGTCTCTATTTAGAACACGCTGATTTAAACATTGAAAAAATCTTTAAAAACCTCACGCGACTACACATCTTAAATTCGATAGATTCCACTGATTTAATTCAAATTATGTAAGCCATTATTCTATTTAAAAGTAGCGGCAGGTTTTTTAACTTGAGATCCAGCTGCAGCTTTTTGCGGCATAGGTATTGTTTTTGTTTTAGCTTGTTCGTTTGGAGTCGGAACCATAATTCTTTTTTCCCTAAGAAAAGCAATTTTTGCTTCGAGTGCCTTTTTCATAATAACTTCTTTAGATTGAATCATTCGTGCTTCGTCAAAAACTTCTTTCGGAGGAGGAGAAAATGATGGTTTTGAATCAGCTGAAGAACTTTGAGGTAAAGTAACATTTTCGCCTCTGGCTAATGCATCTTTCACTTCTTTCAAATTTGCAAGTTTCATTTGTGCTTCTTTTAAAGCTCTTTCACGCGGTTCGCGAGCTCTGCGATATTTATCGGCAATTTCTTTTTGTTTATTTTCATGCATAGCGCTTACTTCTTCAACTATTTTGGCACGCATAACAATTTTAACGCTCTCAGGAACATCAAGTTGGTTAACTTCAGCTATAAGATCTTCCTCGAGTTGCGTATAATATTGTTCAGCCGCACCTATTTCACCGTCTTCCTGTTCATCCAATAAAGTTAAATCGTCGATTATATTGTTTACTGTATCAGTTATCTCATCAATTCCGTCTCCTATTATGACAATTTTGCCATCAATTTCTTCTTGTTGCTTTCTTATAATTTCCTGTAATCTCTCATTCTCTGCACGACTTGCACGCGCATCCATTTCTGCATTTGCCATCACAATAAATTTCTCTAAATCCAATAAATCATTTTTGTAATTTGGCATAATTCGTTTTTCAAGTTCTTCACATCTAATGCCTTGTTCTTTCTTTTCTTGATATCTTTCTACAGCTCCAACTACAAGCCCTGTTAAATTACCTATTACTGGGACAACCGTACCTGCAGCAAAAAACAAAAGAGGTAAAGACGGATCTGGTTTTAATTTTTCCATTAAATCATCTCTTTCTCGTTCACACCTAGGTAACTCTTCCTTAATTTCTTTATAACGATTTACGCCATCTACAAACCTTTCTAACAAATCTTGATCATTATAAAGCTCAAAATTTTCTATTGCAACGAATTCGTTCGCATACCTTTCTCGCTCTCTCAATAACCGGGAATGTTCTTGTTCCACTTTTGAAATTATTTCACCTATTACAGTTGATACAGCCGACATTATGTGCTACCTCCAGATAAAAAACATTTGAATAATTTTTTAAAATATTCTAACAATATAAATATATAAATTTTAAAATAAATTCAAGAAAAATTTTAAAAAATAAATATATTAATTAAGACCGAAGGATGAGATAATGTTATGAAAATTGAGACAATTATAAAAAAATTTCCAAATTTAAATATAAGATACGCAAACGAAAACGAAAAAGAGGAATTTAGACAAAAAGTTTTAGCTATAGAAAAACCAGATTATGTTTCATTAAAGGAACAAATTTTAGAAAACAAAAACATTGGATTGACAGTTTCAGAAAAATCAGAAGAATATTTAAAAAAAAAATTTCCATTAGTAGGAACGTCAAGAGCTCGATTTGCGTTAGATAAATTATTATATAAAGAACACATTGTGATACTTGAAGGTGTTTTGATGTGCGTTTTTGTTGTAGGCGATCATATCATCAGTTATACACCGGATCAGGTTGCATACCTATTGTCACATTATGAAAATTTTTATTTAATGGATGATGTTAATGCTATTTTTAAAAATAAAAAACTTTTTTTTCCTGAAGAAGATTCTAATTCTTCTTATAAACTTAGCAAAGAACAAAGAGAAAAAATTTCAAAATTTTCTAAATTTATCACTGAAATCAAAAAATTATTACCAAGGCCAGAAAATAATTTTAATTTTTTTAAATCCGTAGTGTTGTTTTCTTTAGAAACTTGCTTTAAACAATTTGAAAAAGAAAATAAATCTATTCCTTATGCCTATTTTAAAATATATTCAATGATTTTTAAGGCAAACGGTGTGGAAGATATCAAGGGCAGTTATAATAAATCTGTGTATTATTCTTTAGTAAGTGACATTTATAGTACATATAAAAGTAAAAATATTTCTGAAAAAGTAAATTCAATATATCAAAAAATGTCACCTTTAACATTAGAGAACAAAGGCATTCTAAACGAAATTTTGATAATTTTTTATTGCAAATTTATTTTACCTATCGAAACGTGGCTTCATGGAACAATTACACATGAAAATTTTGACCAAAAGTTAAGAAAAAAATGTAGTGAAGAAGAATATGAACAGGGCAAAAAAGTTGTTGAGAATTTGAACCAAGCACGAGAAAAAGCAACTGAACTTGTTGAGGAACATGGAGTGCACCCAAGTAGTTTTAAAAATTATGTGTTGAGGAATCCTGAAATATATCCTTCGAAAATAAAAAAAGAAGAGCCACCTGCTCTTTAAAAATTAGAAGTTAAAATAAAAATTAAATCATTTAAATTATTAAGTTTTATTAAAAAAGTTTAAAATTGTAAAAACATTAAAAACAATCTCTATTTAGGAGCATTGGTTTGAACATTAAAAAAAAACATTTTAAAATTATTGCGCAAAACAAAAAAGCAAATTATGATTATTTTATAAACGAAAAATATGAAGCTGGAATTTCACTTTACGGCACAGAAGTAAAATCAATCCGTTTAGGAAAAATAAATTTAAAAGACTCTTATGTATCGTTTAAAACAGGTGAAGCATTAATAATCGGCATGCACATAAGTCCTTATGAAAAAGGAAACATTTGGGTTGTTGATCCTCGTAGAATTAGAAAACTCTTATTAAATAAAAAGGAAATAAATTCTATTATTGGAAAAACAACAAAAACAGGATTTTCGGTTATACCACTTAAAATTTACTTCTCAGGAGCCTATATAAAACTTGAAATTGGCCTTTGTATCGGAAAGAAAAAATATGATAAAAGGCATGTCATTGCCGAAAGAGAAGCAAAAATAAGAATTAACAGAGCACTTAGTTTTAAAGAATAATTTTTACAAGATTAAAAAAATATCTAACTGTATTTTAATTTATCATAAGAAGTTATAGAGTATACTCTGGCGCTCAACTGCTAAATATTAATAAAATAAACTAAATAAGTCTTTAAACTTTATTGAGCCAAAAATAAATTAATAAACAAAATATCTAAATTTTTGGGGGCGTAATGGTTTCGACGAGAGTGATTTGGTATAAATGTGCAAACTGCAGTGGAAACTGCATAAAAATTCCAAAATTAAATTAAACGCAAATAACGAAGAATTATACGCAGCTGCCTAAACGCAGCGGCCGTCTTGTCTGCAAATACTGCGATGCGGATTTAGGCGTCAACTAGCAGTGAACGTGACTTAAAAATATCTCATATTAAGTCATGACATTCGAGATTACCTAAAACAAAGTTTGTTTGTGGACTTTTATTTAGGGAATTTTAACCATAAACTATGTTTGTAGAGCATTTATATTGAACATTTTCGGACACGGGTTCAACTCCCGTCGCCTCCACCAAATAAAAAACAAAATTATAAATTAGAAAGCTGACACGAAAATTTAACAAACAAATAAAAATTGTTTAAAATAATTTAAAAAAATAAGCTGATTCGTCGACCAGTGAATTATTTTAGGCTAGAATCACAAATTTAAAGGAAATTTATGGCTTTAACAAAACATCAACGCAAAAATGATTCAATAATTACGGGCATTTTGGCAAAATGGTATAATAAAAACACACAAAAATTTCGATTAAAAGAAATGCGCAAATATGCAGAAATCGTAACTAATCACGCACCCAATAAAGCAACAATTTTGGAAATCGCACCGGGGCCGGGATATTTATCTATTGAATTAGCAAAACTTGGCTACACAGTAATTGGGGTGGAACTAAGTGAAGATTTTGTTAAAATTGAAAAACATAATGCAGCTATCGAAAATGTTACTGTAGATTTTCGGCACGGAAATGCTGATAAACTTCCGTTAATAAACGAAACAGTTGATTTTGTTGTGTGTACGGCCGCATTCAAAAATTTCAAATATCCAGTTAAAGCTTTACATGAAATGTATCGTGTTTTAAAAACTGGCGGAACAGCACTAATTTTAGATATGAACCACAATGCAACAAAAGAAGATATAAATTTCGAAATAGAAAATTCTAATATGAAAGGTTTTGATCGTTTTTTTACTAAAATTTCATTCAAAACTTTTTTAAAAAGTAGTGCTTACACTAGAGATGAATTCGAACAATTTATAGCAAAATCTCCATTTAAAAAAAGTGAAATAATAAAATTTGGTATTGGATTTCAAATATTATTGTATAAATAAAAACTTATAACTTACATTAATTAATTCTACAAAATACAGAAGGGTAATTTTACAATGCAGGCCGTATATTACAAAGATAAATATTTGAAAGAAATTGAAACCAAAATTGAATATATTTCTAATCAAAATGACAAATGCTACATAAAATTTGAAAAAAGTATTTTTTATCCAAAGGGAGGAGGGCAAAAAGGCGATCGCGGCAAATTTTTTATTGAAGAAAAAGAATTTAAAATAATTGATAGCGTTAAAGACGAAAAAAACGAATCAATTTCTATTTTAGAGTTTGATATTTCTGATAAATTTCAAGGGGAAACGGTAAAATGTATTCTCGATTGGAATTTTAGATTAAATCAAATGAAATTACATACTTGTTTGCATTTACATCACTGTATAATTGAAGAAATTGGCAAAAAAAATATTCCATATCCAAAAATTTCATCGATTGAAGATGGATTTGCTTTTAATAAATACGAAAATTCAGATTTTGATATTAAAACTCTTGAAAAAATCAATGAAAGATTTTTAGAACTTTTAAAAACTAATATAGAAGTGAAAACTTATCCCGATGCCAATAAAAAAGGTTTCCGTTGGTGGGAATTTGATAAAAACAAAATTCCATGTGGTGGAATTCATGTTTCAAAACTTAGTGAAATTGGAGATATAAAAATTGATACTTCTACAAAAAAGAGCAAAATCAACATAAAATTTACTTTATAAACAAAATTCTTTAAAATTTCATAAAATTGTAACATAATTTAATATATGGAAAAAAACTAATGAAAAATAATAAATATTTCTGGGAAAATATTCAAAAACTCATTGATGAATCAAAAATCGTAATCGATAGACCCAAAGGTTCAAAACATCCAAAATTTCCAAAAACTTATGTTTATCCGCTTGATTATGGATATTTAACCAAAACAACATCAATGGACGACGATGGAATAGATTGCTTTTGCGGCAGTTTAACAAATAAAATTGTAGTAGGAATTTTATGTACAATTGATATAATGAAAAAAGATTCTGAGATAAAAATTTTGATTGACTGCACGAAAAATGAAATAAACACAGTCTATGAACATCTGAATAAATTTGATTTTTTTAGGGCAATACTGTTAGAAAAAGAAGACTAAAACAATACATAAAAACTTAAAAATACATATATATAAATATTGGAAAAATAAAATGAATTTTCAATGCTCGTGGAATGAACAAAAATACAAAGAATTTATTGATCATATAAAAACTCTTAGAGATTTAAAATATAAAGAATTTGCTTCTAAAATTACTAATGACAAAAATCTTGAATTTATCGGCATTAGAACTCCAATTTTAAGAGATATTGCAAAGCAAATTTCTAAAAATAATTATTTAGAATTTTTAAAAATAAACAAATATAAATATTTTGAAGAATGTATGATTCACGCTTTTATTATCGAATATCTAAAACCAAATTTTGAAGAACTTATTAAAATGTTAAAAAATTTCGTTCCACACATTTCAAATTGGGCATTATGCGACACTGCAGCCAAAAAATATCCTCAATTAATCAAAAATCAAGACATAACTTTTAATGAAATTATTAAATTCACTCGTTTCAATAATCCTTGGGAAGTACGTTTTGGCCTAATTTTAATCCTAAACAATTTTGTGAATGAAAAATTTATAGATAAAATTTTAGAAATCTGCAAAGATATTAAATTGGAATACTACTATGTAAGAATGGGTAATGCTTGGCTTATTTCTAATTGTTACGCAAAATTTCCTAAAAACACAAAAAAACTTTTAAAACTTAAAATCTTAGACAAATGGACTCAAAACAAATCCATTCAAAAAATACTAGATTCAAATAAAATAAACAAAGAAAACAAATTGGAAATTAAAAAATTAAAAATAAATTAATTTTAAAAATAAACTTCAGCTTTCTTCCTTTTTATTAAATCAATTATAACATTATTCTATTTTAATTCCATAAAATATTTATTCAACTAAAAAAATTATTAAACGATTTTAAAATTCAAAAAATCACAAGCCACCTTCAATAAATTGAACACAGCAAAAAGCTGTGTATCTCAAAAATCAAATATAAAATTTCTAATACATTCCTCCGCCACCAGCCATTGCTGCAGCTTTCTCTGCGGCATCTGCCTGAGGATCTGGTTTGTCTACTATCAATGCCTCGGTTGTAAGAATCACCGTAGCAACACTTGCGGCATTTTCAAGTGCACTACGTGCAACCTTAGTCGGATCTATAATACCTTCCGAAATCATATTAACATATTTTTCAGTTAACGCATTAAAACCAATTCCGGGCTCACCATTTTTCACTTTATCAACCACAATAGAACCTTCGAAACCTGCGTTAGACGCTATTTGTCTTAATGGTTCCTCGAGGGCACGAATCACAATTCTTATTCCTGCTTTTCTGCCGCCACCATCACTGCCATCATCCTCATCTTCAAGAAGCTTTTCCACCTCAGAAATTGCACCTACATACGCAGTTCCACCTCCTGAAACATAGCCCTCTTCGACAGCTGCTCTGGTTGCAGATAATGCATCCTCTACTCTAAATTTCTTTTCCTTCATCTCAATTTCTGTAGCCGCCCCAACTTTAATAACAGCAACTCCACCTGATAATTTCGCAAGTCGTTCTTGAAGTTTTTCTTTATCAAATTCTGATGTAGTATCTTCAATTTGCACCTTTATTTGAGCTATTCGATCTCTAATAGCCTTCTGTTCTCCGGCACCATCGACAATAATCGTATTCTCTTTCTGAATTTTAACTTGTTTAGCACGCCCAAGCTGTTCAATAGTCGTTTCCTTTAATTCAAGACCAAGATCATTTGAAATAACAGTTCCGCCCGTAAGAATTGCAATATCTTCAAGCATGGATTTTCTTCTATCGCCAAATCCAGGAGCTTTTACTGCAACGCATACAAAAGTCCCACGAAGTTTATTCACAATAAGCGTTGCAAGAGCATCTCCTTCAATATCTTCCGCAATAATCAAAAGCTTTTTACCAAGATTCACAATTTGCTCTAACACAGGAAGAATTTCTTGAATATTTGATATTTTTTTGTCAGTTATAAGAATATACACATCATCTAGCACAGCTTCCATTTTATCAGAATCAGTAACCATATAATGTGAAACATAACCCCTGTCAAATTGCATACCTTCGACAACTTCACAAAGAGTCTCCGAAGTTTTAGATTCTTCTACAGTAATAACACCATCTTTTCCAACTTTTTCCATAGCCTCAGCGATCAAATCACCGATAGACGAATCGTTGTTTGCTGAAATCGTCGCAATACGCTTGATGTCATCACTTCCATCAACAATTTTGCTGCTATCTAAAAGAAATTTTACCACTTTTTTAACACCATCATCTATTCCTTTGTTCATAAAAACAGGATTCACTCCTGCAGCGATAAGCTTAAAGCCCTCAACCACAAAACTCTCTGCAAGAACAGTTGAAGTTGTCGTGCCATCTCCTGCAACATCATTCGTCTTAATTGAAGCTTGCTTTAAAAGCTGAGCTCCTACATCTTCAAATTTTTTAGAAAGTTCAATTTCCTTTGCGACTGTAACGCCATCTTTGGTAACTTGTGGAGCACCATATTTCTTTTCTACCACTACATTTTTTCCTTTTGGCCCAAGCGTTATTTTAACCGCGTTAGAAACCACCTTTAACCCCGACAATAAAGATTCTCTTGCATCAACACCAAACAAAATTTCTTTTGCCATTTCTTTTAACCTCCATTATTTTTATACTCGATATCAAATTTAATAAATTTTCAAACTTTAACATTATGTAATACAATTTTCACTAATCAACTTTTGCAAGAATTTCATTTTGACGCAAAATTGTGTATTCTACACCATCAACTTTTACTTCAGTACCCGCATATTTACTTATTAAAACCTTATCGCCAACCTTGACTTCTATTACAACTTCTTTCCCATCGACAACACCACCTGGTCCAACCGCCAAAATCTCTGCAATTTGCGGTTTCTCCTTATTAGAACCAGCAATAATTATACCACTTTCCGTCTTCTCCTCTGGTTCCTTCATTTTAACTACAACTCTATCTCCAAGCGGACTAATCGGAAACGCCATTTTATATTACTCCTCCTTTAATGTTTACAACTGACACTTTTAAATTAAGCATCTACAACTCTAAATCATATAAACAAATTTATTCTCTTGCAAGAAGTTTTATAATTAATTATTCTTCAAAATATTTGAATACTTGTAGTTATGCTTAATTAATTACCCTTTAAATCGTTTTTTGATTAGCTTATGCACACAAAACATCAATTTTCCTCAATAAGTATCACCGAATACGCACTTGCTCCTTCACCTCTTCCAACAAATCCTAAATTTTCAGTAGTTGTAGCCTTTATATTAACAATATTTTCAGAAACTTTCAAAATCTCTGAAATGTTCCTAACCATTTTATCAACATAATATTGAATTTTCGGCTTTTCAATCACCAAACTCGAATCTATATTTGAAATTTTATATCTTCTCGATCTCATCATTTCATAAGTTATCTTTAACAATTCTAAGCTGCTTACGTCCTTATATTTTTCATCACTATCTGGAAAATGTTTTCCAATATCACCAAGTCCCAATGCACCAAACATTGAATCTATTATAGAATGCACTAAAACATCAGCATCGGAATGGCCCAAAAGCCCGTACTCGCACGCTATATCCACACCTCCAAGAATTAATTTTCTCCCCATTTTAAATTTATGCACATCAAAACCAAATCCAATCTTCATAAAAAACCATTCACCATATTTTATTTATCAGTTTAAAAGCTCTAAATCTTAAAACCAAAATTAATTTAAAATTTCCCCCAAAACTCTTCTTTTCCTTTTCTAATCTGAATTATACAAACATCTCTTATAGAGTTATTGAATTCGTCAAAAGTAATTCTTCCAGTCACACATTCTAATTCTATATTTTTGAGTTCTTTTATAATTTTTTCTTTTAAATCGTCGCTTTGCTTAATATTTTTACTCAATGCCCTTTGAATTGAAACGACAAGAATTTTTGCCGAATCATATCCATTTGCTGCAAAAGTATTTGGATAAACACTAAACTTATTCTCATAATTTGCAGAAAATTTTTCCACAATATCTCGTGGCTCATCTTTAGAAAACACAGTACAATAATGAAGGTCTTTGGCTAATTTTAAATTATTTAATAAGTTTATTATAGAACTCCATCCGTCAGCTCCTAAAAATGAACCTTTAATTGGAAAATTTTCAGCTTGTTTTAATATCAACGAAACCGTTTCATAATAATGCGGAACAAAAATTACATCAGGTTTAACATTTGAAATTCTTAAAAGTTGGCTCCGAAAATCATTTGTCTGTTCAGAAAAACTTTCAATTCCTAAAATTTCTATGCCACGCTTTTTAGATTCTAACTCAAATGATTCTTTCAAATCTCTAGAATAATCATTTTCCGGCGAATAAATTATACATGCAGTTTTTGCTTTAATTATATTAGATGCAAACTTTCCTAACTTTTCTCCTTGAGATGTATCAGTAATAGACATTCTAAAAACATTTTTAAACAAAATATCATTTTTACTATCATAAGTAATTTCATTTGCAGTAGCAATTGCAACAACCATAGGAACTTTATCATCAAAAGCTCTTCCTGATATGGCAAGCGCTGGAATGCTTGTTGTTGCATTTATTATCGCCACAACTTTCTGATCAATTAAAAAATTATAACCATCGATTGATTTTAAAGCCACCCCCTCATCATCATATTTAACAAGCTTAATATTTTTACCGTTTATTCCGCCTTCTGCATTTATTTCTTCTATATAGAGTTCAATGCCATTTAATGCCCCAATTCCATATTTTGAAACATTTCCAGTTAATGGAGCTATTACCCCTACCTTAATCTCGTTTGTTTTTGTTGGCCTGAAACAAGCACTAAATAAACTTATTATAAATGCAACAATTAAAGCGCCCAACACCAATTTAATTTTTTTGCAATAATTCAAACGTCTTCTCATTTGTTTGCTTTCTAAATTACTCACGTTTTCTACCTCTATCTTAAATCATTTTTCCAAATAAAATTTAATTACAAATTTTCTCAAACAACTAAAAATAAAAATTTAAAAATAAATATATCAATATTTTCCCCAAAACACTTCTTTCCCATCAAGTATTTTAATTATTATCGCCTGTTTTTCAGGATTGTTATAAATATCAAAAATAATTTCACCTGTCGCACATTCAAATCGAGTTTCCTTTATATTTTTAATAACCTCTTTTTTAAATTCATCAGAACCAGAAACATAACCATAATCCAAAGTCACTTTCAAAGATTCCGTTAAAATTTTTGCAGCATCATAACTTTGCGCTGCAAACATATTTGGTTCTTCATTGAAATTTTTTCTATACTTGGTTAAAAAATTTTGTGCACTTTCGCTTGAATCATCATTTGAAAAACCACTAAAATAATAAGAGCCATCAAGCAAATTTGGTTCAGAAATTTTCGACGTCACAGAACACCAACCATCAGTTCCAAGCTTTACACAATCTATTCCTATATTTTTTGCTTGCTCTGCTATCAACGATACAGTTTCATAATAATATGGAATAAACAAAACATCCGGATTCTTTGTTTTAATATTTTCAAGTTGTGATTTAAAATCCACTTTTTTATCCACAAAACCTTCAATAGACACAATTTTAATTTTAAGTTTATTGCACTCATTTTCAAATGCTTCTTTAAGTTCAATCGAATAATCACTATCTAAACAATATAAAAGCGCAGCAGTTTCTGTTTGAAATTGGGTTTTAGCAAATTCAGCGATTTTTCTTCCTTGAAAAGAATTTAAGAAACAAGTTCTAAAAACATTTTCATTTAAAATTTTATTTTTAAAATCATAAGTAACATCTTCAGACGACGCAGTCGGTGTTATAATCGGCATATTATCATCTTTAGAAAGTGGTATAATTGAAGCTGTCGTCGCAGTCGTTACATCACCAATTATTCCAAGTACACCTTGTTCTTCAAGAAATTCATAACCCACTTTCGCTTTAAGAGGATCATTTTCTTCATCATACTTTATAAGTTTTACATGTTTTTTATTTATACCACCTACATCATTTAATTCATCAATACAAAGCGATGCACCGTTATATATCGCATTTCCATACTGCGCAGCACTTCCGCTTAATGGAACCAAAATTCCAATATTTATTTCGCTATTTTCAACCTTTTTACACGACGAAACAAATATTATGGCAAATGATAAATACGTGAAAAACAAAATATATTTTAAAACTTTTGTGTAAACTCTATTAAAAAACATTTGTATATTAAACCCCTTTATGCATAACCTCATTTATCCAACTTTTCAATACAATATTAAACAAAAATTTTCTTCCGTTTTAAATTAACTATCTGTCATCTCAAATTAAAACTAAACAAAAATCCTCAATAATTTCCCCAATATCTTTCTTCGCCATCTATAATTTTCATAATCACAACATTTTTACTAGAATTATTATGTTTATCAAAAATAATATGCCCTGTAACACCTTCTAAATTTGTCAATTTAAGTGCCTCAATAACCGACGACTTAAATTTTTCACTTCCTAGAACTATATTATCATTTACTACTTTTTCCAATGCACTAACCAAAATTTTTGCAGAATCATATCCAAGCGCATCGTACATATTTGGATCTTTTTTGAATTTTCTTCTATATAAATTTAAAAAATTATTTGAACATTCATCCTCTTGTTCACACGAATACCCAGAGCTATAAAAACTTCCATCAAGTAAATTAGGACTCGATTCTAAATACGATGAAACCGAACACCAAGCGTCACAACCAATTAACGGAATTGTAAACCCAGCATCCCTTGCCTGTTTTGCGATTAAAGCAATCTTTTCATAATAATGTGGAATAAACAATACATCAGGATTTTTAGATAAAATACTTGAAAGCTGACTTTGAAAATCTACAGAATTTTCTTGAAAACTCTCAACTGCCAAAATTTTCACACCGTTTTGTTTACATCTTCCTTCAAAAAAATCTTTAAGCTCCACCGAATAATCATTTTCAGGCGAGAATAATATAGCTGCCGTTTTAGATTTCATTATTTCTTTAGAAAAATCCGCCATTTTTTCGCCTTGCACTCGATTTAAAAAACAAGCTCTAAAAACATTGTCATAAAAAACATTAGTTTTCGAATCCAACGTAATATCCCCACTAGAAGCTGATGCAACAACAAATGGCATATTACAATCATTAGAACTTGGTACAATCGCCAAAGTTGGAACGCTAATTACACCACCGATTATAGCATCACATTTTTTATCGCAAAGCGCGTTAAAACCGTCAATAGTTTTGCTTATGCTCTCTTCTTCATCATATTCTTCGACAATAATTTTTTTACCATTTAAATTTTTATTGGAATTATATTCATCAATAAAAAGTTTAACTCCATCACGTACAGAAACCCCCAAATTTGCATTATTTTTAGTCAAAGGCGTTAAAACGCCTATCCTAATATTCTCAGTCCTTTGTCTTACACATCCCTGCTGCACCAAAAACGACAAAATCATTATTAAAAATATTAACAATTTCTTTTTTAACATTAAATCATTTCCTTAAAATTCCTAAACTATTTAAGATTTTTAACTTCAAATCCTCAAAAATACATAAAAGCATATGGTAAACGATCAAATATATAAATAAAAATATAGTTTTATAACAAAATATACACTACAAAAAGTGAATTATTTTAAAGTTTCACAATCTTTGAAATCAATTTTGCCTGTACTAAATCATCAGGATATGTAATTTTTATATTAAGTTTCGAACCTTTTAATACATGAACATACTCCCCCAAATTTTCAACCAACGTGCAATCATCTGTTGCAAAAAATTTTTTTTCCTTTGCTTTTTCATGAGCTAACTTAATTAAATAATATGGAAAAACTTGTGGGGTTTGAATTTTCCATATTTCTTTTTTGGCAGGCACATTGCTCGCCATCAAACCATCAGAACCTTTTTTAACAAACTTTACAGTATCAGTAATTTGAATCCCAAAAGTTGCCGAAACCCCTTTAAAAGAATATGAAACAATCTCATCTATTTCACCCGGCGTAATAAAGGGTCTTGCACCATCATGAATCACAACAAAATCAACATCGTCTTTTATTTCCTCAAGCCCAAAACGCACCGATTCTTGTCTAGTAACACCTCCAGAAACTATAGATGTAATCTTATCCATTTCAAACTCTTTAACCAAATTATTAGTCCTACCAATATCATTTTCTCTAACAACTACAATAATCTCATTTATAGTTTTTGCTAAATAGAATGAATTCAAAACATGCGCTAACACTGGCTTATCACCAATAACTATGAATTGCTTAGAATATGAAGAAAAATTTGACATTCTACTGCTTTGGCCTGCCGCCACAATTATAGCTGAAGTATTTCGTCTAGTTTCATATTTAATAGTCTTCATAACAATTCCTTTAACAAACACAAAAATTAAATACTAATAATTTTAATGTTCTAAGTGCTTTAGACAGCATCTTCAAACAAAATCTTTTCAAGTTCTTCACATGAATTTTCCTTAACTAAAGCGAGTTCAGAAAGAAGAATATTTTTTGCGCTTAAGAACATTTTTCTCTCAGTTGTTGAAAGAGGACGATTTCTATCTCTTAAATATAAAGTTTTAGCAATATAAGCAACATCTACAAGAATTCCTTTTTTAAGTTTCTCAGCATTTTCTCGATATCTTTTATTCCATTCACATTCTTCATAATTGCTAATATTTTTAAAATATTCCATAACTTCATCCGCCTCTTCCTCAGTAACAACTTTACGAACACCAATTTCTTGAGCATTGTCAGTCGGAATCATAAGTTTCAAATTACCAATAGGTATGTTTAAAATATAATATTCATGAACTTCCCCTAAAATCTTTTTTCTTTCTATTTTTTCAATTACTCCTGCTCCATTCATTGGATATGAAATTTTGTCTCCCTCGTTAAAAATTATAATAACCCCCTTCAGAATTCGTTTTCCCATTCATGTTGATTTTTATCATAATTTTTAAAAATGCGCAACACAAAGGTTTTAAGTTTGAAACAAATTTTTTTCTCAATCTAAATCTTAATAAATATTTTACAAAATTCTACAAAAATAAAAAATTTTACCTATAAGAAATTACAAATTTTTTAATTTATTAAATAGCCCAAAAATTCAAAAAAATTTAAAAATTTGACGTTTTGGGAAAAATTTACACTTTATTATTTCAAAATCAAAGTTCCGAAAATATTTTTTAAGTCTTACCAATTTTATAAAAAGCGAGGTCAAGATGCTCTCGAAAAAAGAATTCGAATTTAAAATAGAAGAATACTTCAAATTATGTCAAAACACTAATAAACCATTTACTATAAGCGGTCTATGCCTTTATCTGAAAATTGAAAAATTAGATTTTTTAAAATACTTAGAAATAGAAAAAACATCTTTTGCAGCAAAAAATGCAAAAACCAGAATCGAAAATTGGATCGAAGAAAATGCTCTTTCTGGAAAGCTCAATTCAACTATGGCAATTTTTGTTTTAAAAAGCATATTTGGATGGTCTGATAAAGAAACAAACGGAAAAATAACTCCCGTTACAATAATAAACGATTTGGTGGAATAACATGCTCTACAACGAAAAAACAATCAAAAACATTGTTGGAAAAAACTATTTCGACTTTTGGAATTTTAACGGAAGATACAGAATTGTCAAAGGCGGGCGTGGAAGTAAAAAATCAAAAACTACAGCTTTAAATTTTGTCTATAGAATCATGAAGTACAAATCATCAAATTTGCTCGTTATAAGAAAAACTTACAGAACACTCAAAGACAGTTGCTTCACTGAAATAACATGGGCAATAAATCAACTTGGAGTCTATGAATATTGGGAAATCAAACAATCTCCTCTTGAAATGATTTACAAACCAACAGGACAAAAAATTTTTTTCAGAGGTCTTGATGATCCACTCAAAATAAATTCCATATCTGTTCCAATTGGAAATTTGTGCTGGATTTGGATTGAAGAAGCAACTGAAATCACTAATGAAAAAGATTTTGACATTTTAGACGAAAGTATCAGAGGTTTTGTACCCAAAAATTTATTTAAGCAAATAACGCTTACTTTTAACCCATGGAGTGAAAAACACTGGATAAAAAAACGTTTTTTTGACAACAAATTCTCATCCAATGAATTATTGAAAAAAACCACAACTTACCTAGATAACGAATTTTTAGATATCAACGATATAATTTTTTTCGAAAACATGAAAATTAGAAACCCAAAAAGATATTTAATTTCAGGTCTCGGAGAATGGGGCATGACTGATGATTTAATATACACAAACTGGATAGAAATGGACTTTCTTCCAGAAGAAAAAACAAAAAATCCAAATATCAAATCTGCGTTTGGCCTTGATTTTGGTTACACAAACGATCCAACAGCACTCTTTTGTGGACTAGTAGACACATACTCAAAAGAAATATATGTCTTTGATGAAATTTACGAAAGAGGACTATCCAACAAGAAAATATATAAAAGAATTTGTGAAAAAGGTTATTCGAAAGAAAGAATAAGAGCAGACAGTTCAGAACCAAAATCAATCGACGAGCTTAGAGAACTTGGCCTTAAAAATATTTTAAATTCTCGAAAAGGTTTTGGAAGTGTAAACTCTGGAATTCAAGAAATTCAAGATTTTAAAATTATAATTCATCCCGTTTGTGTAAATTTTTTAAATGAAATAAGCAATTATGCATGGAGTTATGACAAATTTGGTAACAAAATAAACAAACCACAAGACGTCTTCAATCATTCGCTTGATGCTATGAGATATGCAATGGAAGAATTTAAATTTGAAAAGGTATTCAGTTTCAACTAAGTTCATTTTTCAAACCAAGCGAATTTAAAAACTTAATTCTCAAAAATTTTACTGAAGGGAGGTGAAAATTACGAATATTGCAAACGATATAAATCATGAAGAGTTTTTTGAAAATGAAAAAAGTCAATATTTAAATCTTTCGTTTTTGAATCAAGAAATTAAAAACTTTGTTTTATCCAAAAAACGCGCAGAAATGTTTAATGGAATAAAATATTATTTAGGTAAACACGACATACTAAATCAAACACGCTTGGCAGTTGGTGAAGGTGGCGAACTTATTGAAGTCAACAACCTTCCGAACAACAAAATTGTTGATAATCAATACGCAAAACTTGTTGATCAAAAGGTTAATTATATTTTATCTAAAATACCCAAAATTCAGACCGAAAATAATACGTACTTAAAAATTATTGAAAATATATTTGATAAAAATTTTTTTAGAAAACTTAAAATAATTGGTGAAAATTGTTTAAACGAAGGAATATGTTGGCTTCATCCATATTACAACGAAAGTGGAAAATTTTCATTCAAAATTTTTAACGGCCATGAAATCCTCCCGTTTTGGAGAGATTCTGCCCACACTGAACTAAATTTTGCAATCAGAGTTTACGAATCAAATATTTTCTCGGACAACATAAAAAGAAAACTAACCAAAACGGAAGTTTATGGAAAAAATGAAATTAAAAAATATGTTTTAAAAAATTATTCATGTAATCTAAACGACACATTTCACGAACCACATTTTTTTATTTTAAAGAACAATGAAGAAATTGCTGCGGCATGGGGAAAAGTGCCACTCGTTGCTTTCAAATCAAACAGTAAAGAAATTCCACTTATAAATAAAGTCAAAAATCTACAAGATGGAATTAATACAATAATATCTGATTTTTTAAACAAAATGCAAACGGATGTAAACAATACCATTTTAGTCCTTAAAAACTATGACGGTACAGATCTCGGAGAATTTAGGAGAAACCTTTCAGTTTATGGAGCGGTAAAAGTTAGAACCATTGATGGCCAACCAGGGGGAATTGAAACACTTAAAATTGACGTTAATTCAGAAAATTATAAAGCTATATTATCAATTTTCAAACACGCCTTAATTGAAAATGGTGGAGGTTTCGATGTGGGAGATGAAAGAGCCAAAGGCAATCCAAACGAAATTACAATTCAAAGCATGTACACAAATATTGATCTTGACTCAAATGGTATTGAAAATGAATTCCAAGCATCTTTTGAAGAACTTATGTGGTTTGTAAACAAACATATTTTAAACGAAACAGGTAAAGATTTTACAAAGGAAAAAATTGAAATAATTTTTGACCGTAACATGTTAATTAATAAAAGTGAACTAATCAATGATTGTTTAAAATCAAAACAAATAATCTCAAACAAAACAATTCTCGATATGCATCCATTTGTTAAAAACACATCTTTAGAACTCGAAAGACTTAAAGAAGAAAAATAATTTAAAAAAGGAGTTTTAATTTATGATAAATTTAGAATTTATTAAACCAAAACTTAATCGTTCAAAAGAAAAACATGAAAATGCAGATCAAACTGATCATTCATTTCAAAACAATTCGCCAGAAGAAATAGAAACTCTGTCGCTTACTAAAGGTACAGGCACACAAAAAGACAAATACCTAGAACAAGAAACAAATGAAGATGAGATTTTTTTAAAAAATAACGAAAAAATTCAAAACTGTATTGAAAAACTTAAAAACATTTTGAATGAAATTAAAGAAAAAAATTTAAAACAAAAAAATAGTTTCAGTGAAAATACCGATAAATTATTTGAAGAGGAAAAAGAAAAAAATGACTTTTATGAAAAAAATTTTAACGAAACCCAAATCAAAAACAAACCAACAAATTTTGAAACTGAAAAAAATACTACTAATACGAAGTTTAAAGGACATGAACCATGTGAAAGCTCAAACGAAGATTTTTTAACAGAACAAGATCACTTCGAAGAAAGACTTTCACGTGCTAGACAAAGCAAAAATATTTTTGAAGCAATAATGATAATAAATGAAGCAAAAATAAAAAATATAACTCTAAGGTAAATATTCTTAAAAGGAGAAAATATGTCAAATTTAGCTAAAAATATCAAAGATTTCAATTACCCAAACTACAACGGAGAAATTTACAGTGCCATAATGACTAATACACCTTTTTTAAGTTTAATTGGAGGTGTTGGTGGGGTAAAAGCACTACAAACTAAAAATTCACTTTTTCCAACATGTTCACTTTATAAATATCCTGTCGCATCTCAACCAGCCATTAGCGAAAAAGAAAGCTTAACTGCACCTGATGATTCATATTTAAAAAGTAACGAAACTAATGTAACTCAAATATTTCAAGAAAGAATTACAATATCCTATGACTCAGTATTATCGAAAGCTAGGTTATTAAATATAAACTCATATTATGAACTTAGTAGAATTGAATATGAGCTAATCTTCCAAACTGCAAGAACACTTGAAAAAATTTCCCGAGATATAGAATATACATTTTTAAATGGAATATATGCAGGTCCTTCCTCTACCCCAACAACCGCAAGAAAAACGAGAGGTATGATTGAAGCTGCATCACAAGGAGCAAAAATCGATGCAGAAAAAGAACCAATTACCAAAAAGATAATTGACGAAGCTCTTGAAGCTGCCTATTCAAACCGTGCTCAATTTAAAGACTTATACTTCTTTGTAAATTCATATCAAAAACTTGCGATTTCTGAAACATATTTTGAACAAAAAGCATATCATTACCATTATGAAAACTTTTATGGAATCAATATCGAAAGCATAGATACAGATTTTGGAAATATAAAAATAATACTTGACAGATTTATTCCACACGATGTTTTATTAGCTGCTGATTTGTCGGTTATTGCACCAGTTGAACAGTTAATTCCAGGAAAGGGAAACTTTTTTCTTGAAAAACTGGCTAAAAATGGAGCAGCGGAACAATATCAAATATTTGGAGAAATCGGTCTTGATCACGGCCCTTCATTTATGCACTTTATAATTTCTAATTTAAAATATAATTAAAAAATTTATTAAACTTTTCTAAATTTTTAAAAAAAGAGGTGATGAAAATAAGTAAAAATAAATCCAATTATAAATAATTTTAAAATCTTTTCATTCCATATCAAAAACGTACAGTTTTATTATAAAAGTTGCTTTGATTTAATTATATTTCATTTTTTTAATCTTTCACTCACCAAAAACGCTAATAAACTCCCGATTAAAGCTGTTATTAACTGATTAAATGAAAACATGGATGAAATCATTTTTGATTCTTTAGGCAAAACCTTAACAAACAAAGGAACAAAAGCCTTTATAATGAAAAAATAAAAAAAACCAGCTTTAGCTAACGAACATAGAACACAAAAAAAAATAATTTTTATTAATTTTTTACTCAAGTTAAATTTTTTAGACAAATTGACTAAATATATAAAAATAATATTTCCTAAAGAAATGAAAGGCAAAACAATAAAATTTGGTCCCATACCAAAAATTTTTGCCAAAAATGGAGAACACGCGCCAACAATTTCCGCTACAAGCAATCCAGAAGTTAAAAATGACATCACAAGTATGAAATTAACCAAAGATCCTGTTAATAAAAAATTTCTAAATTTATATGTAAATTGCTGAACCGCAACTAATATCGAAATAAATATTGAAATTCTTGAAACGAAAAGCATATGTTTCTTATTCATTATGTGTTTTTATTTCCTTTTTTTTAAGCCTTTTTACGCTATTAAATTAAGACACAACGGTGCATTGCAAACAATTTATTTAAAATAAAAATAAAAATATTAAAATCATTAATAACTTGTAATTATCGAAAATATGCCTTTTATACTTCTCAAACTTTTAATTGTTTCTTCAATTTGAAATAATTCAAAAAAATCAACCGTTAAATTTATTCGTGCAATGTTAGAATCAATTATCATTGAATTTAAATTCTTGACAAAAAAACCCTTATTTTCGATCAATTCTATAATTTTTTTAAATAAAAATGCTTCATCATTAGCTGTTAATATGAATTTTACTCGAAATTTAAAAGATAAGTCAGAACCAATTCTAACAAATTTATATTTTTTATTATTTTCTTTTGCATTGTTAATTGAAATACTTTGTTTTCTATATCCTTTATCGTTGGAAACGTAATCTAATTTTTCTTCCTTAAAAAAATTATTTTTTTTCTTAAAATATTCTTTAATTTTAGTTTTAGCGTTTACCGTTACCACATAATTAATCCAATCATACTTTGGGCCATCCGAATCCTTATCGGTTATTATAAGCACAACATCACCGTTTCGTATCTCATAATTAATCGTTACAGAGATACCATTTACTTTTGCCTCTGAAAATTTATTTCCAATGTAACTGTGCACAAAATATGCATAATCCAAAACCGTTGAACGTTTTGGAAACTCTAAAACTTCTCCAATAGGTGAAAAAACATAAACCTTATCATCAAAAATATCTATCTTAAGTAAACTAAGCATTTCTTCCGAAACTTTCAAACGCCTATATGTTCCTGAAAAACGCTTATATAATTTATCGTATACATCAAAATAATTATCTTTAAAATTTGCAGCATTTTCGCTCGAACATGTTTTATATTTCCAGTGAGATGCAATACCATTTAAAGCTTTTTCATGCATATCAACAGTCCTAATTTGAACCTCAACAACATACCCATTTGAATCAATAACTGACGTATGCAAAGATTGATACATATTTGACTTTGGAATTGCTATATAATCTTTGATTCTGCCAAAAATAGGTTTAAATTTCTTATGCGCAATCCACAAAGAAATATAACAGTCTTTTACGCTATCAACTATTATTCTCACACCAAATAAATCATAAATTTCTTCAATACTTCTACCAGCAAGCATTTTTTTATATATGCTATAAAAATGTTTTGGTCTTCCCTCAACAACCGCCTTAATGTTTTCTTTTTTTAGTTCTACCTTTAAAGCAAGCAAAATATTTTTTATATACTTTTCTCTTTCTGCTCTTTTTTGAGAAACTCCAACCAATATTTCGTGATATTTAATTGGCTCTAAACCTCTAAAGGCCAAATCTTCAAGCTCCCACTTAATATTAAACAAACCAAAGATGCTAGCAAAAGAAGCATAAATATCAAGTGTTTCTTGACAAATTAATCTTTTTTTCTTATCTTCATGAAAACACACCGTTTTCATATTGTGTAATCTATCAGCAAGTTTTAAAATGATAACTCGCACATCTTTTGCAATTGCAAAAAACATTCTGCGAAAATTTTCAACCTGTCTGACATTTCCAGAAACATAAAAAATCTTATTAAGCTTAGTAACGCCCTTTACCAAATCTGATATATTTTTTCCAAAAACATTTTTCACATCAACAATAGTACAGTTTGTATCCTCAACAACATCATGCAAAAGTGCTGCACAAATTGTTTCAGTATCTAACCTCATATTAATCAAAATTAAAGCCACTGAAACAGGATGAACAATAAATTCACTACCATCTAATCGTTTTTGTCCACTATGAGCTTTTGCTGCAAAATCAAACGATTCTTCGATCAATGAAGCATTCAAATATTTAAATTTTTTAACTATTTCCATAAAGGTTTCTTTTAAAGAAAAAGCATCCAAAACAAATTCACAAACATCATATGCTTTTTCTTTAAAAGAATTATCATTACCCAAAATACCAAAATTATCTTGCATATCACCTCTCCACTGATGTATATTTTAAATTTTTCAAATTATTTTTTAAAATTTTTCATATGAGCATAAATACATTAACTTTCACTGTTTCTAAAATAATTATATTTTAAAATGTAATGTAAAACACATTTGCAAGTCTACAGTTGTAACAACATTAAAAACTTTTATATATTAAACATAATTAAAATATAAAAGTTAAATTTCCAAATACCAAAATCCACAAAAATATCACCCATAAGTAAAATGGGCGAAAAATAATAAAAAATCAATCATCATTATAATGTCGCTTATTTTTTTTCATTTTCTTTCTTGCAGCATTCGATTTATTTTTACGCTTTACACTTGGTTTCTCATAATGAGCTCTTTTTTTAAGTTCAGACAAAACGCCACTTTTTGAACACACATTTTTAAATTTTTTAATGGCACTATCTAAATCATTTTTATGAACTATTACAGATGACATAAAACTTCCCTCCTTCCAAAAAACCTTTAAACGACACAACACAAATCTAAAAAAACGATAAATTCACACGAGGCTATTGTAACACAAAACTTAAAAAAATTAAACCTTAATAATAGACAAAACAAATTTTTATTCACTAATTATATAATTTATTTTGTTTTTAAATATTATTTTTTTAGTAGATTCTGCAGCATTTCTATTAACTATTTCTAGCAATTTTAACTTTTCTCCTTTTTTAGGTACAATAATTTTTACTTTACTAGTTGAAAAACTTTGTAACCACTCTTGCAAAGATTCTAATTCTTCTATTTCAAATGGTATTAATATTTCTCGCGGAAGAATTGTAGATAAAAAATAAAATTGTTTAATAAAGCTTGTTAAAACTTCTTCTTTTGAACTTTCTCCATCAAATAAAAAATACTCACTACCAACAACTTTTCCGTCTCTCATGTAAAAAATTTGAACACATAAAATACTCAAACCTTTAAACAATCCGATTATATCTATGTTCTCTTTTTTTGAACTAGAAAACATCTTTTGATTATTTTCAAGACAAATAAGTGTTTCAATTTTATTCTTATACTTTTTTGCCTTTTCAAATTCTAGATCATTTACGCAATTTTTCATCTTAAATCTCATCCATTTAACAACCGAACCAGTTTTCCCTTTCAAAAACAAAATTGCTTTATAAAAAATATTACGATATTCTTCGTGTGAAATTTTGAACGCGCACGGTGCACTACAAAATCCTAAATGATAATCTAAACATGGATTTAATTTTACACCTTCTTTTATAATTTTATTGCACGATCTAATCTTAAAAAACTCCCTGATAATTTCAATTAAACATTCAACTGAAAAATTACTGAGAAATGGTCCAAAATATTTCGATCCATCATTTTCTACCTTTCTCGTTAAAACAATCCTTGGATAATCTTCGCTCAAAGTAAGTTTAATATACGGAAAATTTCTTGAATCTTTTAAAAGAACATTATATTTTGGTAAATATTTTTTTATGAGATTACACTCCAAAATTAAAGCACAAACTTCCGTATCTGTCATTATATAATCAAAATCAAAAATTTTACTGATCATTGACCTTATTCGCACAAAATGATTTTCATAATTTCGAAAATATTGATTAACTCTATTTTTAATATTTTTTGCCTTTCCAATATATATAACAGAATTGTTCACATCTTTCATCAGATATACACCAGGACTAGTTGGAAGTTTATTTAATTTTTCCTCAAATTGCTTAAATATTTCCATTTTTAATCAAACCTTTTTAATAAAAAACTTTAAAAAACAAACAATAATTTATCATCCAATTGTTAAAGGAATAAATCTAAAACTCAAAACTGCAACAACTACGCCAAAAATTGCACCAGCTAAGACTTCAAGTGGAGTATGACCTAATAATTCTTTAAGTTTTATTCGCTTTTCAAATGGATCACTCTCGTACCATGCTTCAACTATTTTATTAATAACGGTTGCCTGCTGCCCAGCAGCTCTTCTAACGCCAGATGCGTCATACATTACAATAAGTGAAATTACAAAAATCATAGCAAAATCCAAACTATCAAAACCTCGAATTTTTCCAACAGAAGTAGAAAGCGACATAACAAGCGCAGAATGAGACGAAGGCATTCCTCCAGGTTCCCAGAACTTTTTCATACTAAACTTTTTTTCCTTAATATAAAAAAAAACAACTTTGATTATACATGAAAAAATATAAGAAAATAATGCTATGCCCAAAATGCCATTTCTAAAAATATCTTTATAAATAACTTTCAAATTTAAACACCTCAAACGTTTTTTTGAAGCTTAATACTAATTTAAAAAATTTTATTTATTTTACAACATTATTTTTTAACAAAAATATTTTTTAAAAAATAATATCTTTAAATATAAAATTAAATTTTAAATAACCTATAAATAACAAAAAAGAAATCCCATAATCTCAAATTTAATTTTTTATTTCTAACAAATATTCAGTGAATTTAATCAAAGTGTTTGCTCTTTCTCCAAATTTATTAAGTAACAAAACAATTTTTTTAAAAATTTTGTTAAGCATTCTTATAGAAAATTCAATTCCATACAACGAAACAAATGTAATTTTTGGAACACAAGCTTTCTGCTCTTTCAAATTATCAATAACCTCAAAGGAATCATCACAATCTAATATATCGTCTTTAATCTGAAAAGCAAAGCCCAAAAGCCTCGAAAATTTTTTCAAAAGATTCAAATCTAATGCATTCACACTCACAATCTTTGATGAAGCCATAACAGAAAATTCAATAAGTTTTCCTGTTTTCATTCTGTACATCTTTATAAGTTTTCGAATTGAATTCTTAAAATTTTCAAAAGAAAGCGACACATCAATAAACTGACCCCCAATCATTCCAAAAACTCCGGATGAGTTAGCCAAAAAATTTATAACACTAATATTAGCTTCAGGAAAAACAACAAAATTTTCAGAAACAACTTCAAAAGCATAGGTCAAAAAAGCATCGCCAGCCAAAACAGCAGCAGCTTCGTCAAAAAATTTATGACAAGAAAGTTTACCACGTCTCATATCACTATTATCCATACATGGCAAATCGTCATGAATTAAAGAATAAGTATGAATAAATTCAACAGCTGCAGCAAAAGGCAAAATTTCATCAATATTAGAGCCACCAAGCATTTCGAAAACTAAAACCATAAGTAAGGGTCGAACTCTTTTACCACCAGATCTCAAGCAATATTCCATAACATCAAAAACATCTTGACGTTTCTTCAATTTTTGAAGCTTTTTATAAATATAATCTTCTATCAAATATCTATAATTGTTTAAATTTTCTTCAACGTTTTTCATAATTTATTCTTTTTGATAAATAAATTTTTTAAAATAAATTACAATAATACTCAAAAATTTTTAAAACATTATAAAAACACTAATATATACTCATTTTTAATAATTTTTATTTTTTATAAATAAACTTAAAAACAAAATATATATAAAAATCTGTTTAAATAATTTAGAAAAATTCGCAAAATTATAATAATTTTATTTACAAAATTTTGATCAGATTTTTATTAAATGGATACTATGATTTTTATAATAAAACTACACAAATTTAAAACTTATTTAAACTTAAACTCATTTAAATATTAAAATTTTATTAGATCAATAACAATATCCAACGAACTGATAAATATATTTAACTATAAACTCAAATTCATTATTAAAATTTTAAAATATTTATTGCTTCGAATTTTCAAACTATCTAACTGTGCTTCTCAAACACAATACACATTTTGTAAAGAATTAAATAATATACCTTTAAAAAAACTATTTAAAAAATAAAATTTAAACTATAGACTACTTATGATAACCTTAATTTTTTATATAAAAAATTAATCCAAATTTAAAAATTAAAAAATAAAAATATCTCTGCATTATAAATTTCAATAATCTTTTGTTAAAATTTTTAAAATTAAAATTAAAATATTAAACATTTATTCCAAAATAAATTGAGTTATTATATCAAAAAATACATCGGTTTCAATTTCTAATAATTAAATACATTTGAAAATTACACTCTGAAACGATATTAGATAATAAAAATTGCTATAAAAAACAAATTTTTTACTGTTAAAAAAATTTTCCTATAAACTAAAACATTAGGTTCATAATTCTATGTTCAATATTTTCAAAAACAATTTTTTTAAATATTAAAATTTATTAAAAAATGGTGCGAACGACGGGACTTGAACCCGTACCCTGTTCGGACACGCCCCTCAAACGTGCGCGTATACCAAATTCCGCCACATTCGCAACTAAACAAAAACTATTTACATTTATAAAAAAACATAAATAGTCATAAATTTGAAACCTAATTATATTTTAGCATCCACTTGAGGAGGCTTAGGTTCAACTGTAGAAGAAGATGGCATATCAGTAACTGCAGGTGAACCTTGTCCTAAATAAAACTTAGCATCATAAGCAACTCTATCCACTTCTTTTTGTTCTTTAAAATCTTTATTAACAGATGTTTGTGCAATTGACGAAGCAAATGAGGCTCCACCTAAACCAATCGTAGACCCCAGCAAGATTATTGCAGGCAGTGCCAAAGGCCCTCCTAAAATAAACAGTATTAAAGCCGCAGTTCCTGCACCAACACCAGCAACACCAAAACCAGTGGCGCAATAACTACCAACTTTTGATAATTCTCCTTCTTCAAATTTAACTTCTTCAAATTTTAAACCTTCAGTTGCTTTAAGCGCTTCAATACACGGATTTGGATCGAAGGGATCATTGAAATTTTCTAAAAATAAATCACTTTTTTTAAATTTTAATAACAATGAATGCCGCCTATCTGACAATAAATCTCTATAACCTCTTACATTATCAGTAAGAAAATAATAAGTTCTTTCTGACATACTTACGTCCATATCAGCAAAAATTCCGGAAACTAAACAATTTCTATTAAAATGTACTATTTTTGTTCTCTTTAAAATTTCATTATCAAAATCATCTTTTAAATCACCATCTTTACCATTTTTGAAATCAGATTCTATATAAAAAACTTCATCATTCAGTTGTTGCGATTTATCAAAATCCAAAGAATTGTGAAGTACTTCCTCCCCTTCAGGAAAAAATTGATTCCAAAGATGCAAAAAAGATTCTCCAAATTCTTTAAACATTTTTTCATTTTCTTCTGTATGATCCAATGATAAATCTTCAAAACAAATTTTTATTGTACCCTTAATAACATCTTCTAAAGAATCTCTAGAATTCGAACCAAGCTCGAATTCATTAGTAAGGGTTTTTTTAAATAAAGAAAACAAACTATTTTTGAAATATGTTTTATCAATCTCTAATTTTACTATATCTTCCGAACCCAATTCTCTTAAAATATTTGTAAAATTCTTGATATCTTCAGCATAAATCGCTCTTCCTTGTTCATATTTATCTTTCTGTTCTTCTGAACACACTAAAATAGGCGTTAACTTATCAAGAGACTCTTTTGTTTCCGATAACTTTTTTCTTAATCCAACTAAATCATTGTCTAGCAATTGTAAAATTTTTTCTAATGATTTTTTTTCGCTCTTATCTTTAGTCTTTTCAATTTCTTTTAACAATGCTTCACGTTTTTCAAGACAAACGTTTATATCATCAACTAACTTATCGATATATTCCTGATATGACTTTCTTTCTTGTGAAAGTAATTTGTAAAAATCAAAAAATTTTATTGCTGAACCAAAATTATCTATTGAATTAAATATTTTTTGTTCTTCCTCATCAAAACGCCCAATATAAGCTTTCAATCTTTCTTCATCAGCTCTTAAAATTGCAGCAGCTGCTTCCACCGCTTTTCGTTTTTCCTGTAATACTCTCATTGAATTTATTATCTCTTTATTCATTTTTAATACCCCCATTAAAATAAAAATTAACCAAACGCTATTATACAACAATTTTTTCAAAAATAAAATTAAAATTATAAAAAATATTAATTAAAATTTTCTTTATTAAAATTATCAAATGAATCTTTCATAAACTTCACTACCGAAGTTGAGCCATGATCATCGACATCTTTTTTATTTTTATTTTTACGATTCAAACAAGCTGGGCCTCCAACACATCCACCCACACAAGCCATTCCTTCGACAAAATTACTATCAAACGAATCATTTTTAGCCTTCATAAGCGCAATTTTACACTCTTCAATTCCACTACATGCAATCGATTTCACTTGAAAATCAGACTTTTCGTTTTCTTTCAAACCTTGTACAACAGCTTCAGACAAACCTCCACTTCTTGCAAAAACCCTTCCAAAATACGTTCCGCCATTTAAAACTTCTTCGTCAAGTTCAGTTACATTAATATTCCTGCTTATAAACAAAGCCTCTAATTCTTCGTATGTTAACACTGAATCTATAAAATCAGCAATTTCTGATTTCCTAAATTCATTTTTCTTTGCAATGCATGGTCCAATAAAAATGCACTTTGCGTCTTTATCTTTTTCTTTAATCAATTTTCCAATCATAGCCATAGGCGTTGGCGTTTTTGAAACATATTTTTTCAAATTAGGATGATGTTTTTCGACTTGACTTACAAATGCTGGGCAACAAGAACTTAACAAAAGTTTTTCAGTTTCAGCTAATTCTTTAGCCTCAAAAAAAGCAGTCATATCAGCACCAACTGCAGTTTCATGGACTTTAAAAAATCCAAGATGCTTAATTGCTGCTACAACTTGTCCAAGTTTTGCATAGCTAAATTGTCCAACTATACTCGGTGCAACAAGCGCATGAACCTTATAATTTTTATTATTGTCACCTTTTTTAATCATATCTATAACATTCAGTGCAAAAGTTGAATCAACAATTGCACCAAAAGGACATCGTCTCACACATGCGCCACAAGATACGCATTTTTCTTCATCAATATTTACAACTTCCCCTTGTTCAGCAGAAATTGCATCCACTTTACACGCAAGCTGACAAGGACGTTTTAAACTTATTATAGCACCGTACGGACACGCCTTCGAACATGCACTACAACTCTTGCACTTTGATGGATCAATATGAGATTTTGAATTTTCATCAAAATATACAGCATCAAACTTACAACTTGACGAACAATATCTAGCGGTACAGGCCTGGCATTGTCCAGTTACAACATATCCTTTAGATTTACACTTGTTACAAAACTCTTTTATTACATTGACGATTTTAGAACCATTCAAAAGTTTAGTTTTAATTAACTTAAGCTGCTTTTCTGAAATATTAACTTTAGAAACAAAATTTTCAAAATCAATTCCTTCAAAATTTTTTTTATAATTTGATTCAACAGATGTAGAAAAAATTTTATTATCCCATGCAAAACTAAACAGTTTCTGAAGCGCTTCACAACTTATTTCCTGAATTTTTGAATCAAATGCATTTATCTTTTCAGAAGAAGTCAATTATCCTCACCTACCGCGTTTTAACTAATTCATTCCACATTCTACTGTATTATTTGTAGGTAAGCACAATTTATGCTTTGGATTTAGAATTTGCTAAAATAATTTACTATCATGCTTGTCGACCTCTAGTTTTTCTTGCTTTTGCAGGTTTTTTTTCAGGAAATGTTGTAAGCGCTTGCTCTTGTGCTTTTTTGCCAGCTAATTTATCAGCAAATGAAACTGCTTCTCTGCTTTGTGCATTAATACCAAGAGCTTCACAAACTTTAATACGGGCCAATTCAAATTTTTCCTTAAGCTTTTCAAGCATGCCTTTCTCTTTGTCTGGTCCTTCATTAACGGGCTTAGCTTCTCCCCAAAGAGTACCTTCACTCAAACATTGTTTGAATTTGGATACACTCATACTTTCCACTTTTTTAACTGTTTTATCAAGATTTTCCATATATCTTAAATATCCATTATTTTGTTGCTGAGGGCTAATTCCTCTGTCTTTTAAAGCTTTAGTTAAACCTTCTACATCCATATTTTCACAATCTTTAATATTTAAACTTTTAGCCCACTCTCTTTTAAAAGCTTCTTCTTCTAAATTCGCTTCTTCTATAAGTTTTTCGCAAAAAATGTATTTAGGTTTGTCTGAAGGTCTTCCCCATCGAGCTAAATCATGAGCAATATTCTCTGCTTTTTGAACTGCTTCCACACTTTTATTGTATGAACGTCCTACACCTTTTTCGCCTTTTGCTTCAGCCACTTCTTGTTTTTTTACAACTCGCTTTTTATCTTGCTTTTCTAAAACTTCTATGAAAGATTCATATAAACTAGCTGAAATATCATATGGATTATGTGTAAAATTATTAAATGTAGTACCTCTTTCATGAGAATTAAGCTTTGAAACACTTAAAAATTCTTTGTTTTGTGCTAATTCAGGACAAAATTCAAGACGTTTCTGAACACTTTTCCACATTTTCATTTCTTCTGTAGCGGTTTCTTTAGAAATACGAAGACAAAATGTCCCAATTTTGCGACCCGCGCGAATAGGAATTCGTAATCTTTCATTTATTTTTCTAATTTTTGCTTTTACTCTTTCAATACCTTCTCTGCTTCTTTCTACTTCCTTACTATCATGTGAAAATGCTCCAGGAGCTCCTTTTTTTAGTCTTGCTAATTCTTCACAAGCATCATGAAATTCTACTACATCATTTAAATATTGTATCCTTTGTGCAATTTTTTGACCAGCTTCTGTTGCTTCCGATTGTTCAAAACTCGATTGTATATTTTCTTTTGCTGATCTATATGCTGTTCTAAAAGTATCCAATGTGGTGTCTTTTTCAATCTCTCTTTTTAACTTAATTGCATTAACGCAAAGTCGTTCTCCTTCACCAACCACTAAATGACTTAAACCACTTCCTTCAATAGCAGCATAAAACGCTTGCCCTTCGGGAGTGCGCATATCTAAACCAAAAGAATCACTAGTAAATTTTGAAGATAATTCTGAATTCATACCAACTGTCTCAAGAAAAAATTTTACTGCTCCCTCGTGCTCTTCTTTATCCTTATCTGCAACTGTAACTATAGGAATTTTTTCTCCAGTAGCATCTCTCACTCTTCTTGGTTTTTTGTCTGTCCCTGCTCTTATTTGGTACAAAGGCCCAGTTCTTTCAGGTCCTTCCACCTCTGGTACTCTATCTTGAATCAGTGATTCAGAAGGTTGTTGTGCTTCTGATCTGTCGCCAAACACTTCAAATTCATCTGAAAGATCGTTTGATTTAGTTGGCGTAAAAGTTTGAGGAGGAGAGCTAAGGTCTAACAAATCATCCACAGCCCCATGATCACCACTGCCATCAAATCGTACAAACTTCTCACAAAAAAATTTCTCTTTATCTTCTAAAAAAAAATCAAAATAAGTTGCTAATCTTGAGCCATATTTTGCTAACATTTAAAACAACTCCTTTATGCTTGGAAATTTATTTTCCAAAATTATTCTAAAACATAAAATTAAAAAAATTACGTATTACTAGTATTGCATAATTATTAAAAAAATATACATATTTAATAATATTGATTTAAATAATTATGAATTTAACAAGATGAATAATAAAAAACTGCAAAATAAAAATTATTGGAAATAAAATTAATGCTATCTAGGCTTACGGCTTTGCGCAGGAGTAACAGCAGGTTTAGAGCCAGAAGGAAAGGAAACTAAACCAACTCCCTGAAGCTTTTCTTGCTGCACAAGATCAGATAATTTCAAAGAGTCTACAGAATTCCATCGTTTGCCAATTAATTCAAGAATTGAGTTGTATATTTGTTGTGCAGCTCTTTTAATAATGTTTTTAGTTCCAAATTGATGTGCAACAGGCAATTTTTCATCAATAAACTGATAGCTTCGTAACTCTACCAAAGCCTGATCAGGATTCATAGTTTCAAGCTTTTTTTGGGTTTTTTCAAGACCTTGTGTTAAAGAATGATATGAAGCCTTTAATTCAGAAGAGAAAATACCAATTTTTTTAAATTCGTCTAATATTTGCTCTTGATTTTTTCCTTCCGTTGGAATACCTGTTATTTTAGCCGCTGTGAGATAAAAATCTTCATAACTAATTTTAAAAATTTTATCTAACTTTTTAACAAACTCTTCTCGATAAGGCGTTTGCTTTTGTTGTTGATCATCAAGTGTTTGAGGTAAACTTGAAGTTTCAGATACAAGTGAACTTAAAGTTTCTGGAACCGGTGAGGTATCAGGAGGCTGTGTTGACTCAAGCTCGTGGTATGCTAATTGTTTTTCTCTTAATTCATCAAGTTTAACAATCAATCCCTCCGTTAATCGTTTCATACACTCTTCTTTAGGGACTTCTAGATTATCTTTTCTAAAATTAATATAATCACTCATAGCATTTGCTATTATCCTACCTAATTGAAATTTATAATTTGGAAAATGCTGATTTAATTTGTCAATAGATTCAAAAAATTCGTCTTCTCTTGTTCCATCATCAATATAAGATTTTAATCTTCTAATAAGATATCGCTGATCAAATCCATAACTTGATTTTGAAGATTCTTGTTCTTCAGACGTTTCTTGTTCTTCAGGTATTTCTTCATCTTCAAGTGTTTCTTGTTCGTCAGTTGTTTCTAAGTCTTCATGTGTTTCTTGATCTTCAGTTGTTTCTAGATCTTCAGATGTTTCTTGTTCGTCATGTGTTTCTTGATCTTCAGGTATTTCTTGCTCGTCAGTTGTTTCTAGATCTTCAGATGTTTCTTGTTCGTCATGTGTTTCTTGATCTTCAGGTATTTCTTGTTCGTCAAATATTTCTTGTTCGTCAACTAATTCTGATTCAGATGCTGGTAAAAATTCACCATATAATTTATATAATCTTCGATTCAAAAATTCACTTGCTACTTTTTTTGCTATTTTAAACTTCTTTTCATATGAAACACTCTTTTTCTCTAAAAGTTTTGCTATATAAGGTGAACTAGGATGAAAAATTTCCATTACGTTTAATTCTGGATATTTTTCTATTAAACTTTTAAATTCAAGATTATCTTGTTCTGAATAAAAAGTTGAATCTCCATCAGACATAAAACTTACTAATCGTCTAGTTAAAAATAATTCAAACACAACGCTAACACTTAATATTTCATGTGCTTTTTCAAATTTACCACCTATTCTTCTAGCCAAACTATAATCTATATTTGCATCCAAATATTCAAAAATTTGTTCAGCTATATGATAATTATCATGATAATTACCTTTCCATTTTGATAATTTTTCTTCTAACCAATCACCAAATTTAGGAACAAGTTCGGTTGCTGTTAAATCACCTAAACCAAATTTTTCGGCAAATATTTTAAGGCGTTCAGCATTTTCAGAAACAATCTCACCATCAAATGCTTCAGGTACCATTTCAGGAAAAATTTTTTCTATATGACTAAGATCAGATCTTGACGAAACCAAAAATGAAATGTAATTATTTCTAATAATATCACACATTTTCCCAAATTCAACAAACAGTATTGTTGGTGCAGTTGAAGATGCAGCTTGTCTAATATGAGAACACTTTAAAATATATTTTATTAACATAAAAACCCCTCCAAAAAAATAAAAATTTTAATTTTTCATTTTATAATTCACTTTTTATTATGTACTAAAATTGAATAAATTATTAAAAATAATTTCATCGCCTGATATTTGGCCCGATTGATTTTTGCGATTGTTGACTTGCACCCGGAAACTTAGTAAGCGGAGCGTCACCAGAAGTTTTGCCGACAAATTTTGCTGGTGTTTGTTCTCTTACTATTTCAGCTAAGCTCGTTACCTCACAATCTTTAACAGCTCTAGCTATATTAAAAAAATTGCAAAGTTTATTAATCACTTTTTCAAAAAAGCCTATTTCTTTAGGTCCTATTCCCTTTGAAATTTCTTCAGGCATCTTGCCACTTCCCACTGAATTATCAAATTCTTCCGGGGACATATTTTCAATTCTTTCGACATTTTCTTTTACATTTCGTTGAAAGGTCTTAAGTGCTGGTTTTAACGCTGAAACATTAACTCCTTTTTTCGCCAATTCTTTTTGTATCTGTGAATCAGTTTTTACCTTTGTTCTTCCAAACCAGCCTTTTGCCGTTGGTGCAATTCCGTAATCTTTAGCTATTATGCGAATAAATTGTGGCATTTCCATTTCTAAAGTTTGTCGAAGTGCATCAGTAAATTGCTTTTTTCGAGCTTGCGAAGCTGCACTCGAATTCATTGAAACAGGGACGTTCGGCGAAGATGGCTCAGTCGTCGGAGACGCTGTAGCCGAAGACGTTGGAGCAGGGGAACGTACTGGCGGAGGTGGCTTAATCAGTGGAGGCACTGCGTGGGGAGGCCTCGGTTTAACAGCTGAAGCTTCTCCATGTGAAATCGTTGAATCAAATACTGATGATTCTGTCAGATCAAACGTAGAAGGCTTCGGTCTAGCCTTCGGTCTAGGCTCCGGCCTAGCCTTCGAAGACGCTGCTGGTGATGCTTTAGATGAAAGGGGCGTTGTAGTTGAAAGATCCGGTTCAACCATCGGAGACGCTATTGTCTTTCTTTTATTCATTATCTTTTTTTGACATAAATTTTCAAAATTACTTCCGAATGCTTGATTTAAATTCCTTTCAAAAACATAATCTGCCATCTTTTTATTATCAAGCATTAATTCTCTATCTTCTGCAACATTTTCTACTATTTTTTCTAAATCTTCTCCTAAATCATAATCTGTTGTAAATGGTTCCATTTCTCTCTTCACTAATCTTTTTATTTCTTCTACATCAATAACAGTTCTTTTATTAAATTCCTCATGTAATAACTCACACAACTTTAATTTAATTTTAAGGTAAACTTGTTCGCGTTCTCTTAGAACTTCCGAATCAACCGCTGTAGATTCTGACGCACCCGAAGTTGCAGCTTGCCTGATATAAGAACATTTTAAAACATATTTTATCAACATAAAAAACAACTCCTATACCAAACAATAGAAACTTAGTACATTTTGATTTACAATTAGGTATTTACTATTTACTAAAATTGAATAAATTATTAAAAATAATTTTATTATTTTCTAGGTAACGTGGATGGCCCCGCCACTTGAGATGTTCTTTCAGGAAAACCAATAAGTGGCGCTTTCCCAAAATTTTGATCAAAACCCTGTGTTGTTTTAGCTTTCACAAGTTCAGCTAAGCTCGTTGCTTCAGCACTTCTACCTAAATTAAAAAAATTACAAATTTTATTAACTAATTTTCTAAAAAAACCTATTTCTATATTTTTTGATCCTACATTGATTTGACCAAAAAGCTTATCGTTACTCATAGAATTATTAAAATCTTCTTCGCCAGCATTTTCAATTTTTTCAATAGTTTCAGGCATTATTCTTTGAAAGGTTTCAAGAGCTTTCTCAACTGCTGCAACATTAACGCCCGCCTCTCCAAGCTCACTTGACAATTGTGAATCACTTTTTTCTGCTGCGGAAATACCATATGCTTGCGCTACTACATGAATAAATTGTGATTTATCCATTTTTGCAGTACGTTGAAGCATTTCAACAAATTGTTTTTTTTGTAATGGCGGTTCTGCGTGCGTAGTCTCAGATAAAGGCTTAGGAGATGCCTTAGGAGGAAGTGACGTTGCAGGTGAAGGTACTGCAGCTTGAGGCACTGGAGCAGTGCGTGCTGATGGAGATGGTTTAACCGCAGGGGACGTTGCAGGCGGAATCGTTGGAGGAGGACCTGGTGGTGGTAATGGTTTGGCCGTAGGAGGTGTTACAAATGGAGGCACTGGAGCAGGACCTGTTGGTGGCGGTGGTACAAATTCCGGGGGCGTTACAAGTGAAGGCTTAGGCTCAGCTGCCGGAGGCCCTGCAGCTGGAACCAAATGTTGAAGTATCGCTCCTAATATCTTTTCTCGACAAGTATTATCAAATAAAGTATGTAAACTCCTAATAATACTTGGCATATACGAATCTATAAGAGTTAATTTATTAATAAAAACACCTTCTGCATCGTTCGTACCGTTTCTTTTTTCCACTCCACTTTGTATTATTGCGTCTAATTCATCACCCAGACCAAATTCTTTTTTCAACCGCTCCTTTTCAGATTTCATTGCTGCTTTCACTTTTTCTAAATCAACAGGTCCAACAAGTAAATTTTTTTCTAATGCTTCCATAAACTTCATTCGTTCTTTGACAAATTCTTTATTTGCAGAATTTACTGTTTCCTTATCTGGCGGCTTTACGCCAGGTGCCGGATCAGGTTGTGCTGCAACTTTTGGAGGTTCAACTTTGGCTAGAGCTGGAGCAGGACCTGGTGGTGGGGGTGGTTTAATCGTAGGAGGCATTACAAGTGGAGGCTTCGGCTTAGCCGTAGGAGGGGCTGTAGGTGGTGGCAATTTAACAGCCGCTGGAGCTGATTTTTTTAAAGAATCAAAACCACCAAATGCTTCAATTCTTTCTTTAACTTTTTTTGTTAAAAAATCTCTTTTTTGTTCAGGAGTTGCATCTTTTTTATCATGATCAAAATTTTCCAAATCAGTATCAATATCTCCTCGTATTCCAACAATAATTCCACGAGAAAGATCATTTGCAATTATTATTCTTTCAATTTCAAATTCTATTCCTCTTAATTTAAACTCATAATTGTCAGTTTTCGAATCCAAAAGTTTATCATTAACAATTAATTCAATAAGTTCTTGCTCGGGCGTTAAAACTTGAGGTGCCGTTTCAGCTTCTTTTTTTGTTACAACTTTTTCAGGCCCTCTTGAAAATTTTTGACGTCTAAGATATTCTTCTACGTGAGACTTGCCCACATCATGTTTTTGTTCTGGTGTACCAGTTTTAACTTTTTCAAAACCTATTTTGAAATCTTGTGGATTATAAAAAGCTGATTCAACACCTATATCTATATCAAATTTTTCGGCCAAACTTTCATAAAGTTCATAAATAACATTCGGAACATCATCAGCTGTTGCATTCTCTTCGCCAAAAACCAACAATTTCGCAGCCAAATCAACAAAAGCATCATAATCTTCAGCGGGTATAGGTTTAAACCCATCCGTAGACGAGGCGGCTGCTGATGGTGCTGGTTTTGTTGGAGGTGCTGCTGCTGGTGCTGGTTTTGCTGGCGGAGCTGCTGCTGGTGCCGCCGAAGGAGCTGATGGTACTGCTGGTTTTGCTGGCGGAGCTGCTACTGCTGTTTTTTCTTCTTGAGCCTTTGCTATTACTTGTTCATAAGTGTATCCTTCAAATTCTCGCTCCAAATTTTCCTTCAAAAATTTTCTTTTTTCAGATTCTTCAACACCCGAATTTGTTTCTAAATAATTCGAAAAAAGCTGCTGTACTTTATCGGTTTTTTCTTCTACAAAATTGCTATGATATACTTTTAACCGTCTATGTCTTTCAGATCCGTCTTTTCCATACGCTCTATCAACGCCATCAATAGATAATAAATTTTCAACAAAATCTTCAATCATTTGCTCTCTTGGTGATAAAGGTGCTGTTGCTTTTGGTGGAGCTGGTGTTGCTGGCGAAGCCGCTGGCGGCGGTTTCGGTACTGCTGCTGCTGGTTTCGGCGATGGAGGTTTTGCTGCTGCTGCTTTTTGTTGTTGAGCCAATTCCATTAATCGTTCATATGAAATATTTTCAAAACAACCCTCTAAAAATCCCTTTAAAAATTTTCTATCTCTAACTTCATCATGGTGTGGAAATTCTCTCAAATAAATTTCATAAACTTTACTATAATCACTAATTAATCCGTCTAAGAATTCGCTTCGATATAGTTCAAGTCGAGCATTTCTTTTATTCTTTGTGTCCCTATCTTCACCTAAGGCCCCTGTAGCAAATTGGCCTGATAAAATATCTTCAGTAAAATCTTCAATCATTTGTTCTTTATTCAAAAGTGTTGCAGTTGGCTCTAACACTAAAGAAATATCTGACTTTTTAGTTTGTTTTTGAACATCTTCCTTAATTCTTTCGTTTCTTACTTGTTCCATTACTTCGCCACGTTTTCTTTCATCTTTAAAACCAACAATACTAGCTCTAACTAAAAATTCTGCCATACGTATAATTTTTTCATCATTTAAAAATTCCTTGCTATTCAGTTGTTGATATTCATTTGATTTCTCGATTTTTTTACTTAAAACTCTATATAAATTAATTAATTTACTGTCAAAAAAGGCAGAATCAAAATTATTTTTAAAATACGTTTCATCATATAGTTTTTCTTGAGAATCACATATATATTTAATTTGCATCAAATTAAGCAATTTGTTAATCATAACTCTTTTATATACCTCTTCTTCAGCGGACAATTCTCTCACCTTCGATGACGCTGACCCCGAAAAATTTTTATAGAATCTTTTAATTAACATAAAATAACAACACCTTTCTTTAAAATTCAAACTATTAAATATTATTTAGTATCCTAAAATTAAATAAAAAATATACTAAACTTATAAAAAATAATTTAAAAAATTAAAAAACGATCCTTAAGCTATTTGACATCAACAAAAAAATAAAATATATTAACCATAAATTCAAAAAAATATAAGTTTAATAAAAAATAATAAAAACTGAGGAAAATATGGAATTAAAATACAAAAGAGTTGTAATTAAAATAAGCGGAGAAGCTCTAAGCGGCCCAAGCCATTTTGGAATTGAATCTTCTATAGTTAAAAAAATCTCTAAAGAAATTTGTGAATGCGTAAAACTTGGAGCCGAGATTGCGATTGTTATCGGAGGCGGAAATTTTTTTAGAGGCAGAAATTGTGCGGATATTGAAAGAAATAGAGCTGACCATATGGGAATGCTTGCAACTGCTATAAATTCTCTTGCTTTTGCTGACTCAATTGAAAAAAATTTAGTTCCATGCCGAGTTCAAACTGCAATTGAAATAAAACAAATCGCCGAATCCTATATTAGGCTTAAAGCAGTAAGGCATCTTGAAAAAGGAAGAGTTGTAATTTTTGCTTGTGGAACAGGTAATCCATATTTCTCAACAGATACTGCAGCAGCATTAAAGGCAGCAGAAATTGGTGCAGACATTATATTGCTTGCAAAAAATACCGACGGAGTTTACGATTCTGATCCAAATCTGGATGAAAACGCCCATAAATTTATAAGTTTAAGTCATATTGATGTATTAAAAAAAGGACTTGGAGTTATGGATTCTACTGCTGCATCATTATGCAAAGATAATAATATCCCAATAATAGTTTTTCAAGTGAGTGAATCAGGAAACATTAAAAAAGCAATGTTTGGAGAAAAAATTGGAACAATTATTTCAAATTCTTCACCTGAAATCCTCAAAAACTAAAATGAACAAAAAACGAAAATATTGAAAATTTCTTATAAACTTAAAAATATAATTCATTCTGCACAAAGATGATTTTCAAAAGAGGCGCAAACATGGAAAAAACTGATAATAAAATGAAAAAATGTATTTCAAACTTGCAAGAACATTATAAAAATATACGAACAGGGCGAGCAAATCCAACAATACTTGAAAAAATATTCATAATTTATTATGGCGTTAAAACTCAAATTTCACAAATTGCAAATATTTCAATCACCGATCCTAGAATAATTTTAATTAAACCTTGGGACATTAAAACGCTCTCTGACATTGAAAAAGCAATATTAAAATCTGACATTGGGCTCAGTCCAAATAACGATGGTACCGCCATAAAAATTATATTCCCGCCACTTAGCGAGGAAAGAAGAAACGAAATTGCCAAAGAAGTCCGAAAACTCGGCGAAGAAGCAAAAGTTTCAATTCGATCAATTAGAAGAAATGAAATAGACCAAATTAAATTAAAAAAGAAAAAAGGTGAAACAAGCGAGGACGAAATTAAATCTTTTGAAAATAAGATTCAAAAATTAACTAATAAATATATTGACGAAATCGAAAGTATAGTAATAAAAAAAGAGAAGAAAATTTCAACCGTATAAAAACATTTATGTTTATTTATATATAAAATTTTATAAACATTTTTAATGAAGGAGCAAAATGTTGCAACTTCCAAAACATGTCGGGATAATAATGGATGGAAATGGCAGGTGGGCAAAAAAAAGAGGATTACCAAAAAAAATAGGACATAAAAAAGGCGCAAGCACACTTGAAAAAATAGTTTTACATTCAGAAAAACTTGGTTTAAATATGTTAACAGTTTACGCTTTCTCGACTGAAAATTGGAACAGACCAAAAATAGAAATTGATGATTTGTTTGCGCTTTTAAAAGATGGTTTAGAAAATATAGAACAAAAAATTTCAGGAAAAAATATAAAAGTTTGTGTAATCGGAGATATAGGATTTTTAAACAATGAAATAAAAGAATCAATTTGGAAAATTGAAAATATAACAAAAAATAATACCGGAATGAAGCTAAATATTGCCGCAAATTACGGCTCAAGAAACGAAATCTTACAAAGTTTTAAAAAAATTTTAAAAGATGTATTGGACAAAAAAATTGAATCAAACCGTATAACAGAAAATACCATTTCAAATAATTTATATGTTCCAGATGTTGATTTAATAATCATGCCAGCTTCAAGGCAGAGACTTTCAAACTTTTTACTTTGGCAAGCATCATACGCAGAATTTTGGATTTCAGATGTTTTGTGGCCAGACTTTTCTAAAAAAGACCTAGAAGATGCAATTTCATTTTTTAATCAAACAAAAAGAAATTTTGGAGGTAGCAGAGAATAATAAATTTTACAAAATAAATTATTATTGAAAAATATAATTAAACATATTCAGTTATCAAAAACATTTCTAAATAAGCAAATTAGAGGAATATTAAATAAATGGATGGAAACTATAAAATACTCGGTAAAAAAAATTTTCCAGATGACTTAAAAAAACTCACCATAGATGAGCTTAAACTTTTAGCATTCGAGATAAGAAAATTTTTAATTTATTCGGTTTCAAAAACTGGTGGTCATTTAGCTTCTAATTTAGGCGTCGTCGAAATAACAATTGCTTTACACACAGTTTTTGATATTCAATTTGATAAAATAATTTGGGACGTTGGACACCAATCTTACGTACACAAAATTTTAACCGGAAGATATGACAAATTCGCTACTCTTCGTTCATATGGTGGAATAAGCGGTTTTCCTAAAACATCAGAATCAGATTCCGACTGTTTCAATACAGGACACAGCTCTACCTCAATTTCCGCTGCACTTGGATTTGCATCGGCCATGAAAATAATTGGCATAAAAGCGCATGCAATTTCAGTTATTGGAGATGGAGCAATGACTGGAGGAATGGCATTTGAAGCTCTTAATAATGTCGGAACATGTAAAGCACCTATGATTATAATATTAAATGACAATGGCATGTCCATTTCGAAAAATGTTGGAGCAATAGCAAAACAACTAAATAAAATCAGAAATAATCAAATTTATTTCAAATTAAAAAATGAAGTTAAAGATGCAGTTAATAAAATTCCACTTTTAGGTAAAAATATAAAAAACATAATTCACAACATAAAGAATCAGGCCAAGAATATAATTATTCCTAATAGAATTTTTGAAGATTTTGGTCTAGAATATATGGGACCTATTGATGGACACGACATTTCAAGTTTAATTACAGTTTTAAAACAATCTAAAAAAAACAAAGAACCAGTCTTAATTCACATACATACTAAAAAAGGAAAAGGTTATGTATTGGCCGAGGACAATCCGGACGTTTTTCATGGAATAAATAAATTTGAATCAACCGAACACGAATTTAAAAATTTTTACGAAAAAAATATTTTTAAAGCAAACAACGCCAATGAAATACCTTATGACAAAAATTGTGCAATAAAAATACATAATAATGAAATAAAAAATTATAAGAAAGATAACAAAAAAAATTACTATAATAATAATTTAGAAGAACTAAAATTGTGTAGCTTAAACAAAAGCTATTCAAATATTTTTGGAGAAAAAATTTGCGAATTAGCTTTAAAAAACAAAAAAATAATTGCTATAACTGCTTCTATGTCAAATGGAACAGGACTTGATAAATTTGAAAAAACATTCCCGGAAAAATTTTTTGATGTTGGAATTGCCGAACAACACGCAGTCACGTTTGCTTGTGGCTTTGCAAAAATGAATTTTATTCCGATAATTGCAATTTATTCTTCGTTTTTACAACGAGCATATGACCAAATTCTCCACGACGCAGCACTTCAAAACTTGCACGTCATATTTGCAATTGATAGAGCCGGAATTGTAGGTGAAGACGGCGAAACGCATCAAGGAATTTACGACATTTCTTTTCTCTCACATATTCCAAATATTAAAATTCTTGCCCCCTCAACCAAAGAAGAGCTTGAACTCATGCTTGATTATTCTGTAAACAATAATGAATCGCCGATTGCAATAAGATATCCACGCGGTTTAAGCAAAACCTTTCAAACAAATAAAAAAGATTTTGAACTTAGCCCAGTAATTATTTATAAAAACAGCCGCAATGATTCAAAAATAATCTTAATTTCAGTAGGTAATATGCTTTGCGAAGCAATTAAAATTGTTAATATTCTCAAAAATTACAAAATTTTTATAACACTTATTGATGCTCGAGTCGTAAAACCAATAAACAAAAAATTTTACGTTGAAAATATTTCAAAAAATAGTATTGTCATTACGCTTGAAGATGGTGTTATTTTTGGAGGTTTTGGAAGCTTACTAGAATGTGAAATTGGAATTTTTATAAAAAAATTTGGATATCCTGACACTCCAATAACACACGGTTCAATCGAAACTCTTAAAGAAAAATATAACATGAACGCAGAAAAAATCTCACATGAAATTCTCAATATGATAGAATAAATTCTTAAAAATAAATTAACAATTTCCGAGCTTCTTTTTCCTTTTTGCATTCTTTAACGAATTTTTCTTATAAGCTCTATCTAATACAAGCTTATTCAGCAAATCACTAATTTTTTCCTCAATGCTCTCAAGATAAGAAATGCGATTATTAATATTTTTATAGAATTCATCTTGCAATGACTCAAAAACTTTTCTAATATCTTCTCTACTTAACGAAAACTTATCTTTTTCACTTTGCAAAGTTTTAATATTTCTTTTTTCATAATTTAAAAAACTTTTATTTTTAAATTTAGATGCAATTTCTTTCTGTTTAAAATTTTTTTCTTGACTAATCTTTTTCCCCTTAAATTCTTGTTTCAAATTTTTAGTTGAAATAATTTTATTTTCAAAATTAAAACTATCTCTATTATAAAACTTATCTGTGTCCTTTGAAAAATTTAATAAAACCTCTCCGGTTGATAAAATAAAATTATTATTTATTCGTTTATTTAACCTACCATAAAAAATAATTGTATTTATTCTTAACTTTTTTTCAATATGTTCAACATACTCAATCTTAAATAAATCAATATTTTTTTCTTTAAAATTTAAATTTTTAGTAAATAATTTCCAATTTTCTCCATAATTTTCAGAATTTACAATTGTCATAAAAATTCTATTACTCCAAGCGATGTATATTTTATTTTCTCTAATAAACATCACCGGAATTGCAAAATTCTGTATAATATACGAAAATTTAGTTTCATTTTGCCAGATTTCCTTTTTAGAACTTATTGATGCGCTTTTATAAAAAATCTTATTGTTTCTAACAAAGCAAAGATGAATCGTGTCCTTATTTTCGTCTAATAAGGTAGAAAAACAACTAACTTCATCGCAAATCTTTTCAAACTCATTCCATTTTTTTTCAATTTGAATATACTTTTTAAAACCAAAATGTGAATTATTCTTTTCGCTTACATAAAATAAATAAATATTACCAACTTTATCTATATTTAAACAAAAATTTTGTTTCTCACGATTCAAAATATCTAAAATTTCCGGCTCTGAATCATCTCCAATTTCTTGAAAAGTAAGAAGAAAACTTTCCTTATATTCCAAAACATAAATTATAAAAACGTTTTCTTTCACAATAAAGATTCTGAATTTTTCTACCGATATTTTGGTATTTTGACGAGTTTTTAATATAATTTTTCTATACCATTTCTGTTTACTTCTTAATATATAAATTACATTATCATCATTTTCTTGACAAACTATATGAATGTTTTTTTCATTATCTAAACATGCATCAAAATTTTCTCTAATAGTCGAAATTAAAATTCTTGATTCATCAAATCTTCCTTCGCTCAAATCAGAATAATATATATTATTTTCAAAATAAAAAAATTTTACAGCCTCTTCTTCGCTACTTTTTAAAATTATATTCACGCGTGTCCCCCAAAAATTAAACCTTGTTGTTTCTATACACACATTTAAAATATTATTTGATAGAAAAAAAGTTCACACAAATTTCAAAAAATTTAATTTAAAGTAAAATAAAATTTGTCTTCAAACTAAGCTTTTTTTAAAAAATAAATATATCAAAGAGGAATCAGATGTTTATAAATATCACAAGTAAAGAAAATAAAATTATAAAACACATAAAAAAATTGAAACAAGTTAAGTATAGAAAAAAATGTAACCAATTTTTAACTGAAGGATTTCTAGTTTCTAAAGAAGCTATTTTGTATGCATCAGAATCAATAAAATTCATAATAATTTCTGATATTTTTTTAGAAAAAAACCTACCCTTCATGAATCAAATTAAAGAAAAATTCAAAATATATACAGTAGCAGAAAAAATTTTTAATAAAATTTGCGATACAAAAAACTCGCAAGGCATTATAACAATTATTAATAAAAAAAGTTGTGAACTCAACTTATTAAAATATAATTTTTTACTCATATTAGATTCTATAGCAAATCCAGGAAACATGGGCGCTATATTAAGAACAGCTGAAGCGAGTGGAATTGAAGCGGTAATTATAACAAATAATTGCACGGACGTTTATAACTCAAAAGTTTCACGTTGCAGCATGGGCTCTTTATTTAAAATAAACATTTTTGAACTTTCTGATTTAAACATACTTATAAACAATGGTTATAATATAATAATTTCTTCTTCTCATGAAGGCAAAAATATATATGAAGAAGATTTTTCAGGTAAAATTGCTTTAGTAATCGGAAATGAAACAAAAGGTGTTTCGGTAGAAATAAAAAAAATTTCAAAAAACATAATAAAAATTCCAATGTTCGGTTCAATAGAATCATTAAATGCAGCACAAGCGGCAACCCTAATTACATATTTTGCAAAATTTAAACGAATGAAATTTATTTAAAATATTTTCTTCTTTATAAAACAGTATAAAAGCCACATGCTTAGTATGTATTTTTCAATTTTGGTTATCGTAAGTTCTAAATCTTTGCTCATAATTTATGAACGTTATAAAGGATTTAATTTTTTCGTGTTGAAGGTTTGTATCAAATCAACACATGGGGGGTTTAAACTTATGAGTGGCCAAAATCCAGAAAGACAATTCGAAGCAACGTTAAGAAATGGAGAAGAAATTACTTTAAAAAAATATAATCAAAGAGATGCTGCCAAAACTTTATTTGATGAAACTGAAGGAAAAAAAGATACTACCACTAAAGACATTGCTATTAATCTCGCTAATGTACACAACAACCTTGAAAGAGAAGACAAAAATAAAGGAAAAGTGGTAGCAGTTTCTGAAAATCTAAACGATAAAAGAAAAGCAATAATTCATCCATCATTTGTAGAAACATACACGAGAAAAAATAGTAATGCAGAAATTAGCGAAAAAAATAAAGAACTTGGAAAAAGTGTTACGCAGATAAACTATGAAAACGTTTTTAAAGCAGACTTTATTCCTGAAACATCAGCAGAACAATCTTTGAAAAATGTTTCTTCATTAACTAAATTTCCAAAAACAGAAAATGATCAAAAAAAATCAATTCGTAAAAACTAGTAAATTTTACATTGAAAATTTTAGTAAGTTTCATATGGAGGAATATCATGGAACTAACTAACGAAGATTTATTGTATGAAATATGGCTCAGTGATATATGCAAAAACAATCCTTATGAAATTTACAAAATTTTAAAAACTTTTACAAGTGCGAAAGAATTTTATGAACACGGACGTTTTAATTTAAAAACTATGAAACATCTTGGTTTTGACAAATTTTTAAATCTTGACAAATCACTTGAAATATCGAAAATCATCATAGAGAATTGCCAAAATGAAAACATAGATGTTATTTCAATCAACGACCTAAATTATCCAAACAGATTAAAAACTATTTCATATCCACCACGAACTTTATATATTAAAGGCAAAATGCCGGATATTGACAACATGCTTTGTATCACAATCGTTGGTTGCCGAAATCCAAGTCCATATGGAGTCAATAAAGCAATGCAAATATCTTATGACTTGGCTTCATGTGGAATTCTAATTATAAGTGGAATGGCTTTAGGAATCGATGCTGCAGCACATATTGGAGCAATTGATGCAAACAAATCCACCGTTGCCGTTTTACCAAGAGGAGTTGATGAAGCTTATCCCAAACAACATGATAATTTGTACAGCTTTATTCAAAATAGCGGTGCTATTGTTTCTGAATATCCTCCTAAAACACCCGTTTCACCTTATGTTTTTGAAATTAGAAACAGAATAATGGCCGGACTTTCTATGGGAGTTGTTGTAATTGAGGCGGAAAATCGATCAGGTACACGTTACACTGTAAAACATGCAGTTGAAAACAACAGAGATGTTTTTGCACTAGTTGGTAATGCAACATCAAAAAGAAGTGATTACCCAAATGAATTAATTTTTGAAGGTGTTCAACCAATCAGAAACGCTGAAGATGTTTTAGATACATATTTTGGAGTTTATTCGGATATGATTCAAAATAATTTAGACAAAATCACAAAAAAATATAACATAAATACAAAAGAACTAAAAATTGAAAAATCTAATAAAAATATTAATGATAACACTAAAACAAAACTAAAAAAACATTCCAAATTCAAAGTGTTTTTGAATAACGAAAAAAGTAAACACCCAAACTTTTTAGATAAAGAATTATATACAAAACTAAACGAAGAAGAAAAAAACATAATAAAATATTTACATTCTTTTGGAAAATCACATATAGATAAAATTATAAGAGAGTGTAAGATCAGTGCCTCAATCGCAAACAGCAATATTATGATTTTGCAATTAAAGGGAATAGTTAAACAAGAAGCTGGACAAACGTACGCTTTAAATGAAAACATTTATGGGAGAAAAAATGACTAAAAACTTGACTAAAAACTTGATTATAGTTGAATCACCAGCCAAGGCAAAAACTATAGAAAAATACTTAGGAACTAATAATTATAAAGTCATAGCATCAATGGGCCACATACGTGATTTGCCAAGAAGCCGACTTGGCGTTGATCTTGAAAACGAATTTGAACTAACATACACAACCATGAAAGGAAAAAACGACATAGTAAAAAAAATTAAAGCAGAAGCTAAAAAATCTAAAAAAATACTTCTTGCAACCGATTCAGATAGAGAAGGCGAGGCAATTTCTTGGCATCTGGCTGCCATTTTAAAACTGGACAAAGATGAAAAATGTAGAATTGTATTTAACGAAATCACTAAAACTACTATTAAAAATGCCGTAAAAAATCCAAAGAAAATCGACGTAAATCTATTTAACGCACAACAAGCAAGAAGAGTACTTGACAGAATAGTTGGATATAAATTAAGTCCTCTTTTATGGAAAAAAATAAGAAAAGGGCTTAGTGCCGGACGCGTTCAAACCGTTACTATGAAAATGATTATCGATAAAGAAAAAGAAATTGAAAAATTTCAAGTTAGTGAATATTGGACAATTTCGGCTGAAATAACAAAATTCAAAGAGAAAAAATTTTTCACAGCCAATTTTTATGGAAAATTAAATGAAAAAAAAATGAACCTTACAAACGAAAACACTGCAAACGAAATACTTAAAAATATAACTGGCAACCTTTGTTATGTTTTAAATGTAAATAAAAGCGAAAAAAACAAAAAAGCTTCTCCACCATTTATTACAAGCACACTTCAACAAGAATCTTCAAGAAAACTTAATTTTTCAGCAAAAAAAACCATGTCTATTGCACAATCTCTTTACGAAGGAATCGATGTAAACAAAATCCAAACTGGACTTATAACTTATATGAGAACAGATTCGCTGAGAGTTTCAATTGAGGCGCAAAATGAAGCCTTAAAATATATTGAAGAAAACTTTGGCAAAGAATATATACCCAAAACTCCAAATGTATATAAAACAAAAAAAACAAGTCAAGACGCTCACGAATCAATAAGACCAACAAATATAAATAATACACCTGATATAATAAAGGGTTCATTAAAAACAGATCAATACAAACTTTATAAATTAATTTGGCAAAGATTTCTGTCAAGTCAAATGGAATGTGCTATTTTTGACACTGTAAAAACGGATATTGTAATCGATGGTTATCTATTCAAATCTTCAGGCCAAACTATGATCTTTGATGGATTTATGAAAATATATACAGAAGGCACAGATGTTGAAGAAGAAAAACAAGAAAAAATTCCAAACATCACAGAAAAAGAAAACTTAAATTTCAAAAAAGCAACAAAAAAACAACACTTCACTCAACCTCCTTCAAGATTTACAGAAGCAACACTTGTTAAACAGCTTGAAAAGGAAGAAATAGGAAGACCAAGTACATATGCACCAACCATGTCTGTGATTATTGATAGAGAATATGTTATTAAAGAAAAAAAAAATCTAATACCAACTGAACTTGGAAAATTGGTTACAATGCTCATTGAAGAAAATTTTAAGGACATAATAAATATTAAGTTCACTGCAAATATGGAATCCAAACTTGACGAAGTTGAAGAAGGAAAAAAAGATTGGAAAGAAATTCTTAAAGAATTTTACGAATCATTTAAAATTGACTTAAAAAAAGCCGAAGAAAAAATAGGAAAAATAGAAATCGAAGATAAAGTTTCAAATATCGTTTGTGAAAAATGTGGACTTATGTTGGTTTATAAAAGAAGTAGATACGGAAAATTCCTTGCATGCCCTGGATATCCTGACTGCAAAAACGCAAAAGCAATTACTGAAGAATTGGGAATAAACTGTTATAAATGTGGAGGAAAAATTTTAATAAAAAAATCTAAAAAGGGAAGAAAATATTTTGCTTGCGAAAATTCTTCAAACTGTAACTTTTTAACGTGGGACGAACCAACCGATCAAATATGCCCCAAATGTGGCAATGTCTTACTCAAAAAATATACATCAAAAAACACAAAAACAATAAAATTATCTTGTCATAACAAAGAGTGCAAATATCATGAAGAAATTGTATACGCAACAGAATAAAACCATCCTTTGCAACTTACTCATTAATTAATTAAATACCGCAAAACAAATCGTTCTACGGGAGTTTTTTGTGGAAAACTTTTATATGCCAGACAACTATGAACCAATTTTAAATCTTAAAGAAACAGCTGCTTTTATTAAAATAACAAACGATTATCTCGAAACAAACTTCGCAAGAGAGTTAAATTTAATGTCTGTTCCTTCCCCTTCATTTACTTTACTAGAAAATGACAAATGCAATAACTCAATTAACAAAAAAAAAGAACCAATACTCGAAAAAGAAGAAAAAAATAAAATAAAACATTGTGACAATGAAATAATCTCATGGAAAAAAAACGCACTAAATCGTTATGGTTTTGAAACAGAAAATGGTTTGTATACTCGCTTAACATGTGAAGAAAACATTGCACAGAGCAAAATTTATTATTCTGTATTATCGTGGGAAAAAAAAATTAAAAAAAACGATAAAAATCTTCATTTAATAAAATATATCGCAAAAAAAATTTTTAAAATATTAAAAATGGCAGAGAAATATATATACCAAATAAATTCAAAACTAACATTTCAACTTTTAGATGAAATGGACTTCATGACATTACAAGAAATCGAAGAGAAATTTCCCAATATAACCTTGGAAAATGCAATAATAAAAATAACCAAAAAGAAAAAAATAGTATGCATAATTGAAAATGAACCAATAAATAATTCAAAAAAAATAAATAAAAACAATTCTTTACAAAAACATTGTTGTGAAATAAATGGTTATATATTCTTATATTATTCAATTACAAATCAATTTCATAAAATTTCAAACATAAAAGTTTCAGCAAATAATTGCGAAAATACTGTAATTAAGAATCAAAAAAACACACATTCAAAAAGTATTTTTCAAACAATTGGAGGAAATATAAATATAACAAAAATTTTGATATTCTTTTTGAAAAAAATCCACGTCGGAGAAATTCAATCGTTAATTTGGCCAGAAAAATTTGCAAAATTATCGAATGATTATAACATAATGCTACCATAATTTTAAAAAAATAATTTTATAAAAATTTAACTATTAGTTATTATCTCTAAAAATAATAAACTTGTATAAATGTATAAAAACTGTTGCAATATAGGATTTATATAATAATTAAGGTAAAAAATAATTTTTTTCATTTTTAAATGAAAATTTATTTATGTATAATAAGAAAATAATTTTTATATTGTGACGTTTTTGTTTTAAATGCTAAACTCGGAAAGGTAAGCAATGAGAAACAACAAGAAAAAATTTATTTCTGAAACTTTTTTTGTAATTTTTTCTATGGTATCAGTTTTTGCTGGAGTTCGCCTTGCAAATAAAATAAAATACGAATCTATCGGGCAAAGCATTGAAATCGAAATGGATAAACCAAAAAATATTGGATTTGTCAATGCACTAGTGATGGGCCTCGATGGAAACGGTGCAAGAACTGATTCTATTATGTTTATGAGTTTTAATGGATACAAAAAAAAACTTAACATTATATCTATACCAAGAGACACAAGAGTTCTCATAGGAAAAAAATTTCAAAAAATAAATGCTGCATTAGAAATTGGTAAACAAGAAGTCAAAAAAGGAAAAATTAACGATCCGCAAGAACTTATGATAAAAAAAGTTAAAGAAATTATTGGTTTACAAATTCATTATTTTGCAAGTGTTGACTTTAAAGGTTTTAGAAACATTGTGGATATTTTGGAAGGTATAGATTTTGACGTACCAGACATTGAAGGCAATGGAAAAGGGATGAATTATAATGATTCTTATCAAAATCTTAAAATTCATTTAAAGCCAGGTTTTCAACATTTGAACGGTGAACAAGCAGAAGGACTCGTTAGATATAGACGTGGCTATATAGACGCTGATTTGGGACGAATTAAAATACAACAAAATTTCGTAAGAGAATTTGCCAAACAAAAACTAAAACCCAAATATTTAACAATAATCAAAAAACTGTACGAAGAAGCGAAAGAAAATGTGCAAACAAATTATACACTTTTTGATTTAGTTAAGCATATTCCAATGATAAAAAAGTTTAATCCCGAGGATATTTCTAGCTTTCAAGTTCCTGGCAAATCTGTTTTTGTAGAAGGTGTTTGGTATTTTATACCAGACTTGAAAGAAACAAGAAAAATAATAAACGAAAATTTTAGGTAAAATAACTTAAAAAACTAATTTTATTTAAAGTATCATTTTAATTTTGTTTAAAAACCATACCTATTTTAAAACTTGACAATTAAGAAACGAAAAAATAGTATTGACTGAACACAATATTTTTTATGAAAAAATTAAACTATAATTATTCAAAATTAATAAATACTAATATATCAAGAATTTAAATTTGCTGACTAATTTTGTTTGAATTGAAGAAGGTATAAACAAATATGAACACAAACCCCAAAGCTACATTAAGTCTTGAAAATGGTATGAAATTTTACGGAGAAATGTTTGGTGATATTAAAAATATTGCCGGCGAAGTTATTTTTACAACAAGTATGTTAGGTTATCAAGAATCATTTACAGACCCTTCATATGCAAAACAAATTTTAGTTATGACATATCCAAATATTGGAAATTATGGATTCAATTTTGACTTCGAAGAATCAGAAAAAATTTTACTTAACGGTATTATAGTAAATGAAAAGTGTGACAATTCAAACAATTCTCTTTCTGAAATGAATTTTGAAGCCTATTTGAGACAAAATAAAATCACAGGTTTGTGCAATGTTGATACACGAGCACTTGTGCTTGCAATTAGAGAATATGGAAATCTCAGAGGAGCCATATGTCTTTCAGAAACTCCAGCACACGAAATTAAACAAATGATTGATGAGTTTGATGATACAAACGTAATACAAGAAATATCCACTAAAAATAAATATTATATTTCAAGAAAATATAAGGATATAACAAAAATTGGCCTCAAGATTGCAGTTATTGATTTAGGATGTAAAAAAAGCATAATTAATGAATTTATAAAGAGAGAAAGCGAAATAGTTGTTTTTCCGTTTGATGCAGACTTTCAAGAAATAAGAGATGAAAAACCTGATTTAATATTTGTTTCAAATGGACCTGGAAACCCTAAAAACGCAACAAAAACAATCGAAACAGTCAATGCTTTAATAGGGAAAATCAACATATGTGGCATTTGTATGGGGCACCAAATTATAGGATTAGCACTTGGCGGAGATACAAGTAAATTAAAATTTGGACATAGAGGAATAAATCACCCAGTTAAAAATTTAATGAATAATAAAATTTATATAACCAGTCAAAACCATAATTATTTTATTTCCAATTTACCTAAAAAATATATTGATATAACATTTCAAAGTATTAATGACGGCACGATAGAAGGAATTTGCAGCGAAAAATTTATGATAAAAAGTGTGCAGTTCCATCCCGAAGCTTCGCCCGGTCCACTGGATGTAAAATTTATATTTGATGATTTTCAAAATATTTAATGCATACTTAAAAACTTTTATATATTTTAAACTTGAAGTTATCGCGTTTTCATAAGACTGGAGGAACTAATGCCGTTTAACCACAAAATTAAAAAAATTTTAGTTATTGGTTCTGGAGCAACTGTAATAGGACAGGGTGCTGAATTTGATTATTCGGGCGCACAAGCTTGCGCAATTTTAAAACAAGAAAATATTGAAACTGTAATTATAAATGACAATTTGGCAAGCATTATGACAGAAAAAGGTGTAGCGAACACCATTTATATTGAACCTTTAAATATAGAAATTGTAGAAAAAATAATAATAAAAGAAAAACCCTCTCACATAATCGGAAGCATGGGAGGACAAACTGCGCTTAATTTACTTTTGGAACTACAAAATGAAGGAATTCTGGGCAAAAATAAAGTTAGAGTAGCTGGCACATCATTTGAATCAATCGAAAACGGCGAAGATAGAAAAAAATTTAAAAAACTTATGCAAAAAATAAAACAACCCGTAATTAAAGGTGATATTGCTAACGATGTAATTTCTGGAGTAAAAATTGCCGAAGAAATAGATTATCCAGTGGTGGTAAGACCTGCTTACACACTCGCTGGAACGGGCGGAGGATATGCTAAAAATGAAAAAGAACTTAGAGAAATTTTGATTTGTGCCATAAACATAAGTGCAATAGGCCAAGTTATGATCGAAAAAAGTATAAAAGGGTGGAAAGAAATTGAATTTGAAGTAATAAGAGATAATATAGGAAATTGTGTAGTCGTCTGTAGTATGGAAAATATTGACCCCGTTGGAATACACACAGGTGATAGCATCGTCATCGCGCCAACTCAAACACTTAATAATGTAGAATATCAAATTCTCAGATCGGCCGCAATTGAAATTGTAAATGCAGCTAAAATAAACGGAGGTTGCAATGTTCAGTTTGCAGTCAATCCAAAAAAATTTGAATATTATGTAATTGAAATTAACCCAAGAATAAGTCGCTCATCCGCTTTAGCATCAAAAGCCACGGGATATCCAATTGCTAAAATTTCTACGAAAATTGCATTGGGTTATAATTTAGATGAAATAATAAATGAAGTTACAGGTAAAACATATGCGTGTTTTGAACCTGCGCTTGACTATTGTGTTATTAAGATTCCAAAATGGCCTTTTGATAAATTTTTAACTGCCAAAAAACAACTAGGCACGAAAATGATGGCGACTGGTGAAGTTATGGCGCTATCTAATAACATAGAATCAGCACTAATGAAAGCAATACGTTCTCTTGATATAAATCAACACTCACTTGAAAATGATGACTCAAAAACATATAGAACACAAGAATTAAAACGTAAAATCGAGACACCAGACGATGAAAGAATTTTTTATATAGCAGAACTTATTCGCCGCGAATATAATTTAGAAAAAATTTCTGAAATAACTGGAATTAACTTATTTTTCTTAAATAAAATCAAAAACATTGTTGTCATGGAAGAAGAACTTAAAAATTATTCGATTGATAACATAACTTCTAATTTAATAAAAAAATATAAACAAAAAGGCTTTAGTGATAAAGGTATAGCTGAAATTATAAAATGCAAAGAAAGTCAAATTTCAAATTTAAGGATTGAGTATGGTATTTTTCCAACATATAAAATGGTAGATACATGCGCCGGAGAATTTGAAGCTGTTTCGCCTTATTATTATTCAACTTATGAGAATCATAACGAAGTTATTATAACAGAAGGAAAAAGAATTTTAGTAGTAGGTTCAGGCCCAACTAAGATTGGTCAAGGAATTGAATTTGACTATTGCAGCGTAAATTGTGTATTAGCGCTTAAAAAAGCTGGAGTTCAAACAATTATAATCAATAATAATCCAGCAACCGTAAGCACGGATTTTAATATATCAGATAAACTATACTTTGAACCTCTAACCTTGGAAGATGTAATGAATGTTGTTAGCCTTGAAAAAGTTTTTGGAGTTATTTTGCAATTTGGAGGACAAACATCAATAAAACTTGCAACAACTCTAAAAAAAATGGGTGTAAATGTACTTGGAACTAGCCCTGAAAGTATTGATAAAACGGAAAATAGAGAAAAATTTGATGTTTTGCTTGAAAATCTTAAAATAAAGAGGCCAAAAGGTAAAGCAATAAATACCGTTCAAGAAGGGTTGGATGCTGCAAAAGAAATCATATATCCAATGCTTGTTAGACCTTCTTATGTTCTTGGTGGACAAGGAATGGAAATAGTTTATAATGATGATGAATTGACAAATTATTTAAACAATATTTTCAAAAAAAACAACAAAAATTCAGTATTAATTGACAAGTATTTAGAAGGTATAGAAATTGAAGTTGATGCAGTTTGTGACGGAGATAACATTTTTGTACCCGGCATTATGAAACATTTAAACAGAGCTGGAGTTCACTCAGGTGATAGTATTTCAATATATCCTGCTAACGACATATCTAACAATACAAAAAAGAAAATAATTGAAATTACTGAAAAAATTTCGCTTGCACTAAATGTTATTGGAATGATAAATATCCAATTTATAGAATTTGAGAACGAAATTTATGTAATTGAAGTTAATTTGCGTTCAAGCCGTACTATTTCATATATTAGCAAGGTAACGGATTTAAATGTTGTAGAAATTGCAACTCGTATAATACTTGGAGAAAAATTGAAAGATATTGGTTTCACGGGGCTTTTTAAAGAAATTGAATTATTTGCTGTAAAGGTTCCTGTTTTTTCGACGGAAAAATTACCTATGGTTGAAATAAGTTTGGGACCTGAAATGAGATCAACAGGAGAAACACTCGGAGTTGGAAAAACAATTTTAGAAGCACTTTATAAAGGGTTTTTGGGTGCAAAAATTAATATACCGCCACACGAAAGCATAATTCTTGCGACAATTTGTGATAATAAAAAAGAAGAATTTTTAGATTATGCAAAAAGATTGTTCATGTTGGGCGTCAGATTTATTGGAACAATAGGTACAACGACTTATTTAAGAAATTATGGAATTGAAATTCAATCGGTGCGAAAAATCAGTGAACCAAACTCTAATATACTTGAAGTTATTCAAAGTGGAGTTATAGACTTAATTATCGACATTCCAAAAAGAAATAACAACTATGAAAGTGATGGATTTAAAATACGAAGAATTTCTGCTGAGAACAATATAACTATTTTAACTTCCATGGACGCCGTAAATTATATGACACAAGTTATGGAAAAAAATTTTGATGAAAGTGATTTAAATATTTTTTCACTCGATGAAATATTTTAAATTAACAAGTTAAAAAAATATATTCTTATATAACACTTGCGTTATTTATAAATTAACAACATCAATTAAAATTTATGTTCAATTCTACTTATTTTCTTATTTTCAATTTATTATTGAGATCAAAATTTTAAATAAATTCACAATATACGTTTTTGCACATTAATTTAAATAATAATAAAAATTTACTTAATAATAATTTTATGGTAAAAATGTAATAAAATTAATGTTTATAAAATCATTTTTTGTGCAAAATATAATTGGCTGGATTATTTTATTTATAAAAGAAAATTTTTATTTTATTTTAAGGAGGAAGAAAATATGGAAAAAAACAGTAAAAAAAACAAAAGAAAAGTAACTTCAATGGCAGCAGTATTTTTAGCATGGGGAATTACGGCCAATTCTGTGCTTGCTGCTCCAACTGCTATTCCAACACGAGACAATGACAACATTAATAATATCACAGAAGACACTACCAATGAACAAGACATTCCAAAATATATAGAAGCCAAAAAAGAAAATAGTGAAAATTCAAGCACGAACATAGATGAAATATCTTCACAACAAACACCAAACGCTACCGAAATTTCATTAAATGAAACTGATCCTCAAAATACGAACAAAAATGACAATCAAATAATTAACAATTCAGAAAAAAATGATTTAATTAATCCCGTTTCATCACAGAACTATGAATATAAATATTTTAAAAATTTTGTAGACATAAATGATTCTATTTTTAAAGAAAAAATAAAAATATTGGCGGCTCTTGAAATAATGTCTGGAAAAGAAAAAGGCTTATTTAAACCAAAAGAAAATCTAACAAGAGCTGAAGCAGTTGTAAGTTGTATACGTCTTAAAGGCCTTGAAAAATCTGCAAACCTTTTTTCTGACAATAACAAATTCAACGATATTGAAGATTGTTGGGCTAAAAAAGAAATAAACATAGCCGCAGTTGAAAAAATAATTAGTAGCGATGAAGAAAATTTTAGACCTTTTGACCCTATAAGTGCTTGTGAAGCAATTACAATGCTTGTGAAAGTTTTAGGATACGATAAAGCTGCAATGGAAAGAGGCGGATTTCCAGAAGGCCACGTAGGAATAGCTTCTGAGTTAAAAATTTGGAATGATTCAAATATTTTATCTCAAAATGAAAAAATATCAAGAGAAAATTTTGCAAACCTTTGTTACAATACTTTACCAGTGAATATCATGGAAAAAACATCTTATGGTGTTGAAAGGTATGAAACAAACAACAAAAACATTCTTAGTGAACTAGGATTTAAAAAATTTTCAGGAAAAATGACAGCAACAAATGAAACGCAGTTGCCAACCACTAAGAACAATAACGAAAATCTTTACGGCGATGAATATAAAACATCGGAAGAAAAAATCGGAAAAAATCAAGTTAAAATTAATAATGAATTATATTATGTCGGCGAAACTAACGCAAAATTCTTACTTGGTTATAATGTTTTGGGATTTTCAAAAGTAGATGAAGAAACTAATGATAAAACAATAGTTTTTATTGATACTCAAGAAAACAAAAATAAAGTATTGAATATTCCAACTGATAAAATAATTTCAATTCAGAAAGATGAAGCTTCAAATACCGCGATAACTTTTCAAAATAAAGATAAAAACGAAAAAATCATTTTGCCAAAAGATGAAACAGTTTTCATTTATAACGGAAAAACTACGGAAACATTAACGCCAGATACACTTGGTTCAAAAGGTTTTTTAACATTTTTAGATAGCGACGGAAATGACAATTATGACGTTGTATTTGAAAACTATTTCGAAACAATGATCGTTGGCAATGTATCTGAAAAAACGGGCAAAATCACCAGCAAAGATGGCAATTATGTGTTAGAAGAAAATTCAGGAAATAATCTTATATTATACAAACATGGAAAAGAAATAAACACAAAAGATATTAACGAAGGAGATCAAATAGATCTCACAATCAGTAAAGATGGAACACTTATAAAAGGTTATGTAACTAATCGACAAATAGATGGTTCCATCAATGAAATATCAAATGATGGAAGTCTTAAAATTACACCTACAAACAGAGAATTTAAAAAATCTCCAAAATATTTACAAAATATTTCAATAGGCGAGAAAGGAACATTCTATTTAGACGCAAAAAATGAAATTATAGATATTGAAACAAAAAATGAACCACTAAACAAAAATTACGGATACTTAGTTGCTACAGCAGAAGTTGGTTATCTTGAACCAGAAGTTCAATTTAAAATTTTTACAAAAAACGGTCAAGCCATAGTATTAACCTCTGCCGATAAAATAAAATTTAATAACTTTCTAGCTACTTCACCATCCGATGTTATAAAAAGTGATTTGTTATATGGAGATGGAAAAACTAAATCTCAACTTATAACTTTTGAAACAAACTCAGAAAATAAAATAACAGAAATAAACACAGCCAATCTAGATGTCAAGCCAAATGAAAATAAATTTAGTTTAAATGAAATTTCACAAAATCTTGAATATACAGCGGCTTCAAACAAACTTGGAACAACAAGAATCACAAATGAAACTATTGTATTTGAAATACCAAAAAATGCTTTAAATTCAAAAGATTATAAAATAAAAAACTTCAACATGTTTAAAGATGGTGGAAAATATGACGCTAGCATATATGATTTGACTCCTGATTACAAAGCTGGAGCAGTAATTATTACAAATTCGGAACCTAGCGTTTCAAGTTCAGATCCATTTGTTGTCGTTGATAAAATTTCAGAAATACAAAACGGTGACTTAATGATAGTAGATAAACTTTACGGATTAGAAAATGGAAGAAATATTGAAATTACCGCGAACGCAAAAGATATTTTAAACAAAAAAGGCTCGAAGCTTAATCAGGGAGACATTATAAGATATACAAAAAATGAAAAAGAAGAAATTGATTCAATAGAATTTTTATTCGACACAGCAAACAAAAATTCTGAATATATAAACAAAGATTTAGCGGACACCACACTTGTATACGGAAGAGTTACGGAAGTTTTTGATGATTCTTTAAACGTCTCAGTAAATGGAAAAGTTGAAAATTATTTAATTTCAGGAATTTCAATTTATAAATATGATTCAACTTTGTTAGAAAACCAATTAAAAGTTTCCAACATAAATGAAATCAAAGATTTTGAAAAAGATAATCCATACCATGCTTTTATTAGAATTTATAAAGATGTAGTAAGTGGTATATTGATTATAAAATAATAATAAAAACCCGTTATTTAAACGGGTTTTTATTTTTAAAATAAATTAGAGTTTTAACAAATAACTGAATTAAAAAAATAAAAAAATTTCTATTTAACTTTAAGCTGTTTTAAAATAAAATAAATTATTAATTTTATTAATTCAATAAATATTTCAGATTATCTAAGGATAATTTAATGAATAAAAAAGATTTAAAATTAGCTGCAAGAAAAAGTTTGAAGGGAAAATGGCGAAATTCATCTGTTGTATTTTTGGTTCGAATGGTAATTATTACAATATGTTTATTTATAATGCGTAATACTAAATACCAATTTCTGGGAATCATATCATCTTTTTTGATACCGTCTCCTCTTTCAATTGGACTTTACGGATATTATTTATCAATATCAAGAGGAAAATTTTCAAGAGACATGCAACTTTTTGAACCATTTATATTTTTCTGGAACTCTGTAACTCTAGTATTTTTTCGCTTTATAAAAATATTTTTTCATTCATTGTTATTCATCGTCCCCGGAATAATTGTACGTTACGAATTATCAATGGCATATTTTATAATCAATGACAACCCAGGATTGAAAGCTAAAAACGCCCTAAAAGCAAGTAAAATTCTGATGAAAAAACACAAATATGAGTTATTTTTAATTGAAATGAGCTTTATTCATTTGTTTCTTTTATCAATTGCAACATTAGGTTTATTCTGGCCTTTTTTTAAGTCCTACTTATTAGTGACTCGAGCAATTTTCTATGACACCATAAAAAATGAAATTATACTCGTTTCAGATATAAAAAATAAATCAAAAAATAATTATAAAATATTACATAAAAAAAATAAAAACTATCACGACTACAACAATTAAATCTATAAAACAATTTGACTATTTTAACTTTTTTTAGTTTTGGAACGCAAATTGCTATCCAAAATCTTTTTTCTTATGCGAATGCTTAATGGAGTTACTTCAACTAATTCATCTTCATTAATAAATTCAATACTTTGTTCAAGACTTAAAACCGTTGGCGCAATCAATTTAATGGACTCATCAGATCCAGATGCTCGCATATTCGTCGCTTGCTTTCGTTTGCAAACATTAACTATCAAATCACCACTTTTAGAATTTTCCCCGACAACCATACCACCATAAACTTTATTTCCAGGTCCTATAAACAACCTACCTCGCTCCTGAGCATTGTATAACCCAAAAGCTATGCTTTCACCAGTTTCAAACGATACAAGCGATCCTCTGCTTCGAGTTTGCAACATACCTTTAAATGGCTCATAACCATCAAAAATATGATTTATCACAGCACTACCCTTGGTACAATTTAAAATATAACTCCTGAATCCGATTAAACCACGTGCAGGAATCCTGAATTCAATCCTTGAAAATCCTAAAGCGCTTGGCGCCAAATTCACAAGTTGACCTTTTCTATCGCTTGTAATTTCTATAACCGTTCCTGTAAATTCGTCAGGCGTTTCAATCGTTAAATATTCTATGGGCTCATTTAAAACTCCATCTATAATCTTTGTTATAACAACAGGTTTTGAAACTTGAAGTTCATATCCTTCGCGTCTCATATTCTCAATTAAAACCGAAAGATGAAGTTCGCCTCTACCAGAAACAACAAACGACTCTGTACTGTCGGTTTCTTCAACTTTCAAACTTATATTGGTTTCAATCTCTCTGAATAATCTCTCACGAAGATGCCTAGAAGTAACAAATTTGCCTTCTTTTCCTACAAAAGGGCTGTCATTTACACTAAACGTCATAGATATCATTGGTTCATCTATTTTAACGAACTGCAGTGCCTCAGGCGTCAACTGATCACAAATAGTTTCCCCAATATTTACATCTGAAATCCCACAAATAGCAGCAATTTCTCCAGTTCCAATAGATTCGCTTTCAACTTTTTTAAGTCCCTTGTATAAAAATATTCTTGTTACTTTTGAAATAGAAATCGAACCATCAAGCCTGCAAACAGAAACACTTTGCCCAAGTTTAAGCTTTCCTCTTTTTATTTTGCCAATCGCAATTCTGCCAGTATACTCATCAAAATCAATATTTGACACAAGCATTTGAAAAGGATCTTCATCATTACCATTAGGATGAGGGATATGTTTTTTTATTATTTCAAACAAAGGCTTCATATCTCCAGTTTGTAAATTTATATCAACAGATGCCCAACCATTTCTTCCTGAAGTATATATAATCGGTGAATCCAATTGTTTTTCAGTAGCATTAAGATCAATCAAAAGCTCAAGCATGTTATCTACAACTTCAAGAGGTCTTGCATTCGGTTTGTCAACTTTATTGACTACCAAAATTATATAAAGGCCCAATCCTAATGCTTTTCCTAAAACAAAACGTGTCTGAGGCATGCAACCCTCAAATGCATCAACAAGCAGCAAAACCCCTTCAACCATCTTTAAACTTCTCTCAACCTCTCCACCAAAATCCGCATGTCCAGGAGTGTCCACTATATTTATTTTCATATCATTATAAAATATAGAGGTATTTTTAGCTATAATGGTGATGCCTCGTTCTTTTTCTAAATCGTTTGAATCCATAACTCTTTCACTCACATGTTCGTTTTCTCTGAATGTCCCACTTTGCCTAAGCATTGCATCAACAAGCGTAGTTTTCCCATGATCAACATGCGCAACAATTGCAACATTTCTTATATTTTCTTTAGAATACACAATACCACCCCATAATTTACCGTAAAACACTTTAAAAAAACTTTTAAATATGATTTCCAGTTTTAAAATTTAACATCCTAAGATTTTTTAACTTTAAACTATTATTTTATTGATTCTAAACATAAAAATCAAATAATGTATATTATTTCACAACTTATTTATAACTATATTTAATTTCATGTATTTATTATTTTAAAATCTCTAACATTTATAAATATTTTTCATTTTTTACCAAACTTAAGTTGTATTTTTTGAATTTCTGTATAAAATACGTATGATTCTTTGCAAAGTTTTATCTTTTGCACCCTTAAACAATAAATTAAATAATATTTTTATCTTTTACAAAATTTACTGTCAAATATTAATTAAACCTATGAAAATGAAATTGGAGGACAAAATAATGGCTGTAAGAATTGGTATTAATGGTTTCGGAAGAATTGGAAGATTGGTTTTAAGAGCTGCACTCGAAAATAAAAAAGTTCAAGTTGTTGCAATAAATGATCCATTCATCGATCCTGAATATATGGTTTACATGCTCAGATATGACACAGTTCACGGGCAATTTAAAGGCGATATAGAGTCAAAAGAAGGAAAATTATTCATAAACGGTAATGGAATAATGGTGCATTCTGAAATGAATGCAAGTGATATTCCGTGGGGCAACAGTGGCGCAGAATTTGTTGCAGAAGCAACCGGATTGTACACTACAACCGAAAAAGCATCACAGCATCTTAATGGCGGAGCAAAAAAAATCTTAATAACGGCACCATCAAGCGATGCTCCAATGTTTGTCATGGGTGTTAATCATTCTAAATATACAAAAGACATATCCGTTTTTTCAAATGCATCATGCACAACAAATTGTTTAGCACCGATTGCAAAAGTTATAAATGATAATTTTGGCGTAGTGAATGGCCTGATGACAACTGTTCATGCGACAACTGCAACTCAAAAAACAGTTGATGGGCCATCTAAAAAAGATTGGCGCGGAGGCAGGGGCGCTGCTTTCAACATTATTCCTTCATCAACTGGCGCAGCAAAAGCTGTTGGAAAAGTTATACCCGAACTCGATGGAAAACTCACAGGAATGGCATTTAGAGTGCCTACAGCCGATGTTTCAGTTGTTGATTTAACAGTTAATCTCGCAAAATCAGCAACATATAAAGAAATAAAAAACTCAATTAAAGAAGCTTCTGAAGGATATTTAAACGGAATTTTAGGTTACACCGAAGATGACGTTGTTTCATCAGATTTTATTCATGATCCGCGAACTTCAATATTTGACGCAAAGGCTGGAATTGCTTTGACCGATAATTTTGTGAAACTTGTATCTTGGTACGACAACGAGTGGGGATATTCAAATAAAGTCGTGGATTTAATAGCATATGCTGCTGACGTTGATTCAGAAAAATAACTTATTCTTTTTCAAGTTATTTTTTAAAAAAATTATTGAAACGCTGAAAAAATATCAATTGAAACTTATTAAAATACAAATATTTTGTCTTAACGCGGTAGCTATTAAAAAATTAGCAACCGCATTATTTTAATAAAAAATTATCAATCTAAATTTTACTTTACACCCTAAAATCCCGTTTTGACTTTTATACAGCTTAAACTAAAGTTGTGAACGGGCGCTTCAAAAACACTATCGCTACTTCAATATTAAAGAAAATTTTATTGCCAAAAACGAAAAACAATAATGCTGTAAAAATACTCAAAATACTTAAATAACAATCATATAATTAATTCGTTTATATAACAAACTAATCAGAAACCACATTAGTATCATAATTTTGCGAATAAATACAAAAAATTTAGCAATAACAAATTAATCATTCTCGGTCATATTTTCTAATTCCTCAGCACGATCCGCTTGCTCATCAGGCGTTATCCAATCATTAAAAGATGGCACAAACTCTTGATATTCTGTCACTTCTTCTTTTAAGCTTGAAGTTTTTGAAGCGCGATCTTTTTTTTCGTCATTATAAATTTTTGAATCACCTAAATTTTGATTAAAATCGTCCATATTTTTCATCCTCCTTCTATGATATTATTTATTGAATTCAACCAAAATATTCGCTAAGGTTATATTATAAAACTTAAATTAAATTTTGGAGACAAATTTATGAAAATAATCGAAATTTTTAAAAATTACGAAAACATTAAAGACGAATATGTAAATCTAAATGGTTGGATCAAACATATAAGATCTGGAAAAAAAATTATCTTTATCTCATTAAATGATGGATCGTGCTTAGAAAATACACAAATTATAGTCTTTGAAACACTAGAAAATTTTTTGGAAATCTCTAAATTAAATGTAGGATCAGCAATAAAAATTAAGGGAATTTTAAAAAACACTCCAGAAAATAAACAAAAATTTGAAATAAAAGCTGATGAAATAATTATTGAAGGAACAAGTGCATCAGACTATCCTCTTCAAAAAAAATTTCACACAAATGAATTTTTACGCAATAATTTACATCTAAGAAGCCGCACAAATACTTTTTATTCAGTTTTTAAAATCCGATCAATATTATCTTTCGCAATACATAAATTTTTCAATGAACAAGGTTTCATTTATGTTCACACACCAATAATTACGGGAAGCGACTGTGAAGGAGCAGGTGAAATGTTTAAAGTCACATCTCTTGATTTAAATAACTTGCCAAAAAAAGAAAACAAAACAATTGATTTTAAAAAAGACTTTTTTGTTAAAGAGGCGTTTTTGACAGTAAGCGGGCAACTTGAAGCCGAAGCTTTCGCACAAACTTTTGGAAATGTATACACTTTTGGCCCAACTTTTCGTGCCGAAAACTCAAACACCGCGAGACATGCGGCGGAATTTTGGATGGTTGAATCCGAAATTGCTTTTGCGGATTTATCAGATAATATGAAGCTCAGCGAAAACATGTTAAAATATATAATAAATTATGTGCTTAAAGAAGGCTTCTCCGAAATGGACTTCATAGAAAAAAATATTGAAAATGGCATCTTAAAAAAGCTTGACGATCTAATAAACAGTAATTTTGAGATAATTACTTATACTGAAGCAATAAAAATACTTCAAAAAAATAAAAAAGAATTCATATATCCAGTCAACTGGGGAGTAGATTTACAAACCGAACACGAAAGATATCTAACTGAAATAATTTTTAAAAAACCTATCTTTGTAATAAATTATCCAAAAGAAATAAAAGCATTTTATATGAGAATAAACGATGATGAAAAAACAGTTAGCGCAATGGATTGTCTAATACCTGGAGTTGGAGAAATAATCGGCGGAAGCCAAAGAGAAGAGAGACTTCAATTTTTATTAGATAGAATGAAAAAAATGAATATTAACTGGGAAAACTATCAATCGTATTTGGAGCTAAGAAAATATGGCAGCGTAAAACACTCAGGATTTGGATTAGGTTTTGACAGAATTTTAATGTACATAACCGGAATGAGCAATATCCGCGATGTCATTGCATACCCAAGAACAGCAAACAATCTAACTTAACACCAATTTTTTAAACCTTCATTAGTTATTGTTTAACTTTAATAATATTATTCAAAACACAAAATTTATATTTTCGATTTGTTAACCAAATTTGAATATATCTTTCACACGACATTTATTGTTTAAACATCAATATTAACGGCATATTTTGCATATTCTTCAATAAATTCTCTTCTAGGTTCAACTTTATCTCCCATAAGAATTGAAAAAATTTCATCCGCTAATACTGCATCTTCCATTTTAACTTGAAGCATAATTCTTGTTTCAGGATTCATCGTTGTATCCCAAAGTTGGTCAGGATTCATTTCGCCAAGACCTTTATATCTTTGAACATCACCATTTTTGATTTTACTAAGTACTTCTTTTAATTCATTATCGTTATATGCATATTCAACTTGTCTACCTTTACTGATTTTATAAAGTGGAGGCTGTGCTATATAAACATGGCCATTTTCGATAAGCTGCGTCATAAATCTGAAAAAAAACGTCATTATAAGAGTTCTTATATGAGACCCATCAACATCGGCATCGGCCATTATTATTACCTTACCATAACGAAGCTTTTCAATGTCGAAATCTTTTCCAATGCCTGCACCAAGCGCCGTGATTATAAGAGAAAGTTTATCATTTCCATATACCTTATCAGCTCGCGTTTTTTCTACATTTAACATCTTTCCCCACAAAGGTAAAATAGCCTGAAATCTTCTATCGCGTCCCTGTTTAGCACTACCTCCTGCCGAATCTCCCTCTACTATATATATCTCAGTATATTTTTTATCTCTTTCTGAACAATCTGCAAGCTTTCCAGGGAGAGAATTGCTTTCAAAAACACTTTTTCTTTTCGTAAGTTCTCGTGCTTTTCGAGCTGCTTCTCTTGCTCTTGCCGCGCTTAATGACTTCCCAATTATAATTTTTGCAACAGAAGGATGTTCTTCAAGATAAGAAAAAAAATTCTCGCTTACAAGCGAATCTACAAAAAGTCTTACATCGCTATTTCCAAGTTTAGTTTTTGTTTGACCTTCAAATTGCGCATCTTTAACCTTAACGCTTATCACACATACAAGTCCTTCACGACAATCTTCGCCTGAAAAATTTCGATCATTATCCTTTAAAAATTTATATTTTCTCGAATAATCATTTAAACTCCTCGTCAAAGCATTTTTAAAACCCGTTTCATGCGTTCCACCATCAATAGTTCTTATATTATTTGCAAAACTCATCACATTTTCATTATAAGAATCAATATGTTGCATTGCAATTTCACATTCTAATTCCTCGCTTACTTTTTTTAAGTGAATAACATCGTCATAAATTAAAGTTTTGTTCCTGTTCAAATATAAAATAAACTCCTCTATCCCACCGTTATATTGCAAAATCTCACTTTTTTCTTCGCCTATTCTTTTATCAACTATTAAAATTTTTAAACCAGCATTCAAAAAAGCTTGCTCTCTAAGCCTTTTTAACAACACATCGTAATCAAACACAGTTTCTTCAAAAATTTCAACATCTGGTTTAAAAAGAATTTCGGTTCCGGTCTTAGTAGTTTTACCAATAACTTTTAAATCATCACACTTTTCCCCTCTTTCAAATCTCAAAAAATAAATGCTTTCTCCATCCGATACTTTAACTTCCATAAAACTAGATAAAGCATTTACCACCGATGCTCCAACGCCATGTAAACCACCCGAAACTTTATAGCCATTACCACCAAACTTTCCTCCTGCATGAAGTATTTTAAAAACAACCTCAAGAGCCGAAAGTCCAGTTTTTTCATGTTTGCCAACTGGAATTCCACGTCCATCATCCTTGACAGAAATAGAATTATCAATTTCGATTGTTACTTCAATACTTTTGCAAAATCCAGCAAGCGCTTCATCTATTGCATTATCAACAATCTCAAAAACCAAATGATGAAGACCAGATAAACCTGTTGAACCAATATACATACCAGGTCTTTTGCGAACTGCTTCAAGACCTTCAAGAACCTGTATATCGTTTGCACTATAGCCACTTTGTAATAAATCTTCATGTTGTTTATTAAAATTATTTTCTATATATAAATCTTTTTTACATTCCTCAGTAACCGAAATATCATTATTACTGTTTCTACACCAACTTTTATATTCAAATTCACTTTTGTATTGACTTACTTGATTCGAAATAAATATTTCCATTTTTTCTCCTAAACACTAAATCTTCAAAAATTTCAACACTCTATTATAAACTTTTTAAATAACCTTGTTTAAATTTTAAAAAATAAATTACACAGTTTTTAAACGAACAGGAAGTACAATATAACAAAAACTATCACCATAAATAGGGGTAATTGTAAGAGGAGTAATGCTGCTATCAAAACTTAAACACACCTCTTCAGTTTCACAAGCTTTCAAAGCATCAATTAAAAATCTATGGTTAAAACCAATTTCAAGTTCAAAATCTTTTGGTTCAATTTCTATACTATCTTCTGAAAATCCACATGAAGTTTTACACGAAATATTCAAACTATCATTCTTAAACAAAAACTTTATTGGGCTTCTATTCGAATCACTTGTAATAACAATTGCCACTCTTTCTATTATCTTTAAAAGTTTAAACGTGTTAAAATTAAAAACTGTAGTTTTCCCTTTTGGAATTATACGTTCATAATCAATATATTTGCCTTCAATAAGCCTCGAGATAACAGTGCAATTATCAAACGAAAAAGCAACGCGACTATCTGAATAACTAACATTCACATACTCGTTTTCATCTTTTAAAATTCTAGAAAGTTCCAATAAAACTTTACAAGGCACAATAAAACAATTTGACTCATAATCTTCATCCAATTGAGCAACGCGAATTGCCATTCTAAATCCATCAATCGCAACCATTTTTATAAAATTTTTCTTAATCTCAAAAAAACATCCTGTTAATACTGGTTTGTTTGCATCGCTTGAAACTGAAAATACAGTGTTTGTTATCATTTGCCTCAATTTATTTTTTGAAATTTTAATAAAATGCTGAGCATTAAAATCTAAAAATTTTGAAGATTCATCAGGGCTAAATCCAGTTATTTCAAATTTACTACTTCCGCTTTTAATTTTCGTCAGATAATTATCTAAAATTTCAATAGAAATTTCTTTACCAGAAGATTTTTTAACTATATCGCCCAACATTCTTGAATTTAAAACAGCTTTGCCTTCTTCTTCAACTTCACATTCTAAAGTTACAATTATTTCAATTTCCAAATTACTGCCAGACAAAACCAATGAATTATCATAAGCATCCAATTTAATGCCATCTTGAGAAACAATTAACGACTTTGAAGCTGCTCTTGAAACTATATTTATTGCACCATTTAATTTATCTTTCGAAGATAAAACTTTCATATAACATCAACCTTAAAATATTTTCTAAATTCAGCGCAGTAACAAAAACAACAATATTTCACAAATCATCAAAATCGAGTAATCATAATAAAATAATGACAATTCAATATATCAAATTTTAAAACAAAAAATACTTTTCGAACCAAATTTCTTTTATGAAATTTTAAAAAAATAATATAATATACATTTTATGGTTAATAAAACAAAAGCAAGGAGCTAAAATCATGATAAAAACAAATAAAACTATGCAAAAAATTATTTCTCTTTGTAAAAATAGAGGGCTAATTTACCCAAGTTCAGAAATATATGGAGGAATTTCAAACACTTGGGATTACGGACCCTTGGGTGCAGAAATTAAAAATAACGTTAAACGATTGTGGTGGAAAAAATTTATTGAAGAAAATCATATGAATGTGGGGCTTGATTCTGCAATTTTGATGAACCCTTACGTTTGGACAGCATCTGGTCACATTGAAAATTTCTCTGATCCCCTGGTTGATTGTAAAGAATGTAAATCGCGCTTCAGAGTAGATGAATTAATTAAAGAAAATTTTAAAATTGACGTATCTGACTGGTCAATCGACGACATGGAGAATTGTTTAAAACGCAAAAAATTAAAATGTTTGAAATGTGAAAAAAACAATTTTACTGAAATTAGAAAATTCAACTTAATGTTTGAAACCTCCCAAGGAACAGTTGAAAATAATACAAGCAAAATATTTTTAAGGCCCGAAACAGCACAAGGTATATTTGTAAACTTTAAAAATGTTCTGAGAACCACAAGAAAAAAAATTCCATTCGGAATTGGGCAAATTGGAAAATGCTTCAGAAACGAAATAACACCAGGAAATTTTACCTTTAGAACAAGAGAATTTGAACAAATGGAACTGGAATTCTTTTGCAAACCTGAAGAAGATAAAAAATGGTTCGAACATTGGAAAATATTTTGTTTTAACTGGTTACTTGATCTTGGCATAGATAATGAAAGTTTAAGAATTCGCGACCACACTGATGAAGAACTATCCCATTACAGCATTGCAACTTCTGATGTAGAATTTTTATTTCCCTTTGGTTGGGGCGAACTCTGGGGAATTAGCAATCGAGGTGATTTTGATCTCAAAAACCATAGCAAACATAGTAATAAAAATTTGGAATACACAGATCTAAATGAAAAATATACTCCATTTTGCATAGAACCATCTCTAGGAGTTGATCGTGTAATTCTTGCATTCTTAATAAATGCTTTTGAAGAAGAAACCTTGGACCAAGAAAAGAACGATTTTAGAACGGTGTTAAAACTTCATTCGGCTCTCGCTCCAATTAAAGCTGCAATTCTCCCGCTTACAAAAAAACTTTCAGCAAGAGCGTTAGAAATATTCAATACTTTATCAAAAGAATTCACATGTGATTATGACGAATCTGGAAGCATAGGCAAACGATACAGAAGATATGATGAAATTGGAACTCCTTTTTGTATAACGTACGACTTTGATTCCGAAAATGAAAAAGCTGTCACCGTGAGAGAACGTGACTCAATGAAACAAGAAAAAATACCAATAAACAAACTTCAAAAATACATTTCAGATAAAATAAAATTTTAGTTTCTTTAAACATAACAACTTATTTAATATTACAATCAACCAAACTTAAAAGACATAAAAAATAAAGACGAATTATTTTTCGTCTTTATCTATGTTTTCATAATTTTCTCTTAACTTGGCCCAATTTATAACATTAAACCAATTATCTATATATTCGGCTCTTTTATTATAATTTTTTAAATAATACGCATGTTCCCACACATCAATGCAAAGAATTGGAATCAAATCTAGTTCGAGTGGAGTATTTTGATTTATCGTTTGAATAATTTTAAGCTCTTTATCTTTGTTAGCAACAAGCCATGCATAACCTGATCCAAACACATCAAGCGCCTTAGTTTTAAATTTGGACTTAAAATCATCAAAATTCCCAAAAAAATGATTGATTTTCTCTATAAACTCATCATCAGACGATTTTTTAATACCAGGAGCCATATTTGAAAAATAAAAATTATGATTATAAACTCCGCCAGCATTATTTTTAATGCTTGAACGCACATCTTGAGGAAGCCAATTTGAATCTTTAATTAATTTTTCTAAGCTCCATTTCTTATATTCCACATGCTTTGAAATCACAGAATTTAAATTATCAATATAAGTTTTTAAATGCCTATCATGGTGAAGTTTCATTGTTAATGAATCAATATAAGGTTCTAAATCACTAAAAGAATATGGCAATGGTTTCAGCTTAAATTCGTACTTCTCGCTCATTTTTCCTCCCAAAACTTAATAATTAAAAACATAATATTAAATATTTTTAAATTTATCCAATTATCTGAAAAATTCCTATTAAAACCATAATTACTCCTGAAATAAATTCTGAAAATTTACCAAAAAACCTAGAAAACATACACTCACCTAAAAAATTACCAATTGACATAAAAATCATACTAAAAAGAAATGTCAAAACATTTATTATAATTAATTCAAGAATTTCAACGTCAGTCCCAATTCCAATTCCCATTCCAAAATTATTAATTGTTAAAGCTATTCCAATAGCTATAGATTCTCTTATTGTTATATTGCAAAGTGGCTTTTGATTCGTAGCATCATATCCGTAAATAATTTTTTTAAAAACAACTTTTAAAATATAATAAAGACCTATTATAATCAGAATTACACCGCCAATTATTTTTGCCGTATCTGGAGACAAAATTGAAGTAATTCCTGCACCAGCCAACATTGATAAAGCGGTCCCAAAAAGAGTTATTAAAGCTATAATTAAATTTGGTAAAAAACTTACTTTAATTTTCTGTATCCCATAAGAAATTCCTATGCTCAAATTATCCATATTTGCGCATACTGCAAAAAGCAAAGCCCTTAAAATGTTAAAAGATGCCCACAATAAATACCACTCCTTAAAATTTAAATGATGTTTTAATATTTATCTTATTCTTGATAATGTTTTTTGTTACGCAAAACTATTTAATTTAGAAAATAAACTGTTCTAATTTATCGAAAACCAATTATAATTTCATATAACTGTTTTAATATTGCGAGAATATTTTTAAAAACCACCGAGATAATAATAATGCCTTCTTCGACACGTTAATGAATAAAATATTTTTATTTAAAGCTTTACATTAAAACTAACAAATAATAAATAATTTTAATAAGCCGCATTTTTTTAGTTTTATATTCATTGGAGATAAATTAAGTTTCACTATGCAAAAATGAAAATCAAAATCAAAAAGGAGAAAATGTTATGAAAGACTTCATTGCAATTGAGGAAATTTATGCGAGAGAAATTTTGGATTCAAGAGGCAATCCAACAGTTGAAGTTGAAGTATTGGTTGATGGAGGTTTTGGACGTGCTAGCGTTCCTTCGGGAGCATCAACTGGTGCATTTGAGGCTTGCGAACTCAGAGATAAAGAATCTGAACATTACATGGGACAAGGCGTGCAAACCGCCGTAAACAATGTCAATACCGAAATTGCAGATACGATATTAGGATTAAATGTTTTAAATCAAGTTGAAATTGATAGATTGCTAATTGAAGCTGATGGAACACCAAATAAATCAAAATTTGGCGCAAATGCAATTCTTGGAGTATCTTTAGCATGCGCTAAAGCCGCGGCAAATGTGCTTGGTATAAACTTATTCCGATATATAGGTGGAACAAATGCTGTAACTTTGCCAATTCCAATGATGAATATAATAAATGGAGGGAAACATGCCGACAACTCTATAAGCTGTCAAGAGTTTATGATTATGCCAGTAGGTGCAAAAAGCTTTACTGAAGCTTTGGAAAATTGTGCTAAAGTGTTTCATACACTTAAACATGTTTTAAAATCTAATGGATATTCAACAACCGTAGGGGATGAAGGGGGATTTGCACCCAATTTAAAAAACGATGAAGAAGCTGTGAAAACAATTGTCGAAGCAATTGAAAGTGCTAAATTTCAACCAGAAAAAGATTTTATGATCGCTCTCGACCCAGCTTCAACTGAAATGTATGAAGAAGCCAAAAAAATAGGAGAAGAAGGAAAATATTATTTTTGGAAAACCGAAAAACTGTTAACTCGTGAGGAAATGGTTGATTTTTGGGTTGATTGGAAAAATAAGTATCCAATTATATCTCTTGAAGATGGCATGGGCGAAGAAGATTGGGAAGGATGGAAATTATTAACACATAAACTTGGCAAAAGTGTTCAATTGGTTGGTGACGACTTATTTGTAACCAATATTACAAGACTTAAAAAAGGCATAGAATTAAACGTTGCAAATTCAATATTAATAAAACTTAATCAGATTGGTACTTTGACAGAAACCCTCGATGCAATTCAAATGGCTAATAAATCTGGATATACTTCGGTAGTTTCGCATAGAAGCGGAGAAACTGAAGATACAACAATTGCAGATATTTCCGTTGCATTAAATTGTGGTCAAATTAAGACAGGAGCCCCTTCAAGAACAGACCGAGTTGCAAAATACAATCAACTTTTACGAATTGAAGAAGAACTTGGAAAATATTCAAAATATCTTGGAATGAACACTTTCTTTAATTTAAGAGGTGCGTTTTGAAAAATAAAAATAAGTTTCGAAATTTGAATAAAATTATAATAGTTTTGTCTCTTACATTAAATGTTATCATAATTTGTATGGTAGCGAATTTTTGTAAAAGCAAATCAAATAAGTTTATTTACAAATATCCAGAAATGGGTGATAAAATTGAGCCTGTCGATTATAAAAACAACGATAATTGGCTTGCTATTCCTAAAGAGGCTCAAAAAAAAGTTGATATATTCTTTGTATATCCAACTGCTTGGACGTCTAAACCACGACAATTTCCTCTTGCAGATATTAATAATATTGACATGAGAAAACAAGCATATTTTGATTTAAAATCTCGCGCGTCAGCTTTTGAAAGTTCAGGAAATATTTACGCACCTTACTATAGGCAATACGAACTAAACTTTCTTCTCGATCAAGGAAATTTAGAAGAAAGTATTGAATTTTTGGGTGGAGTTCCTTTAACTGACATTCTTGAAGCGTTTAAATATTATATTGAATATCACAATAAAGGTAAGCCGTTTATACTTGTTGGACATTCGCAAGGCGCTATTATGGTTATGGGAATTTTAATGAAATATATGCAAGAACAACCAAAAATTTATGAACGCATGATAGCAACTTATGCGATAGGTATACCAATTACCAAACAAATATATGAAAAGTTTAGTTACTTAAAACCAGCAACTAATGCCGATGATACAGGAGTAATAATTTCTTACAACACACAATCACCCATTGTAAACGGAGAAAATATTTTTTCTATTCCGAATGCAGTAACTATAAATCCAATTTCATGGAAAACAACCGAAGAATATGCCTCATCAAATCAAAGCCTTGGATCAAATTTTATCAAGGAAGATGGCACAAGCGAAACAATACCACATTTAGCTGACGCAAAAATCGATTTAGCAAGAGGAGTTATAATTACAAATGTTGATCGAGAAACTTACAGCTCAAAACCGTCAATTAGAAAATTTTTACCGCTTGGCGTATTTCATGAGAATGATATTAATTTATTTTATTATGATTTACAAAACAATTCAGAAAACAGAATAAAAAAATATTTTGAAAATAATCCATATAAAATAAGCGAGAAACCATAAATAAAATTATGATTTAAAACAATATTTTAGCTATATTAAAAAATTATTTATCTTTTTTATTGATTATTATCAATATGTTTTCAAAAAAAATTAAAATTATTATCGATTTTATGCTTATATTTTAAAAAAATTTCATATGTTTGAATAGGTAAAATCTTGTTAACGTATGGGAAAAATTATGAAAATATATGTAAATAAAAAAGGATTAATTTTTATATTTAATTTATTAGCCTTAATAATTTCTTTTACGCTGATAATTAGATACAATGGGAATTTATATACTGGTTTTTATGAATACATAAATAAAATTAAAGTTCATTCAAGAAATAAAATGTATAAAAAATTTACCGAAGTGAATAAATTAACATATTCTCCTGCCGTTCCTAAAAACATTCCAAATGAAAAAATTGTCTATTTAACTTTTGATGATGGTCCTTCAAGCCATGGAACCCCTAAAATACTTGATATTCTAAAAAAATACGACATTAAAGCAACTTTTTTCGTGGTTGGTAAATATGTTGAAGCAAACCCAGATGTTTTGAGAAGAATTCATTCAGAAGGACACAAAATAGCAAATCATTCATATTCACACTCTTATAATAACTGCACAAATGTTGAAAAATTAACTAAAGAAATTTATAAAACAGAAGAAGTAATAAAAAAAATTTTAGGAATAGATCATAAAAACACTGTTTTTAGATTCCCAGGCGGCTCAAACGGAAAAAATAAAATTCTAAAAAACGCAGTTGAAAAAAATGGTTTTCAATACATTGATTGGAATTGTTTAGGAAATGATTCAATTAGTAAAAAACTTCTCTCAAAAGAAGAAATTATAAATTCAGTTAAAAAAACTTCTCAAGATTTAGAAAATGTAACCATACTTTTACACGATTCAAATTCAAAAACTACTACTTTTGAAGCTGTCCCTGAAATAATAGAATATTTCTTAGAGAGAAAATTTAAATTTCTTACTATACCTGACAAAATAGAATAATATAGTGTTTTTGCCTTTATAGTGATAATTGTTTATCATAAATCATTGGTTCAATAAACTTCTTCTAATTTTTCATTAATAATATTAAATTATTATTTTTTCCCCAATACTAAATGACAAAATAATTTTCCATCATAAATCGGTCCTTAAAGGACTCAACTGTAATTTGTGCTGTAACCTATGATTATCACGAAAAGGTATTTTTTGTAAAGTAATTCCTTTTCTTTCAACTAACTCAAAAACTTTTTCTCGCATATCTTCACTATTTTCATATCCTCTCACGCTTTCTACCACCCTTGGGGGAAAAACTTTAGATAGCAAAACTCTTTCTAGAGGAATCGGATTACGCACTAAAAGTTTATAAAAATCTCTTTGATAAGTTAATTTTTGATAAAACGGAATTTCCGGCTGAACACCATTTTTTATATGATACCAAACAAGAAAAATAATTAAATCATGTAATAAAAAACTAAAATCTGTATGTTCAACACGTTTAGCAAAATTATCGACAAAACTTAACTTTGGATCTAGCTTCAAACATAAATAAGACCCTTTTGATCCACGCGAGGTTTCGACCTCTGCTAAATGAATATCTTGCGCAATTTCTTCAAATATACTTTCATATAAATACAATTTTCTAAGAAGATCATCAGTATTTTTAACTTCCGAAGAAAAACGCCCAAAAACAGGGGACCCATTAATAAAACTTTTTCCAAATGTGTAATATATATACTCTGTTGCTAAGAAAAAAATATCACTTAATATTTCTTTCATTAAGTTTCCTGGAAACTCTTCTGCTAGGTGTTCCGGATGATGATCAAAATATGTTTCAAAATAATGACCTATGGCTCGTACTGTTTCATGCGAAATTTGATCTATCAAATCGTCGGAAGCAGATAAATGATCACTTCTAATGTGACTATAAATACGAATAAAGTCTTGGGACTCCAAGAAAAAAGGGCCAATACCCAAAGGACAATGAACAACCGTAAAAAAATTTGGATGTTTTATTTTAAGGACTTCTCTTACAGTGTTATCAAAAAAATTTAAAAAACTTCTCAATTCAAAATTTTTAAAAGGATGTGTGTGATGTCCAAAACAAAAAACAAATTCTTCATTTGGTTTAATATCCATAAAAGGATTACCCAAAAAATAATGTTTTCGATTTAAAAAATCTAAAGTTATAAAAAATAATTCAACAAAATTATTAAAAAAACGTGAATTAAAAATTCTTTGTTCAGCGTCCACCACTGAACAACTCAATGCATTTACATCTAAATCAAATACCATTTCAGCGGCAAATTCATGAGGCAAAATTTTTTGATCAGATATTTCGATTTGGTACAATTTTTGAAACAAAGAATCTTCAAATGTGGAACAAACGGTAAGATAAAATTTTGCAATCAACGCACTTAATGGAATTTCAAAAAAATGTTGTTTTTTTCTATAAAAATGATTAATAATAAATTCTAAATCACCAATATATCCTTCTATAAAAAAGTTGCCCATTTCTTTTAAAAAAAGACGAAACTTCAGTTCTGAGACTCCTAAATTTTCTATAAAAATTTCTTCAAACTTTTCTTCTATCATTGTACCACTGCATCTTACTCTAATCTTTTGATTTTTTACTATTAACATAAATTCTCCTTTTGCAAACATTTTTAATCATTATAGTATAATAAATATTTTTTTCAATGCAAAATATAAAAAATTTTAAAAAAACGCTTGACTTATAAAAAATATAAATTTAAAATGCAGTGATTGGGTTTAGGAATGGCAATTTCTGCCGGAGTGGCGGAATTGGCAGACGCCCAGGACTTAAAATCCTGTGGGAATTAGTTCCCGTACCGGTTCGATTCCGGTTTCCGGCACCATGTAATGTTTTTTGTTTTTTTAAGATTTAAAATTATTTTTACCCTGGTTATAAGCTATGAAGTTGTATAATACAATGAAAGTATATCGCGGGATGGAGCAGCTGGTAGCTCGTTGGGCTCATAACCCAAAGGTCATAGGTTCAAATCCTATTCCCGCAACCATTTTTTAATTTTTGTTTTTTATTCTTTAAGCAAATATGCTGATCTAAAATCTACAAAATTTAAAATTCAACTTAAATATTTTTCTATCAAAGCAACTTTCAAATATATTTCTCGTTCTTTTACGATTAGAATTATTTTTCAGTTTATATTTCATATCATATTAAAAATGAATATATACTTGGAGAGCCTTTATGAAAATAATATTTGCTGCTGGTGGCACCGCAGGTCATATAAATCCCGCTTTAGCAATTGCAGATTTCATAAGCGAACATCACATTAACGCTGAAATATTATTTATTGGAACCGAACGCGGGCTTGAAAAAAAATTAATAAATAAAAACAAATACGAAATAAAATTTATTGATGTACAAGGTTTCAATAGAAAAAATATATTTAAAAACTTTATAACACTTAAAAAAATTTTTACATCTATAAAAGAATCTAAAAAAATTATAAAAAATTTTAATCCTCAAGTTGTGATGGGAACAGGCGGGTATGTAACTGGACCTGTTATTTATTGTGCGCACAGACTTAAAATTCCAACTGTAATTCATGAATCGAACAGTTTGCCAGGTTTAACAACAAAAATCCTTGCAAATTTTGCAGATATAACTTGTCTAGGATTTCCTGAAGGAAAAAAATTTCTTAGAACCAAAAAACATAAAAAAAAAGTGATTGTAACTGGTAATCCAATCAAACCCGAATTTTTAAAAATATGCAAATCTTCAGCAAGAAAAAAATTAAATTTAGATAAAAGACCTTTTATATTAGTTTTCGGCGGAAGTCTTGGCGCAGAAAAATTAAATGAAATTATCATAAACTTTGTTGCAAAAATCGCACCCGAAAAAAAAATACAAATGCTTATTTGTGTCGGAAAAAAAGAAAGAATTTCAACGTTTTATTCCAAACTTGAAAAACTCGGAATAACAAAAATTAATAATCCTCAAATCAAAATAATCGACTATATATACGATATGGAATATGCAATGAATGCAGCCGATTTAATCATTTCAAGATCAGGTGCAATTACTATCAGCGAAATTATAGCACTTAAAAAACCTTCAATACTTATTCCTTCCCCAAATGTAACAAATAATCATCAAGAACATAATGCAAAAGTTGTTGCAAATATGAGATGCGCAATAATGATAAAAGAAAATGACTTAAACGATGATGTTTTACTGAGTTCAGTAAATAACATTTTAAAAGAAAACAAAATTCAAGAAATAGAAGAAAAATTCTCTAAAATCAAAAATTCAAACGCTTTAGAAAAAATTCATGAAATACTTATTAAAATATCTAAATTAATAAATTAGGCGCTGTAACTTTTGAATTCAAAATGACATAGTATTTATTATATGTTATTTTGGAGGTTCGAAAATTGAGCAAACTTATAATAAACGGCCCAAAAAAACTTGAGGGAGAAATTGATTTATATGGTGCAAAAAATGCCGTTCTTCCAATAATGGCCGCAACTGTTTTAAACGGTGGGAAAAATGTTATAAAAAATTGCCCAAGTCTTGCTGACGTTCATTCAACATTTAAAATACTTGAAGATTTAGGTTGCACAGTCGATTATAAAAATAGAATTGCAATCATAGATTCATACGGAATAAACGATTTTTGTATAAAAGAAAATCTTATGAGAGAAATGCGCTCATCTATAATATTTTTAGGCGCAATAATTGCAAGATGTAGAAAGGCAGTAATAAGCTACCCTGGAGGCTGCGAGCTTGGACCTCGCCCAATTGATTTACATCTAAAAGCTTTCAAACAACTTGGAGTTGAAATCGAAGAATCGCACGGTTATATAAGCTGCAAAGTTGATAAAATAAAACCTCAAAACTTGCATTTATTTTTCCCAAGTGTTGGAGCAACTGAAAATATTATGCTTTTATCTACTATATCTGATGGCGAAACAATAATCACCAATGCGGCAAAAGAACCTGAAATAGTAGATTTGCAAAACTATTTAAATTCTATGGGAGCAAAAATAACTGGCGCCGGCTCTGAAATAATTTCAATAAAAGGAGTTAAAGAATTGCATGATACAGAACATTCGGTGATGCCAGATAGAATAGTTGCGTCAACTTACATTTGTGCAACTGCATGTTGCGGTGGAGAAATTGTGCTTAAAAATGCTAATTCTTTACATATGCAGTCAATTTTGGTATTATTGAGGGAAGCTGGAATTAATGCTGAACAGTCTGGAAAAAATTTAAATATTTCATGCAAAAAAAGATTAACTTCTGCGAGTGCAATTAAAACAATGCCATATCCTGGCTTTCCAACTGACGCACAAGCAATCACAATGTCTGTTTTTTCGAAATCAATTGGAACCACAGTATTTGTCGAAAATATGTTTGAAAATAGATTCAAACACGTAGAAGAACTCATAAGAATGGGGGCTGACATAACTGTAGATGGTCGTGTCGCAGTTATCAAAGGTGTTAAAAATCAACTTGGAGCAAGCGTTAATGCATCAGATTTAAGAGGTGGAGCTGCACTTGTCATAGCAGGTCTTGGCGCATTAGGAATAACTGAAATTTCAAATATTCATCATATAGACAGAGGATATGAAAACATAGAAAGTGAATTTTCAAAACTTGGCGCCGATATCTACAGAATTTCCGAATAAAATTTTTTAAATACAATATTTTATATAAATAATACATAAAAAAATTTTAAAAAACTTATTTTTGTTATTAAAATATATTTACAAAAAACTAAAATTCTAATATGATAAATATTATGAACGGTAATGTAAAAACATGAGGAGAAAAATGAATAATAGTATAAAAAATTCTTTTAAAATTGCTTTTTTATTTTTAGGAATGTTTGTAGGAGCAGGATTTTGCACAGGTCAAGAAACTTTTCAATATTTCAATAGAAACAATGGCAATTTACTTTCACTCGCTTTTGCCCTTTTTTTACTTATTTTGAATTTTTACATAGTTCTAAAAAAAATTTATGAAGATAGAATTGACTCTTTTGATGAATATGTAACTAAAACTTCTTCAAAAGTTATTGGTAGAATATTTAAAATTTTTATTTCAATAATAGCATTCGTTGCCTTTTTCGGAATGCATTCTGCCGCAGGTTCTCTTTTTAAACAAATTTTTAAAACTTCTAATAGTTATACAGCTGGAGTTTTAACATTATCTTTTCTTTGTTTTATAGTCTTTATATTGGATGCAAAAGGACTATTAATGGTAAACTCTTTTATGAGTCCGCTTAAAATTATCGGCATACCTATTTTGACTTTAATTGCCATAAAAAAAGGAAATATTTCACTATTTCATGATAAATCTTTCCTCAAAGAATTGTCTTTACCAAGTGGACTTTTTACATTTTTTAACTCATTTGTAAGTGCAGCATGTTATGTAAGTTTTAATGCAATTGCATCTGGTTCAGTCCTAGTTTCATTTAAAAATTTATTCGATAAAAAAACCATAAAGCTTGGCGCAATATTGGGTGGAACTTTAATTTGTGTTATGCATTTAGTAATTTGGCTTGCTTTCAAACTCCATTTTAAAGAAATTGAAAAAATTGAAATACCTATGCTATATTTCGCAAATACAATTGGAGGAATATGCAAAATCATATATCTAATTCTCGTTTGTTCAGGAACTTTTACTACGGCTGTTTCAATGGGCTTTGCATTAATAAATCAATTCAAAATTAAAGATTTAAAACAACGCTTATTTTACTCTATTCTTTTATGTATTATAGCGTTGCCACTTGCCTTTATTAAATTTAGCAGCATAATAGGAAAAATTTTTGGATTTATGGGATACGTGGGATTTGCGTGGATGTTTATAACAATATTTGATTACTTAAAAAATATTATGCCAAAAGAAATAATATCTAAATTATTTAAAACAAAATGAACACAAGAAATTCATTAATTTTAATAATTATTTCATACATGCTTGGAATTTTTATCTTTACAACGAAAATTTTAAAAAATGATTATTCAAAAATTCTATTAATATTATTTGTTTCATTTTCTCTAATTTTATGCTTAGTTACTTACAAAATTTCATTTAAAATGTTTTTATTTATCAATTTATTATTTTTGGCATTTAGTTTTGGCTTCTATAAAATGTACTACGTTGATGAACTCAAGGATTTAGATTTTTTAAACTTTGAAAATAAATACGTGTGGATTGTTGGGAAAATAATTGAAATACCGAAACTAACTAATGCCAAGGAAAAATATGAATATACTATTAATGTATATGAAGTTTCATATAATGATATAAAATATTTTGTCAATAATAAAATAATTCTTTACACACCCGCAAACCAAAAAGAGTTTTATTATGGAGATTTTATAAAATGTTTTACGAAATTAACTAAACCTGCACAAGAAAATTTTTCAAATGGTTTTAGCCATAGAAATTATTTAAAACAAAAATCAGTATATCTTCTGTCATTTTGTGATAAAGTTGAAAAATTAAATTACAAAAACAAAATACCAAATATAGTAAAAATTGGACTTAATGTAAGAAAAAAAATAATTGATATATCCGAGAAAGCATTTAATAATAACCAACTTTCGGCAATTGTTGAAGGAATCTTAATTGGCGAACAGTCAAAAGTGAATCAAAATTTTAGAGAAAAAATTTTAAAATCTGGAATGATACATTTAATTACATTTTCAGGAATTAAAATATCGATTTTTTTGTTTATTTCAAACTTTTTTATAAATAAATTTTGTTTAAATAATAAATTTATCAACATTTTAAATCTATTTATTGTATTAGTAATTGGAGTTGTTTGTAAAAACACTCCAGCAGTCAAATACGCAATATTAATAAATATCGTACACATTGCGTCTTTTTTCTTCAAAAGGGAACCTGACCGCCTAAATACACTTTTCGTTTGTGCCGGAATTTTACTTATTTACAATCCTTTTATTTTACAAAATATTGGATTTATTTTTTCATTTTGTTCATCTTTATCTATAGTAATATTTAAAGAAAAAATAAAAGCTAAGCTTATGATATTACAAAAAATACCCAAAATTGGCAATTTTCTAAGCGACGCTCTGGCGATGAATTTTTCAGTAATATTGGGAACTCTTTATTTCACAGTCTATTTTTTTAATGTTTTTCCTATTTTTGCAATAGTTTCAAATTTATTTATAACTTTCATTATTTATTATGTATTTATAATTGGAATTTTAATGTTGACATTTTCGTGCCATTGCTCATATTTTTCGAAAATTTTATCTTTTTTTATATCGTTTCCCATAAAAATTATAAATTATTTCATTAATGAGTTTTCACACTTTAAGGCATTTTCGTTGGAGCTTCCAAAACCTAATAAATCTTTATTTTTCGCTTATTTATTCGCATTATTCATGTTTTACCGTTTCTTAAGTAAGGAGAAAAGCCTTGAAGAAGAAAACTAAAAATTTAGTTTTGCATATTTTTTTAATTTCAATATCTTTTTGTTTAACTTATTTAGTTTTAAATGTATATTTACTAAATAATAAATATCTTGAAGTGTATTTCGTAGATGTTGGGCAAGGAGACTGCGAATATATCAAAACTCCTGATAACAAAAAAATAATAATAGATGGAGGCGATAAAGGAAAAGGCAACAAAATAGTAAAACCATTTTTAAATGATTTAGGAGTTTTTTTAATTGATTTATGCATGGTTACACACTTTCATGATGATCACGCAAATGGCATAAGTGAAATTATGGATAATATTGACATTAACCATTTAATCATTCCAACATGTAAAAACGAATTTTCTTTACATGATAACCTAGTTAACAAAGCTAAAATAAAAAAAATAAATCTAGAATATGTTTCGGCAAACGATAAAGTTGCAATTGATAAAAATATTGATTTTAATATACTATACGCAGGGGAAAATTATTCGAAAAACAATGAAAACAACAATTCGATCGTTTCAAAAATTTCTTACGGTAACACTTCATTTTTATTCACGGGCGACATCGAAAAAAATATAGAACATGCACTATTAAAAAGAAGGGATTTAATGAGCACCGTTTTAAAAGCTGCACACCATGGTTCAAACTCATCAAGCGCATTAGAAATTCTTAAAAAAATTATGCCTGAATACGTTATCATAGAGGTTGGTCAAAACAATAAATATGGTCATCCAGGAGAAAAATCACTAAATCGTTTCAATGAAATTAATGCTAAAGTATATCGAACAGATAAAAACGGAACAATAAAATTTATTGCAGATAAAAACGGAATTAAAAAAGTAAATGTTTTAAGGGAATAATAGTGATAAACTTTTTAGAATTTGAAAAAAAAATTGAAAAAAACAATTTAAAAAACGTTTTATTTTTTTTCGGTGAAGAAAAAATTTTAATTGATAAAACAGAAAAAAAAATAATACAAAAAATAATTCCTAGAGATTTTCAAGAATTTAATTTGCTAAAATTTTTAAACACAAAAGTAAATATAGATGATATAATAAATTTTTTTGATACTTTTCCAATATATTCCAAAAATAAACTAATAATACTAAAAAATACTGAAATATTATCCCACACAACTGATAAAGAACAAAAAAAACTTGAGTCTCTAATTTCAAATTTGCCAAATTATTTATATTTACTAATAATAGAAGACTGCTTATGCGCAAAAAATAACAATATTGTAAATCTAATTAAAAACGTTGGCCAAATAATAAATTTCAAGAAAAGCTCAAAAAAAGAAGTTGAAGCATTTATCAAAATAAAAATTGATTGTCTGGATAAAAAAATCTCTTCAAAAGATTTAAAATATTTTGTCGAACTTTGCAATTATAATCTATTAGACTGTAACAATCAAATTGAAAAAATTTCAAATCATGCAGATATCTCTATAAAAAAAAATGATATTGATCAAGTTTATACAAAAACCTTAACCAGTAAAATTTTTGATATAACAAATTATTTATTCTGCTCAAATAAAAAAAAAATTTACGAACTTTTAAAAGAATTTCAAAAAAATAAAGAGCAACCTTTAAGTATTTTAAGAATTATTCTAAACAATTTAAGAAACATATTTATGGTCAAATGTTTAATTGAAAATAAAACACCACCTTGGAAAATTAAAAAATTTTTTGACTCAAATAAAATATTTTTAATTAATAAATTTATAGAACAATCGAAAAATATAGATAAAAAAAAATTATTTCACGCACTTGAAGAAGGAACCAAACTTGAAATTAAAATTAAATCCGGGAAAATTGCTTTTCCATGGATTTTTATTAATTTATTTATAGTTAACAATTTTTTAACATGAAATTTTTAAAATATTTAAAATGTACTTTAAAAAATCTTGCTTATTTAAAAAAATATAAAAAACTTTTTAAAACTAAAACTATTCATGTTTAATAATCTTTTTCATAAAAACTTTAGTTCCAGATTTCTCATCAGATTCAACATTTAAAAAATCCATATATTCTTTCATTATTGAAAATCCCATTCCACATCTACCTTCAAATTTAGCAGTAGTAAAACTATTCTCGAGCGCAAGCGCTATATTCTTTATTCCACATCCCTCATCTTCCACGCAAACTTCTAAAGTGTTTAATATTATTTTTGAAGTAATTTTTATCATCCCAATTGATTCCTTATATGCATGTATAATCGAATTAGTTATGGCTTCCGATACAGCAGTTTTTATATCAGACACATCATCTAATGTTATATCGAGTTGAGAGGCGAATGCTGCTATTGTGGATCTTGCAAAACTTGCATTGCACATTTTACTCAAAAACTCAAGTTTCATATAATTTTGACAATTCACTTTATTTTCTTCTAAAACATTATGCACTCAAGTGTCTCTCCTTAAGAGAATTATAAAAATATAAATATGTAAAATTATTCAAAATTCTTATTAGCACAATCTATTTTAACAAATTTTTAACTCCGGTCGTTTCAAGAATTTTATCAACTTGTTTTTGAGTATTAATAATCAGCAATCTTCCTCCAAAAATTTTCAATTCCTTATAAATCCAAAATATAACTCCAATCATCGAACTATCAATAAAATTAACCTTTTCCATATCAAACGTAATATTTCTAATTTCACTTGATTTTTTATCACTAAATTCTTCTTCAAGTCGTTTGTGTATTTCAACACTTTCTAAGCATCCTATTTCACCTGAAAATTTTGCAGTCAAATTTTTTTGAATCACTTCTATATTAATATTAAATTTTTTTACATTCTCCATAACATTTCTCCTTTTAACAAAAACTCTATAATTTCATAAATATTGACATTTTTAGCTTGGCATATTACGCTTAACGCTTATAATAATATTTTAAACAATTGGCTAAATATTATTTTTTTAATAAAATGATAACACTTCTAAATTTTAATTGCTTTGAAACAAGAAAGTGAGAAAATTAAGTGTGAATAATTTGAACGATAAAAATCCTAAGAATATTTATACTTCAAAAAAGAAAATTATTGACAGTATAATTCCCATGGAAAAAGATTTTGCAAAATGGTATACAAGCGTTGTAACCAAAGCAAAACTTATGTCATATAGCGAAGTTCGAGGTTGTATGATATTTGAACCATACGGTTTTGCAATATGGGAAAACATAAAAAATATATTAGATTTTAAGTTCAAAGAAACTGGACATGAAAATGTTTACATGCCGATGCTTATTCCTGAAAGCTTATTAAATAAAGAAAAAGAACATGTTGAAGGTTTTGCCCCTGAAGTTGCCTGGGTAACTCATGGTGGATCAGAAAAACTTTCTGAAAAAATGTGCATAAGACCAACCTCTGAAACGCTTTTTTGTGAATATTATTCGAAGAACATTAAATCATATAGAGACTTACCAAAGCTTTATAATCAATGGTGCAGTGTTATTAGATGGGAGAAAACTGTTAGACCATTCTTGCGAAATCTTGAATTTTTGTGGCAAGAAGGTCACACTGTTCACACAACTCCAGAGGAAGCAATTGAAGAAACAAATAAAATGCTTGATTTATACGCAGATTTTTGTGAAAATTTTCTTGCGATCTCTGTGATTAAAGGGAAAAAAACCAAAAAAGAAAAATTTGCAGGGGCCGAGTTTACATGCGCAATTGAAAGTTTAATGCACGACGGAAAAGCCTTGCAAACCGCAACAACTCACTATTTTGGCGATAAATTTGCTAAGGCATTTAATATACAATTTTTAGATAAAAACAACAAATTAAAACATGCATTTCAAAGCTCTTGGGGAATTTCAACTCGCGTAATTGGCGCGATAATTATGGTTCACGGTGACAATTGGGGTTTAAAAATTCCACCTAAAATAGCTCCTATTCAAGTTGTTATAGTCTCAATTACTAAACAAAATGAAATCTTAGAAAAATCAAAAGAAATTTACGAAAAAATCATAAAATACTTTAAAGTAAAACTTGACACAAGCAATAAAACTCCTGGATGGAAATACAGCGAGTATGAAATGCTTGGCGTTCCTCTTAGATTAGAAATTGGTCCTAAAGATATTAAAAATAATCAAATTATTTTAGTCAGAAGAGATACGCGAGAAAAAGTTATTGTTCCAATTGATAATATTATAGAAGTCATCTTCGAAACATTGGACAATATTCAAAAAAATATGCTCTCTAATTCCCACAAACATCTAAATAAAAATATAATAACAATAAAGAATTACAAAGAATTTAAAGAAATTGCGCAAACGAAAACAGGTCTAATAAAAACTATGTGGTGCGGAAGTGCTTTGTGCGAAGAAAAAATTAAAGAAGAAACTGGTTTGACCTCAAGATGCATTCCAAACGAACAAAATTTTTTCGAAAAAAATTGCATTTGTTGTGGCAAAAAAGCAACATTGGTGATATATTGGGGCATCGCGTATTGAAGCTTTGCTCAAAATTTATTTACATAATTCAAGTTTTAGCTTTTATAGGAGAAAATGATTATTTTGCTTAATGAATTTTTAGAAGAAAGGATTGCATCTTTTCTTCGCATATTTAGGTTGTCAGACATTGTAGATATTATAATTATTACTTATCTGGTGTATAAAACTTTAATTTTTATAAGAGACACCCGCACAATTCAGCTCCTTAAGGGAATTGTTGTTTTGATTGGAGTTATGCAAATAAGCTATTTTGCAAATTTATATGTTGTTAACTATGTTCTTAGTAATGCTATGAAGCTTGGAATGATTGCAATTTTAATCGTATTTCAACCCGAACTTAGACGTGTACTCGAACATATTGGTAGAACTTCTTTAGGCAACTGGTTTAATAGCGACATTGAAAAAGAAATTAAACAAAAAGTAAAACTTATTGCAGAAATTGCAAGAAGCGTTGAAACTTTATCTCAAAATAAAATTGGAGCTTTAATTGTTGTAGAACGTGAATCTAAAATTGGAGACATAATAGGAACGGGTATAATATTAAATTCTTCAATAAGCGCAGAACTTTTGGTTAATGTTTTTATGCCACGCGCTCCACTTCACGATGGAGCAGTTATCATAAGAGAAAATAAAATTGAAGCTGCGGCCTGTTTTCTGCCGCTTTCTCAAAATCCAAAATTAAGTAAGGAACTTGGCACACGTCACAGAGCAGGTCTTGGGATATCTGAAGAAACAGATTGCATTGCAATTGTTGTTTCAGAGGAAACTGGAAATATATCCGTTGCAATAGAAGGAAATTTAACAATTGGTTTTACAAATGAAATGTTCGTTAAATTACTAACCAAACTACTTCGTCCTGATGAAAAAATTAAAACAAATATATTCCGAAAAAATAAAATTATCACAGCTTAATTTTTAGTTTAAATTTTTAATTTTCAAGAAAGAAAATATGAAAAAAATATTCGAAAATAATATATTTCTCAAAATATTTTCCTTTATAATTGCATTGATAATTTGGGCATATGTAGTGATCATAATTGACCCTTCTATTACTGTAACTATTCGAGACATACCAGTTGATTTTTCTAACGAGGAAAGATTAACTAAATCTGGTTTAAGCGTAATTGGGCAAAAGGAAAATAAAGTGGAAGTAAAAATCAAAGGAAGCCGAAAAATTTTATCAGATTTAAACTCGAAAAATATAGTTGCAGTTTTAAACTTATCCCAAGCAAATGAATTTGGAAAATATAAAATTCCAATAACTGTAACTCTTCCTATTGATAATGTTTCAATTGTGAAAAAAAAACCTTATTATGTAGATGTGCATGTTGATAAAGTTGCCGAAAAAAGATTTAATATAAAATTAAACACTATTGGAGTCATCAAGGAAGGTTTTATACATTATGACACAAAAATTACTCCGTCATCTGTACTTGTAAGTGGAAGTGAAAAAGTCGTAAATCAAATAAGTGACGCTTCGATAACATTAAACTATAACGAAGCATGCGATGACATAAACTTAACATATAAAGTTATTCTTTTAGACAAAGATGGCAGCGAATTAAGGTCTCCACTCGTTATTAAAGACATAAATGACATTAATGTGTGTTGCAAAATTGGCGCATTAAAAACTGTTGATATATTCCCAAGATTTATTAAAATTTCCGGCGAACAAGTTAACGCGAATACTGAAAATTATAAAATTTTTCCAAATTCAATTACAATTTATGGAAAACAGGATGTCATTAAAAATATAGAAAAACTGTATACTGAATTAATTATTATCAACAAAAATGACGAAACGTTTGAAAAAAAAATAAAATTAGAAATTCCGGATGAAATAAACATTCGCGAAGACATAAAAGAAGTGAACATTAAATATAATAAAAATAAATTCAAATAGCTTTTAAACCATTCAAAAATCTACGGAAAAGGAACATTACTATGACTGATTTGACTAAATATTCTCAAAAAATTATAAATAATTTTGAAAAAAGAGGAGCTTTTTTAATCTCCAAGTTAAATGAAAAAATCAATGTCATGACAATTGGTTGGGGAAACTTAGGAATTGAGTGGAGAAAATATATTTTTATTATTATGGTAAGAGAAAGTAGATATACAAAAGAAATTATTGATGCATCCAACGAATTTACAATAACTATTCCGTTAGATGAAAAAATGGACGAAAATTTAAAAATTTGCGGAAAAGATTCTGGCAGAGACTACGACAAAATAAATACTTTAAACTTAGAAACCGTAAAATCCAAAAAAAATAATACTCCTTTAATATCATGTAAATCTATTTCTTTGGAATGTACTGTAGTTTATAAACAAAAAATAAATATTGAAAATCTAGATAATTCAAAAAAAGAAGCATTTTATTTTGATGAAGATTTACATACATTTTACCATGGTGAAATTTTATATATAAACGAAAATTTATGAAAGAAAAATAAATTCAATTATCAAATTTTTGCATTAATATATACTCAAAAATCCGTAATATAAAAATACTATTTATATAGAAAGTGTTGATTAAAATTAAAATATAAACAACAATTTCAAAATTTAATATAAATATATTGTGCAAATTTTTAATTCTTTATTTTTTTGTATATTTTGCTAATTAATACTAATAATTCTAAATTTTCAAAATTATTAAAATAATACAAAATTATGGTATAAAATAAAAAAATTTACTTTAAAATATAAATTATTAAAGTAAACATATTTTTAAAATAGACAAATTTAAAAAACAAAACTAGTCACTAAAAAATTTGAAAACAAACAAATAAATTAATTTAAAAATCCTTCAAAAACTGCTCCTAATACCGGTTTATAACACTTTTTAAGATAAAAGTTTTCATTTTTTTAAAGTAAAATTATTTTTTTATATAAACAATATTTTAGAAAACTAAAAATTTTCACTATCAAAAAACAAAAAATAATAAAAA
>JAIRYP010000013.1 GCA_031267755.1 Clostridiales bacterium | reverse complement strand
CAAAAACTAAACAATAAGCGTAACAGATTGCATTTTAACATCCCCTTAAGCCTCTAGTCAAGTGAAAAACACAAAAAATATACATGAAAATTCCATTTTTGTTGTACAAATTTTTGTATGAATTCAATATTTTACGATTAAATTTGTCAAATACAGCGAAAGAATTACATTAATTATATCTGCAAAAATAGCGCACTTGGCCGCATGTCTAATGTTTTTTATTCCTATCGAACCAAAATAAATGGCAAGTGTATAAAAAACAGTTTCAGTAGAACCCAACATAACCGATGCAATCTTTCCAATAAAAGAATCAGGTCCGTATTTTGTGAAAATTTCACTTACAAGAGAAATTGAACCACTTCCCGATACAGGTTTTAACAAAATCAATGGCAAAATTTCACTTGGAATTCTAAAAAAATTAGTGATTGGTTTCAAAAACGAAATAACTAAAGAAAAAGCACCTGATTTTTCAAACATCGTTATAGCAACTATAAGACCAAAAATTGGAGGTATTATCCCAAAAAGACTTTGTAAACTTTCTTTTGCTCCTTCAATAAAATTTTCGTATAAATTTATTCGACTTTTTATGCCATAAATAATTATTAAAAAAACTACAACAGGTATCATTAACAAAGAAATTAATTTCAATATTTTCATCACCTTAAATTTCATTTGCTTTCTAAAAGCTTTGTAAAAATTATTCCTGAAATTAACGTAATAAAACTTATAAGCCAAATTGGCAAAATAACAATCCCAGGATTTCTCGAACCAAACGATTGTCTGAGACCAATAATTGTAATCGGTAAAAATTGAAATGATACGATATTCATAACAACAAACATACACATTTCATTGGAAGCTGATTTTAAATTATTCACTTTTGCAAGTTCCTTCATTGCTTTAATTCCCAAAGGAGTGGCTGCATTTCCTAAACCAAAAAAATTTGCAATCATACTCGCAACTATTGCTTTTGATACAGGAGAATTTTTTTTAAATTTTGGAAATAATATTTTCATAAACGGTTGCAAAAAAATAGCAAAAACATCAACAAGACCGGACTTTTCTCCAATTTTTGCTATTCCTCCCCAAAAACACATAATTCCGAATAAAGTTAAACATAATTTGATTGCTTTTTCTGAACCACAAATAATTGACTGGGTAATGAAATCAAATCTGCCTGTAATGAAACCAACAACAAGCGAGAATATAATCATAAAACACCATATATAATTCAGTCTTATTTACACCTCCATTCATTTTTACAATATTTATTTATATAAAATATAATTTGAAAACTTTAATAAAGTATATTTTTTTAAAATAAGCATTATTACAAGGTCCAAACAAACATGAAATAAAAAATTTTAAATAAACTTAAAAAATATACTAATTCATTTTTTAAACTTTTGTTTAACACTTAAAACAAGTCCGATTGCCGACAAATTTGTCAATAAAGATGAACCGCCGTAACTAATGAATGGCAAGGTTATTCCAGTTACTGGCATAAGTCCTATGCACATTCCAATATTTTCAAATGTTTGAAATAATAGCATCGAAGCAACTCCCAAACTTATATACATACCAAGAGAATCGCTAGAATTTTTTGCTATATATATACACCTTAAAATTATTGACGAAATTAAAATTATAGCTCCAATACTTCCGATAATTCCAAGTTCTTCACCAATAACTGAGTATATAAAATCGGTATGTTTCTCTGGTAAAAATCCAAATTGAACTGAAGAACCTTTTAAAAAACCTTTTCCAAATATTCTTCCTGAACCTATAGCGATTTTTGATTGAACAACTTGATAACCCGATGCCCAAGGATCGTTTTCTGGATTTAAAAAATTTATTATTCTGAATTTTTGATAATCTTTAAGAATAAAAAACCACGCAATTGGAACAAATAATAAAAACATTCCAAGTGCTGAATAAACGTATTTATAATTTATGCCAGAAAAAAATATCATAACAATGAGCATAAATATATAAACCATTGCAGTTCCAGCATCTGGCTCTAAAATTACTAAAAATATAAACAAACCGCCACAGAACAAAACTTTTATTATATTTTTAAACTTATTTATTTCATTTTCAAGCATTGAAAGCTGTTTTGCCACCGTTACAACAAAACCAATCTTTACAACTTCAGACGGTTGAAAACCAAACTGGCCAATTCTCATCCAACTTCTGCCACCTTTTTCCTCGAAACCAGTTCCAATCCCTGGAATAAGAACTATAAACAAAAGAAAAAAACATGCCCCCATTACAAAAATTCTTTTGTCAGTTATATGTTCATAACCCAAAGCATTTATTATATAAATTGAAAAAAAACCAATTAAAAACGCCAAAACTTGTATTGCAATGTATTTAACATTATGTTGATATGAATTTACAGCACTTGTTAAAATAATAAAACCAAATATGCAAGTTAATATAGTCAAAACAAGCAAAATTACATCCATACTCTTTATAACTGTTTTAAATTTCGATTTTTTTTTATTTTTTAAGCTCAAGCCAATAACTGGATCAAATTTCTCTTTAGTAACTAATTTTTCAAATTCTTCGTTTTCTATTGCTGAATTTTGTTGACTTATATTGCTCAAAACTAAAAAACCTCTTAAAAAATAAATTTCAACTCTTTTTCACAATATTTTGTTTTCTGTTTGGTCCAACACCTATTATGTTAATTTGAACACAACACAGTTTTCCTATTTCCTCAATATATTTTCTTGCGTTTAAAGGTAATTCTGAATAATTTCTAACATTTGCTATATCTTCACTCCAACCGCTCATCTCTTTATATATTGGTTTACAATTATATAAATCTTCAGTAATAGCTGGAAAATCATACAATATTTCATTTTTAAATTCATATCCAACACATATTTTTAATGGGTCAATACCATTTAAAATATCAATTTTATTCAAAGCGAGAGAAGTAAAGCCGTTAATTTTCGCAGAATATTTCATTGCGACACTATCAAACCATCCGCACCTTCTTAAACGACCAGTCGTAACACCATATTCATTTCCTTTTGATTGTAACAAAACACCAATATCATCATTTAATTCTGTTGGGAATGGACCATTTCCAATACGTGTCACATAAGCTTTAGCAACTCCTATACACTCATCAACCATAGTTGGGCCAATACCGCTTCCAACACATGCCCCACCCGATATTGAATTTGAAGAAGTTACATACGGATATGTTCCATAATTTATATCAAGAAGTGCTCCTTGAGCTCCTTCGAATAAAATATTTTTTTCCAATTTTATGTTTTCGTGAATAATATTAACTGTGTCTTTAATATAGCCTCTTATTTTTCTTGCGTAATTTAAATATTCATCTAAAATATTTTTTTCATCTAAAAGGTTTTCTTTATAAATAATTTTTAAAATTTTATTTTTAATAGCGATTTTTTCCTTCAATTTAACAATAAAATTTTTTTCGCAAATTAAATCACAAACTCTAAAGCCGCTTCTTTCGGATTTATCCATATATGCTGGGCCAATTCCATTCTTTGTTGTTCCAATATTTGTTTCATTTAATTTTTCAAATATTTCATCAAACCTAATATGATAAGGCATAACGAGATGAGCTCTCGGATCTATAAATAAATTATTTGTTAAAATATTTTGCTTATTTAAACTCTCAATTTCAGAAATTAAAGTTTTTAAATTTATTACAACGCCAGCTGAAATTATGCAAATTGTTTCTGAATTAAAAATTCCTGAAGGAACTAAATGAAGTTTATATGTTTTGTTTTCAATTTCAATTGTATGGCCAGCATTGTTGCCACCTTGTGCCCTTATTACAACATCGGAATTTTTAGCAAAAATATCCGTGATTTTTCCCTTACCCTCATCGCCCCATTGCGCTCCAACGATAACCTTTATAGGCATGTTACCTTACCTTCTTCTAGTTTATTATTTAATTTTTTTATGAACACATCAATTGTTTTATTAATGAAACACACGTTGATCATGATATCACGAATTTTAAATTGTTTTGATAAAAATTTAAAAATTAAATTTTAAAAATATTAAAATTAAAATAAGTTTAAAATAAATGTTTGTAAATTATTTTATAATTTCAAAAAATTTTATTTTTACAAAGCGAAGTGAATTATTTAAATGAAAAAAATTGTTATAGGGCAAAATGAAACTGGACAAAGGCTTGATAAATTTTTACGTAAATATTTTAAAAATATGTCACTTAATATAATCTATAAAAGCATTAGAAAAAAACGAATAAAAGTAAATGGAAAATCACAAAAAAAATCTTATAATCTATCTTTGGGAGATGTATTAGAATTATATATCAACGATGATTTTTTTGCCGAAAAATCAAGTGAAAAAGAAATTCTAACAAGAAACATTAAATTAACTATTATTTATGAAGATGAAAATATTCTCGTCAGCTATAAACCTCAAGGAATAATAACACACGAAGATAAAAATGAAAAAAAAAATACTTTTATAAATTGGATAAAAAGTTATTTATATCAAAAGGGAGAATATAACCCAAAATTAAAAAGCACTTTTTCTCCTGCACTTTGCCATAGATTGGACAGAAATACCAATGGACTTATCATATGCGCTAAAAATTATGAAAGTTTAAAGATAATTAATGAAAAAATAAAAAATAAAGAAATTGAAAAATATTATAAATGCATAGTGAACGGAATTGTAAAACCATCACGCGGAACAATTGACACATTTTTACTTAAAGATTGTATTAAAAATCGTGTGTTTGTTTGCGACAAATCTTGCGTAAGAGCAAAAAGAGCTATTACGAAATATAAAGTTTTGAAATTTAAAGATAATTTCAGTATCATAGAGGCCCAAATAATAACTGGTAGAACCCATCAAATAAGGGCCTCATTTTCAAATATTGGGCATCCAATTGTTGGAGATTCAAAATATTCAATTAAAAAAGATTTTGACTCAAAACAAAAATTTCAGGCGCTTTGCGCTTATAAGATAATTTTTAATTTTAAAACAGATTCCGGAATTTTAAATTATTTAAATAAAAAAACTTTTGAAATTAATAAAGAATTGATATTTGAAAATATTATGACTTAAACTAGTATTATCTTTTTATTTTTTATATACTAAAGTTTTGTCTCTAAAAAAATTTTATAAATGTTTAAAAATGTTTCGCTTTTATATAATAAATTTATTTCTTAAACGAGGTGATAATAATAATTATAAATGATAAACCTTTGCTTTACGGATTTAATAATCTTACAAAAACTCTTAGTTTTAATATTTATGATGTTTGCTATTCAAGTGGCAATAGAGAACAAAAAGATTATATTGCGTATATTGATGAACAATATAATTCCGAAAGACTTACCAATATTTTACGTAATGTAATCGAAACAATAGGAGCAAATATTTTAAATATTTCCAAACAAGATTATGAACCTCAAGGTGCGTCAGTGAATATTTTAATCGCTGAAGAACAGTTGCCACTTGAACTTGTGGATAAATCTTGCAATTTGGGAAAATCAATTAACTTTCATTTGGATACAAGTCATGTAACCGTTCATACATTTCCTGAATATCATCCGGAAAATTCCATTTCAACATTTAGAGTTGATATAAACGTTTCTACATGCGGAAAAATTTCACCTCTTAAGGCGCTTGATTATCTGATAGAGAGTTTTGATTCTGATATAATGACTATGGATTATAAAGTTAGAGGTTTCACGCGTGATGTAAGTGGAAAAAAATGTTTTATAGATCATGTTATAACATCAATACAAGATTATATTTCTAAAGAAACATTGACAAAATACGATGCAATTGATGTAAATGTATATCAATCAAATATTTTTCACACTAAAATGCTTATAAAAGAAATTGAACTTCAAAATTATTTATTTAACAAAGACGCATATGAAATAGATCCTAAAAAAAGACTTTATATTACAGATAATTTACGAAAAGAAATGATTGAAATTTTTAGCGGAGTAAATATATATTAACGTGGTATAATAAAATTATATTAATGTGAAATGAGATGAAAATTATGAGTTCCACTGAAGAAGAGGCAAATAAAAGCGAAAAAGAAGAGATAATAGAAGTTTTTGAAAAACTAAAATTAGGAGAATATTTTCAAGAAGTTTGCGGAAAACGAGATACTAATGGTGTTATAGAATTTATTGAAGAACACGGAATGGATACTTTAACGAAAAAATTTTATATTTCTATTTTGTATATATTTTTTAAAAATCAAGAGTTTGCTTTATTTTTACATCTTTTGAAAAAGGATTTCACTAATCAATTATTTTCAACACCTTTTATGAAATATTTTAATTATAGTAATAAAAAAGATAAAGAACGTATGATTGATATTTTTTTTATTTTAAATTCTCAAATTAATAAACGTGCCATTTTCAAAATTAAAAACAATAAAGAACTAAATAATGTGTTAAAACTTGTTGATTATTTCCTTATAAAAGAAGAAAAATTTTCAGAAGAAATGAAGCATATGTTATTATTTTTATGTATAAACATCTCAAAACTTCCCTCCGAAGAACAAAAATACGCCCTTGATTTATTTAGTAAAGATAAAGAACCTAAAGAAATTGAAATTAGAGATAAAGTTTTAAAAGAAAAAATGCAATTATGTCATATGATACAAAAATATGATCTTTTTGAACCATTTATATTATCGAATTTGTTTGATAACAATATTTCCCTAGATTGTTTTGAATTCAAAATTTTAAAATTTGCGACAGGAAAATTTTCAATTTTTCAAATTATCGGAGATGATGAATATCAAATTTTGTTTAAAAAATATGATGATAGACAAATGCGTATTTTAAAATTATTAAAGTTAATTAATATACCTGATAAATACAAAGATGCACTTCTAAGTAAATTACAAGAAATAGAAGAATTTTTGAATATACTAGATGAAAATCTTAAGAAAAACAGTCCTCAGTTGGATCCAACAGAACGAAAAATTTGTCAAGCAAATATTCTTTCACAGGTAGTATGTGGTCACATAACAGAAGAAGAAGCACAAAAAATAGTCAAAGCAAAAATAAATTCTTTTAAAGAGATCTTAGTTGCTGAATGGCAATATGATAAATTCTTTTTTAGTAAAGAACACGGAAAATGTATTTCAAGATATGAAGGAAGAGATTTATGTGTTTTTGGAATTAATTATAGAGACTACTTAGGTTTTAAAATAAAAGAAGACGGCGGTGAAGGTTTAGAAAAACCTGTGTTGGACCAAGATGGCGGTGAAGGTTTAGTCAAAACTACGTCGGGCGAAGACGGCGGTGAAAGTTTAGACAAAGCTACGTCTGATGAGGACAATGAAGAAGATTTAGACAAAGCTACGTCTGATGAGGATGATTTAGAAAGTTTTTCGCCATTAATTGCAATTTCATTAGTTCAAATATTTCCCGATAAACCTCTAAAACGTCGTGAAATAAGAACGCTCAACTCATTTTTAAATTTTTTATATAATTTTTCAGTTTATAAACAACAAATGCCAATATGCAGTGAAAAACTTGAACAATTTACTAAAGATGTTATTTTAATTATAAAAAATCCAGAATTGGAAAATGAAGAAAAAAAAGAAAAAATAAATGTTGAAACCCAAAAGTTATTGAATATTGATCCCTATGAATTAATTTCTCAAAATAAAATCAAAAAAATGATTTCTAAACTTGTTGATTGGTTATTAGATATATTTGACTATTTTGCAGGCCAACAAAATGTCGAAAAATTTTTAGAAAAAAATCGAGAAAAATTCCCTATTCCATCTGTTGACTCAAGTTTGGAAAAATATTTGCAATTTAAACTTGCCCCTGAACAAACAACTTCAATTACTCCAAAGCTATAAATTTTTCAATTTAATTTACATAGTAAAATATTTTTTTATGCAATCGTATATGATATTTAAAATTAATTTATTGATAAAAAAGAGAATAATAAATTGAAGAGAGATATTTAACTTGTTAAATTATAATTTTTATATTAATAATAGCGAACAATTGTACAATTTGCCTGATGGTTAATAAAAGTATAGGTTGTTTTGTGCTCAGTTTGCTTTTATAAAAACATTTAACAACTGTTGTATTTAATTTGTTAATAATACGTAGTCGCACGTTAAGTTTCTTTAATAATTTATAAAAATTAGGGTTCGTTAAAAGGTTCGGCCACTTCTACTTCTTGCTTCCTTAGCCCCAGAATTAAATGCAGTTCTTCTTTGATTACCTTGGGGTCCAATGCCTCGTTCTTGCTCTAAATGATCTACACTTATCTTTTCTCTTGTGCGCTGAGCTTTTGACATCGCTTCTACGTTTCTTTGTCTTATGGATTTATGTTCTGGATTCTGTTTTTTGCTGTATTTTTTAAATGTATCGATACCTTTAAGTACTGCAAATACAAGTCCAATAATTGCAACCGTCAATTGTATTATAAACCAAATCATTATAAACACCACCAAAACTTTAAACAACTAATTAATTATTCTTAAGTTTATTTAAAACATATTATTACTATTATTTCAGCAAAAATTTATTTTATTCAAAAGAATTTTTTCAAAATTGATGTTTTAAAAATTGTACTTATTGGCTTTAGTTAACAATTTATAGTGAAATAAATTTAATAAATATGTTAATTTGGTTTTAAATATAATGAAGCGATTTCAACTATTTATAAAATTGATTTAATTAAAAATAATTTATTTTTTAAAGTGAAATGGTTAAGCAATTAAAATATTCTCAAAACGACACGCAGATTAAAGATGCAATGGCAAATTACAAAAAAATAGAGTTGTAAGATTTGATGTACCGGAACATAAAGGTGAGCGCGAAAATGAAGAACTTATAAATTTTTTTGAAAAAACTGAGTTGAAACAGACGTTATACTCAAAAAAAGACAAAATTATTTTGAAGAGTAATGTTCACAAAAGCGTTATAAACGCCTTGATTATTTCGGGAACAATACTAGTTTATATAAATCTTAAAATAAATACTGAATATGGAATTCCGATTGAAATATCAATTTCAAGTTTAAAACACATAATTGAAGAAAATAGCGATGTTAAAACAATTTTTGTTAATAACCAAACATATTTTGAAATATGTTCAAACTTTGAAAAAATTATCATAATTAAGCATAAAAATAATATGTCAATTATGGTTAATGAAGCACATGGAACTTATTTTATTTTGGGAAAAATATGTCAAAATATACAATGAGTTGCAGTGCTGACATAACATCAATGAGTATGCATAAAACAAACGGTTCACTTACGCAGGGCCCAGTTTTGTTTTGCAGCACATTAGAAACACACGTGAGACAAATATTAACTTAACTCAAACGATAAGTGTATCATATATACCAAAACTATCGATAAACACCTTAAATTTAGAACTTGCAGGAATAAAAATTAAAGTTTATGATTAATTTACACAAGATGATTATGAAATACAAATTAAACTTGGGGAAATATTGGGAACATTCTTGCAATTATTTCTCATGCTGATAGAATATCTGAAATTGAAAGATTAGTTGGAGATTTGTTTGAAATCAAAAGGGTTTATACAAAAAAGAAAAAATCTTCGCTTATAAACATATAAATCTCAAGCTTTTATTGACTCCAAAAGAAGCTTTTTGTGCTAAAAAGAAATCACTTCCAATTACTTGTGAGTTAATGTGGTTTGCAGTGAGTCAGTTGTGTATTACTTCCCATCAAGTATTCCGATTTTAGCTTATGAGGAAATTGTAATTAAAAAAATATTGAATATATAATATATACAAAATATACAAAATGAAAAAGATAGCCGTTTCATCGAGACCAAAGATATGGAAGTTTAATAATTTAATGATTGTAACTTAGTATTTTTTTATAATTTATTTTTTAAAATTGTTGAAGGTATTTTATGGAACTATGGTTTACTGAACAACACTCAAAAGATTTACGTTTTTTAATAAAAGTTACAAAGCAAGTTTATAGTGTAAAAAGTGATTTTCAAAATATTTGTATTTTTGATTCCGAAGAATTCGGACGTTTTCTAGTAATTGATGATTATCTTATGCTTACCGAAAAAGATGAATTTATTTATCATGAAATGATTTCTCATGTTCCGATATCTACCAATTTAAATTTAAAAAATATTTTAGTTATAGGGGGAGGAGATGGCGGCACTGTTCGTGAGATTGTAAAATATTCAAACGATATGAAAATAGACGTGTGTGAAATTGATAGCGTTGTGGTCGATGCTTGCAAAAAGTATTTACCAAGTGTTGCTTGTGGTTTTAACGACAAAAGAGTTAAAATTTATTTTGAAGATGGAACAAAATTTGTAAAAAATATAAATAATAAATATGATTTGATAATAATAGATTCAACAGATCCATTCGGTCCAGGAGAAGCATTATTTACTGAAGAATTTTATTATGATTGTTTTAACGCTTTGACAGAAAATGGGATTTTGGTTAATCAGCACGAGAGTGTTTTTTATTCCGAGTATATACAACAAATGATAAAAGTTAATAAAAATTTAAAAAATATATTTCCAATTTGCGAGATATATCAAGCACATATTCCAACTTATCCTTCTGGACATTGGTTGTTTGGGTTCGCCTCTAAAACAATTCAACCAACAATTGACTTCAAATCTGAGGGATGGAATAATTTAGACATCAAAACCAAGTATTATAATACTAATTTGCATATCGGTGCCTTTATGCTTCCAAATTATGTTAAAGAAAAATTTTCTTAAAAAATATTAAAATTTTATTTAGCATATTGAGTTGCAAAAGAAAGTGAGTAAAGTTTATATTTTAAAAACTGAAAAAATAGTTACTACAAGTATATTAACCACAATTTCTTTTTTACTTAAGTTTTTTAGCATTCGATTATTTCCTACATTATTTTTTTTAAAATTAAACTTTTCCGATTTGCCAATAATTATTTACTCAACTTTTTTTCCTTATTATAGTTTTATAATTTTATTATCGAGGACATTTTTATCATTAATCTTTAATTTTTCAAATCCAATTGGCACTTTAATTGACTTTATGTTTACAATATTTTTTATTTTACCACAATTTTTACTATTTAAAAAAAACTATAAATTAAACTATTTAATTTTTACACTGTTAATTTCTATTTTAAATGCGTCATTTTTTACAACTTTTTTAAATATTTTTATTTTTTTTCCACTATTAAAAATTAATTTTTGCGGTTTTAATACACCAATTATAATTTTTTTATTCAACTTTATTAAAAGTGTAACAATTTCCATATTAACATTGTGCACTCGAAAATATTTAAAAAATATTTAACTTCATGAATTAAGAAAAAAATGAATTAAAGTTTTACAATAATTAAATCTTCTCCAATTTTCTCTATATTTTCCCACGGTATTGATAAATCATTTTCTTTACCAAAAATTCCCATAAATTTATAAGAACCAGGTATTATAATGGACGTTATATTTCCATTTTCAGAATCAAATTCTGCATCGTGAACAAATCCAAGACGTGCACCGTCTGAAATATTTATGACCTCTTTAGATTTCAAATCATTTATTTTAAAAATCATGTTTTTCTTCTTTCTAAATTTTATATTTTATTAATAAACTTTTAAAAAGAATGTAAAATAATTTTATAAGATTATTTTCCAAAAAATTTTAAATTTTGGAGCCTGTATGAAAAAAATAAACGTAAAAATTTTTATAAAAACCGCTATTTTGTCAACAATATCTTTTTTTTTAACATATGTAAATATTTCAATATTTCCAAACGCACCTTTTTTAAAACTTAATTTTTCCGATTTGCCAGCAATAATTGCAACCTTGACGATTACTCCGTTAATTGGTTTTACAATTTTATTTTTAAAGTTGATATTAACGCTAACTTTTAAATCTTTTAATCCCATTTCGCGTCTTTCAAGTTTTATCTTAAGCTGTATGTTTATTTTGCCTCTAAAAGGTTTTAAAAGAAAAAATAATAATAATACATTATTTCTAAGACTGATATTAAGTAGTGCACACTATACAATTGCCAATGTCCTTTATAATTATTTTATTTTTTTGCCCCTTTACGGTTATAATTTCAAAATCAGATTGCATATTGTTATAACTTGCATGCTTCCATTTAGCTTAATCAAAAGTATGATTCTAAGCACATCTGCTTTAATTTTATATAAATATTCCTTAAAAATAGTAAATTATAAAACATAAACAAATATTTAATGTTTGTAATCAATTATTTTTTTCACCTTTAAAACAATTATCGTCATATCATCAATCGCATTTCCACCTTGTTCTTTAATCGCACGAGTTAATATTTGATTTGCAAGAGCTTGTGGCTCTAAATTTTCTCCAACATTTAAAATAAAATTTTTAAACCACAAATCATCACCATTTTTAGTTTCAAAACCATCTGAAAATATTATTATATAATCACCGTGTGACACTTTTTTATAAAAAAATTTAGTTTCAATTTTTGTCAAAACACCAACAGGGAGCGATGAAGAACAAATCGTTTCAATTGTTCCATAGTGTTTTATAAAAGATGATGAAGCTCCACTTTTTATAAATTCAATTTCTCCAGAATATAAATTGATTGTACATATGTCTAACGTTGTGAATGTATCATTTGGAAATCTTAAAAAAATGACAGAATTTATAAGTTTAACAGCCGCTTCTTCTTCAAAACCAGTTTCAATAAGTTGTTTCAAAAGCCTTACTGCCATACCACTCGTTTTTGAAGCAAGTTTTCCTGTTCCCATCCCATCACTTAATACTACTGTATATTTCCCCTCACTAGGTTTCAAAAAAGTATAATTATCACCGTTAAAATTTTTTTCATATCCAATTTTTGCAATTCCCGAATCAATGTAAAATTTTTCAGTTTCACAAAATGTAAAAATATAATCATTTATGTTTTTTATAAATGATTTTTGAACCATAAAAGTTTCGAGCACTGCATTGATTACAGAAATTATTGTAATACAAGTTTCTTTATTAATAAATGATTTTTTACTTATTTTAATTTCTACAAAATATTTAAAATTTAAATTTTTAGTAACTTTAACAGACAAAACATCCATATTTTTTTTCATAAGAAATTTCATAATTTTTTTTTCATATGATATTACGAAATTTGTTTCATTTTCCAATTCTTCAGACAATTTGTCCATTATAACTGATATGTTTTTTAGCTGCTCGCAAACTATCTCGCGATTCTCATTTATTCTATTCTTCCAAACAAAATTTTTTTTATAGGCAAAAAATAAACTATTTAACTCAATCATTATTTCATTTGGTTTTAAACACTTTTCGCGAAAATATTTTGGTAAATTTTCTATATGTAAATGATCTTTAATCTCTAATACCGCAAGCATTTTAAACATAACCTGATATGTACTATTAAATTCCTTTATCCAGCATTCTTCACATTTTTTACAATTTTTGCAAACCTTATCCGCAACTTGATCAAATATTTGACAAACTTCATTGTAATTTGCTGCAACACTTTTTTCTGAAAAACTTAAAAAATTTTCAAACAAACTTTTAAAGGAATTAGATAATTTCTTTATTTTTAACTTTACAGTTTCTTTTATTCTTTTTGCATTTTTTATTATTTTATTTTCTTCATAATCTTTTTCGCTGACTAATGTTGAAATTTTTTTACATATACTCTTTGGAATTAAGAATATTATAAAAGCGGAAACAAATGCTTCAAATAAATTTACAGGAATACTTATTATTTCGCGAAAATAAAATTTCAAAACTGTCAAACCAAAAATAAAAGAAAAACACGCTCCAATCTTTCCATAAATTGAAAATACTCCTGAAAGTAATCCACAAAGACTATACGTACCAATAAACTTAAATATATCAAAATTTTTTAAACCACACATTAAACCAATATAAGCCCCTATTGTACATGTTTCAGCTGGTTTTACGTATAAACTAATCAATAATATCAAAAAAACTGATGCAATATTTTTAATATGTAACACTTTTAAAAAAGAGATATTATCTAAAGAAACAATAAAAATTGAAATAAAAATTAAAATTCCAATTTTCTCTTCTTGGTTTAATTTATCCCTTTCACAATTTTTAAAAATTATTTCTTTACTTTTTTGAGTTAAAGCATTTATAAAAAATACCGTTAAACATTCAATTGGAAGCGTAATTTCAATATTCTTTTTTACAAAAGCAAAAATTAAACCAGAAATAAATAATGAAACACTTGAAGCAATAGGGGTTAAAAAAACATTTTTTAAATTCTCTTTTCTAAAATATATAAAAATAATATAAAAAAACTGAGCAATTCCATATTTAATAATTATGTTTTTATCAAACGTGGTAATTAAGCCAATAAATGATATTAAAATATTTATAGCAGTTTTAATAGAAAAATTTTCCTCGTCTAAATATGTAAAAATTATTCCAAACGGTGCAAATTTACTAAATAAAATTATTTTAGATGTAAAAAATATTGAAATTGTTGAAAAAATATTTATCGGTTTTATCTTAAAATTAATTTTTTTTGTAGCACAGTTAATTTTTTTATCAATTCTCTTATATGTCGCAACTTCGATTTGGGACAAAAAAATACCCCCCTTGAATTAATGCTTTGGGATATTGTAAAGAGTGAAACATAAGTAATTTGTAAAAAAATGTTATATATTACATTATTTGTAAAATTTTTATTAATTAAAATTTAAAATTAATATATTTTTTTAGTGCATAAAAAATCTAAATAACATTGAAGAATAATTGTAGCTGATTCTTCGTTTTCACATTCTCTTATTTTTTTTGATTTTACACCACTAACTATCATATTTTTTATTGCTGATATCGTTGAAAGCCTTTCATCCCACAAAATAACATGAATTTTAGGAATTAATCTTTTTAAAATCTTAGTAAGCTTATTAACCTTTTTGCACCTTTCGCCAAATGTTCCGTTCATATTTTTAGGATAACCGATAACAATCGCAGTTACCCCATATTTTTTTACAATTTCATAAATTTTTCCTGCAAGCATTTTAGAATTACTTTCTTTCACTGTTTTAAGAGGGCTTGCAAAACACAATTCATTACTTATTGCAATTCCACTTCTAACATCTCCGTGATCTATTCCCAAAAATATTTCATTTTGTATTTGCTTCATTTTTCATTAGTACCTAATTCTTTTCTGCAATTTTTACACACATTTTTACTTTTATACGTTTTGATATCTGTCATACCGCCACAAAATATACAATCTGGTTCGTATTTTTTTAGCACTACTTCATTTTCATTTACATAAATTTCTATTGGATCTTTTATGTTGAGACCTAACGTTTTCCTTAATTCTTTTGGTAATACAATTCTTCCAAGCTCATCTAATTTTCTTACTATTCCTGTAGCATGCATATTGTATTCTCCTATATTTTTTTAATAATATTTTTATTACCTATTTCTTTATAGAATATTTTGTAAAAAAAGTAAATATATGTTTAAAGTTGCAAATAAAAGTCTTTTAAATGTAATAAAAAGTATTTAATGTAAAAAAATGTAAAATTTTTAGAGAGAAAAATAGCCCCAAACCAACATGTATCAGTACTTTAAAAATTTTTAAATTTTATATTGAAAATGAACTTTTCTTAGAATAGAATTTACAAGATAATTTCGTAATAACTATATAATAAATTAAATATTTTGCAAAAATTTATACGTGAATTTGAGGTGTTCTTTATTGTTTTTTAAGAAATATTTGGACTATGCATTTATTATGATTATAGTAACTTTAGTTTTTTCTACACTCATAAATTTAAGCGGTTACAAATTTGTAAATGAAGTGTTTATAAACGGTGATAGTATAGGGTTTGCCAAAAATAAAGAAGAAATATATTTAATAATCGATGAAATAAAAAAAGAAAATGCTTTTTTTGAGAAAGAAGGCAATAAAAAAAATAAAGATGAATATAAAAATAATCAAAATTTTTTTGAAGAAATTAGACCAATATTTTTAAACAGAATATTAAATTATAAAAATCTAACTTCTAAAGATGCATTAAAATTCAATCTATTATCAAAAATTGACAAAATGATTTTCTGTTATTCTTTTTGTTTTAACGACATTCCAGAATTTGGAGTTTCAACTTTAAACGTGGCAGACAATATATTAAAAAACCATAAAAAAAAATTCATTGGAGACGAAATATCAGATGATTCTGTTTTAGAATTTGATAAAAAAATTTCAATAGAAAAAAGATTTTTACCAACTTATAAAATTAAAAATTTTGAAGAGGCACTAGATATTCTCTCAAAAAATGAATGCACGCAAATAACACATACTTGTAATAAAAATGATACGCTGGAGGGTTTAGCAATCAAAAACAATACAAGCGTAGATGAAATTATAAAATCAAACAAAAATCTGGGAAAAAATATTTTTGAAGGACAAAAAATTTACATAAATAAAAATGGTCCGTTTTTAGGAGTTAGGCTTACGAAAAAAATAGAATATACAGAAGAAATTCCATTTAACGTAAAAAATATCGAAGATGAAAAATTAAAAGAAGGAAATGTTAATATTGTTTCGCCTGGCGTAAATGGAAAAAATAAAATTTACGCCAAAATTGTGTTTCAAAACGGAAACGAAATTTCAAGAGAAATATTAAAAAAAGAAAATTTAAAAGAAGCTAAGGAACAAATTCAAAAAATTGGAAAAGAAAAAACTCCTACACTAATCGCATCTGGAAATTTTTCCAATCCAACGGGTGGAAGATTAACATCTAGATTTGGTATGCGTTGGGGTAGGCAACACATGGGAATCGATATAGGCGGACCTATTGGGACAAATGTACGAGCTGCAGATAATGGAATTATAAAATTTGCTTCATGGCGAAACGGTTACGGTTATTATATTTTAATCGATCATCAAAACGGTTATGAAACAGGTTATGGACATAATTGCCAAATTTTGGTTAAAGTCGGTCAAAAAGTTTCAAAAGGAGATGTTATTTCAAAAATGGGAAGTACTGGAAGAAGCACAGGTTCTCACCTTCATTTTGAAATTAAGAAAAACGGAGTTTTTATAGACCCTTTAAAATACGTAAACTATTAAAGCTGATTTCGAAATAAAAAATTTTTGTAAAACCTACAAAATAAAAATTTGATATGGATAAATATGAAATTTACTTTAAATTTAGAAAATTCCATTAATTTAAACAATAAAAATAAACTACACGTCAAATATTAACACACCACACCTCCCCCAATCACATATTCGTCAACATAAAATACCATCGATTGCCCTTTAGTTATTGCCCGTTGCGGCTCGTTGAATTCAATATGTATCTTTTCATCATCAATTTGGCAAATTTTAGCTGATTGTTCCTCGTGCCTGTATCTAATTTTTGCTTTAATTTTAATGTCACTATTTAAACTTTCAATGGAAATTAAATTTATATCTTTTAAAATAGCCTCGCTTGTATATAGTTCCTTTTCAGAACCCAATGTTATAACGTTTTTCTCGGCATTTAACGAACAAACATACAATGGACATTTCCACGAAATTCCAATCTTTCTCCGTTGTCCAACGGTATAATTAATTATTCCATTATGCTCACCAAAAACTTTTCCTTCGGAATTTATAAATTTCCCTTTTTTAGGAATTTTCCCAGTATGTTTATTTATAAAACTCACATGATTTCCATTTGGAACAAAACAGATATCTTGGCTATCACGCTTATTTGAATTCAAAAAACCCTGAGTTTCGGCAATTTCTCTCACCTTAGTTTTAAATAAATCACCTAAAGGAAATATGGTGTGTTTCAATTGCTCTTGTGTCATACAATATAAAACATAACTCTGATCTTTTTTCTGATCTAACGATTTTTTAAGCAAATAACGTTTCGAAGCAAAATCATATTCAATTCTTGCGTAATGCCCTGTTGCAATATAATCACTTTCAAGTTGTAATGCTTTATTTAAAAAATATACAAATTTTATAAATTTGTTACACTCTATGCATGGATTCGGAGTAATTCCTTCTTGATAAGATTTAACAAAATTGTCTATTACCAATTCTTTAAATTTTTCAACAAAATCGAAAACAAAAAATGGAATATTTATGCGAAAAGCCACAGAACGTGCATCACTGGCATCTGACTCACTACAACAAGTTTTGCATAATGAATGAAAATTACTTTTTTTATAACAACCAATCCTTTTATTCTCAACAGACTCATTATATTCATTATGCAATTTCATAATCGCACCCGAACACCGATATCCACTTTTTTTAAGCAAAAAAGCTGCAACCGAACTATCTACACCACCACTCATTGCGATTAAAATTTTTTTCATAAACCAGAAGGTGGTGCTTGATGATGTTGAATAATCGCTTCATACATAGTTTGAAAATCTCTTGCACCCTCCGTAAATGCCGGTAAACTTTCTTTATTGCCACCAGGCCCAGTATAACAAGACATAACAACTAATGCCAAATGGTTCGGAGAAATCTCGCCTGATTGCACCTTAGAAAAATAATCAGAAAGAGCTTTATAAAAACATTTAACTGATATAAGGATTGGTATACCAAAAATACCAATACCTAAACAACAAGCATTAAATGCTTTAACTTTTTTTTCATTTACTAATACAAGAGCTTCATGATAAGCATTTGTCAATTTTTCCTCTATATCTGCATCACCTTTTTGTGGAGAAACTCCATGAGCTACATAACTAAAACCAGGCAAACCATAAGAACCAGTAATTTTGGCACTTCCAACAGGACAACCTCCTAAATCACTGCATTCTTTAGCAAGTCCTGGTGAATCTTTAACACTTCCAAAAATCACTCCACATATACCTCCACCCGAACGGAGAGACGAATTTGCGGCATTTAATGTAGCAAAAACAAGTTCTTTTGAACCAAAATTTTGCTCAAGAACCGTTAACAAACTCTCTACCTGTGTTCCCTTCATTTGTTCGCCCCTTAAACTATCCACTGCGCTACCATCCACAACTGCTAACGCAATTTTTTCACCACCATCCAATAAAAATCTTTCAAAAAACTTAACATTAGAATTTGGCTCTTCAGATGGTTTTTCACTAGGACTTGGAATTTTAGCTGGAATTTCAGATGGTTTTTCATTAGAACTTGGCACTTCAGATGGTTTTTCACCTAACGGAGTTAATGTTTCAGGTAATCTTGACGGAATCCTTTCGTTTATTTCATATTTATCTTCAGAATTCGGCAAAATTTCTCTAATATCTTCATCTTCGTTTTCATCAGCTTTAACTGTTTTATTTTCTTCATTTTGTTCCTGCATTGAATCTTTTTTCCTAAATTTTCTAAAAATAAATATTCCTAAAGTAAAAAATAAAACCCCACCTAATGAACCAAAAACTATAAGAAAAACCATATCAAGAACTCCAAAATATCAAAAATAAATATACTAATAACTTTATTCACTTCACAAATAACTTTATATTTTTCTAATTTAAAAATATAAATTAAAACAAACTCAATTTAACTAAAAAACTAAAAAACAACACAAAAACCCTTTTTAGAATATTTATTAAAATTCGTCAATATATTAAAACAATTTAAACTTAAATAAACATTTTAATAAATTACTATTTAAAACACTATTTAAATTTTAGTCCAAAACCCATATTATATTTAAAAAAATTTTTAAATTTTTAAACATTTACTTCTATAAAGTTTTTAATGATGCTTCAAAATATTAAACAAAACTTTTTCTTGCTGAACAATACACTAACACTCACAAATCAGTTAACAAATCTTACAACAACGTCTTTATGAAAAAAGATTAAATGAATAATAAATATTTTATTCAATCATTTCAAAACCACACAAATCATTCGAGTTCAATTTCAGCACCAATTTCCACAAACCGTGTTCTAATATTTTCTGCTTCATCTTTACCAACTAATTCTTTAAGAGGTTTTGGAGCGTTATCAACCAAAGACTTCGAATCCGCAAGTCCAAGTCCAGTGATTTCTCTAACAAGTTTTATCACCTTAATTTTTTCAGTTCCAACTTTAGTTAAAACAACACGAAATTCATTCTTTTCCTCTGGAACTGCCTCCTGATTTCCACTTGACTGAATAACTGTTGCAGCTGCCGATACGCCAAATTCTTCTTCAAGACTTTTTACTAATTCACTTACTTCAACAAGTGTCAAACTTTTTATTTCTTCAATGATTTTTGTTGCATTTTCAGTCATAACTTTTAAATCCTCCACAAAATTTTTAATAATTTACTTTTTTAATCATTTTTTAAATCTTACCTTCAATTTCATTCAACGTTTGTTTTTTAGTAATAGCATCTAAAACTCTAACAAGATTAGCAATTGGTGCAAGTAAACTTCCCAAAAATTTTGAAATTAAAACCTCTTTTGAAGGTATCGAAGCATAAATTCTCATATCATCTAAAGTCACTAACTCACCATTTGTAAAACCTGATTTAATCTTAAAGGCCTCATTTTCATTAGAAAAATTAATCAAGAATTTCGACAACGAAAATATATCTCCATCACTTATCGCTAAAGCAGTAGGTCCATTCAAATACTCCTCATCAGAATTACCATAAAAGTTTTCAAAAGCAAATTTTAACAAAGAATTTTTCACAACAAAATAATTAATTGAAATTTTTCTCATTTCTTTTCTAAGCACCGTGTCTTGTTCAACAGTGAGTCCTCTAAAATCTATCAAAACAACGTTTCGCGAACTTTTAATTGTATCAGCAAGTTTCAAAACTTTTTGCTTTTTTGCTTCCAAAATACTCTTGCTCGGCACAGCACCCTCCTCCATAAATAAAAACTTACACATATCAAAATTAATTATTTTCTATTTTAAAACAACAAAATCTAACGAAATATCAACCTTCAACTTTATTAAAAGCAACTTTTATTCCTGGACCCATGGTGGAACAAACAACAACACTTTTTATATATTGCCCTTTGCTTCCACTTGGTTTTGATTTCATAATAGCATTCATCACAGCATCAAAATTCTCACAAAGTTTCTGAAAACCAAAAGAAACTTTACCAATTGGCAAATGTATTATATTGGTCTTATCAAGTCTATATTCAACCTTTCCAGCCTTTAATTCTTTCACAGCTTTAGCCACATCAAAAGTCACCGTACCTGATTTAGGGTTTGGCATAAGTCCTTTTGGACCTAAAATTTTTCCTATTTTTCCAAGCGTTCCCATTACATCAGGTGTTGCGACAATAACATCAAACTCAAACCATTTATCATTTTGAATTTTATGAATAAAATCTTCAAATCCTACATAATCTGCACCAGCTTCCAAAGCCTCATCAATTTTTTCATTTTTTGCAATAACTAAAACTTTAATTTCTTTGCCAGTTCCATGTGGTAAATTCACCGCTCCTCGAACTTGTTGATCTGCATGTCTTGAATCTACACCCAATTTTAGATGAAGCTCAACCGTTTCATCAAATTTTACTTTGGAAATTTTACAAACCAACTCAAATGCTTCAAAAGGCGTATAAAAAAATGTTTTATCGAACTGCTTTAAACTATCTTGATATTTTTTTCCTTTCCTCACAACTTACCTCCATAGTGGTCAAATGAAATATTAAAAAACAATTCCTTCCACCCCAATTCAAAAAACGTTTTATTGATCTTCAATAACTATTCCCATACTTTTTGCAGTTCCTTCAATCATTTTTACGGCTGACTCAAGATTTGCAGCATTTAAATCCTCCATTTTCAATTCCGCAATCTCAGCCAATATTTTTTTTGAAACTCTTCCAATTTTTTCTTTATTGGGCACACCACTTCCTCTTTCAATGTCACACTTCTTTTTTAACAAAACAGCTGCCGGAGGAGTTTTAGTTATAAAAGTAAAACTTTTATCCTGATAAATTGTAACCACAACTGGAATTATGAGCCCTTCATCTTTAGCCGTTCTTGCATTAAATTCTTTAGTAAACATCATTATATTAACACCTTGCGGGCCTAATGCTGAACCAACAGGAGGTGCAGGCGTTGCTTTGCCAGCTGGTATTTGAAGTTTTACACATCCTGTAACTTTAAGCGCCATATAAAAACCCCCAAAAAATAAAAATTCTTAACAACTTAGCACAAAATCTATAAACACATAAAACAAAATTATTAAAAAATTTTAAAAACACTTGAACACAAATTAACAAAAATTAACATTACTCAACCAAAGAACCAACTTGATCAAACTTTAATTCAACTTCAGTATCTCTATCAAACATTGAAACTTTTGCTTTTAACCTACCTTTAGTTACATCAATCGACTGTATAACACCAACAAAACCTTCTAAAACTCCTTCTTTTACTATAACACTATCACCTATATCAAATTTGAAAGCATGAGTTTTTTTATCAAATCCAATTTTTAGAATTTCTTTTTCGCTAAGCGGTAATGGCCTCGGACCAGGACCAACAAAACCTGTAACACCCCTACAATTCCTCACAATACACCAAGTATCATCATTCATATTCATTTTTATAAAAACATATCCTGGAAATATTTTTTTAATTTTACTCTTTCTTTTCCCATCCTTAACTTCAATAATTTCTTCAGTTGGAATTTTTATTTCTTCGACAAAGCTTTTTGATTCATAATTTTCCATTACTTTTTCAATGTCTGTTTTAACTTTGTTTTCATAACCAGAAAAAGTGTGTATAACATACCATTTGTATTCTTCAAGCATCAAAATATGGGTCTAAAACCAAACCCTTCCCTCCAAAAATAAAAAATAAATCCTAACTTTTTGCATTCTCTAAAACAAGAGAAATAATTTTTAAAAACGACCAATCAAGAATCCATATAAAAGAACCAAATATAAATATACAAATAAAAACTACTGCGGTATCTTTTCTTAATTTTGAAAAACTCGGCCACACAATATTTTTAAGTTCACTTTTTAATTCTCTGCCCCATTGCACGACACTAACTCGTTTTCTTTTAGCAATAGGTAAATTTTTAGTTTTCTTTTCCTTTATACTTTTCTCAGTTATATTTTTCTCAGTTTTTTTTATATTTTTAGGTTCAATAATTTTTTGAAACTTTTTCTTATTTTTTTTCTTGTGAGATTTGTTTTTCATCACAGTCCCCATCTTTAAAACCTTCACACAAACATTATACGACCAATAAAAATTATTTTGTTTCTTTATGAAGCGTATGTTTTCTACAAAATCTGCAATGTTTATTTAATTCTAATCTATCAGGATTATTTTTTTTGTTTTTTTTTGTAGTGTAATTTCTTTGTTTGCACTCGAAACATTCGAGAGTAATGCCAATTGCGGGCATAAAAACCTCCAACAAATAAAAATTTCTAACAAAACTATCTTCACACTAATGCGTTTAAAATTTAATTAAACCCATTGTTTTTCAGACAAAACAAACATGGTGACCCATCGCGGATTCGAACCGCGGACACCTTGATTAAAAGTCAAGTGCTCTGCCAACTGAGCTAATGGGTCACAAAAAGTGGCTGGGCTGGCTGGACTCGAACCAACGAAATGCCAGGATCAAAACCTGGTGCCTTACCGACTTGGCTACAGCCCAAAATCCATTCTCGATAAATTCAACAATTGGGGTGGATAATCGGAATTGAACCGATGGCCTCTAGAGCCACAATCTAGCGCTCTAACCTACTGAGCTATACCCACCATAAATTAATAAAATTATGTGTGAGTACATAAAAAAACAACAAATTCACAAGTCCAAAATGGTGCGCCCGAAGAGATTCGAACTCCCGACCTACTGCTTAGAAGGCAGTTGCTCTATCCTACTGAGCTACAAGCGCTTCTATAGAATGGAGCGGGTGATGGGAATCGAACCCACACAATCAGCTTGGAAGGCTGAGATTCTACCATTGAACTACACCCGCCAACAAAACATAACACACCGTCAAAAACCGATCTATCAAAGCACAACAAAACACTAACAAATTAATTTTTCATTGTCAACACTATTTTTTAAAATTTTTATTGAAAAAACTAAAATGATATGCTACTTTATATTGGTTATTTTAATATAGAGTTTAAATTGTAATTATGAAATATGATATAATGCAGCAAAAATTTAGGAGGTTTTATGTGTGCAATAATCGAAACGGGTGGAAAACAATATAAAGCAAGCAAAGGAGAAGTAATATATATAGATAAATTAAACAGCGAAATAGGAGATGAAATCGTTTTTAAAAAAATTGTAATGTTTTTTTCGCTTGAAGGTGTAAAAATTGGCGCTCCATATCTTGATAATGTGAAAGTGATCGGCAAAATTATAAAAAATGGAAAAGCAAAAAAAATTATAGTTTTTAAATACAAACCAAAAAAAGGATATAAAAAAAAACAAGGTCATAGACAGCTTTATACTAAAGTTGAAATTGTTGAAATTAATAAAATATAATAATTTGGAGGTATTTTAATGGCGCATAAAAAAGGTCAAGGAAGCTCTCATAATGGTCGTGATTCGCATTCAAAACGACTCGGAATAAAAAAATATGGAGGTGAAAAAGTTAAAACAGGAAATGTTTTGGTAAGACAAAGAGGAACAAAAATTCATCCTGGAAAAAATGTTGGCATCGGAAGTGATGATACATTATTTTCATTAACTTTTGGAACAGTTGTATACGAACAAGTGAAAAAACATAAAAAAAGAATTTCAGTTTATGAAAAAGAAAATTAAATTTTTCTAAATTTTTAAAAAAATTGTTCCACAGCATGGGTAAATTATTTGAAAGTTTGCGTGATACAAAAATGTTTGTTGATATGGTAGAAATTTATGTGAAATCTGGAGATGGCGGCAATGGTTGCGTTTCTTTTAGACGAGAAAAGTATGTTCCAAATGGAGGCCCAGAAGGGGGTGATGGTGGAAATGGTGGTAATATAATTTTTTTTGCTTCTCACAATGTAGATAGTTTATCAAAATTCAAATATAGAAAGAAATTCATTGCTCAAAATGGCGAAAATGGGAAAAAATCAAATATGCATGGCAAAAACGGCCAAGATTTAGAAATTGAAGTTCCGTTTGGAACTTTAATAAAAAATAAAATAACAGGAAATATTATTGCAGACATTCAAAATGAAGAAGAAATTATGGTTTTAAAAGGAGGAAAAGGTGGATGGGGTAATTCTCATTTCGCAAATTCCGTTCGTCAAGCACCAAGATTCTCAAAAAATGGCATCTTAGGTATTGAAGCCGAACTTTTGCTTGAGTTAAAATTAATCGCAGATGTTGGTTTAATCGGTTTTCCTAATGTTGGAAAATCAACATTTTTATCCATCGTAAGCAATGCGAAACCTAAGATATCGAATTATCACTTTACAACTTTAATACCAAACTTAGGACTTGTTAATGTCTTCAACAATTGTTTCTTAATTGCTGACATTCCAGGAATTATTAAAGGAGCACACACCGGAGCAGGGCTTGGATATGAATTTTTACGCCATATTGAAAGAACGAAAATTCTTATACATGTTGTTGATGTTTCGGGCATAGAGGGCAGAGATCCCATTAAAGATTTAGACACAATAAATGAAGAAATTTTAAAATATTCGAAAGATGCTTCGGAAAAATTTCAAGTAATCGCTGCAAATAAAATGGACTTACCTCAATCTGAAAGAAATTATAAAAATTTTGAAAGAGAAGCACATAAACGAGGATACAAAGTTTTTGCAACATCAACAGCGACCAATAAAGGTATAAAAGAACTTTTAAATTTCGTATGTGAAAAAATATCAAAGGTACCAAAACAAGTATTTAAGATTACTGAAAATTTGACTGATTTTATAAATACAGAAAAAAATAATGAAAAAATTTGCGTATCACAAGTTTCTGAAGGGACTTACAATGTGGAAGGAAGTATAGTGAAAAATATTGTAAATTCAACTAATTTTGATGATTTTGACTCTTGCATTTTTTTTTACAAATCAATTAAAAAATTTGGTATTGAAAATATTTTAAAAAAAAATGGAATAAAAAACGGAGACGCTATAAAAATGTGTGGAATTGAATTTGAATATATGGAATAATTTAGGATTTTTTGAACTGGATATAACTTTACTTTTAAAATTTAAAAAGTTACGAAAGATTAAAGAGTATCAATATGTCTAAAATCACAAAAAAAAATAATAAAGAACTAGGTATTTTTGGTGAAAATGTTGCTGTTGAATTTTTAAAACAAAAAAATTACAAAATAATCTATCGCAATTTTAGACTAAGATTTGGTGAAATAGATATAATATGCATTAAAAGAGAATATTTAGTTTTTATAGAGGTTAAAACCCGAACTACAATAAGTTATGGGTTTCCAATTGAATCAGTAAATTATTCAAAACAATCAAAAATTTTAAAAACTGCTTTTAATTTTATTCAAAAATACGAAAAAAAATTAGTTAATTTTAATGTAAGGTTTGATGTTATTGAAATTTTTGCAAAAAAAAATAGTTGCGACTTTTCAATTAAAAACGTTAATCATATAGAAAATATAATTTTAATAAAACAGCCAATCGAAAAATTTACAAAAATATTTCAATTTTGAATTTTAAATATTTTTATAGTTAAAAATAAAATAATTATTAAATTTGAATAACCGCAAAAATAAATAAATCTTAACCTATGACATAAAAGTTATAAAAATGTGCGTTTAAAACTATTGACACTTCTGTTCTCGATGTTAAAATGTACGGAGTTTTTGTTCAAATTTAAAAAATTAGAAAATAATTTTTAATTCTTTGTATAAAATTTTAATTTTTTTTAAATATAACGATGAACCTTATATCTAATCAATTCACTTATTCTTTAAAAAGTTATAAAATTAATATAGATATAAATAATCGTTAAACTAAAATGTTGTGTGATATTTGCTGTTTCACTTTAAAATTTAATTACATAAATTTAAAATTTAATAAAGTAAACGGAGGAAAAATGTCAGGGAAAGACAATAATCAAGAAGATATAGATAAAAAAGAAATTAATTCTAGTCAATTAGATAATTCACAAATCAAAAATTACGAAAAGGGATTTGAAAAAGATAAAAGAATAGTTATGTCTGAAATTGATGATGAACTAGTAAAAACAATTGAAAAAGGAATGAACTCATCTAATGACAAGAATAAAAAATTTAATAATATTTTAATTCTAGAAGAAAAAAATAAAGGATTAGTAAATCAAGTTGAAATTTTAAAAGAAAGTTTGCTTAGGAAAAGCGCCGAATTTGATAATTACAAAAAAAGAACTGATAAAGAAAAAGAAGAAAGCTATGATTTTTCATTATGTAAATTTATTAGAAATGTTTTACCTATTTTGGATAATTTGAATAGGGCTATAAATTCTTGTGGGGAAGATTTTGAAAAAAATTCATTTTTCTTAGGTATTGAAAATATAGAAAAACAATTCAAAGAAACTTTAAAAAATATGGGTTTACAAGAAATAGAAACAGTTGGTCAAATTTTCGATCCACATTTTCATGAAGCTGTGGTACATGTTGAAAACAAAGAACTTGGAGAAAACATTATTACTAAAGAAATTCAAAAAGGTTATTTATGTAATAAAAAGCTTGTAAGACATAGCCTTGTTGAAGTTGCAAATTAACTTTTAATTTTCAAATAATAAAAGTAATTTTAAATATATTTTAAGACAAAAGGAGTTTTTTTATGAGCAAAATTATTGGAATTGACCTTGGAACAACCAACTCTTGTGTTGCAGTTATGGAAGGCGGAGAACCCGTAGTTATACCAAATCCCGAAGGAGGTCGCACAACACCTTCAGTGGTCGCATTCAAAGGTAATGAAAGACTCATTGGGCAAATTGCGAAACGACAAGCAGTTACGAACCCAAATCAAACCATTATATCAATAAAACGTGAAATGGGTACCGACAAAAAAATCAATGTTAATGAAAAAAATTATACTCCTCAAGAAATATCAGCTATGATTCTCCAAAAACTTAAAGATGATGCCGAAAAATATTTAGGTACTTCTGTCACGGAAGCAGTTATAACTGTTCCTGCTTATTTTAATGATTCACAAAGGCAAGCAACAAAGGATGCAGGTAAAATTGCAGGCCTTAAAGTTCATAGAGTATTGAATGAACCAACAGCTGCCGCTTTAGCATATGGAATTGATCAAAGTAAAGATCAAAAAATTGCTATTTATGATTTAGGAGGCGGAACCTTTGATATATCAGTCCTTGAACTTGGCGATGGCGTCTTTGAAGTTTTATCTACAAGCGGAGATACACGACTTGGTGGAGACGATTTTGATCAAAGAATAGTTGATTATTTAGCTACCGAATTTAAAAAAGAAAATGGCATTGATTTAAAAAATGACAAAACAGCTCATCAACGTTTAAAAGAAGCTGCAGAAAAAGCGAAAATGGAACTTTCTGGTGTCCTTACCACTGAAATAAATTTACCCTTTATTAGTGCTAATGCCCAGGGCCCGATACATCTAAACATGACTCTTTCAAGATCAAAATTTAATGATATGACAGAAGACTTAGTCAAAAGAAGCATGAAACCAACTGAGAATGCGCTAAAGGATGCAAAATTAACTATTGGAGATATTAATAAAGTAATTCTTGTTGGTGGATCAACTAGAATACCAGCAGTTCAAGAAGCTGTTGAAAAATTTTTTGGCAAAGAACCGCATAAAGGTGTTAATCCTGACGAATGCGTAGCACTTGGCGCTGCTATTCAAGGTGGAGTTTTAGTAGGTGATGTTAAAGGTCTAGTATTACTTGATGTAACTCCACTTTCAGTTGGAATTGAAACTATGGGTGGAGTATTCACGAAACTAATTGAAAGAAACACGACAATACCTACAAAAAAAAGCCAAATTTTTTCAACTGCTGCAGATGGTCAAACCACTGTTGAAGTTCATGTTCTTCAAGGTGAAAGAGAATTTGCATCGGCAAATAAAACTCTTGGAAAATTTACACTTACAAATATCCCAATGGCACCTCGTGGTGTTCCTCAAATTGAAGTCACTTTTGATATTGACGCGAACGGTATAGTCCATGTTAGTGCTAAAGATTTAGGAACTGGTAATGAACAAAAAATTACTATTACTTCAAGCACGAATTTATCTGAATCGGATATTAAAAAAGCTGTAAAAGAAGCTGAAGAATTTGCCGCCGAAGACAAAAAAAGAAAAGAACAGATTGATGTTAAAAATTCGGCTGATAATATGATTTATCAAACCGAAAAAACATTGAAAGATTTAGGTGATAAAATTTCAGAAGATGAAAAAAATACAATCCAAACCGAAATTGATAAACTTAAAGAACTAACAAAAAATTCTGAAATAAACGTTAATGAAGTAAAAAAACAAACTGAAGAGTTATCAAAAAAATTTTATGAGGCTTCTGCTAAGTTATACCAAAATGCAGTGCCAAATCAAGATTCTTCACAGGGCAGTGTTTCTGGTGAAGATAAGAAAGATGATGGAGTTGTTGATGCTGATTACAAAGTTGTTGACGACGACAACCAGGGTAAATAAATTTAAAAACAACCTTTTCAATCTTTAAATGAAAAGGTTTTATTTTAGCTTTTTTAATAATAAAGAAAATTTGGCGGTGAATTTTTTGTGAACAAGAAAGATTATTATGAAGTATTGGGTATTTCAAAAGGCGCAAATGAAGAAGAAATAAAAAAAGCTTATAGAAAACTTGCAAAAAAATATCATCCTGATTTAAATCCTGAAGATAAAATAAACTCTGAAAAAAAATTTAAAGAAATAAGTGATGCTTACAACGTGCTCGTTGATCCTGCAAAAAGAAATATGTATGATCAATATGGCGATGCTGGAGTTAACCAAAATGCAAACAGCAGTGGAAATCATGAAGGAAGTGGCTTTGGAGGATTTGGAGGTTTTGGTGGTTTTGAAGACATAATAGATAATTTTTTTGGTGGAGGTTTTAGTTCGTCAAGAAAAAATGCAACTTCTGCACGAGGAAATGATATTCACTATTCTATAAATTTAACTTTTGAACAAGCAGGTTTTGGAACAAAAATTGAAATTTCTATAAACAAAATGGATACATGTGAATGTTGTTCGGGAAGTGGTTCTGAAGGTAAAGAATCTCCAATAACTTGCAAAACATGTGGTGGAAGTGGTCAAATAAGGCAATCGCAAAGGACAGCTTTTGGGAATTTTGTAAATGTTAGAACATGCACTACATGTGGCGGAAAAGGAAAAATCATAAAAAATCCGTGTTCCAAGTGTCGCGGTAAGGGCAGGGTAACAAAAAATAAAAAAGTGATTATAAATATTCCGGCAGGAATCGATGATAATCAAGTTATTTCAATTACAGGTGAAGGTGATGTGGGAGAATTTAATGGACCAAATGGAGACTTGCTTGTAACAGTAAGAGTTAAAAAACACAAAATATTCACTCGACAAGGTTTTGATGTAATTTGTGAATATCCAATAACCTTTGTTGAAGCAGCCTTGGGCTCAGAAGTTGAAGTTCCAACTCTTGATGGAAAAGTTAAATATAATATACCAGAAAGCACTCAAACTGGCACTGTGTTCCGCATTAAAGGAAAGGGTATTCCGCGACTACAATCAAGTGGAAGAGGAGATCAATTTATTAAAGTCAACATAGAAATACCAAGAAATTTAAATGATGAACAAAAAGAACTGTTGCGTAAGTTTGGAAAAACAATAGGCGAAAAAGAATTTAAAGAAAAAAAGAATTTTATCGATAAAATGAAAGAAATTCTAAAACCTAAAAATAAAAATGAAACAGATTAATTTTATTAATAACTTAAATACCACTTCAATTACATAAAATTTATCTATACTTTTTAATTAATTTATTTTTTTAATTTAATCTCAAATTCTTATTTTGAATTTGAGTTATTTTTTTCAAAAAATCAGTTATAAATTTATTTTTTTTGTAAATAATAACTTAAGAAATTAAAATAAATAAAAATAAAAATTATAGAGAGGAATGTTTTAAATGATAAAAAAATACTTAAGTTTAACGGAACCAAAAAACGCTTTTTGTGATATAAATTGTGAAGAGAATGGATATTTGCAAAAACAAATAAGGTGTGCTGGTGACAAAGGAACAGAAACTTTGAAACAATTAAAAAGTGCAAAAACACAAAAAGAAATTATTGAAGCGTTAAAAGAAATTCATATTGAAGTAATAAAAGACCGTACGAATGTTAAAGGAGAAGAATTCTGTTTCTTCCCTAAAGATATAAAATATACAATTGAAGGGGTTTCGCATACTGGATCAGATCTTGTGCGTGTTCTTGAAAAACAATTTGAAGAAGAAATTGAAAAAATACTTTTCGATTACCAAATTCAGAATGGTCCGAATGTTAAAACTATTAATATAAGAGAATTAGCAAATGCTTCTATTAAAGTTTTAGAGGAAACCGCAACATCAGGAGTAGATAAGACAGACGAACCTAAGCCTGAAGAACCTAAAGCTGAAGATAAACCACCAGAAGGACCTAAGACTGAAGAACCTAAAGCTGAAGATAAACCACCAGACGAACCTAAGCCTGAAGAACCTAAAGCAGAAGATAAACCACCAGAAGGACCTAAGACTGAAGAACCTAAAGCTGAAGATAAACCACCAGACGAACCTAAGCCTGAAGAACCTAAAGCTGAAGATAAACCACCAGAAGGACCTAAGACTGAAGAACCTAAAGCTGAAGATAAACCACCAGACGAACCTAAGCC
>JAIRYP010000011.1 GCA_031267755.1 Clostridiales bacterium | reverse complement strand
AATGTGCACAAAATAAAGAAAAATGCACTAAAGCTAAGACAAATAAAATTAAAATGGAGTGATGGAGTGAATTTTAAGAAACCAAAATCATTGTCAAATGTTGCTAACACTTATTGCCCGGGGTGCACTCATGGGATTATCACAAGACTTATTGCGGAAGTTGTTGATGAGCTTGATATAGAGGGTGATACGATTTGTGTTGCTTCAATCGGATGCAGCGTGTTTATATATGATTGTTATAATTTTGATACAATACAAGGTGCACATGGTAGAGCGCCGGCTGTTGCAACGGGAGTAAAGAGATGTTTGCCTGAGAATATAGTTTTTACTTATCAAGGTGATGGAGATTTGGCTGCAATTGGCATTGCTGAAATTGTGCATTCTGCAAATAGAGGAGAAAATATCACTGTAATTTTTGTTAATAACGGAACTTTTGGAATGACAGGTGGGCAAGCGGCGCCAACGTCGTTGTTAGGGCAAGTTACTCAAACGACTCCTCAAGGGAAAAGCGGCAATTTTGGTCATCCAATTGATATTTGTAAAATGCTTGCAACATTGGAAGGCCCAGGATATATTGAGAGAACTTCGGTAGATAGTGTTTCAAATATTCTTAAAACGAAAAAATCTATAAAAAAAGCTTTTGAATGTCAGATTAATAAAAAAGGTTTTTCAATTATTGAAGTTATTTCGACATGTCCAACAAATTGGAAACTTACACCTGTTGATTCATTAAGATACATAAGAGAAAAAACAATGATAAAATATCCTTTGAAAATTTTTTGCGATAGAACCGAGCAATAATGATTATTGTATGTTTAAGATAAACAATTAATTTTTATTTATAGATGCTTTAAAACATAGCAATTAAGTGTTAAAATTTGGTATGTATAGAAAAAAGTATAATTAGGGGGAAAATAAATGATTGAAGTAGTAAATCCTGCCAAAATAATGGTGGTTGGAATTGGTGGAGGCGGTAATAATGCTGTGAATCGTATGATTACTGAAAAATTGGGTTGTGTTAGTTTTGTTGCTGTAAATACGGATATGCAAGATCTTATGAATTCTTTAGCAGAATTTAAGCTTCAGATTGGCGAGAAGATTACGAAAGGTCTTGGAGCTGGCGCACAACCTGAAATTGGGCGTAAATCAGCTGAAGAAAGTCGTGAAGAAATTGCAGAGGCTCTTAAAGGTGTTGATATGGTTTTTGTAACTGCAGGTATGGGAGGAGGGAGTGGCACTGGAGCTGCACCGGTGGTTGCAAAAATTGCAAAAGAGATGGGAATTTTGACTGTTGCAATTGTGACGAAACCGTTTTCGTTTGAGGGAAAAGTTAGAGCAACTAATGCAGCAGACGGAATTGAGCAACTTAAAGATTCAACCGATACATTGATTGTAATTCCTAATAATAGGCTTTTACAAGTTTCGGCGAACAGGACATCATTAACCGATGCTTTTAAAATGGCCGATGAGGTGCTTCTTCAAGGAGTGCAGGCAATTTCAGATTTAATTTCTAAAGCGGGTCTTATAAGTCTTGATTTTGCGGACATTAGAACGATAATGAAGAATACTGGTTATGCGCATATGGGAGTTGGAACTTCAAGCGGGGAAAATCGTGCCGAAGATGCTGCTAAAAAAGCTATACATAGTCCACTTTTAGAAACTACTATCGAAGGAGCAAAAGGAGTTATATTAAACGTAACTGGTGGAACTGGCCTTGGCCTTTTTGAAGTAAACACTGCGGCGGAACTTGTAAGGCAAGCTGCCGATGAAGAAGCAAACATTATAGTTGGTGCAATAATTGACGAGAATATTGGGGATGAAATTCAAATTACAGTAATTGCAACTGGTTTTGAAGTTTCAAATTCTAAAAATAAATTAGCTGATAAAAAAAGCTTTATCGAAACGAGAACTTCGAGTTTGTTTAGCAAATTTGATGAAGACGATTTAACGATACCGACTTTTTTAAGAAAACACAAATATGATGATTGATTAATTTATAAGAGCGAAAAATATTGATAAAAATTTTGTTATATTTTTTGTTAATTATGTTATACTGAAATTAATTAAATTTTTTTGGAGGTGAATTAGTTGAATCAAGCTATTAAAATTAATGATTTGGATAAAGAATTTTTACATGGTATTTTTTTAGTTTGTGTTAAATTTGTTCTAGAACTTTCAAAAAATTTAAATAATTTAAATGTTAAAAATTTTTTAGATGATCCTGAATGTTTGGAATTGCAATCGGGAGATCTTTTTACTGTGACTCTTATAGAAAAAATATTTGAGGATGCTTTTAGTGATAAATGTTTTCCAACTGCTTTTATAGAAATTTTTGAAAAATCAATTGATTTGCAAGAACAACTAAAACATTTTTATGAAGCTTTGTTTTGTTTCGCCCATGGAATTTGTGTAAAGAATAAATTTTTAAAGTTTTTTTCATTATTGTGGCTAAGATTTCGTATTAAATTAAGAAATATTTTTAAAGGTTCCACGATGCATGAGCTGAAAATTCCATTACTATACGAAGAGATTATAAAGGATCATAAAAAGGATCATAAAGAAGAAAAAGACAATAATGAGGAAGTAGAAATTTTAGATTCTTCAAGTGAAATTAAGATTTTTCCAAAATTAAATTTAGATGATTTTACTGAAATTTCTGGTCATGATGTTGTTTCTGAAAGTTCGTGTTTTGAAAACGAGGGAAAAGGGAGTGAAGGGTGTCCGTTACCTGGAGTTGATGATAAGAATAGTGTAGTTGATGAATTTAATACCGAAGAGCCAACTAAAGTTACAAAAAATAGAGGAGATACAGAAGTTCCCGAAATAAAAAGTCCTTCGATAGAAGTTCCCGAAATAAAAAGTCCTTCGATAGTTGTTGAAAAAGATGTACATGAATTGAAAGAAAATGATGAATTTTCTGATGCTGATGAATTTTCTGATGGTTTTGGAGAATCAGAAAATTTATCTAGTATTGTTTTGGAAGAAGATAATGATTATGAAAATGTTTTGCAAAATTGTAAAGAAATTCAAGATGAAGAACGATGCTATGAAAATGGTATTGTTGGTTCACTTAAGGAATATTTCACGTCAGATTGTTCTATCAGCGATCGCCGTTTCGTTTTAGGCTTTCAAAGCTTTTCTGTGAGTGGAAATTGGAGAAATGGAAATAGATATAGACATTCTTTAGATGATTCGATTTTGGATAGACGCTTATTTGTAAAGGACTCAGTAGAAAATAAAAGAAAAAGTAGTGATGTTGAAGTTTCGGAGACTATGCAGGAAAGAAAAGCTGTGGATTATGTTGATGTTACTGTACATCATTATTTGATTACGCATGTTGATAGTTCGGATATTAATTTTCAAAATGGAACTGAAGCTTTACAATTTTATAGGGATAATCGTTTTTTTGGAAGGGTTATAGCTTTTGATGTGCATGACCTTTACTTGAATAATATTGTTCCTATGGCCAAAGTTGTGAAACGTTTTAAAATTGCGACTCAAGGGTTGTTTAGAGAATCTCCGTATTCAGAAAGAATTTTTTGTTTTGATTTATTGGAAAAATTTTTGCCTAAAAGTTTTTCAAAAACAGAAGAGGTTGCGAAACTTTTAGAAAAAGCTAGATTAATTTTTGGTTATTCAAAAAGTGCAAGTAATTGTTTAGATGATTTAAACAATTTAATTTTACCTAAAGTTAAATCAAATTATCCGGAAAATTTAATTGGTATTTGTAGATTATTCAAACATGAGTTTGATGAAATTCGACATTATGATTTTATATTTGAAGTTAATGTTAATAAAGGAAAAACAAGAATTTGTGAGGATCCGTGTGTTTTTAATTTTCAAAAAATTATGCTTGAACCTTTTACAATTTTTGCTATACAAAAGTTCGAAGTGAGAGAATTTTTTGGTTATTTTAGAGTTGTAGCGGTTGTTGAAGCATTACAACCTGTAAAGCAATTTTCAAAAGATATGGCACCTTCGAAATAATTTTTGCAAAGTAAAAGTTTGTGGACATATTAAGGTTTTGTTTGTAGAAATTTTCATGGTTAATTTAAAAATTTTTTGGAGGTGGGTTAGTTGAATCAGACTATTAAAATTAATGATTTGGATAAAGAAGATTTACGTTTTATTTTTACAAGTTGCGCTAGGTTTCTTATTGAATTTTCTAAAAATTTAAATCAATATAATCCTTATATTCTTTTAGAGAAACAAGAATATTTATTACTTTCACATAGCGATTTTTATAATTTACTATGTCTTGAGAATAAACTAGAGAAATATGTTTTAAATGGATATTTTTCAATTGAGTTTTATGAGCTTTTTAAAAATCAAATTATTACAGCGAGGAAGGAAAAAGATTTTTATTATGATTTGTTTTGTTTGATTCATAAAATACATGTAAAAAATAGATTTTTAAAGTTTTTGGTTTATTTTTGGGTGAATTTTTGTATAAAATTGAAAAATTTGTCTGGAAAATCAATGCAACGTTCAAGAATCCCTGGATTATATAGAAAAGTTATGGAGAGATTCGAAAAATTAAAAAAAGATGACGAAGAAATAGAAAATTTAAATTCTCCAAAAACTGCGAATCTTTCGATAGAGAATACAAATGATTCTGTTAAAGCTGGTGAGCCTGACGTTGTTTCTAATAAAGTTCCTTTAAAGAAAGAAAGAGTAATTGAAGAGCCGTTATTTGGTGGTAATGAAGAGTGGTCTAGTGAGGGTTTGTGGGGATTTGATACAGACGAATCAAATTCAGAAACACCAAAAACGGAAGAAACAGATGTTAATTTTGAAGCAATAGAACTTCCTACAGATAAAATAACAGAGTTTGAATCAATTCAACCTTTACAACCTTTAATGCAAGAAGATGAAAAGAGTGAAACAAAAACAGCAGTAGAAGAAAGTGAACCTTTATTAGAATTATTTTCAGATAGTGAAACAGATGATGAAGCACCGATAGTAGAACGTGAAGCAGAATCGTTAGTAGAGTTAGGTTCAGATAGCGAAATAAAACCAGTAGTAGAAGTAATTGCCGAACATGAAGTGGCAAGTTCTTCAATAACTGAACAAAATAAAAAGAAACCTAAAACAGAAATTATACATGGTCGTCTATTAAGATCAAAAAAAGATAGTGCTAGTGATTTGGATGGTTTTTTTGTTTTACTTAGTAGTTTAAAGAATAGACGTAAAGAATATTTATCATTATTAAGACAATTACCCAAAGGTAGTTTTTTAAGTGATGATTATTTTTTCGATTTGTGTTTGGATGATTCAGTTATTGATAAAAGTTTCTTGATAACCTATTGTAGGCAATTACAGATATTAAAGGCAGAATTAAATCGTTTTGATAGTAATTTTTATAAACGTTTTAGAGCAAAAAACCCTATAGAATATTTTGAATATATTTTGGAAGAATGTTTATTTTCACATGATCTTGACCATTTAGCTTTTTCTTTCGATAATTGTGACCAAGCCATTGAACAATATAAAAGTGATTGTAATTTGAGAAAAGTTATGAGTTTTAATTCTTTTGTGAAAATTGTTCCTATCGTTTCTAAAAATGTAAAGCGTTTTATAAGTGCGGTTTCAGGTTTATTTGCTCCGAGATCATATTCAATTGCTCTTTTTGCATTTCAAGATTTAAGATATATTATAAAGAACTTACCTAGGGATAAATTAAATGAATGTAAAAAATCATTTTTATTTCGTGAAGATGCAGAGAAAATTGCGGATGAATTGAATGCCTTATTGTGGTTTGATCTTCCTGAGGAATGGTTTCTGGAAAATTTAATTTGTTATAGGCGCTTACCTGAAAAAATTGTTGAAGAAAATAGTTGTCGGGTTATGGTTTATTTTGATACCAATCCTAATGAAACAAGGTTAGTTACGGGTGGGCAACATGGTTTAAATTTTAATGAAGTTATGATTGAGCCTAGAACTAGATTTGCAACAAGAAGTTTTGAACCGAAAGAATTTTCAAAAAATGAATATAAAGTTGTATTATCTGTTGAGCCTAAACAAGCTGCAAGATAATTTTAAGAAAATGTGATGATGCAGTCAAATTAAATTTTGCAAATTTAGAATTATAATAGTAAAAATTTTGTTTAGAGAAAGATATTTGATTAGTTTTTAATTTTACATAGCATTTTTTGAACACAAATAAGGTTGGTATTAAATTTGAACCAAAAAAATATAAGGAATTTTTGTATAATTGCACATATTGATCACGGTAAATCAACGCTTGCCGATAGAATTTTGGAAATTACAAATTCGATTGAAAAACGAAGTGCTAAAGAACAAATTCTTGATAATATGGATCTTGAACGTGAACGAGGAATTACTATAAAGGCGAGAGCGGTGAGACTTGATTATATTGCCAAAAATGGTCAAAGTTATATATTAAATTTAATTGATACTCCTGGGCATGTTGATTTTACTTATGAGGTTTCGAGAAGTCTTGCTGCATGTGAAGGGGCGATTTTAGTTGTTGACGCATCGCAAGGAATTGAGGCTCAAACGTTAGCAAATACGTATCTTGCAATTGAAAATAATTTGGAAATTGTTCCTGTTATTAATAAAATTGATCTTCAAAGCGCAAGACCAGAAGAAATAAGAAAGGAAATTGAAGAGATAATTGGGATTGATGCGAGCGAAGCGGTACTTATATCGGCAAAAAATGGAATTGGAATTATTGAGGTTTTAGAAGCAATAGTTAATTATATTCCTTCGCCAAAAGGAAAGATGTCGGAGATATTCAGAGCTTTAATTTTTGATTCATATTTTGATGAATATAAAGGCGTTGTTGTTTATGTTAGAGTGTTTGATGGAGAATTATCAAATGATGATTTAATAAAGTTTATGTCTAATCAAAAAATCTTTAATGTGCTAGAAGTCGGACATCTTGGAATAAATGATTTTAAGATAACTCAAAATCTTAAAACAGGGGAAGTTGGATATATTGTAGCTGGGATAAAAAATGTCAAAGATGTAAATGTTGGAGATACAATTACTTTAAGCGAAAGTGGTTCAACCGAAGCTTTACCTGGTTATAAAGAAGTAAAACCAATGGTATTTTGTGGTGTTTATCCTCAGGATGGTGCAAAATACGATGATTTTCGTGTAGCTTTTGAAAAGTTACAGTTGAACGATGCTTCACTTAGTTTTGAGGTCGAAAGTTCGGTTGCGCTTGGTTTTGGATTTAGATGTGGTTTTTTAGGTTTGCTTCATATGGAAATTATCCAAGAACGTTTAGAAAGAGAGTATAATCTTGATTTAATAACAACCGCACCAAGTGTCATATATAAAGTTATTAAGACAAATGGAGAAATTTTAGAGGTAGATAATCCGGCAAATTTACCTCTTCATCAAGAAATAAAACATATTGAGGAGCCAATTATTAAGGCATCCATTATGTCGCCAAAAGATTTTGTTGGTGCGATTATGGGTTTATGTCAAGAAAGGCGTGGTATTTACGAAAATATGACTTATCTTGACAGAACGCGAGTGTTAATTGTTTATTATTTACCACTTAATGAAATAATTTATGATTTTTTTGATGCACTAAAATCTAAAACTCATGGTTTTGCGTCGTTTGAATATGAATTTAAAGAATATCGTAAATCTGATTTAGTAAAACTTGATATTCTTTTGAATGGTGAAATTGTTGATGCATTATCATTTATATTGCATAAAGAAAAAGCGTGTGAACGCGGGCGAAAAATAACCGAAAAGCTTAAAGGTTTAATTCCACGACAGCTTTTTGAGGTGCCAATTCAAGCAGCAATAGAAGGAAAAATCATAGCGCGTGAAACGGTTAAGGCTGTGCGAAAAGATGTGACGTCAAAATGTTATGGTGGGGATATAACAAGAAAAAAGAAATTATTGGAAAAACAGAAAGAGGGGAAAAAGCGTATGCGTCAAGTTGGTTCAGTTGAAATTCCACAAGATGCTTTTATGGCAGTTTTGAAACTTGATCAAGAGTAAAAGTTTTGTGTAAATAATTATTATTTTGCAGAAAAATACAGTGCGTTAATAAGTGTAGTTTTAAAATGTTTTTTATGCGTGAAATAAAAAGTATCAAAGAATTGCTATAAAGAAAAATTAATCTGGCTTTGTTAGGAACAATTTTAATTTAAAGTATTTATGATTTTTAGAAATATTTTTTTTCCTTTTTTAATAATTAATTCGTTTTCTTTGAATATTTTAGGCTCTATAGTTAAATTTATATCAGAAATGTTCTCTCCGTTGATTGTTATCCCTCCTTGCTCTATTAAACGTTTTGCCTCATTTTTTGAAGATGCAAGATTTGTTGTAACAAGCAAATTAATAATTGATATGTTCTTATCAGTTAAAGAAAGTTCGTAACAAGGAATGTTATCAAAATCTTGTTCATTGAATAAAGAGTTTGCTCTTTCACGTGCTTTTATTGCTTCGTTCTCGCCATGAACTAATTTTGTAACCTCGTATGCTAAAATTATTTTTGCTTCGTTTATTTTTTTTCCTTTTTTGTTTTCATATATGTTTATTTCTTCAATCGGTAAAAAGGTTATCATTTTGAGCATTTTTATTACGTCAGAATCGCTTATATTACGCCAGTATTGAAAAAATTCATAAGGATTAATTTTTTTTGGATCAAGCCATAATGCACCTTTTTCGGTTTTTCCCATTTTTTTTCCATTGTTTGTTGTAAGCAAATTAAATGTCATTCCGTATGCTTGTTTGCCAGTTTTTCGTTTTATAAGTTCACTGCCTGCTAAGATATTTGACCATTGATCGTTACCTCCAAATTGCATAACACAATTGTATTCTTTGTTTAAATGATAGAAATCATATCCTTGCATTAGCATATAGTTAAATTCAAAAAATGATAATCCGTTGATTAGTCTACTTTTAAAACATTCTGATGTGAGCATTTTATTCACCGAAAAATGAATGCCAATTTTTCGTAAAAATTCAATGTAATTTAAATCCAAAAGCCAGTCAGCATTATTAACTATCAAGGCTTTGTTATCAGAAAAATCAATAAAATTTTCCATTTGAATTTTGAATTTTTTTGCATTTTCTTCTATTTCTTCTCTTTCTCTCATTGGTCTCATATCAGTTTTACCTGTTGGGTCTCCAATCATTGTTGTTGCGCCGCCAAGTAAAATAATTGGTTTGTGTCCTGCATTTTGCATATGTTTCATAATAATAAGTTGCATCATGTGTCCAACGTGTAAACTGTCTGCCGTTACATCAAAACCAGTGTAGAAAGAAATTTTTTTTTCTTCTAAAATTTTTTTTATTTCATTTTCGTGAGTAACTTGTGAGATTAAATCCCGTTCTTTTAATATATTAAATACATTCATTTTACGTATCCTTTTTTGATTATAATAAAAATTAGTTTATCATATTTTAATATTAAGAAATTTTTTTTATAATAATTTTGTCAGTAATTTTTGCGTTTAAAATAATGAAATGTTGTAGCTAATATGTAAGCTTAAATTATAAAAAATAAGTGTGTGAGGATTTAAAATGTGTATGGAAGGCAATAATATTGATATTATTGGAGCTGAAAAATTTATAAAAAATTTTTTTAGATGTTTAAATATAAATTTGCCAAGTGAGACTCCTGGAAGATTTTGCAAAATGATTTATGAACTTACTACATACCAAAATATCTCAAACAAAGAAATAGCTGATACTGTAAATAAAACGTTTGAAATTGATTGCCACACAAATTCAAAAAATATGGTAACAATTAAAGATATTAATGCTTTCAGTCTTTGCGAACATCATGTTGCACTTATGTATGATATGAAAGTAACGGTTTCATATGTTCCGAATGGTTTTGTTTTGGGATTTTCCAAAATTGTTAGAATGGTTGATATGGTTTGTAAGCGTTTACAGTTGCAAGAAAAAATAACAAGTGATGTTTTTGAAATTATGAATATTTTAACAAAAAGTAATGATGTTGCGGTATTAATTAAAGCAAAACACAGTTGCGTCACAGCAAGAGGAGTTTGTAACGTTTCTGCCGAAACTGTGTCAACAATTTTTGGTGGAGAGTTTTCAAAAAGTGATGAATTAAAGGCGTTATTTTTGCATAATTTAAAATAATTTTAATCAATTTTTATTTTAATTTTATTATATCATCTATCAAATCTTCATAAAATTTTTTTTCGTGAGAAATTAAAATTAGGTTGCCTTGCCAATTTTTGAGTTGTTCTTTTAAAATTGTTTTTGCATCGGCATCAAGATGATTAGTTGGTTCATCGAGAATTAAAAAATTAGATTTTGTGTTTACGAGGATGCAAAGTTTAACTTTTGATTGTTCACCTCCACTAAGTGTTATAACGCTTTGCATTGCGTTTTTGGCGGAAATTCCGCATTGCGCTAGTGTTTTTCGTATTTGTTGTTGTGATAATTTTGGAAATTTTTCTGAAATTATTTCAAGAGGAGTTAAATTTGACTGAGGCCAATTTAAACTTTGTTCGAAATAATTTATTTTGACGTGATCTGAAAATTGAAACCATCCAGAAATAGCGGGCTTTTCTTTTATTAGAGTTTTAATTAATGTAGATTTTCCAATGCCATTGAATCCTATAATTGCAATTTTTTCGCAAGATTTAATGTTTAGATTTATTTTTGGTAGCAGTGGTTTTTCGTAACCAATTTCGAGATCGTGAATTTCAAGAGCTTTTTGTGAATTTATTTTCGAAAATAACGAAATTAGTTTAAATTGTGGTTTTTGTGTGATTTTGGGTGCCGTTAATCGTTCAATTTTTTCAAGCGTTTTAATTCTTGATTGCGCTTGTTGCGCCGTTGAAGCTCTGGCTTTATTGCGAACAATATAATTTTCATGTTTTTTAATTTCTTTTTGTTGCAATTTATATTCGTTAATATAACTTTCAAGATATAAGTTTTTAGTTTTTAAAAATTTCGTAAAACTTCCAGTGTATTTTGTGATTTTTTGAAATTCAATGTTCAAAGTGCAATTTGTGGCTTTGTCTAAAAAATCAAAATCATGTGAAATTAGAAAAATATTATTTTTGAAGTTTTTTAAATATTTTGTTAACCAATCTATGTGCTTTATATCCAAGAAATTTGTGGGTTCGTCAAGTAATAAAACATTTGGTTTTTCAAGTAGAAACTTTGCTAAAATTACCTTTGTGCGTTGACCTCCGCTTAAATTTTTAAGTGAATTTTCGATACCAATTGCTGTGATTCCAAGACCATTCGCAACCTTTAAAATTATGTTTTCTAATTCATAAAACCCATTATTTAAAAGTAAATTTTGATAATTTGAAATTTTTACTGTATTAGTGTCAGTGAGATTTTCATAAATTTTGTTTAATTTGTTTTCAATTTCAAATAGATCTTTAAAAGCTGTTTTTAAATATTCGAAAATAGTCAAATTTTGATTAATTTCTGAATATTGGTCTAAGTAGCTGATTTTTAAATTTTTTTGCCATTGAATATTTCCTGAATCTGGTATAACTTTGCCAATTAAAGATTTCAAAAGAGTGGTTTTACCAGTGCCGTTTTGTCCTACAATCCCAACTTTTTCGCCTTTAAAAATTTCAAAATTTGCTTTTTTGTAAAGAATTTTTTCTCCAAAACAATGTGTTAAATTTGTAACTTCCAAAACTGCCATTTTATTCCTTTATGTTTTCTTTTTAGTATGGAGAAGTTTACAGTTGCATAAAAAATTTTAACATATTTAAAATTATTTAATTTCTTTGTCTTCTTTTTAAAATTAATACCCCACTAAGTAAAAATAAAGACGGTATTCCCAAAAACAAGAATGTTTTTATATAATCGCTATTTTTTTTGCTAATTTCCATAGTAAATGGAGTTATGATTTTTGCGGATATCAATATTGAATCCTCTTTTTTGCTTAAAAAATTAACAGCATTGATTAAAAATTTAATATTTGCTCCTATATCCATAAGAATTGATGGGCTGCCAAATGTCATCATATTGGACTCAAGAAATTTTTCATCATTTTCTTCTACGTCTTTTAATTCTTGAATTTCTAAATTGTTTTTAATTTTTTTAGTCGATAATAATCCTAAATTAAATGAACCGACGTTATTTTCTTTATTTTTTTTAGATATTGATTTTTCAGAAGTTTTGAAAAAAGTTAATGTGTTTATATTTTCAATTTCATTAAATTTTAAGCTTTTTGCGCGGGTTAAAAATATATGGGAACTAATTAAATTTGAGGTGGTTTCGTGATAACTAATATCTGGTAGTAATAATTGAACACCATTATTGATCATTTGATACATTTTGCCATCAGTTTCGATAACAAAATCATCTTGAGGTTCAATTCCCCAAGCTTTTAAATAATTTGTTAAATTTGGAAGTTTTTTGTTAAACGGACTTAAAAATATTATTAAATTTTTTCCGCTATCAGAAAATTTTTTAATTTTTTCAATTTCACTTTCACTGAAATCCAATTCAGGATCAACAACTATTAGGATATTTTTCTTTTCATCGTCTATATTATCAACAGTAAGGTCAATATTTGTACAGGTATAATTTTCACACTCAAGCATTTCTTTGATTGAATAATTATTGAAACTTTCATTGTGGCCAACCGAAAACATTACATGGTTTTCAACATTATTAAAGACACTGTCGATTGTTGAAGTTAGTTTTTGTTCAATTTGTATTCCTTCTTCCGAAACAAATGAATTTGAACTTATAATTTTGTGTTTATCATTACACTCAATAATAAGATTACCTGGTTTAATATTATCTTGATTAATATCGTTATACTTTTTAAAAAAATCTAAGTTGTCATTTAAATTTATAATTTCGTATTTTATCTTATTGTTACAACTTGTGTACTTTTTAATAAAATTTTCAATTTCTTTGCTAGTTCTTCCATCCGCTATAACTTCATAAATAAGTATTTCTTTATTGATTTTTTTAAGAAGATCTTTGGTTTCTTTAGAAATCGTATAAATTTTATTCGCACTTAAATCAAATTTTAAATCGAATTTATCGCATACATAATTTACAACTATGTTAAAGAAAATTAATAAGGAAATAGTAAAAATTGTTATTACATACGAATATTTTTTATTGTTTATGGATTTTAGATTTTTAATAGTTAAAGCAAAAAAGATTGAAATAATTGTTAAAAAATAAAAAAATTCTGAAAAGCTTAGAATGCCTATATTAAAATTTTCGTAATGTTTTATAAGCGAAAAAGCATCAACAAGCTTGATTAAAGATGTATTGTTTATTGGAACCCATTCTATAAAAAAAATTATAAGAAACGAAGCAAATGATATTATAGCCGAAATTATTTGATTTTCAGTCAATGAAGACGTATACATGCCAATTGCGATGAAACTCATTCCGAGCATAAAAAAACCTATGTACTGTGAAGTTATAAGTAATATCGATGTTTTACCGAAAATCATAATAATAATTGGAAAGGCAAGTGTCAAAATTACTGAAATTGTAAACAGGCATATAGTTGCTAAATATTTTCCAATAACTATTTCAAATGTAGAAATAGGGGAAGTGAGTAATAGTTGATCTGTTTTATTTTTTTTTTCTTCTGAAATAAGTCTCATTGTGAGAACAGGGATAAGAAGCACAAAAATTAAAATAAAAAAGAAAAATGAGCCTGACATATCGGCATAACTGAGTTCGTTTGTTGTTCGAACAAAAAAAAATGAGGCTAAAATTTGGAAAAATATTAGATATACATATCCGATTGGTGTAATAAAAAAATTTTTAAATTCTTTTTTAAATATTGCATTCATTTTATTATTATTCTCCTTCTTCTATTTCTTCATTTTCGTCATCCTCGTCTTCATCAAACTCATCTTCTAAATCGTCGTTATTTTCTTCGTCGTCAAATTTATCGTCCATATCTTCTAAATTTTCGTCTAACAAATCATTACACGTTTCATCATCTAATTCATAATTTTCTTCTTCCTCTTCTGTTTTGTTTGTATTTTCACTTTTCTTTTTATTTATATTAGACGTAAAATCTCCGAGATCAACTTCCCATACTTTGGGTTCAGAGAAGATATCATTTTTATCATCAATATTTGAATCGTTAATTTCGTTATGTCCGAAATCCATATTATAAAGTTCGCGTTTAGGAAGCATATTTTCGTCTTTTTGAATAAATTTTAAAAATACATCTTCCAAATCTCTTTCTACGTCTTTAAGAGACAAAAGTTCCATATTATTTTCTACTAAAGAAATTTGTAAATCTTTCTTGATACATTTTTCGATTTTTGATTCAACAAGTATTTCATACGTATCTTTTTCAATTTTGTTTTGTATTTTAACTCTTATGACACCTTCAATATTCCATAAAACATTTAATATGTTATTTTTATAGCCCTTTATTATGACATTAATCTTATTTTGTTCATTTATTTTTTTATATAGATCTTCAATGTTGCTATCTGCAAGAATTTTCCCATGATTTATGATTACAATTTTCTCACAAATTGAGCTAATTTCAGAAAGAATATGAGAGCTTATAATTATTGTGTGATTTTCAGAGAGTTTTTTTATTTGATTAAGCGTATCAAGTTTTTGTTTCGGATCAAGACCAACGGTGGGTTCGTCCAAAATAATAATATCGGGTTCACCAACCAGAGTGCCAGCTAAACCTACTCTTTGTTTATAACCTTTTGATAGATTCTTAATTACTTTATTTTTAATATTGTAAATTTGTGTGCGAACAAGTAAATTTTTAATGTAAACCTCTAAATCTTTTCTTTTTTTTATTTTATCTATTTTTCTAAGTTGACAAATAAACTTTATAAATTCAATAACCGTCATTTCTACATAAAGTGGTGTATTTTCTGCTAAATATCCAATTTTTGATTTTGCTTTTTTTAGATTTTTATGAATATTTGATTGATCAATAATTATTTCACCGTATTCCGGCATTATATAACCGGTTATAATGTTCATGAGAGTTGTTTTGCCAGCTCCATTTGGTCCTAAAAAACCTGTAATTTTAAATTTTTCTAATTTAAGCGAAACATCATTTAGCGCTACATGTTCTCCATATTTTTTTGTTAAATTTTTAATTTCAATCAATTTGTTCACCTCAAATTTACTGATAAAACTTTTTATTTATTAAGATAAAGATCAATAGTTTATGCGCAATACAAAAACAATAAATTAAAAGTTTAAAAATTACTTTTTGTTTATTATATATTAGTTTTAAAATCAAATGCTTCAGATATTTTTTTTGATTTATCAAATGCACTTTTTATAGCTTCGATTACACAATTTCTAATTCCAAGTTGCTCAAGTTTGGCAACTCCTTCAATTGTTGTTCCATTTGGTGAACAAACCATATCTTTAAGTTCACCAGGATGTTTTTTGGTTGTTAAAACCATTTTTGCGCTTCCCAATACTGTTTGGGCTGCGAATTTATATGCTAGGTCGCGAGGCATCCCACACAGCACTGCACCGTCTGCCATTGCTTCGATAATTATAAATAAAAATGCAGGCGATGAGCCAGAAAGTGCAGTAATTGCATCCATAATATTTTCCGAAATTATTTTAATTTTTCCAAAACTTTTGAAGATTTCGGTGATAAATTCGGATTCGTTATTGGTAATGCTTTCGCATAGACAAATTCCCGTTATTCCTTCTTCAACTAAAGCTGGAGTATTTGGCATACTTCTGACGATTTTAACATTTTTGCTCAGTAAATTTTTAAAAAAACTTATTTTAATACCTGGCGCAACGCTCACTAAAATAATTTTTTCTTTTAAAAAATTTTTTATTTCCAGCACAGCTTCTTTATAATTTTGTGGTTTAATAGTCAAAAATAATACATCAGATTTTTTTGCGATTTCGCAATTATCATTGAATATTTGTATATTATATTTAGATTTTATTTTTTCAAGTTTATTTTTATTTTTACCAGATATTAAAATATTTTTTTGTTTTGCAAAATTTGTTTTCAAAATTCCGCCAACAATTACTTCACACATATTTCCTGAACCAATAAATCCAATTTTTTTATTCATTTTTTCGCTTTCCTAAAACATTTTAACTTATTTATATGTATTTTAAAGTTATAAATAGAAGATTATAAAGTTCAATATATCATGAATGTAAAGTGTTTTTGAGTGAAAATATAATATTAATAATAATAAAGGTTGGAGAAAATGTATAAGAAAATAGATTTTTTTGAAGATGAAGAAATAGATGCAGTTTTATTGAATGCACAAGAAAATATAAGATATTTTACTGGTATAGATTTTGAGGGAACGGTTTTAATAACAACTTGTAAAAAATTTATATTTACGGATTCAAGGTATATTGAAGATGTTGCAAAAGAAGTTTCAGAATTTAGCGTTATAGATTGTACAACAGAAGGAAAATATAAAGCTGCAAAATTGAAAATTTTAAATGAAAGTTTTAAAAGGATTGGAATTGATGCGGATTCTCTTTTTTATTCAGATTACCTTAAGATTTTTAGCGATAAATTAATTGTTGCAGTAGATGTTTCAAAGCGTTTAAATGAGATTAGAATGATAAAGGAAGAATTTGAGATTGAAAACATGAAGACAGCTCAAAAAATAAGTGAAGATGCGTTAAAAACAGTGTTACCATACATAAAGGAAGGCGAACTAGAGTGCAATATTGTAAATGAGATTGAGTATAAAATAAAAAAATTTGGCGCGGAAAAGATTTCGTTTGATACGATTGTAATTTCGGGTACAAGAACAAGTTTGCCGCATGGTAAACCAACGCATAAAAAGTTTAAAAAAGGAGATTTTGTTACTATAGATTTTGGCTCTGTTTATAAAGGTTATTGCTCTGATATGACACGAACTTTTGTAATTGGAAAAGCAAACAAAAAACAGAAAAAAATTTATGAATGTGTAAAAAATTCTCAGGAAACTGCAATTAATTGTGTAACAGATGGTGTGTTATGTAAAAATGTTGATGAGACTGCAAGAAGTGTTATGTCAAAATATGAGTTTGAAAAATATTTTAGGCATTCGCTCGGACATGGTGTGGGACTTTTAGTGCACGAGCTTCCATTCGTTTCTTCACATTCCAAAATGTTGTTAAGGAAAAATATGATTGTTACTATTGAACCAGGTGTTTATATACCAGATTTTGGTGGTGTTAGGATTGAAGACATGATTTTAGTAACGTCATCAGGTTTTCAGAATTTAAATAAATTTACAAAAGAGTTAATTGAGATATCATAATCAATCAAATTTAATTAATTATTTTTTTGTTATATTTATATAAAATAAAATTTTGTGTTGTTTATTTTTATTTTTTGTACATAATATCTATTATAATTTAATTAAATTATTGACTGAAAATATTTTAAAATGAGGAGATGTTTTTATGCCACAATCTATTAATCCACCACACGGTAATTCCCCTGGGGGTCCTCCTTCTATGGCGCCGCATGGGGGTCCTCCACCTATGGCGCCACGGCATGGGGGCCCTCCTCCTATGATGCCATCGCATAGGTCACGTAGGAATCTGTTTCCACCCGTAGTTGTTCAACCAAACCCTGTTGTTATTCATGATTCACCGCGATCTGAAGTTACTGTATATAGCAGTAAGCGAAGTGGTTGTATTGCTGCTGGTATAGTTTGCCTTATTGCTGCAGTAGTTTTCTTTTCCATTCCTGTGCCTTTTTTTTGGATTGCTGGTCTTTGTTTGTCAGCAGCTTTTATTGCTTGTATAGCAGCCTCTTTTTTTGTTGACAGTTTTGGTAGCAGCAATAATGGCCAATTAAATATTTCTCAAGGGCTTGACGATGAACATCATGAAATTGGTTTAAATAGAGATATTGAAAGAGAAAAGGAATCGCAAACTCAAGAAAAACATGAAAAGAGTGATTTTGATGTCCGAGTTCCTAATGTTGATAAAGTACATGAAATTTAAATTTCAAAAAATATTTTTATTGAGATAATATGAAAAGTAAAATTGGAATATATTTACATGTGCCATTTTGTAAAAAGAAGTGTAATTATTGTGCGTTCAATTCATGGGATAATAAAAATGATTTGATTTCAAGTTATTTTGATGCTCTTCAAATAGAAATTTTTGATTGCGTAGATTCTTTAAAAAATTATACAGTTGACACAGTTTATTTTGGAGGTGGAACTCCAACTTGTGTAAATTGTAAATTTTTTGATAAGGTTTTGTATTCAATAGAAAATAATTTTGATGTTTTGAAAAAATTAGAAATTGCGATTGAATGCAATCCAGGTGCGTTTGATAGAAAATGTTTAAAAGATATTTCGTTTCGTCGTTTCAATAGGCTTAGTATTGGACTACAAAGTACAGATAATGATGTTTTAAAATTTTTAGGCAGAATACATACGTTTGAAGAGTTTATAGAATGTTACAATTTAGCTAGAAGCATAGGTTTTAAGAATATTTCTGTTGATTTAATTTACGGTTTGCCAAATCAAAATTTGGAAAGTTGGAAGAGGTGTCTCTCCGACATTATTAAATTCAAATTAGAACATATTTCATGTTATTGCTTGGAAATAGAAAAAGGAACACCTTTTTTTAGCTCAGAATTGAACATTCCAGATGATTATGAAGTTTCAAAAATGTATGATTTTTCTGTGAAATTTTTAAGGTATTTTGGCTATGAAAGATATGAAATTTCAAATTTTTGCAAAAAGGGATATGAGTCAAAGCATAATTTAAAATATTGGCAATGTGAGGATTTTGTTGGTTTTGGGGCTAGCGCACATTCAAATATTGGCAATGTGAGATACTCAAATGAAAAAAATATTGAAAAATATATAAAATTAATAAAAAGTGGTTTTAGCGCTATAACTTCAAGAAAAAATTTAGATGTAAAAGAAAAAATGAGTGAGTTTATGTTTTTGGGTCTTAGAATGCAAAAGGGGATTAAGATTAATGAATTTAAAAAAAAATTTAATATAAATATTTATGATGTATTTGGAGAAAAAATTGAAAAATTTTTAAATTGTGGTCTTATTTTGCGCGACAATAACAATATTTTTTTAAGTGATCGTGCTTTTTTTATAAGTAATAAAATATTTTCAGAGTTTTTATTGTGAAATATTTAAAAGTTTGGTATGTTAATTTTATTATAGCATAGCGGAGGCAATATGAAAGATATACATCCAAAATATGAACAGACAATCATTACATGTGCGTGCGGAAACGTAATAGAAACAGGATCAACAAAAAGCAATATACATGTTGAAATATGTTCGAAATGTCATCCATTTTTTACTGGGCAACAAAAATTGGTTGATAGCGGCGGTAGAGTGCAAAGATTTATGAAGCGTTATAATATAATTGAAACATCAAAAAGTAAGGAAAATGAATAAAATATAGAATTGTTTTAAATAATTTGGGGAAACTGTTTTCAGTTTTCTGAATTTTTGTTATTTTAATTTTATATTAAAATTTTATTTAAAAAGTTATATTTAAACAATTAATATTTTTAAATTTTTGTCGTTTTTTAAAAATTTTTATTCTAATAGTTCATGACTTCGTGATTAGATTTCTATTTTTATTTACTTTAATATTATTAAAGTTTAATTAGCAGTTATTGAAGAAATTTGATTTTATAGTTTTTATTTTCAAAAATATATAAAAATTATAAATATTTTAAACAAAATTTTTCCATTTACATATTATGTAATTAGCGTATTTAATTTTGCGCTCAAAAATATATAGGAGGAATTTTAAAATATGGTCGAAAAAAGACGAAAAGAGAAAAATTATAGAGCCGATGAAAGAGGAAGAAGTTTAAAAAATGAAGATAGAGATGGAGTGTTTGGTGACAGAATAACAGAACTTGAAGAAAAATGTGAACGTAGAAACCAAAGTTTTCGAGATCCAATATGCATTCATACCGATCAAGTTTATGATTCATGTAAAGAAAGAGATTGTATACGTGATCAAAGAGTTTATTTTACATCGAAAGCTCAAGAAATAATCGATAGATCGATAAATGTTAAAGTTAAATCAGCAGAAATAATTTGGATTTATAACGATGTTGAACCTGTACCATTTAATAGAGGTTATTTTAGTATAGATATAAAATATTTTATAAAAGTTACAATTGAGGCATTTAAGGGAATATCAAATCCATTAATCGTTGAGGGACTTACAACGTTTGATAAAAAAGTGATACTTTTTGGTTCAGAGGGAAATGCCAAAATATTTCAATCTAAGTTTGATCCAGAGGAAAACATAAGTAAAATTTGGCAGAAAAATAATCTTCCAAAAGCTGTTGTTGAAGTGGTAGATCCGATTGCATTGACCGCAAAATTAGTTGACGAGGATGAATGTTGTCGCAAGTGTGATAATAGTCATTTTGTTTCGATACCAGACCATATTTGTAATTGTTTTGACGATGAATTAGTGGTGGATACAGAAGGAAAACAAGTTTTAGTTACTTTGGGATTGTTTACAATAGTAAAAGTAGAAAGAAGCGTTCAACTTCTTGTAAAAGCTATAGATTTTTGTATACCACAGAAGGATTGTCCAGAAGCGACCGAAAATAATCCATGTGATTTGTTTAACAAATTAAGATTTCCTATGGATGAATTTTTTCCTCCACAAAAAAGTGGTTTTAAAAATGAACTTGAAAATGTTTGCCAAAAAAAACATTTTGCTTATGAAGATGATGATTGCGGTTGCGGAGGCGGAAAATAAAGCATCAAAAAAATTTGTGCCCTCCACAGGGCATTTTATTCATTATATTGTTATAAGTGAATTTTATATACATACTCCTTTGTCTTATTTTTAATTTCTAAAGAACCATTCATCATCGAAAGTAAATAGTTAGAAACTAACATAATAATATTTTCATTTCCAGGCTCGAGTTTGTCAATATTATTTTCTGTATTTTCTATCTTTTTTAAATTTTTTGTTGAAAGAATATTTTCATTTTTAGTATGAAAATTATTTGTTGATTTAAAATCTTCGCTTATATATTTTTTACATTTTATTTGGATGACATTCGTTCCGTTTTCTTCGTAAACTGTTATTGTTATATTTTTTTTATTTCCTGAAATTTTCTTGAAAGCCAAAGACATTAGAGTGTAAAAAATAACTTCAAATCTTGATTTGTCAAATAAAATTTGTTTTTCAAACGTATTATTTTCAAAATTTATGATTATTTTATTATTTAATGAAAATATTTCTTGAATTTTGGAACATAATATAGTTAAAAAGTTGTTAAGGCTGTGTAGAAAAGTTTTTTTTTGTTCAACAAAGAATATTGAGTGATAATTTGTTATTGTTTTTTTGGCAAAAGTTGCAATATTTTCAATAGCATTCGCATGAATAATACAATCAACACTTTCGATTTCGTTATCATCGTAACTAGTAATATAATCATTTATATCTTTAAAATATTTGTTTAATATATAAAAAATGTTTTCAATGCTTAGCTCATTGACATTTTCCATAGTTTTTCTCCATAATTATGATTAGTATGTTTAAAATAAAAAAAATTTTTGTTTTTTTAATAATTAATTTTAAAGTCATATTATACAGAGAAAATTAAATTTAGTGGAAGTGTTTAAAATAAAAATCATAATTCAAAAAATTTTTTTTAGATTTTATAGACGGTTAAACAAAGTTTTTTTAAAAACTATACTTGTTTGTGTTTTATTAATATTCATTTTTTGTTATTTAAAAAATAATTTTTTTAAATTTAAAAACGCGGTGTTTAATTCAGTTGTGATCAACGATAGAATAAAAAAGTCGATTAATTTTTTACTTACGTTTGATAAAGATGATTTAAGCTCTATAATTTTAAGTGAATTACCTTTAATTTCAATTGTAAATGAGAGCTCTATAACAAAAAGTTTAAAAGATGTTTCCAATAAGAAGTTAGATGAGAAAATTATTCAGATAGAAGATCAAAGTTTATCTCAAACAGAAACGAAAGAAGAAATTAATGAAAACTTAAAACCTATAAAGATTTTTGATTTAAGCCAAAAAAGGTTTTTAAAAAATAAAGATTCTTTTCAAGTTTACATAGAAAATGAGACACAAAAAAAAATAGATATAAATGAATTATTAAATTCTAATATGTTTTTAGATTTAAAAAATGAAGGGCCAAAAATTTTAATTTTACACACATGTAGCACAGAAGCATTTCAAGAAAATGAATGTGACTTTTATGATAAAAGTAAAAATGATTATGAAAATGATGATGATAAAAATGTCATAAAAATTGGGCAAGAAATGGAAAGAAAATTAAATGAGAATGGTGTAAAAACTTTACATGATAAAACTCATCATGATCAAAATGAAAATTTTGAAAATAGATATTTATCTTCTCTTAAAACAATTGAAAAATATAAGGAAAAGTTTCCAACGATACAAATTGTTTTTGACATTCATAGAGATTGTTTAATTTATAAAGATGATATAAACATCAAATTAATAACTGAAATAAATGGTGAAAAATGTTCGCAGTGCATGTTTGTTGTTGGAACGGATGAGGGAGGCTTAAATCATTCAAATTGGAAAAATAACTTAATATTTGCTTCAAAATTACAAAGGATTATAGAAGAAAAATACCCTGGTCTCATGAGACCAATAAGTTTAAAAAAAGAAAGACTTAATGGTCATGCGTCAGATCTGTGTTTGATAGTTGAAATTGGTACAAGTGCAAATACTTTGAATGAATCAGTTAAGAGTGGTTTGTATATTTGTGAATGTATATTAAAATTTTTGAAAGATTTGTAAGCTGTTGATTAGTTATTTAAAAAGTAAAAATTATTTTAAAATTTTAAAATAAATTATAGAGAATATATTCAATATAAATTTATTGAAATTTTAGAAAATTAAAAGCCGCTTTAAAGGCGGCTTTTATTTTAATTTAATATTTCATTAAACATTTATTTTCCACAGTTGCTTCCGCTCGATTGGGAACAGCCGCTTTGTGATGAACTTGAGTTCTTACCATCTCCACAGTTTGAAGCGCTTGTTTTATTGCTACCTGCTTTGTTTTTTGGATCTTTACCCATTTTTTTCACCCTTTCTTAATGTTAATAATGATTATTATCTTAAATGAATTTTTGCTACAAATTTTTATGTATGATATTTGTAGTAAAAATACAAAACGCATCTTATAATTTTTGCGATCGTTAATTTAACAATCATTAGTCTAATTTTTTAGACTGATGATATTATGCTCGTTTAAAAAAAAAATATATCAAACAATAAAAAAATTTTAAATTTATTTTTAATTTTTTTTAATAAACAAGGGTGCCAGTAGTTCGATGATTTTAAATTTTATTTTTATTGTAGAAATTTCTTCATTTTCAGTTATAAGCTCATATTGATTTTCTGAAATGTTTGTTTTAAGTTGATTTTCTTCTTCGAGAGGTAGTTTCGTATCAAAACCATTTATAAAGCAGAGGGGAGGAAACAAGACACACCACCAATTTTCACCTTTTGCATCTCCAATTTTTATTTTTAACGCTTTATATTTTCCAGCTGGAAGAATTATATTTTTATAAGATTTAGTTGGAAATAAAAAATTACCTATAACTGCTTGAATGTCATAACAATATCCTTCTTTTTTAATTTCTTCTTTTGTAATTTCTGAAATTTTATCAATATTTTTATTTATTATTTCAAGACTATCGTTTGCATTTTTGCATGTAATGAACCATTTTTTGGTTTCATCAAGAATTTTGTCTCGAATTTTTATTTTTAACTCTTGATCTTCTTTTGAGTTGCTGTTTGCTATTATATGAAGCCTTAGAAATTTTTCAGATAAGTTTTTTTCTACGTTTTTTGCATATGTAATAAATGCTGTGGTTATTAAAATTAATATAAAAAAAAACGTGCAAATGGATTTTTTGTGAAAATTTATTGTTGACAAAATTATGCCTCCGTAGAAAGATTTACGATGCATATTTTTTCCAATTTGAATTAATATATACATTAAAAACATAAATAAAAATAAAAATTATGTGAGGGATAAATTATGTATAAGCTTAAAGTTTGTTTAATATTTGGTGGGGCTTCTTTTGAGCATGAGGTTTCAATATTATCGGCATACAATGTAGCTAAAAATTTAGATAGAAATAAATATGAATTAATTATAATTAGAATTACAAAAAATGGAAGGTGGATTTATTGCGGAGATAATCCGAAAGAAATTTTAAATAAGAATTGGGAGGCAAAAGAAAAAAGTGAAGCAATAATTTCTCCTTCAACATCGAATTCAGGTATAATAAAACTCAATGGCAATAGTTTTAAAGAAATTAAAATAGATGTTGTTTTTCCAATTATGCATGGAAATAAAGGTGAAGATGGAACGATTCAAGGTTTGTTTGAATTAAGAAATATTCCGTATGTTGGTAGTGGTGTAATTGGTTCAAGCGTTTGTATGGATAAAGTAATAAGTAAAATTATACTTAAAAATATAGGTATAGAACAGGTTGAATGGGTTCAGATCAAAAGTAAACAAAAAATAGATTATGATTTATTAGAAAGAAAGATTGGTTATTCAAATTTTGTAAAACCCGCGAATTCAGGTTCTTCGCTTGGAATTTCAAAATCAAACACCAAAGAAGAACTTATTTCAAATATAAAAAATGCATTTAAATATGATAATAAAATATTGGTTGAAAAAGCTATTCAAAATCCGAGAGAAATCGAATGTGCGGTAATTGGAAATGAGAGTCCAATTGTTTCAAATAGTCTTGGAGAAATTTTGCCATGTAATGAATTTTATGATTATGAAGCAAAATATGAAAAAGATTCTAAAACTATAGTTCCCATAATGTTAAATGAGAAAATATCAGAAAAGATTAAGGAAAATGCAATACTTGCGTACAAAGAATGTGAATGTAAGGGAATGGCAAGAGTGGATTTTTTGCTTGATGAAGAAAAGGTTTATTTGAGTGAAATAAATACGATACCAGGTTTTACTGACATAAGTATGTTTGCAAAACTTTGGAAAAATGATGGTTTGGAAATGCCTCGATTACTTGATAAACTTATAGAATTTGCTCTTAAATAATCTTGGAGGTAAAATTGGACAATAGGTCTATTGGAATTTTTGATTCAGGTTTAGGTGGGCTTACGAGTGTTTGCGAAATTATTAAAATATTGCCAAATGAAAATATAGTATATTTTGGAGATACTGGAAGAGTTCCGTACGGATCGCGTAGTGTGGAGACGATTGTAAAATACGTTAGACAAGACATAAATTTTTTACAAAGTTTTAATGTAAAAATTATAATTTCTGCATGTGGTACAGCAAGTAGTGTTGCGTTACCTGTTGTTAAGAAAGATTATGAAATAGAGTTAATGAGCGTACTTGAACCAAGTTTTATAAAAGCTTCGAAGGTGACAATAAATAAAAAAATTGGCATACTCGGAACGGAAAGAACTATTAAAAGTGGAAGGTGCGTTGAGATATTAAAAAATATAGATCCGGAAATAGTTACAGTGTCTAAAGCGTGTCCTATGTTTGTTCCATTGGTTGAAAATGGTTATGTTGAGGGAAGTGTTACGAGTTTAATTGTCGAAGAATATTTGAATGTTTTAAAACAAGAAATAGTAGATACAATTGTTCTTGCTTGTACTCATTTTCCGCTTCTCAAAAGAGCAATTAAAAATTGTGTTGGTTCAAATATGAAACTTATTGATTCAGGAAAGTGTGTTGTGGAACATGCAAAAGATTTTCTTAAAGCAAATAATATGTTGAGCGACAATAAGGGTTTTGGAAAAATTAAATATTTTGTCAGTGATTCTTGTGAAAGTTTTATAAATTCTGGAAAAATTTTTTTAAAAAAAGATATTTCTGGATGCGTGGATCAAATTGAGATTGAAAAATATTAATACTTTTTTAAGTAAAAGAAAATATATGATGGTAGATTAAAATTTTGATATTCATGTAAAAATGTTTTTTAAATTTAAAAATAATTACTTAAGGAAAAACGACCATGAATTTGATTGAAAAGAATAAAAAAAAACTTGAAAATTTAATAAGAGATTCTGTGAAAAAATCTAAAATTTTATGTAATTTTATAGAAAATAAAATTTTTATTGAAATTCCAAAAGGAAAATTTCATGGGGATTTTGCGTGTAATTTAGCGATGGTTTTAGCCAGTGAATTAAAAATATCACCAAGAAAAATTGCGGAAATTATAGTTTCAAACATTGAAGTTAAAAAAGAAAATTTTATAGAAAAAATTGAAATTGCAGGTCCTGGATTTATTAATTTTTATTTGAAAATCGGTTGGCTTTTTGATGTTTTTGAGCTTATCGAACAAGGGAATTATGGTAAAATTGATTTAGGAAAAGGGAAAAAGGTTAATGTAGAATTTGTAAGTGCGAATCCAACTGGAGCTATACACTTAGGGAATGCAAGAGGAGGAGCGCTTGGTGATTCTGTGGCTTCGATATTTGAGTTTGCAGGATATGAAGTTACTCGTGAATTTTATATAAATGATACTGGCAATCAAATAAAGAATTATGCAGACTCGCTCGAAGCGCGTTATTTGGAGATTATCAAAGGTACAGAATTTATTGAGTTTCCAGAGAATGGTTATAAAGGAGAGGAGGTTGTAGAACACGCAAAGGATTTTTTTAAACAATATGGAGATAAATTTTTAGATTGTTCACAAGCTGATCGAAGAAAAATTCTTATAGATTATGCTATCGAAAAAAATATTTCTAATTTAAAAAAAACTCTTGAGAAATATAGGATATATTATGATGTGTGGTTTAGAGAAAGCACACTTTATGAAGAAAATGAAGTGCAGAATACTATTAATTATTTAATTGAAAAAGGTTTTACATATGAAAAGGAAGGTGCAGTTTGGTTAAAATGTACAGAAATGGGCGGTGAAAAAGATGAAGTTTTGATAAGAAATAACGGAATTCCAACTTATTTAGCGCCGGATATTGCGTATCATAAAAATAAATTAGAGATTAGAAAATTTGATTTGGTTATAGATATTTTAGGCGCTGATCATCATGGTCATGTTTCGAAAATTATAAATTCTATGAAAATGCTTGGAATTGATTCAAAAAAGGTAAAAATTATAATTATGCAACTTGTTAGACTTGTTCAAAATGGTGAAACTGTCAAGATGTCAAAAAGAACTGGAAAATCGGTCACTTTGAATGATCTTTTGGAAGAAATAAATGTAAACTCAATAAGATTTTTTTTTGTAATGCGAAATTCTGGAAATCATATGGATTTTGACATGGATCTTGCGAAAACTGAGGATAATAATAATCCAGTGTATTACGTTCAATATGCTCATGCAAGAATTTGTGGTATTCTTGATTTATTGAAACAAAAAAATATAGATGTTCCTCAATCCTATGAAATTGATAAAACAAAGCTTGTTTTGAATGAGGAAATTGAAATTTTAAGAAAACTTTGTGAATTTCCAGAGATAATAAAAAGTAGTGTGGAGTTGTTTGATCCGTCAAAAGTTATAAAATATTTGATGGAAATTGGAGCATTATTTCATGTTTTTTATAATAGTTGTCGTGTTTTTTCTGAAGATATGGAACTTACGAAGGCGCGGGTTAAACTTATTGTTAGTGTAAGAGATGTGATAAAAATAATTCTTGTTCTTTTTAAAATTGATGCACCAGATAAAATGTGATGGAGAGTTTTGAAAATATATAATTTAAAAAAAATAATTTATAAATATGATATCAAATTTTGTAAAAGTTTAGGACAAAATTTTTTGTTTGATGAAAATATTTTAAAAAAAATTGTAAAAGTATCCGAAGTTGATAAAAATACAAATGTAATTGAGATTGGAACAGGATTTGGAACACTTACAAAGCACATTGCAAAGGTATGTAAAAAAGTTGTAACAATTGAAATAGATAAAAAACTTATTTTAATTTCTGAAAAGATTTTAGAAGATTTTAAAAATATAAAAATAATATGTGAAGATGTGTTGAAATTAAATATTAAAAAAATCGTTGAAGAAGAATTTAAAGGTGAGCCGTTTTGTGTTGTTGCAAACATTCCTTATAGCATAACAACTCCAATTATTATAAAATTTTTAAGCAGTAAGTTAAATATCGTTTCTTTAACAATTTTGATGCAAAAAGAAGTAGCACAAAGACTTGTGGCGGATGTTGGACGAAAAGAATATGGTTCGATAACTGTTTTTACGAGGTATTATTCAAATTCAAAAATTTTATTTTCAGTAAGTCCAAATTGTTTCATTCCAAAACCTACAGTAAAATCCGCGTTGATTAAAATTAAATTGTTATCGAAACCGTCTGTAATTGTGAATAATGAAGAACTTTTTTTTAGTGTAGTTCGAGCTTCCTTTAAACATAGAAGAAAGACGCTTTTAAACTCTCTTGCGATTGAATTTAATATAATTAAAGAAAAATTATTAGACGTATTTTTGAAAGTTGGCTTGGATGAAAATGTTAGAGGAGAAAGATTGACGGTGATAGAGTTTGGAATGCTAACGAATAAATTGGAACTTATGTATATATGATAAATTTTTAGTTTGATAACTTTCATTTGTGAGTTTAAATTATATTTATAATTTTTTATTTATAGAGCTAACAAATTTTATTTTTTTTAAATTTAATGTGAGGTGTTTTTTTGAGAAAAATTTTTTGTTTTTTAATGTTATTTTTTATTTGTTTAAACTCTATTGAAATTTACGCTGTAACTATACCTAAAAATGTGAGAATAGGGCTTTTTTATAATTCTCAGTCAAAAAATTCTTTAGAAGTTAGTTCCGATGATGGTTTTTTGTTAGGTTATTATAGAAATAGAGATTTTATAAAATTATTTAATATAAAAGAAAAATTTATAACGATTAGAAAAGATTCATGTTTTGCAAGAAAAGATTATAATTTTTTTGAGTTTGAACCTAACGATGTAGGAAGTATTTCAGGGAAAAAATGCGGACCTTATCATCTGCAATATTATCACGATTTGACACTTGATGAATCTTTAGAAAAGGTGAAAGAACTTGAAACAAAACAAATAAAATCATATATAGCATGTATAGGTCTTACTTTGAATGTTTGGGGAGGCAATTTTGTAAATTTAGATGATGCAAAATCAGCCGCAAATAATTCGAAAATTCCAGCAGTAGTTCGAGAAATTTCCGACAAACGTATTCAAGTTGTAGATAATAAAAGTTTAGAAACAATTTTTCTTTTTGGGCATAACGAATTTGGTCTTGGAATTAAACCTATAGTTAAGGAAAATGAAGAGGAAAAATTTGCTATATATCCTCAAAATTCTCCAATCTATTTTAGAGGTGGGCTTGATTTTAGACGGATTAATGGCGAAAATATGACGGTTGTGAATGTTTTGGGCATGGAAGAATATCTTTATGGAACAATAAATAGAGAAATGATTTCTACATGGCCGAATGAAGCTTTGAAGGCTCAAGCTGTTGCATCACGTACGTATGCTACAAAAAATTTGAATAGGTATTCAGAATTTGGGTTTGATATGAATTGTAGTACGGATTGTCAAGTTTATACTGGGATGGATTACGAAAGAAAAAATTCTATAAAAGCAGTTAATGAAACTAAAGGTAAAGTTTTAATGTATGGAAATCAGCTTATATCAGCTGTTTTTTCAATGTGTATGGGACCGTATACGGAAGATGCAGAGAATGTGTGGGGTTTTCATTGTCCATATTTAGTAAGTGTAAATAATAGTTTCGAACAAATTGAAAATATTCCTGGTTTTTTTTGGGAAAAAAGCATTGCGGCTGAAAAAGCAACAATTATAATGAAGGAAAAAGGATATGATTTAGGAGAGATTGAAAATGTTGAGGTTTTGGAAGTAAGTCGTGCAGGCAGTGTTTTGAAACTTAAAGTTTCTGGAACATCTGGAGAAAAAATATTTTTAAGGGAAAGAACAAGATTAATTTTTGGAGATATAACACGAAGTCAGATGTTTAATGTTAAGAAAATAGTGGATGAAGATGAAAAAGTTAGCTTTTTATTTAGTGGTTTTGGCTGGGGACATGGAGTTGGAATGAGTCAATATGGTGCAAAAAGTATGGCAGAAAAAGGTTTTACTTTCGATAAAATACTTAAACATTATTATACGGGTGTTGAGATAATGGACGTTTATAAGTATTAAGAATATAAGATTTATTTATGATAGATTTTTATATATTTTTTGTTTTTTTAAATTAATGAAAACATTAACTATTCCATCAGAATCTCATATTATATGTTGAGGGGTGGATGTTTTGGGTTCGTTTTTTGCGTTGTTTATTTTCTTTTTTATTTATACATTAATATTTTGGAAATTTTTTTTAATTAAAGAAAAAAATTTTTTATCGTTAAATGAGGATATCCATATTGTTTTGACAACTAAAAATCAACAAGATAAAATTGAAGGGACAGTAAGAGATATAATATGGAATTTAAAAAATTATAATTTCAAAATTTTAGAATTTTTTTCTGATATCATAGTAGTTGATTTGGGTTCAAACGATGAAACATTGGGTGTACTTAAGAAACTTTCGCAAGAGTACGAATTTATTCGAGTAATGAACGTTGAAAAATACATAAGTTTGTTCAGTGCTTCTAATCAGTAAAACAAGAAATTTTAATGAATTTTTAGATTTATTTATAAAATTGCTAGATAAAATTTTAAGATAAAGTGGAGTAAATTTTTTGAGTGCAAATGAAGAGTGTGAAGTGTTAGGATGTTATGACAAAGTAAAAATTGAAGGAAAAGTTAAAAAAATAATATTTGAAAATAAGATAAATAGTTATTTTGTGTGTTTAGTTAAAGTTGAAAATGAGGTAAAAATTTTTGCTGGTATTATGCCTGATATAAAGATTGGTGAAACAATAATTGCTCATGGTTGTTGGAGCAAACATTATAAATATGGAAATCAATTTATTGTTTCTTGTGTTGAAAAAAAATTACCTCAAAATGAAAAAGATATGGAAAAATTTTTGTCTTCTAAAACTTTTCCTGGTATTGGAAAATTGATTGCAAAAAGGATTGTTTCTGAGTTTAAAGAAAAAACTTTTGATATTATCGAAAATAATTTTGTTGAGCTTACTAGAGTTAAAGGCATAACAAAGGCAAGAGCGAAAGCTATTTCGGAAATTTTTTGTGAATTTACGGATGTGCGCGATGTAGTGATTTTTTTACAAAAATATAATATCCCAGTTAAATATGCTTTTGAAATTAATAGGCGTATTGGTCGTGGTTTTTTACAAAAAATTATTGAAAATCCATACATTATTTTTGAAGCAATTGATTTCATGTCTTTTGATAAGATTGATAAAATTGCAAAGAAATTAGGGGTTTTAAAAAATTTTATACCGAGAATAAAGTGTGCAGTAATCAGTATATTGAAAAAATTTGCTGCCACGCATGGGCATGTTTATCTACCGCATAAAATTTTGATAGAAAAAGCTATAAAAATTTTAGAGGTTGAAGAATTAGAAATTGAAAACGCTATTTTTGAATTGAATAAAGAGGGAATTATTTTTATTGAAGAAAAGTATGGCGAAATTGCGATTTTTATAAAAGAATATTATGAAGTGGAAAAAAACGTTGCTGAAAAAATTAAGAAGTTATTAACTAAAAAGTCTAATTTTGATTGTGTTAATCTTTTAGGTTTGATTAAAAGCGTCGAAAGAGAAATAGGAATATGCTTTGATGAGTCTCAAAAAAAAGCAATAGTAAATATTTTAAATAATTCAATTTCAATTATAAGTGGAGGGCCCGGAACTGGGAAAACTACTATAATAAATGCGTTAACGAAGATTATGAATAGGCTTAAAAAAAATATAGTTTTAGCTGCTCCTACAGGCAGAGCAGCAGGACGAATAAGTGAGGTTTGTTGCGTTGAAGCAAAGACTATACATAGACTTTTAGAAATTGTAGCGAGTGATGATAAACAAAATTTGCAAATCAACAGTTTTGGTTTTTTAAGAGGTGATATATTAGTTGTTGATGAAATGTCAATGGTTGATATATTTTTAATGGAAAAAATTATGAATTCAATACCCTTAGATATGCATATTGTTTTGATAGGAGATGTTAATCAACTTCCGTCTATCGGCCCTGGAAGTGTTTTAAAAGATTTAATAGAAAGTGAAATTGTTTCACATATTAGTCTTACAGAAGTTTTTAGACAAGCTCAAAAAAGCATGATTACAGTAAATGCGCATAAGATAAATATTGGTGATGTCTCACTGATTTTTGAAAGAGATTTTTTATTTATAGAAAAAAATAATGAAGAAGAAGTTTGCCGTGTTGTGCTTGAAATTTATTTGAATGAGTTATTGAAATTTAGTAATTGCGATAAAAGATTGCAAATTCAGGTTTTAACTTCAACAAGAAAAGGCATAATTGGTACTTATAATTTGAATAGAGTTTTGCAAAGTGAATTAAATCCTTTTTCTTTTGATAAAAATGAACTTAATACAAAAAATACAATATTCAGAACAAATGACAAAGTTATGCAAATTGTAAATAACTACCAAATTAAGTGGATAAATTGCAAAAATGGAAGTAAAGGAAAAGGAGTTTTTAACGGAGAAACTGGGTTTATAGATTCTATTGATCTAAATAAAAAGGAATTAATTGTTCAATTTGATGAAAAAATAGTTAAATATAATTTTTCGATGCTTGATGAACTTGAGCTTGCATATGCAATAACTGTGCATAAATCTCAAGGTTCAGAATTTGAAATTGTAATAATGCCAATTTTTAATATGCCTATTTTTTTAATATATAGAAATCTTTTATACACTGCAGTTACACGTGCAAAAAAGAATGTATTTTTAGTTGGGAAAGTCAGCATCATGGAAAAATTTATTAAAAACAATAGAATAAATATTCGATATTCTACTCTTAAACAAAAATTAAATGATGTTAATTTAATTGATATGGATTGCAAAAATTAGATCAAGAAGGTTTTTAAATTATTTATGTTAATAATTTTGATTAAAAAAATTAGTATACTTTAGTTTTAATAAGATTTCAAACGCAAATTAATGTTTGAAAATTTTATAAATTGAGTCTTGTTTTGAGGTAGTTTTTGTGAGTTGTTGTAGAGTTTGTAAAAAGAGAAAGCACATAAAAATTAAAAGTTCATCGTGGAAACATAAAAAGAAAATGGATTATTTGTGGCTTGCTAAAATGGCAGCATTGACATTTGTTTTATCGATCATGTTCGCAACAACAGCTGGTGTTGTAATGAGAAAAATTAATATTTTTTTCTCTGTATTATTACTTTTATTAATAATAATAGTTGGGATAGTTTTTGACATAATAGGTGTTGCAACGACAACTGCGGACACTGTTCCATTTCATTCCATGGCATCTCGAAAAATAAAAGAAGCGAAGAATGCAATCGAACTTATAAATTCTAAAGAAAAAGTTGCAAATTTTTGTAATGATGTTATTGGTGATACTTGTGGCATAATAAGCGGTTATGGATGTACGTCTTTGATTTTTCAAATATTATTAAAAAATAAACGAAAAGATTCAAATGAATTTAAAAATTTGTTAGATATTTTAATAACTGGTTTGGTTGCTGCCATAACTGTTGGTGGTAGATCAATTGGCAAAAATTATGCTATTTCAAATTGTAATAATATAGTTTTTTATGTCGCCAAAGTTTTATATTTTTTTAAGTTAAATAAAAATAAGAGAAGGGTAAAAAAAGTAAAGTGAAACAAAAAGATGGTTTTTTAAAGAACGAAAGAATTATTTTTAAATTCAATATTGATAGAAATCTTATTTTTGAGTTACAATCTACTGGTTGTGTAAAAATTAAATTAAATATTAAGTGATAAATAATTTGTTTAAAAAATAATTATTGCAATTAAAAATACGGAGGAAATAAATTGGCCAATAACAAATATGTAAGTTCAGGAATAATTTTGGCAATTTTGATTGGAGCAGTTTTTTTAACACCGTGGATTATAAAATTATTCTCTCCGTTTTTAATTTCTTTTCTATTGTCTATTCCGATGCAAAAGCCGATTAAGTTTTTGGAAAAAAAGTTTAAAATTAAAAAAGGAATAAGTTCGGCATTTTCAGTTATATTTGTGCTTATCTCAGTTTTTACCTTAATATATTTTGCAATATATAAAATTTTTATAGAAATAGTATGTCTTTTTGGAAGAATGCCGGAAAACATCGACTATATTAGCCGGCACATTAATGTTTTCATACAAAAATATTTTCAATTTTATGACGATCTTACTCCAAATTTTAAGAAAAAATTAGATATTATATTAACAAATTTCAATAAAGATACAAGCAATTTAATCACTTCATTCGCAAAACATATAATAAATTTTTCTGGGAATTTCGTTTCACGTTTGCCTTCAATTTTGCTTTTTGTTTTTATTTTAAGTCTTTCATCATTCTTTTTTATAAAAGATTATGATTTAATTATGAGATTTTTTACAAATAATTTACCAAGAAAATTTTTAGAAAAGTTTATATTAATAAAAAAATCATTGTTAGATATAATTTTAAAATATTTGAAAGCAGTTTTAATTTTGATGTTGCTTGCAATATGTGAAATTACCGTTGCGTTATGGATTCTTAGAGTTGATTATGCATTAACAATTGGAGTTTTGGCTGGTTTGGTTGATGTTTTACCCATTTTAGGTACTGCTGTTGTTCTTTTGCCAATTGCTTTGACAAATTTAATAAATGGAAATTATTACATAGCATCTTCAATTTTAATAGTTCAAATTGTATGTTTTACAGTTAAACAAATACTCGAGCCAAAAATAATAAGCAATCAAATTGGTGTTCATCCCTTAGTTGCAATCATTAGCATATATGTTGGAGCCGAATTGTTTGGTGCAAAAGGTGTAATTTTGGGTCCTGTTATTTCGTTCTTAACAATAAATTCAATTTCGACCTATTATAAAAATATTAATTTAAACCAAATTACTTAAGTTTTATTTTTTGTGAAGTTATTCTATAAATATTTTTAAAATTTTGACATTTTTTAAAATTATTATTACAATAGTGGTTTATTACAATAAATTGTAATTATGTTGAATACTTTTTTAAAAAATGTTAATTATAATTATGTAATAAAAATTTTATAATGGGGAGGAGTTGCTATGTTTCGAAAATATTTAAGATATGCAGCTAGCGGGCTTATTGTTCATGATGGAGAACAGTCATTAGAAAATATAGAATCAGAAATTTCTCGTTTGAAAGAAGTAAGAAATCGTTATGAAGTTATTTTTTCAATGCTGAATGATACTATGTTAAAAATTAGACAAGATTTTGTTATTTTTAGAAACGCTGCGAACGTTAAGTTTGAAGAATTTTATCATAAATTTTTTTTTGATATATGTAAAATTAAAGAAAGTATTGAAATTTTTGGGGAAAAAAATCCTGGTTGGGATAATGTAGATAACATAGTGTGGTTTTTTGAAAAATATTTAGCGGAAATTCACGAATCAATAGTTAGTGGTAATATTCCTATCAAAAGCAGGTTTCATTTTTTTCTAGAAAAATTTTCTGATGAAACAGAGGGATTAATTTTTTTAACAAATCCTAGTTTTATACATTTAGTTTTATTTGATGCGTTTTTTGCTCTTAATTACAATTATTTAAGTATTAAATTATCTAATTTTAAATTTTCTTTTGATAGATTAAAGGAATTAGAAAAAGAGTTCGATTTGCCAGAAACATTGTTAGAAGAATTTACTATGGCTGTTTCTCCTGTTTATAATGAATTTAAATATTTTTTGGATCAAAAATCTATTGAGATAATTGAAAAAATTAAAAAAAATTCGGTTTTTAAGACTATCATAGAGGATAAAAATTTTTTTCTTAGCGAGAAAGATTATATTGATTTTATTTTTGAAGTGTTATGGTATTCTTTTGGACACGAAAAATCTGTTTTAGAGTTATTATCATTATCGAAAATAGATGAATATAAAATATCGAAATTAGGTGAATTTTATAGAAGAATGTTTCCAATATTTGAAGAAACTCTTTTTGGTTCCGATGTGTTAAATTTTATAAGAGATTTTTTTGGTGAAGCGGAAAGTAAAGAAAGGGATAGATCCAAATTATTTATAATGGAAACAGACGCTACTACTTCTAGCTTTAAAGCAGCAAAAAATAAAGTTCTTTATCTGCTTGAAAGTATTGCGCAAAAGAATTCTCAAATCGAAAAAATGATAGCTGAATTGGAAGCATTAAAGTTACAGTATGATGAAATTTCAAAAGTAAAAGTTGATAAAAAAATAAGCGAATGTAGAGAACAAGCGTTTTTAGATACTCGTCTTTTTGGTTCAGGTGTTTGTTATACAGAGCAAGGTTTACCAATATTTGAAAATTTGCCAATACTTAAAGATAGAGATTTTTTTATTGAATTACCGAATTTATAAAATTATATAAATAATAATTTTTAAAAATAAAATGTTGGAGGGGTAATTATGTTATTAAAACACATAAGATATGCAGCGAGTGTTCCGCTTGTGCAAGAAATAGAACAAAAGATTAATCTTTATGAGAAGCTAGAACAGGAATATTTAGCTATTATTGATCAATTAGGTTCTGTTCAGGCTTTTAATATTAGTCATTTTATAGATTTTGGAGATTCTTTAATTGGAAAACTGAATAGAGATAGAGAAGATTTATTAATTAAATCGAGAAATATGTCTGAAAAATTTCAACAAGAACAACTATTTTTGCAACATTATCTTCAAAGTCAAGATGATATTACTAAAAATTTTTTAGAAGGGTTTCAAAAATTTTTTAATCCTGATTCTAAGGGACCTTATGATTGCTTTTATGATTTTTTTTGTAAGAAATTTTCTAATAAAGATGAACTAAATTTATATTTAAGAAGTGATTGTTTTCATGCAATTATTATATTATCTACGTCATATTTATATTTTGAATCAATAGAATTTTCTTTGACAGATTTTAGTACTATTCTTTCTATGCTTAAAGTAAAGGAAGAACAACTTAGGTTTGGAGAATATTTTTCAAGAGGATTAGAAGAAAATTTTCATATTGAAGGTGAAGATATTCTCAATCCTAGATTATTTGAATTGTTTAAAGAATTTAATAAAAATAAAATTTTTAAAACGATGATAGATGAAGAACGATTTTCTAATTCTGATGTTATTAAAGGATTTGCACGTTTTTTGTTAAATAATGAAAAATATTTTAGAGGATTGCCACAAAATGTTTTATATTTTATACAACAATGCAGAATTTCTTCAAACTTTCGTCATGATTATACGTCAATTGCTTCGATTATGCCAGCCCTTAGATTTTTTATTGAAAAAAATGAATATATTTTACAGGCTTCAAAACAATCTCAGAAAAAAGTAACTGAAATAAGGGAAAAAGTTTCTTCATTAAAGAGCATTCTCGCTTCTCTAAGTGAAAGTTCGGAAGTAGTGAGAGTTATAGAACAATTATCAAAGGTGAGCCCAGTGGATAGGTTTAAAGTTTCAAAATTGTTATATTATCCACAATTTGGTGTTAAATTTATGGGGGATCATAATCATCCAGTGTTTTATGATCATGTGCCTAGTTATGGTTATCTTTTTAGATAATTAAATTGTTGCAATTATTGAATATATTTTATATTTAAGGGAGTAAGTTATGTTACAAAAGCACTTAAGGTATGCTGGCAGCACGCTTATGGGAATTGAAAGGGTAAAATTTTTTGAGGAAAAAATAGGAGAACAAATAGCTTCGTTTGATTCAGAGGTTAGTCAGTATGAAGAAATTTTTGATCAATTAAATATAGCTCAGTTTAAAAATCTTAACGATCAAGATTTATTTGAATATAATTTAACAGTTGAAATTAATCGTTTTATTTCGTATATTTCGCGAAGACTTGAATGGTTAAAAAAATTATTAGACAAATTACCACCGAGTTGGAAAAATCCTTATTCAATGTCTAATTTTTTAGATTTTATTCTTATAGAATTTGGTTTTAATTATGTTAAATTTGATAGCGTGTTTGTTTTTTTAAAAAAAGAATTTTCTAGTGAAATAAATTTTCGAAAACTTTTTAATGATAATAATTTTGGTTTTATTATTTTAACTTTATCGTATCATTATTATAAAACATTAAATAGTTCATACGACGTTTTGGAAGCAAATTTTAATTCTTTAAAAAGTATTGATAAAAATCTTGAAATGGAAAAATTTATTGATGTTAAACATAGATTAAATTTTTTTGAATCCTTTTATTCTAAAATATTTTTTGGAATAGTTGCATTCAATATAAGTTCCAAAGAAAAAAAATTAAAAGTACAAGAGAATTTTTATATTATTTTAAGAGAATTATCAGAATTTGTATCACAAGATAGTAGATTTTTGAATTTTCGATTACAAAATCCTTTTAACCCAATTGTACAGCTTATGAATGCAAACGAAAATTTAGGTGAAGAAGAAGTTATATTATCAAAATTAAATGAATTTTTTTCAAAAATTAGAGGAGTTTTTAATGTTTTAGAAATAAAAGAAGGGTATATTGGAGTGATGTACGATAAAGTTGAAGAATTTAGAATTCAAGTAAATGAAAAAAAAGCACAATTATATCTTTTACTTTCATGCCTTGAAGAATTTACCGAAAAAGAAGCTAGAGAAAAAATATCAGACATTGATGTCGAAATAATAATTGATTTTAAACCAATACCATCGTTACCATATTTTGGGTTTAATAAGACAGGAAAAGGAATTCCTGTCTTTACAGATCAAACACCTGATTTTAGGTGTGTTTTATAATAAAAAATTGTAGGAACTGTAGAATTTTGTTTTATTTTAAAAATATTTTTGAATTATGTGATTTTTAATATTTTTAAGATAAGCTATTTGATGTTATTAAAGGACTTGCAGTTTTTTTGGTAAAAAGTAAATTATTTTATATTTAAGGGAGTAAGTTATGTTACAAAAGCACTTAAGGTATGCGGGCAGCACGCCTATGAGAATTGAAAGTGTAAGATTATTTGAGGAAGAAATAGAAAAAGAAATAGCTTTGTCTGATTCAGTGATTAGGGAGTGTGAAAGAATTTTTCCTCGATTAGATAAAGCTCAGTTTGACAATCTAAACAGTGAAGATTTTTTTAAACATGTTTTATCAGATGAAATTAATAATTATTTTTTGTTTATTTCACTAGGAGTTCAATGGTTAAAAAAATTATTAGACGAATCATCGAATTGGAGAAATATTCGTTTAATGTCTGATTTTTTATTATTTTTTCTTACTGAATTTCGTTCTAATTTTGTTCGTGGTGAAAATTTGGATGTTGTTATTAAAAAAATGTTTCTTAGTGAAATAAATTTTCGAAAACTTTTTAATGATAATAATTTTGGTTTTATTTTTTTAGCTTTATCGCATCATTATTATGAAACATTAAAGATTTTGTACGATAATTTGAAAGTAAAATTTAATTCTTTAAATAGTATTTGCAATGATTATGAAATGTCAAAATTTATCACCTTAGGTAATACGTTAAGTTTTTTTGAAAATCTTTATACTGGAATATTTTCTGAAATATATGAATTCATTCCAATGCCATTACAAATAAAATTAACAATACAAAAGAATTTTTCTATTCTTTTAAAGGAATTATCAAAATTTGTATCACAAGAAAGTAGATTTTTGATTTTTCGATTACAATATCCTTCTAATCCAATTGTACAGCTTATGAATGCAAACGAAAATTTAGATCGAGAAAAAGTTAAATTAATTTTATTAGATGAATTTTTTTCATTGTCTGCAATTATTTCTGAAGTTTTTGAAGCAAAAAGGCAGTACATTGAAGAGATGGGTGAAAAAGTTGAAGAAATAATCATCCAAACAAATGGAAAAGAAGCACAATTACACATTTTATATTCATACGTTAGAGAAATTTCTCAAGAGCAAGCTATAGAAGAATATCAAAGTATTTGTAGTGAATCAGTAATTGATTTTGAACCGATACCAATGTTACCAAAGTTTAGGTTTAGTAAAACAAAAGGAGGAATTCCAGTTTTTACAGATGAAGATTTTAATTTTACTCGTGCATTTCGTGTATTATGATATGAAATCACAGCAATTGTAGAATTTTATTTTATTTTAAAAATATTTTTGAGTTATGTTATTTTTAATATTTTTAAGATAAATTGTATTAAAAAATTATTAAATATTATAAATTGTGAGAGAATTTTATTTTTTCTTTTTATAGTTCGCTATAACGTTTCCACCTATTACAAAAACGTATCCTAAATAATCATATATGGTCATTTTTTCACCTAAAAAGACTACTCCGGAGAGCCCTGCCATTATTGGAGAAAAATAATTCCATGTTGATATTTTGGAAATTGGAAGGTATTCAACAGATTTAATTCTAAAAAATTCACGAAGACAATTTGCAAATATTCCAAAAAGTAACATAATAATAGTAACATAAACGTTTATTGAAGTAGGTTTAAATATTTCGTGATTTGTGATTCCTTTGATAAATGGTATAAAAATACTTATGGTTTGTCCAACAAGAAGAAACCAATATGTTGGAACTTTGTATTTTTTTACAATTAGGCTAAAAATTATCATACAAATTGCTGAAGAAATTATGAATACATAACCTAATACGTCAGTTGTTGTAGGTTTCATTATTTGCTCGTAATAGGTGCAAAAAACTCCAAATAGACATGTTGCAATTCCAATTAAAATTTTGGGATTAAATGCTTTTTTTATGTCTTTGTCAATTAATATTGAACCTACTATATATAAAAATACAGGATATACGTAATAGGTGACCGACGCTTTTCCAACGCCTAATTTTCCAAGAGCTCCGTTGTAAAAATAAAGATAAAGTGCACCTCCAAATATACTTGCAAAAATAAGTGGCCAAATTTTAATATTTTTTATGTTTGTTTTTCCAAAAAATTTTTCTTTAAATGGAAATATCAAAAATAAAAATAATATTCCAAAAATTGAGGCATAAAATGCAATATCATCTTTGGTTATGGCTTTACTTAATATATTATTTTGTTGAAGCAATCTTGCCATTGGATTATAAATAAAATTTACAAAAATTCTTGAAAAAAGAAAAATATAACCAAGTTGCATTAAGTTATTTTCTTTCACAGATTGTTTTGCCATTTTTTCCTCCTAACACAAAAGCAAAAATGTTTCTTTAATGCTTATTTATATATTTAAATATATTGATTAAATTTTACAGTATACATTTAAAATTATCTAATTTTTAGCATTGTCTTAATTGCAAAATAGATATTAAAAATTGTATATAGTAACCTAAATGTTTTTAAATTAATAATGCCAACACCAAAATAATAATGGAAGCTTGAATCAAGGAATATAATATCCATTTTTAAAAATTTTATTTTATAATTTTGTTTTTTAGGTGATTTTGATAATATTTTAGACAAATTTACCTTATATTATTAAATTTTTATTATGATAAATCGTATGAATGGACAATATCAAAACATAAAAGTTAATGAGTAAATTTCGTATAAATCTCATTTTTTAAGTTTTTTGAAATTTTTTATAAATTCTTTTTCATCTTCATTTAATTTATTTAGATCAATCAAATCTTGACGTTTGGCAAGCGTTAATAAAATTGATTGTTTTTTTCTCCAATATTTTATTTTTTTATGATTTCCGTTTAATAGAACGCTTGGTACCTGTTTCCCATTCCAAATATTTGGTCTTGTATATTGTGGATATTCTAAAAGATTATTTTGAAAAGTTTCACAAATTTTAGAATTTTCATTTTTTAGAACCTTTGGAATTAATCTTGAAACAGAATCGATTATAATCATAGCAGCAATTTCCCCACCCGTCAGAATAAAGTCTCCAATCGAAATTTCTTCATCAACGATTTCATCTAAAACGCGTTGATCAACACCCTCATAATGGCCACAGAGCAAAATCAAATGTTTTTGTTTTGACATCATTTCAACGGTTTTTTGTTTTAGTGTTTTTCCTTGTGGTGTAAGATAAATTGTTGTAGGCTTATAATTTAATTTTTTAAAAATATTTAAATGAGCATCAAAAATCGGTTGTGCCTGCATAATCATGCCACAGCCACCACCATATGGATAATCATCCACATTTTTATTTTTATGATTTGAAAAATTTCTTATATTTATAAGATTAAGCTCAATTATTTTATTCTTGATTGCTCTTGAAATGACGCCTTCACTGAATGCAAATTCAAACATTTTTGGAAAAAGCGTTAAAACATCAAACCTCATCGTCAATTAAACCTTTTAACAATTTTACTGTAATTATTTTATCTTTAAAATTTATACTCTGCATTACTTCATCTATCACAGGAATTAAGATTTCCTTAAGTTTTTTTGTTTTTTTAATTTTTATTGAATTATTTGAATTTATTTCCGGTATTATAACATAAACATCGTTTGCACCAGTTTTTATTATTTCACTAATTCTACCCAAGATTTTTTCATTTTGGGTTTTAACTTTAAAATTTATCAAATCACTATTATAAAAATTTTCGGAATTACTTATTTGGCTTCGATTAATTTTTACAGTTTCTCCTATTAATGGAGGAATTTCGTTTGAGTTATTTATTTCTTTTAGCTTAAAAATTATATTGTTTTTTTGAATTCTGCTTGATTCTACATTAAACTTCATACTTTTTAAGTATACATATTTTAAATTTTTGATGATGTCGATGTTTTCAAACCAAACTTTTATTTTTAATTTTCCGAAATTTCCGTAAGATTTTGTCACTACTCCGATTTTGATTAAGGGGTTGAGCATTGTTTTTTGTAAAGGAAATTAACTCTGCTGGTTAATTTGGCACCCACTTCAATCCAATGTTTTAATAATTCAGTGTTAAGTTGTAATTTTTCAATGTCTGTTTTTCCGAGCGGATTATAATGACCTAAAATAGCGATAAATTTTCCATCTCTCGGAGATCTTGAATCACAAGCGACAATTTTATAACTTGGGTTACCTTTTTTACCGTTTCTTCTTAAACGAATTTTTACCATGCTTATACCTCCACTTTTTTAAAAAACTTATTGTATTATAGTACATTTAGCAAAAAATAATTTAAAATGGGAAATTAAAATTTTTGTTCATTTTATTAAATTTTTTTAGCATTTTTTTGTTACCCGTAGAAAACATTTTCGTTATTTTTTGCATTTGTTCAACTTGTTTTATAAGAATATTCACTTCGTTTACTGTTGTGCCACTTCCTTTTGCAATTCTTGTTTTTCTGCTTAAATTTAAATTTACATTATTGTTTTTTTCATCTTTTGTCATAGAGTTTATTATTGCTTCAAAGTGTAAAAATTTTTTTTCATTAATATCATCGTCGTTAATAGATTTTGAATTTATACCAGGCAACATTGATAGAATTTGTTTAAAGGAACCAATTTTTTTAATTTGATTCATTTGGTTTAAAAAATCTTCATAAGTAAAAATTCCTTTTTTTAAATTTTTTTCAAGTTCTTTTGCATTTTTTTCATCAAAAGCTTGCTCAGCTTTTTCTATTAACGTTAAAACATCGCCCATTCCAAGAATACGTTCAACAATTCTTTCGGGATGAAAAACTTCTAAATCGTCTAGTTTTTCGCCTGTTCCAAAAAATTTTATTGGTTTCCCAGTAACTTCTCTTATCGAAAGAGCGGCGCCTCCTCTTGCGTCTCCATCAAGTTTGGTGAGGATTATTCCAGTTATGCCAAGCATTTTTTCAAATGTTTCAGCAATATTTGTTGCCTCTTGCCCAATCATAGAGTCTATAACGAGAAGTGTTTCAGATGGGTTTACTATTTTTTTTATATCAATAAGTTCGTTCATAAGATTTTCATCTGTTTGAAGACGACCTGCAGTATCAATTATTATTAAATCATTTAAATTTGATATCCCATAAGTGATTGCGTTTTTCACAATTTCAATAGTGTTTATACAAAAATTATTGCACGTTTTTTTATATTTACAGTTTTTTGGACAACTTTCATCAATTTTGTCTTTAGAAAATACTGGTATGTTGGCTTGTTTCCCAACAATTTGTAATTGCTTTACTGCCGCGAAACGTTGAGTATCGCATGCGCATAAAAGTGGATTTTTTCCTTGTTTTTTAGAATATTTTCCTAATTTTGCTGCAATTGTTGTTTTACCTGAACCTTGAAGCCCTACTAGCATAAATACGTTTGGAATCTTTGAAGAAAAAATTAATTTACTTTCTTCGCTTCCAAAGATTTCTATTAATACTTCTTTTAAAATCTTTACTATGTGTTGAACCGGAGTCAAGGATTCGAAAATTTTTGATCCGATTGCAAGTTTTGAAATGAGATTTGTTATTTTTTTAACAACTTTTAAATCAACGTCTGCTTCAAGAAGTACCACTTTCATTTCCCGTATGGCTTTGCTTAAGTCTTTTTCGTTTAAAATTCCTTTTTTTCGAAGATTATTGAATATATTTTGTATTTTTTCCGATAAGTTCTCAAAAATCATAATTTCTACACCACTTAATATTTTTTATTAGAATTATTGTTCAGCGTTAAAAGTTGAAGAGTTTATATATAAAAACATAATAGAAATTTATTGAATATTTGGATATACACTACAATAAGCTATGCCAAAATCAGAGTTTTTGACGTTTATTGCTTTATTTATCTTATTTTCTTTGTAGGTTATCATAATTTCTATGTCTTTGAAATTGCTTACATCTTTTTTTTCGAAAGTTATTAAAGAATATGTTTTGAATCTTTCAAATAAAATGTCATGGCTTGGCGAATAGACATTAAATATTTCAAGTACGTTATTAACTTCTAAATTAAGATCTAACAAATAATTTGTTTTGCTTAGAGAATCATTTTCTGTAACATTATTGTTTTCATATAAATCTTTGTTAAATAGTGTTAGTGGAATTTCTATTTTTGATTTGTTTTCCTTTAAAAAAAGTTCTTTGTAATATTCAACTGAAACTTTAATTCCATTTTTGCTTGATATTTCGTCAATTGTGAGACTGCATATATCTTTAGAGATATATTTGATGATTGCTTTTATTTTTCTATACTTTAAAGAAACTTTAACATCTTTTATTTCGTTTTTTTCTAAAATTTTTGCTCCAATAATTTTTTTGTTTTTTTTAAATATTGTTATATCTTTTATTATAGAATCTGCTGGGATTGGAAAAACATATTTCGTAGAAATTGAATGTTTTTGTTCATTAAAATAAATTTGTGTCATTTTAAAAAAACCATATTCATAAAAAATATTTCCAGTTATTTTAATCTTCACAAGAGGTGTCTTTGTAAATTTATTTTTTCTAAACATTTATACCGCATTTCTGATAATTATTTCAAAACATAATCATGAATCATTATTCTTGTTCGAAAATTAAATCAACTATTTTATTTATAATTTTGGGATCATTAACAAGTTCGCGATGTGTATAATCGGAATAGAAAATGCATTCTGGTTTGTTCCAGCCAGGTGGAATTGCAGAATTTAAAGTAACCGTTTCATCTCCCACTTCATATTCGGTTCTTTCACAGTTATCGTTTTTTTTGCTATCAATTTTAACTTTGGATAGTGTTTGAAAATTATTTCCAACAAACATGTAAGAATTTACAATATTTGCCACGTGTTCGCCGTTTATGAACATATTTTCTATAAAATTATTAGAAATTTTGAAGTTTTCTTTAAGCGTGCCATCTTGTTTTTTGTTCCATTGTCTGTTTTTTAAAAGAGACAATGATTGATCATAACTTAAATTTTTACCGTTTTTATCTTGTAAAAAAGCTCCTTGATAATATTTGTTTGGTAAAAGCTCAAAACATGAAATGCAATTTTTTATAAATTTTTTTGTATATGCACCGTATAAATTTAATACGTTTATTTTATTAAAAAAATCTTCATCTGGTAAAGAATCTCCTTTTTCAAAATTTTCTATAGTTTTTGCCGAACCTTTATAAGGTGCACCTATTGAAAAAAATAATTCTATTTTGTTTTCTTGGTTTTCTTTAAACAAGCGTTTCATAACATCACAAGCAACAAGAGCGCCATTTGAGTGGGCTACTATTATAATGTGATCAAAATCTTTAACTTCTTCATAGAGATTTTGCGAAGAAATAGTATTGTCTTCGCGCCAATCATAATTAAAAAATTTAACATAATGGTTTGTTGTTTTTTCGTTTTCTTTAAAAAAATTGAAAAATTTGTTCCAATTTTTTTTTTGATTGTTTTCAAATTGATTTTTTAATGCGATTATTAAATTTTTATAAATTTCTTTGACTCCATATTTAGCAATTTTTGAGTCAATTTCGCTTGGAAAATATTCATTTTTTGGAATTCCAAAGTTTTTATTTATATGTGTACCGTTTTCGTTCATGTAGAGTTCTGAAAAATCAGAAAAGAGTTTTACCCAACTTTGCAACATTCTGGTTTCGTCAGTATTAAATATTGCATAAAGAGCTTCATTTTTATGGTATTTGAGCGTTTCTTCTTTTGTATGAAAAATTCCGCTTGCGCCAAATCCAGGGAAAATCGCAATTATAGTTTCTTCCGAAGCAATTGTTTGTTTGCATAAAAAAATTAATAAAAAAATAGTCGAAATAATTGGTATTAAAAAAATAATTTTTTTGTGTTTGATGTTGAACCCTTCTTTTCAAAATTTAAGAGTTTATAGTTATCTTTTTTTCTAAAATTTTTAATAATTTAGTAATTATTACTACAATTAATAAATATACAATTGCTGTAAAAATAAGAGAAAAAAACGGTTGATTTGTTTTTGCTCGTACCAAATTTCCAGCCCTTGTAATGTCCATAACCGTTATATATCCTACAATGGAAGTTTCTTTTAAAAGCGCAATTATTTCATTTCCGAATGCTGGCAAAATGTTTTTTAAAGCTTGTGGCATGATTATTTTTTTAGATATCATAATAGTTGAGAGGCCGAGAGACTTTCCAGCTTCTATTTGTCCGATTTCGATTGATAAAATTCCAGATCGTATTATTTCCGTCATATATGCTCCAGAGTTTACACCTAAGCACAATATTGCAATAAACAAACTGTTGTTAAAATTCGATAATATTATATAATAAGTAATCAAAAGCTGAACTACTAAAGGAGTACCGCGAGTAATTAAAATATAAAATTTACAAATTTTTTTAAAAATTTTATATTTTTTGTTTGTTATGTCCATTGTAATTATTAACGCGACTACAGTTCCAATAAAAAAACCAATAATAATACCAAAAAATGTTATTACAAGTGTATTCAATATGCCACGCATAAACAATTTATACATACTATCTTCGATGAAAGTAGATTTAAATTGTCTTAATAGTTTTTTCATTGAGTTTTTAAACACTTTTACCTCGGTAAATTTAAGATCATTTGTTATATTAAGTTGTAATATCTGGCTTAATGTGTAAGTCAATTCGGCAATTTTTGGGCGCAATGAGTATTTTATTTGGATTTTTATTTAGTATGTACGAAAATTCGCCCATTGTTCCTTGACTTCTAATTTGATGTTTGCATTCGCAAAGAAGAAAGAAATCCATAAAACAGTTTTTAGTGTCATTTATATTTACAATTTCTCCATTTAAATTTGTTTCAAATTTTGGAAAAATTATTTCTTCAACATAGTTTGGATCGTCCGAAAAGAAGAAAAAATAACTGTTAGGAAATTTTTTTTTCATTATATTTATTGAATTAACAAAATAATTGAGTTCCGGAACTTTAAAATAGGAATTTTCGTCTGATTCTGACATATCCCCTCGTCTTACATGAACTCCCACTGCACATTCTTTACTTCTTATTTTTTTGAGCATTTCTAAGTTTTTTTGATTTAATACAGACTCATCAAGTTGAAAACAATTTTTATATTTTTCCTGATCTTTAATTGCTGATTGTGCTTCATAACATAAAGCCCAAGCATCACCGAATGTTGCATTAATATATAAAGGTGATTTGATTTTTTCTGATATATGCCATTGATTAGATAAATTTTCACCGTTAAAAAAAAACTTTTTTCTATATAACGCTGCTTCTTCTTTTGAGGCTATTTCGAATTCGAGTTGCGGAAATAAATCTATAAGTTGAAAATTTCTTGCATTTGTTCCATCTTTTACAGGGTATTCATCATACCACGATAGATCATATTTAAGTTTAAAGCCCAAATTTTTGATTTCTTCACCAATTAAATAATATTTCATTTGATCGCAAAGACCACTCATCATTTTCATGATAATGAATGGTTCTATTTTTGTTAAATAATTCTTTTTTTTTTGTCTATTATATGTAAGAGTCATAGTAAATAATAAAAATATCACAACTGAAATTATAATAATTTTTATTTTTTTATTTTTTATAAATAGATCGCTCCTTTTTATTTTTTGTTAAGAATATTCAATTACTAGTTTATTTATTTCATTTTTTTCAATCATTTTTTTTATTACCTCATTTACAATATTTAAAAGTTCTGGATTGTTTTTGGGTATTGCAATGCCATATTCTTCAGAAATATCGTTGCCATCTTTATAAATTAATTTGATTGCTTTGAATTCAGGATTCTCGAGTATGATTTTTTTAGCTGGTTGTTCATCTATTATAAAAGCATCAACTTTTTTATTTTTCAATTCAAGAATTCCTTCACTAATGCTATTTATATGAGTAATTTTAGATGGATTCTCTTTAAGCGCGCCGTTTTTGTTTTCTTCTTCGAGTGCAATTTGCCCAGAATATCCTATTGCAACCGCAACACGTTTGTTCGTTAATTCTTCAATAGTTTTAGTGTTTGATTCTTCTGGAAGAATTAAAAATTGAGTTGATTTAAAGTATGGGACGGAAAAATCAATTTCTTCTTTTCGTTTTTCATTAATTGTTATTGCGGCTATACCTATGTCTGCTTTGCCGCTTGCTATTGCTGAAATCACTCCATCAAAATCGGCATCAATAATTTTTTCTTCAACACCTATTTCTTCAGCAATTTTTTTTGATATTTCAATATCTACTCCTACGATTTTTTCTCCTTTTATATATTCAAAAGGTGGAAAGTTTGCATTTGTGAAAATCTTTATTTTTCCACTTCTTTTTATTTTATCAATTTTATTGGATGATGTACATCCCGTTATAAGTAATAAACACAAAAAAGCAAAAAAGAACAGTTTCTTTTTCAAAAAAACACGCCTTTCCAAAAATATATTGATTTAATAAAAATTAAATTTTAAATAGTCATTTTGTTATATAAACAAAAAGGTTACTTAAAAAATATATAGTTTAGTTTTAAGGGTTCGTAATATCTTCAAGTTTGCATAATTCATTCCATTTTTTATCTACATGTTCTTGGAATTGTTTAATCATCCATTCATTACCATTTTTAAACATGTGTTGAAACCTGCCTTGGGGTTTAATAAAGTCTTCAATTGGAAGTTTTTGTTTAGGTTTGTAGTTAATTTTATATTTGCCGTTTTCAACTTCATAAAGTGGCCATATGCAGGTTTCAACAGCAAGTTTTATAATTTCAAAAAGTTTTGGAGTTTCATATCTCCAGCCTCTAGGACATGGCGCAATCACGTTTAAAAAACATGCTCCTTTTGTATAAATAGCTTTTTCGGCTTTTTCACTAATATCTTTGAAGTTTCCAAGAGGTGCCGTTTGCGCAACGTAAGGTAAATTATGACTTACCATAATCGATGTTAAATCTTTTTTGGGTTGTTGTTTGCCGCCTACTTTTGTTCCTGCTGGAGAGGTGGTAGTATCGGCAAATGTTGGAGTTGCGGACGAGCGCTGAATACCGGTGTTCATATAGGCTCCATTGTCATAACATACGTAAACCATATCGTGTCCACGTTCCATAGCTCCCGAAAGCGACTGAAGCCCTATATCATAAGTTCCACCATCTCCTCCAAAAGTTATAAACTTTATATCGCATGTTTGGTTTAATTTGTTTTTTCTTTTTAAAGCTTCATATGCTGCTTGAGCGCCAGAAACAGTTGCTGCAGCGCATTCAAAAGCTGTGTGAATAAAAGAATCTCGCCATGCGGTATAAGGATATAAGCAAGTTGAAACTTCAAGGCATCCTGTTGCACTGCCAATCACTGCGTGATCTTCTGTTTTAAGCGCTCTTAATACTGTTCGAACAATCGTTGGAGCGCTACAACCTGCGCACATTCTATGCCCGCCTGTTAATCTTTCGGGTTTTTTTGACCATTCTTTTAAATTATAATTCATATAGTAATTCTCCTCTTTTAAATGTAACGTTCATGTGCTTAAAAAGATAAATTTAGGGAGGTTTTTATTACTGTTATTCTTTAACATTTAAATAATTAAATATTGATTCAATTTTTTTTCCGTCAAAAATTTTTTGTAGTTCATCATAAACAAATCGTATATCGTTTATCTTAACGTCTCTGCCGCCTAAACCATATATATAATTTATAACTTTAATGGTATGTGTTTTTCCATAAAGTGCAGAGGTAATGTCAGTAAAAAGTGGTCCGCCGGCACCATTTAAAGAATCAGCTTTATCTAAAATGGCAACGACTGTACATTTAGACAATGCTTTTGCAATTTCTTCAACCGGAAAAGGTCTAAAAATTCGAATTTTTATAAGGCCAACTTTTTTTCCTTCAGCTCTAAGTTCATCTACCACATATTTTGCAGTTCCAGCAGTTGAGTTAAGTAAAACTATTGCTAACTCCGCATCTTCCATTTCATATTCTTCAAACAATGAATATTTTCTGCCGGTCATTTCTTCAAACTTTTTTGCAACGTCTAATATAACTTGTTTTGCATTTTTTAAAGCTTCTGCTTGTTGTCTTTTGTGCTCAAAATAGTGTTGTGGCAAATCAAGTGGTCCAAGAGATATTGGTTGATTTTTGTTTAAAAGGTGATATTTTGGCGTATATTCTCCGACAAAATTTTTAACGCTGTCATCATCAATTAGTTCAATGTTTTCAACTGCATGACTCGTGATAAAACCATCGTAGCAATTCATAATCGGCAAATTAACATCTGGGTGTTCGGCAATTCTAACCGCTTGAATGAAATTATCATACGCTTCTTGATTATTTTCGCCATAAATTTGGATCCATCCTGAGTCGCGAGCCCCCATGGAATCAGAATGATCGTTGTGGATATTAAGCGGGCCAGAAAGAGCTCGATTAACTACCGACATTATTATTGGAAGCCTCATGCTTGAAGCGATATATAACATTTCCCACATAAGAGCAAGACCTGCTGAGGATGTAGCAGTCATTGTTCGCGCGCCAGATGCTTCAGAACCGATGCATGCCGACATGGCCGAGTGTTCGGATTCAACTGTTATAAATTCAGTATCAACTTTTCCGTTATTAACAAAAGAAGCAAAATACTGAGGTATTTCAGTTGAAGGAGTTATTGGAAATGCTGCGACAACATCTGGATTAATTTGCCTCATGGCATTTGTTACTGCTTCATTTCCGCTTAATCGTTCCTTTATTGACATTATTATTACCTCCGATAATTTATTTTAATAATGAAAATAATATTTGTTAAAATACAATAATTCTAAATATTTCAATAGGTTTATACGTGCAAATTGATAAAATTAAGTCTATTGTTTTAAATTTCGAAATTATTAGGGTTTACGTAGAAAACGTTGAATGTAAAATAAATATAATTAAAAATCAAATTTTCTTTAAAATTAAGTTATTGTTTTATTTTTGTTAATTAATAAATTAGGTCAAAATTTTAAAACTTAATTTCTGTGTTCTTAGAGAAATTTTCATAAATTATTAATTTTTGTTTATAACTTATTGAATTTTAAGTTTGAAAATTTTTAAAAAATTTTCAGTTTCAAGTCAAGATGCCATTTGAATATTTAAAATCAAATAGTGCATTTTCAGGATAAAAATTTATGAGTTTTCTTTCATTTCAATTGCGTTGAATGGACAAACATTTTCACAAACTCCGCATCCTTTGCAATGTTTATAATCAAATTCTCCTCTTTCACCTTGCTCGTTTATAGGTATTGAAGAATCTGGACAAGCAGGGTAACATAAAAGACACTGTTTACAATTTTCCTTTATAAATAATGGCTTGTAAGAGCGCCAATCGCCAGTATTGAATTCTTCTGCGTTTCCGGCGTTCATTATTGTTCCGCCCGGAGAAATTGTTTTCCATGAAATTTGAGCAGATGTTGTTAACTCATGAGGAGATATACCTTCGTTTGCAATTTTTCTAATATTTTTTGTTGGTGATTTGTTTTCGAATACGTGAAAAATGTCAATTAAATTTTCAAAAGAATTCATCACTCATGTACCTCCATTAAACTACGTTCTAGGGCTTTCATATTCCCTTCGATGACTTGTGGTTTTGAAGCGAATTTGTGGGCAAAAGATTCTTTCATATCTTTTAGAAATTGCTCTATTTCCATAATTCCACTAATTTTAACAACAGCTGCAAGCATCGGAGTGTTGGGAAAATTTTTTCCAATTGTTTCAATTGAAATAGTTTTTGCATCTATTGTGTAAATTTTTCCATCATAAGCACCAATATTTTTTGCTATTTCGGATGGGTTTTTAGCACTATTGATTATAATAGCTCCTTCTTTTTTGAGACCCTTTGTTACATCAATTGTCTCAATTAAAGTTTCGTCTACTACAACAACATAATTTGGTTCATCAATATTACTATGGATTGTTATTTTTTCACTCGATATTCTGTTGTACGCAGTGATAGGGGCTCCCATTCTTTCTGGGCCATATTCTGGAAAGCCTTGAACAAATTTTCCTGTATTAAACGCTGCATCGGCTAATAACAGTGAAGCAGTTTTGGCACCTTGTCCTCCACGTCCATGCCATCTTATCTCAACAACTTTACTCATTTTTAACCTCCTCTTCATTAAATTTTATCATAATCTGTAAAACCACAATTAAGCGTTTGTATTATTTTAGACAAAATTAGCAAAATTATTATTAGTTTTATATAAAAAAGTTGAGAAGTTAAGATATTATTTTTAATATAACATATATAGCTATGAAAAAATTTTTTGGAATTAAAGATAAGTATGAAAAATAAATTAATTGGGTAGGGACACAAAATATAAGGTTAACATGTAATCGACTTTAAAAAATAAACGAATGTAATTTTTAAAATTACATTCGCTTTCCTATAATTATTCTGATTCTTCATTTTCAATTTTATTGTTCAAGTCATTTAGCTTTTTATTCATTAGTTGTACATACATGTTTGTTGAAGAAATATCAGTATGACCAAGCATTTGTTGAATAGTTTTAACATCAATACCTTTTTCAAGTAAATGAAACGCAAACGAGTGTCTTAATGTGTGAGGTGTAATATCTTTGTCAATTTTAGACATATCCTTGTATAGCTTAATAATCTTCCAAAATCCTTGACGGGTAAGTTTTCGACCATTGCAATTTACAAATAAAAACGGCACGTTTTCACTTAAGACCATCATCGGTCTAGATTTGTCCAGGTATGCTTTTACAGCTTTTATGGCCGAAGGATGAACAGGTATTATCCTTTCTCTTATTCCTTTTCTACATAAAACAGTTTGTGCTTCAATATCAACATCTTCGATAAGTAGATTGATAAGTTCTGAAACTCGCATGCCTGCCGCATAAAGAAGTTCAAGCATTGCTTTGTCACGGTATCCTTTAAGACCAATGCACTTTGGTTGGTCCAATAAAATTTGTATTTCTTCATGAGTTAATATTTGGGGTTCTTTTTTCTCAACTCTGTAAGATGCTACGCTTTTTGTTGGATTTTCTTTAATTTGATTTGTTACTTCAAGATATCTGTAATAACAACGAAGAGATGCAAGCGTTCTAGAAATTGTTGATGTTGCTTTATGATTTTTATTCATTGAATCTAAAAATGCGGAAACGTCGCTAGAACTTGCTTCAAATGCATTCATTTTAGCATCTTCTAAATAAATATGAAATTTATCAACGTCTCTACCGTACGAATTACAAGTGTTGTTTGAAACTCTTTTTTGTCTTATTAGAAAGTCTTCAAAATTTTTAGTAAGTTCTTTAAAAGCAGTTTTGTTATCAGTTTTAACAGTGTCTAAAGCAATTTTATTAATCAAAAAAATCCTCCTCTAAAGCTTAAAAATAAAAAATTAATTTTAACAAAATTAAGAATGGCAGGGGTTACATACGAAAAAATATAGTTTAAAAATAATGTGATAAAAGTAAATATAAGCAACAAAAATAATTTTTTAATTATATTTTCAAAGTTTAATACTTTAAATGTTTTACCTTTGAAGCTAAATTTACTATTATTTATAACCAAAAATAAATAAAATAAAACAATAAATAGAAATAAAATTTTTTTAAAGAAAATAGCAAAAAAAATTATAAATTTATTAAAGCCATAAGTATCTAAAAAAAAGGTTATGCAAAAAGAAATTTTAAAAATTTTAATAAAAATTTTATAAAGAACAGCGAAAACCAAAAAAGGAAAAATATCCGACAACCATATCAAAATAAAAAATGAAATATCTTTTAAATCTAATTTAAATATTTCAGATTTTTTAATATCTTGAATTGCGTATGCCGACGAAAAATCCTTTAAACAACACTTCACTTTTTCAACCTTGCAGGAATCTATTTTGTTAAAATAATAAGAGCCTGTTATTACGCCAAATAATAATATCGCAAGAAAAAATAAATGAGTTTTTTTAATTTGCAGTTCTTTGTGTAAATTATTACGCGAAAGTATCATTTCCAACTCAATCAATTTGTCTTTTGATTTTCATGTTTTTTCAAATAACAAAAAAAGTAAAATAATTTTATCAAACACTTATTATAATCGGAAATTTACTATTTTTATACCCTTATGTCAATAAAAATATCTGACAAACTTTTTCCATTTTTTAACAATGGTTTTATGCAATTTTTTATAAAAGATTCAACTTGAAATTCGGCGCACCCTATAAATTTTTCCGCTAAAAGCATATCGTTAATTTCTTCTCTAGAAATTTTAAAATCAGGATCAATTAAAATTTTTTCTATTAAATCATTTTTTTTGCCATTTTTTATTTTTTTAATATTGTCCATTGAATAATTTCTTAATTTTTCGTGTAGTTTTTGTCTATTACCTCCGCTTTTTACAGAATTCATAAGTATATTTTCTGTTGCCAAAAATGAAATTTCTTTGTTTATGTGTTTTTTTATTATATTTTCATTTACTGAAATACCAGTCAATACATTGATGCAAATATTTAAAATTGCGTCACTTGTTAAAAAAGCTTCAGGGATGCTTATTCTTCTATTTGCCGAATCATCAAGTGTTCTTTCAAGCCACTGTGTTGAAGAAATAAATGCTGCATTTTGAACATTTGTAATTACGTGTTTTGCAAGTGAACATATTCTTTCGCATTGCATTGGATTGCGTTTATAAGGCATTGCTGATGATCCGACTTGTAGTTCTTCAAATGGTTCTTCTACTTCTTTTATTCCTTGCAATAATCTAATATCGTTTGCAAATTTGTGTGCAGTTTGTGCGATGCCACTGAGTGTTGATAATACTTGATAATCAATTTTTCTCGAATAAGTTTGTCCTGAAATTGGGACTACTTTTTCGTATCCTGCTTTTTTACAAATAAGTTCTTCAAGTTTCTCAACTTTTTTAATATCTCCTTCAAAAAGATTAAGAAAGCTAGCTTGAGTGCCGACTGCGCCTTTACAACCTAAAAGTGCAGTGTTTGAGATTCTAAATTCAATGTTTTGCAAATCTATCAATAGATCTTGAATCCAAATAGTTGCTCTTTTCCCAACGGTTGTGAGCTGAGCTGGTTGAAAATGAGTAAAGGCAAGAGTTGGCAATTTTTTATATTTTAGAGCAAATTTGCTAAGTAAAAAAATAGCCTTTAAAACTTTTTTTTTAATTAGTTTTATAGCTTCATCCATAATTACAATATCGGTGTTATCACCAACATAACATGATGTTGCACCTAAATGAATTATTCCAGCTGCTTTTGGACATTGAACACCATATGCGTAAATATGTGCCATCACGTCATGGCGAACTTTTTTTTCTTGTTCATTTGCTATTTCATAATTTATATTTTCAATGTTATTTTCGAGTTCTTTAATTTGATCATCACTTATGTTAATACCAAGTTCTTTTTCGCTTTGTGCTAAGTAAAACCAAAATTTTCGCCATGTTTTGAATTTTTTGTCTTGCGAAAAAATATAACTCATTTCTGAGCTTGCGTATCTTGTGCAAAGCGGATTTTCATATGTTAATTTTTCATTCACTTGATTAACCTCTATCGTTGATTTTTATGTTAGATTTAGTTTTTAAAATGAATTTTACATTTGAATTTATAACCTTCCGTTTATATATTCTTCAATTCTATTTAAACCTTGAATAATTGATTGCATATCGGTTGCAAAGGAAAATCTTGCATAATCTGGTGCACCAAAACCATTGCCCGGAATAATTGAAACCAAAGCTTTTTCGAGAATATTTTCACATAATTCGTATGATGTGTTTATATTTTTGCCGTAATAGTTTTTTCCGAGTAGTTTTTTTATATTTACAAATACATAAAATGCTCCATGTGGCTTTATACAACTCAAATCTTTGATTGAATTTATTTTTTCAACCATATATTCCATTCTTTTTTTGTATTCATTTGACATATCAATAATTGCATCTTGATTTCCAGATAGTGCTTCGATTGAAGCATATTGTGCAATGGAGTTTGGATTCGATGTCATATGACTTTGAATATTTGATATATTTTTGGCAATTTCATAAGTACTTGCAGAATAGCCAATTCTCCATCCAGTCATCGCATATGTTTTTGACACTCCATTTATAACAACGGTTAGTTTTTTTATTTTATTATTTAAAGAAGCAATACTTTCGTGTTTGCAATTATATGTAAATTTTTCATATACTTCATCTGAAATAACAAGTATATTTTTATCTACCGCAATCTCTGCAATTTTTTTAAGCTCATCTTTGTTATAAACCGATCCGGTTGGATTGCAGGGTGTATTTAAAATTATTGCTTTCGTTTTTGAAGTGATATTTTTTTCAAATTGTTCAGATGTAATTTTGAAATTATTGCTTTTATTTGTTTGAACAATGACAGGAACTCCTCCTGAAATTTTAATCATTTCAGGATAACTAACCCAGTAAGGTGCAGGTATTATCACCTCATCCGTGTTATCACATATGGCTATAAAAACGTTCATAAGAGAATGTTTTGCTCCAGAACTAACTACAATGTTTGAAGTGTTATATATTAGATTGTTTTCTAAAAATTTTTTACAGATTGCTTCTTTTAATGGTAACATTCCAGAAACTTCAGTATATTTCGTAATTTCATTGTTTATTGCGTATATTGCTGCTTTTTTAATGTTGTTAAGTGTGCCAAAATCAGGTTCACCTGCTCCAAAACTAATTACTTTTAAACCTTCTTTTTTCATTTTTTTAAATTTTATATCCATTGCTATTGTTTGCGATAAACTAATGCTTTTTGCTTTTTTTGAAATAAAATATTCCATAATTCACCAAAGAATAAAAAACCTTATCTAAATAATTTTTATTACTCAAGAATTCTCTTTAATTTTTATGAATTTAAAATTTAGATTACTTATAACAAAATCATGAGTTATTTTTTTCAATTTCTTTCATTAGTTCATCAACTAGATGCTCTTCTGAAACTTTTTTAAAAATAACACCTTTTTTAAATATGACGCCATACCCATTTCCTCCTGCAATTCCAATATCGGCTTCTTTTGCTTCACCAGGTCCATTCACTGCGCATCCCATGATTGCAACCTTGATATTTTTTTTAATGTTTTTACATCTTTTTTCAATTTCATTTGAAATACTTATGATATCAATTTTCGTTCTTCCGCATGTTGGGCATGATATAATTTCTATTCCAAATTTTCGAAGTTCTAAGCTTTTTAATATTTCTTTTGCACATTTTATTTCATAGATAGGATCTCCAGTCAATGAAACTCGTATTGTGTCTCCAATGCCTTTTGATAATATTGAACCGATTCCAATTGCTGATTTGATTGATCCGGAATTTATTGTACCAGATTCTGTTATGCCAACATGTAATGGATAATCACAGGCTTTTGATAAAAGTGTATAAGCTTTGATACAAATTGGAACTGATGAAGATTTAATTGAAATACATATATCATAAAAATTGAAAGATTCCAGAATCTCAATGTTCTGTATGGCGCTTTCAAATAGCCCTTCTGGAGTTGTTTTGCCGTGTTTTTTTAAAATATTTTTATCAAGCGATCCAGAATTTATGCCAATTCTAATTGGAATATTATATTTTTTTGCCGTTTTTATAATTTTCTCGATATTTGATTTTTTTCCTATGTTTCCTGGATTTATCCTTATTTTGTCAGCGCCGTTTTCGATTGAATAAATAGCTAGTTTATAATCAAAATGAATATCTGCAACGATTGGGATTTTGACTTTTTTTTTAACTTCAGAAATTGTTTTTGCCGATTCTTGATCGAGAATTGCAAGACGTACAATTTCGCACCCTTCGTTTTTTAAAGTGTTAATTTGTTTAATTATTAAAGGAATGTTTTTTGTATCGACATTTGTCATTGATTGAATAGAAATCGGATTATCATTGCCAATTTTTAAACCGCCAACGTTTATTTCTTTAGTTTTTTTACGTGGTTTCATTTCGCTTCCATTATATTCTTATTTTTAAAATTATTCAATGCTGAATGTTGATAAAGCAGCAATATTTTCGATGCATTCATATTCTACTTCTACATTGATGATATTTTCAATATTTTTGTGATTGATATTTATACAAGTGACTTTAGCTTTTTCAGGTATCTCTTCCTTTAATTGTTTCTTAATAATTTTTGTTCCAAATTCCACAGTTTCTTGTTCATTTCTATTTTTCAAAACTTCCTCTTGTTCAAAAAAAGTATTTTTAAATATATAGAAATTTGGAAATATTTTTTCTAACAATTTTATATTATTTTTTTCTTCAATTTTTTCATAAAATGTATAGGGAATTTTTTTATTAGTATAAAAATTAATTTTTAATTTTGGAGTTCCTAAGCTAAGTTTTTTAGTAATTTTTCCAGTATTTATTTTTTCTAAATATTCCATAGGGAAATTGTCATTTTTTTTGTACCAAGTTTTGGCATATACTTCGCCAAAAGAATGAACATATCTAGTTGTTGAATTTTCACATTCTATTATTCCACTAACTAATATATCTCCCTGAATTACTGCGCTTCCAATTTTTGCGATTTGTTTTCCGTTTCTTATTTCGAAAGATTCAATTACGCCGTCTTTTGTAGCAATTATATTACATGGTACGTTTTCATCGATTTTTGGGATAATTTCGTTTCTTTCCTTAATTTCAAGATACAATTTAGAACCTTGTATATTTAAACCAATCCATGCTATATCATCTCTTTTTGTCATAATCTTATTTTCAATTTCCAATGTATTAATTTTTTTTATATCGGTTCCTTTTGAAATGCCAAAATTTTTAAGTTCGTGAATTAATTCTGAACGTTGAAGAACTTCATTTCCTGTTATTATTATTCCAGTAACATGTGTTGATAGATACCATAAAATTATTAAAAACAAAAAAAAACCGATTAGAGTAAATTTTCTTTTTTTATATCTGCTTAATAAAAAAGGTAAGCCAAAACGTTTGGAAATTTTTATTTTACATTTAGTTTTAAGCGCAACTTCTCTTATTCTTTTGAAATCTTTTATGTTAATTTTTGCAAGTATTTTAAAGTCATTTACTTTATTTATGTTCCATAAAAATATTCTTCTTCGCATGCAAATGTTTATAAATCTTTCTAAAAAAATGCCTTCAATGCTTGCAATTATATAACCTTTCACATAGCCTACGAAGTTTATTAAAAACATAAATCACCTATTTTAAAAATTCAAGCGAATCTATAATTCCGGTTATATAAAACATTTCTTGGGTTATTGTTTTAATTTCAAATTTTTTTCCGCATAATTTTATTGTTTGAGGTAAAGCACGAATTTTAATTAAATTTTCTGTATATTCGATAATACCTTTATAGTTTTCAATTGTTACTTCTTTGTTGCCTATAAAAGTTATTTTCACGGTACCAAGGATTATTTCTTTTGACATATCCAGTGTATTTGCAATTTTTTCTTTAAATATATTTATTTTTTTTTCATTATTATTGATTTTTTTTTTAAACACCCTCTCACACCCTTTTAAGAATTTATGCTTAAAAACAAGTAAACATGAATATATTTTAGAAACTATATAGAGAGAGGTTCTTATGAAAAGATTACTTAGCAAAATATCAGTTTTTTGTATAATATTTTTGATTTTGAATATGACAATTTTCCCAAAAGAATGTTCGGAGCACGCATCTAATGCTATGAATTTGTGTTTCAAAGTTATAGTACCTTCAATTTTCCCTTTTCTTGTTTGTAGTGACTTGTTTATTTCACTTGGATTTGCAAAAGAATGTAGCAGGTATTTATCTTTTTTTATGAGAAAGATTTTTAATTTACCAGGTTCAGCGGCTCTTGCTTTTATAACTGGAACAATTTCAGGATATCCAGTTGGGGCAAAATGTATTGTTGATTTGTACGAAACGGGTCAATGTACTAAAACAGATGCTGAAAGAATGATTGCTTTTTGCAATAATTCAGGACCGTTGTTTGTTTTAGGTTCAGTTGGTGGAATGCTTGGTAATGCAAACTTCGGAATTTTATTATATGCATCGCACATAATTTCTTCTGTTATTGTGGGAGTGTTATTTAGATTTTACAAGAAAAAAGTTGAGTCTAATTTATATTTAACGAGTTCAAACAGAGATTCAACTGAAACAATAAATTCCATTGTTTCATTGATCTCTACTTCTGTTCAGACAATGCTGAATATTTGTGCCATCATAATTTTGTTCTCAATATTTACAAAATTTTTACCAAAAATTCCTAAATTTGATATTTTAAATTCTTTTATTACAGGATTATTTGAAATTTCAAATGGAATCTTTGAATTTTCAAAAATTGCAAACATAACAACAAGAGCTAAGTTGTCACTTATTTCTTTTATTCTCTCTTTTTCTGGAATTTCAGTTTTGATTCAGGTAAGTAGTTTAATTTCTAAAGTAAAAATTTCTATATATCCTTATGTAATTGGAAAATTAATGCAAGGTATTATTTCATTTTTTATAACATATATTTTTTATACAATCATAAATTCTTTTTTTAGTTACTTTTTTGAAATGTCAAAACAATGTTTGATATTGTCAAGACCTATTCAAATAATTCCAAAAGTATTTCAGATTGAGTCTTTAGGACTAATTTTAATAATTTCATTAACATTTTTTTCAAAAAATATCAAATTTCGAAAGTAATATAGATCTCAAGATGTTGGAGTTAAATTTGAAAGATTTATTTATAAATTTCTTAATAAAGAATATCTTAGCTTTTAATATAATGACCGGTAATAAGTATTTTTTTTAATTCATGTAAAGTGTAGAAATTAAATATTTTTCTAATTCCTTAATTGATATTTAATTAAATTTTTAGATGTTTTGTTACTATAGTTTAGGTTGTGCAGTTTTCGCTTCTCCAACATCAGATTGTTTTTCTTCGTCATCATAGTCACAATAGTCATAATACTTATAAATATCATAATAATCATCTTTGCTTATAAGTTTTTTTCGGCTACGTTTAGGACGTTTTTGTTCAGTTTGAGTGTGTTGCTCACTTATTGAAGATTCATGTGTTATTGTTGATGAAGTGTCTGACTGTGAGTCATAATTCGCTGGTTCATCTTTAGTAGCATCTGGCGAAATTTCAGAAAGTTCTTCAATCTCTACCAATGATCTTTCAATATCAGTAACTTCTGGTAGATTTTTTGAAGTGTCAGAAGTGTCAAGGTTCGGGGATTGGCTCTGTGAAATATCTGTTGTTGACGACAGTAATGGCCCATGTAATGATGCTATTTGATCAGAAAGAGTTTTTAAAATTATTTCTTCTTCATCAGTAATCGTTTCATTTCGTTCATGTTTTTCAAGAATAGCACTTCGTTCTGGAATAAGTACATTTGCTATACGATCTGTTTCTTCATCTTCAAAATCTATTATTTCTCCTTTTTCAAAATTATCCCATTTCTTCATAAGTTCTAAGTCTCTATCGGTCCAAATTATCTTATCTGATCCTTGAGATAATGCATTTATTGGTAAACTACTTCCGGGCTCGCCTGATATAGAAGGAGGTGGTTGGTCGGGCAAGGACATGTCAAGATCAGGTTTTTGTGTTTGTGGTGTTGGTTCGGTTGGTTTAGGTTTTGGTAAAGCGCCAATTTTAATAGGAAAATTATTTTCTGCAAAATCAAAAAGATCTTTTTCTACATTAGTAAGTTCTAAAGAGTCTTTGCGTTTTTTACAAATACGTCTAAATTCTGTATCAATTAAAAATCTCTCTATATAACGTTCCTGTTCTGTGAAATTTGAATCTGGAAAAGTTGGATAAGTATGATATTTTTTAAATATTTCCACATTTTCTTCGGTCCATATCGGAGTACCGTTTAAAATTCTTTGCCATTCCGGTATAAGAACTTTTTCAAATAAAAAAATCTCATCTTCAGAAAATGTTGTAATTCTTAAGACGGGTTCAGTTCGTAAATATATTTTAAGGTAAGCTTTATTTGTTTCACTAAAAATCATAGGATCATTTTCATCAAATTGCACAACTATGTATTCTATCGCCCATTCAGGAACTATTATACCATAAAATTCTTTCAAAATTTCAACTTCATATTTTGTAAATTCTATGTCTTTATTACTGAAAAATTCTTCATTAAATTTTTTAAGTATTAATTTTGAATTTTCAATTTTTTCATTAAGAAGCTTATAATCACGATAATGAAGATTATATTCCGACAAATAGTCATCGTCAATTCCTTGTGCTTTCAATTGATAATATTTAGGAAGTAATTCATTGTGTTCTAATTGAATTGTATCCTTTAATTTTTGTTTTTCAAAAGGATAAGTTTGGCTTCTTTCTTCAAAAAATTTTTTTTCTGCTTCTAATTCTTTAAATTTTTTTCTAAGTTCAAAAAGTAAACTACGAGTTTCATAGTATTCTGTTTCTTCAATTAGAGCAAGGTTGCTTTTTTCCTCCATTAAATTTAATGTAACAATAAATTCTTCGATTATTAAAGGTCTAGTTCCATAATTTTCTACAAAATTTTCTAGTTCCCTATTTAACGAATTTCTCATGCCTTCAATATGATGTAAAATTTCTGATATAATTCTATTTACTTCTCTTTTTCTTGCTAAGTCTTTTTCTTTTAATAAAGCAGCCATATTATTTTTTACTCCTTTAAATTAATTTAAATAATTCATGATTTTAATGTAATTTTCTTGCACATAAAATTTCGTTATTTGAAATTATTATTTATTTGTGTATTAAATTTTTTTTGAATGTTTTCTTCGAACGATTCTAGTTCCTATAAATCCAGGTCCATGTGGGGTTTTAGGTGATGTTATTTCATGAGCTAAATTTGTTTGAACTCTCTCTTCAGACGATGGTTGTTCCAGAACAACTGAAGTTCCATGTAATTCGAACGTGGTTTGAGGAGAAGATGGTGTTTGAGTATCCGTTGTTTGAACTATACATGTTTTTAATTTTTCAAATTCTGGAAAATACTTTGGACAATTTTCCATTAACCTCATTTCATCAGAATTAAACGATGCTGTTACAGGAGAATTGTCTTCAATTGATTTAACGACTTTTTCATATTCTGAAACAACTTCAAAAAAAGGAAGAAAAAGTTCGGTACTCATTATTCTTCTAATTTCTGGTATACGTGATGTTTCGGGTATTTTGTTAGCTCTTTCTACCGCTAACCTTATATTTTCTTCATTCCAGAACGGTTTTGTTGATTCATGTAATCTAACATCTATCTTTTTAGGCGGATGTGACTCGCAATAAAACGTTTTTGTAGGCGAAACTACTACAGCTTGTGTTTGAACAGAAGTTTGAGGAGTAGCACTTGCTGAATACTCTGTTACTGAAGGTTCTGATTCTTGTGGAAGCACTGTTTGACCTGAAAGTTCATCTTCGTGCAAATATTTTAAAAGAAATAATAAAACCTTTCTTTCATTTAATGTAATTTCTTCATAATCTAAGTTGCCAATTTTTGTAATTTTTCCTTCTTTATCAAAATGAAGTTCACCAGTAAAATAATTTTTATATCTCCAATAAATAAAATCTTGAATTTCAACGAGTGTTTTCAATTTTCCTTTTTCTTTATCAGTAAATTTTACTTCTTTACCTTCAAACATAAAATCATCATATTTTTTTAATAAAATTATATTACTAGGAGTAAGCATAGAATTAATATATTGGCGGATTAATTTTGGTTGATTTAAAATATCCGTGCATTTAAGATTTAAATATTGGGATGGAAAAAGTTGTAAAGCTCTTGCGACTGTTGAATCGTGCAAAAAATCTATGTGCATCGGAGTATTCTGTGGATCTTCTAGGGCTGGTGCATGTACAAAATTTATTTCTGTTTGATAATCATCCACTGACCATGCTGCGTAATGACCACAGAGTAGTGATACGCCTCGAGCATGACCTTTGGTTGAAGCAGCTTGTGAAACCCTTGTGGTTGAAGCGCTTTGAGAACTTGTTGAGTTCGTAATAAGATGTAAATTTCTGTGTGTAGTTGTCGCGGTTGCAAATAAGGATTCAATATTCAAGTTATCCAGATTTTCCGTATTTGAAATCCACGAATATCTTGAGTTTGGAATATGCCCTAAAACTCCGGTTGAAGCCGGTTGCAAAGCTCTTGGATTTGAATCTAATTGTGAAGTCATTGTAGGCGTAAAAGGTTGGGTAGCGAAGTTCTGCAAATCTCTTAAGGTTGAATTAGGTTGTGAATATCCTGTGTCTGGAATATGCCCTAAACCTCCGGTTGGAGCAGGTTGTGAAACATTATTTGAAGAAGAGAAAAAAGAAAAATAAGAAGATAAAATTGAAATTTCATGTAATAGTTTAGTGTTTTTCATTAAGTCATTAAAATGTTTGTCAATATTTTCCCAATCTTGATTTGCCATTGTTTCCGGCAATAAATTACGCCTTATAGATACTATACTATTGTAAGTTTTCGCAAGTTCAACAGTTTCAGGGTCACTTCCATTTGCTATTCCTAATTCTGGTGATACTCCAAGAGCTATAAGTATTTCTTTTTTTTCTTTTAAAATTTTATAATATTTATAAAAATCTTCATCTGCCTGTAATGATTTTCTAATTCTTCCCTCAATCCATGCTAGGTAATCTAAAGCTTCATTAATTTCTTTAATAGGTGCGCCAGGTGTATGTATTAGAGTTCTAATATTATTTTTTGCAGATTTAATTTTATCTAATTTTAAAAATGCAAATTCTCTAGCATCTGTAATTTTTGCTTCGTGTGCAATTTCCTCTCTAACATCGCTCATTTGTTCCTCCATAAATTTTAATGTATTTTTTTATTTAAATATTAATATATAAAATTGTTTTATAACATAATTTATACCAATATTTTAAATAAACGTGAATATTTTATTTCAATTATATAAAATATATCAATGGACAAATTGTATGCCAAGATTTAATTCTTGGCAATAGGTTTTGTAATTTTTAGTAAAAATTAACTTTTAATTTAATAAACATTTGATTGTTATTGTTGTTTATTAACAGAGTTCCATAATAATTGATTCATTCTTCCGCCAACGCTTCCTGCTTCACGAGATGTAAGATCTCCGTTACATCCTTTGCAATTATGAAGTTTAACTCCAACATCGCTTGCTGCTTGAGCTTTAAGGTTTTCTTTATATGATCCAGACATTTTTTTCACCTCCATTTATTTAATTCAACGATATTTTACGCAATTTTTTAATATTAATTCATGTAATTTTTGGAATTTTTAATAAAAAATGTAAATTAATTGTTTAATTACTATCACGTTGTTATTTTTTAAAATTTAAGAAATAGTTCATAATGCCAAGATTGATTGCCCATGCAATTTTTCTTTGATAAATTTCGTTTTTTAATTTTTTTGCTTCATCTGGATTAGATAGAAAGCCGCATTCGACTATCACAGAAGGAATTGTTGCTTTTTTTAGCAAAAACACCCCTTCAGTTAATTGTTTTGATTTTCTATTATTGTTATCTTTGAAAGTTTCGGCAAGTGATGTTTGAATTGTTTCACCAAGGATTTTGCTATTTGCATTGTTTGAATAAAACACTTGGCTGCCTTTATAGCAAGAATTAATATACTTGTTCATGTGTATGCTTACAAATATATCAGCGTTTGATTCATCCATAATTCTTTTTCTTTCGAGTAAATCTGATTTTTTAGCGGATATTTTTTTGTTCCTATTAGGATTTTGTAATGATTTATCTTCGTTTCGTGTTAAAACGACAGTTGCACCGCCTTCTTCTAGGAAGGCTTGCAATTTGGTTGCTATTTGAAGATTTAATTCTTTTTCAATGGCATCGTTTGAAATTGCGCCAGAATCAACACCACCATGTCCAGCATCTATAATTATAACTTTATTTGTGATTGACGTTGAAAAAACCGTAGCAATTTTATTTTTAAAGCTGAATAATAATATGCCTGATGTCAAAAAAGCAATAATAATGGTATATAGGTAAATGTTTTTAATTTTTATCACTAACACTAAATTTCCTCCAAAATTTTTAATTGCAATTATAAATATTTAGTTTTATTAAACTCAAATTGCAGTTATTCTATATGGTTGAAAAAATGATATTAAGTTAATATTGAAAAATGATTTTTATTGAACAGAAATTTAAAATGGACGAGATCAAAATTTTTTGTAATTAATAATTTTGTGAAATAAATGTTAGTATACCATTAATAAGTTTATGGTTTTTAGGATTTGTAATTTGGAAAACATTAGCATATATGTGATTTTTTGAATTTAAAAATAAAATTTAAGAGATAATTATCAAATCAGAGAATTAAAAAAATATGAAAATATAATTAAAAAAAGAGTTTTAATAACTTAAAAAATAAACTGAAAAAAGTTTTTATACAATTTTGTTGAACTTATTTCTTAATTTATTTTTTTTAAGTTTATTTTTCCCTGTTTATCAATATCAAGCACTTCAACTTTTACTGTTTCACCAAGTTTTACGACATCTTCAACTTTGTCTATTCTTATATTTGAAAGTTTTGATATGTGTATAAGACCATCTTTTCCGGGGAAAATTTCAACAAATGCTCCAAAGTCAGTTATTGATACAATTTTTCCTTCATAAATTTCTCCTGGCATAGGAACTTTTAAGATTTGTTTAATTATATTTAAAGCTTTGTCAATTTTATTTTGGTCATTTGAGGAAACAAATATTTTTCCATTGTTTTCAACGTCAATTTCTGCGCCAGTTTCTGAAGTAATTTTTTGAATTATTTTTCCACCGGAACCTATAATGTCTTTAATTTTTTCAGTTGGAATTTGTAAACTTGCAACTTTTGGCGCAAACTTCGAAATTCCTTTTTCTTTGGTAGCGATAATTGGATTCATAATTTCATCTAAAATATAATATCTTGCATCACGTGCTTTGAAAAGTGCTGTTTTAATTATTTCGTTTGTAAGACCATCAATTTTGATGTCCAATTGAATTGACGTAATTCCTTTTTTTGTTCCCGCTACTTTAAAGTCCATATCGCCAAAAAAATCTTCAATACCTTGTATGTCAACCATCGTAACAAATGACTCAGTATTTGAATCTGTGACAAGACCTATCGAAATTCCGGCAACTGGGTTTTTTATTGGCACTCCGGCATCAATCAATGCCAAAGTACTTGCGCAAACACTTGCCTGTGATGTTGAACCATTTGAACTTAGAACCTCCGAAACTAATCTTATTGCATATGAAAATTCATGTTCCAAAGGAAGTACGGGTTCTAAAGATTTTTCAGCTAAAGTTCCGTGACCGATTTCTCGTCTCCCAGGACCTCTTAAAGGTTTAGTTTCGCCAACGCTATATGGTGGAAAATTGTAATGATGCACGTATTTTTTGTATTCTTCTTCTTCATCTATTCCATCAAGAGTTTGCATATCTCTGGGTGTGCCAAGGGTTGCAGTTGTCAATACTTGAGTTTGCCCTCGATTAAAAAGTGCACTTCCGTGAGTGCGTGGAAGAATTCCTATTTTTGCGTACATTGGTCTAATTTCATTCAATTCTCGCCCATCAAGTCTTTTGCCATTCAATAAATACTTTCGTGCACTTTTTTTTTCAATCTCGTGTATTGCGTTTTCAATTTGATTTTTATAAACATTGACGGGATATTCGTTTTTAATTTCTTCGCATATCTTGCAAAACAAATCATCAACGGTTGATTTTCGTAAAATTTTATCGTTTATTAAAAGTGTTTCGGCTACCATCAGTTCGGAAAAATCATTAATTTTTTCAACAAGTTCAATATAAGTTTGGTCAATTTTAAAATTATTTTTTTGTTTTCCGACATCATCTTTAATTTTTAGTATAAAATTTATAATTCTTTTTATTTCTTCATGAGCAAAAAAAATTGCGTCCAACATCACTTCTTCCGTAATTTCGTTTGCATTCGCTTCAATCATAATTATTTTTTCCATACTTCCTGAAACGGTGAGATTTAAAGTGCTTTCGTTTTTTTCCAAGCTGTTAGGATTAATTATAAACCTTTCATTAACATAACCAACGAAAACTGTTGCAATCGGACCATTCCAGAATATATCGGATATAGAAACTGCAACTGACGCACCAAGTACTGCGCAAAGATCTGGTGGATTATCTTGTTGAACCGATAATACAGTTGAAACAATTGACACGTCATTTCGACAATTATTTAGAAAAAAAAGAGGCCTGAGCGATCTGTCTATCATGCGAGATGTGACTATTGCTCTATCTGAAGGTCTTCCTTCGCGTTTCACAAATCCTCCAGGAATTTTTCCAATTGCATATTTTCTTTCTTCATAATCTACGCTAAGGGGAAAGAAGTCAATTCCTTCGCGAGGCTTGCTGGAAGAAGTCACTGTCGTTAACACTCTCGTATCACCGTATCCAACCATGACAGAAGCGTTCGCAAAAAACGCGTATTTTTCGATTTCAACAACGATTTTTCTACCCGAAATTTTAGTTTCATATTTTTTTGTATTATCTTCATAAGTTTTCGAATAAATCAATTTAAAATCTCCTGTGTGTCCATTAATCTCAAATACAGATAAAAAATAGTTAAAATCTGTAAATATTTAATGCCTGAGGCCGAGTCTTTCAATTAGTGAATGATATCTTTCAAAATTTTTATCATGAAGATAATTGAGAAGATTTCTTCTTGAACCGACCATTTTTAAAAGCCCTCTTCTTGAATGAAAATCTTTTTTATGAATTTTAAGATGTTCGTTAAGCTCATTTATTCGAAAGGTTAAAATTGCAATCTGCACTTCCGGAGAGCCCGTATCACTTTGATGTATTGCATAATTTTTAATTATTTTACTTTTTGCTTCTTTAATCATTTTTCATTTCCTTTTAATTTGTATTTTTGTCTCTATTATATTTTTTCATCGCAATTGATTTGTAATACTAAAAAGTCGATTTTTATTTAATTTTTTAAAAACAAATCTCCGAATGAACAGAATAACATGATTTTTAAAAATGTCAAAATAGTTATTAAATTATTTTTGTATTATAACTAATATTGATGCTAATTTATTACAAAAATTTTTGCAAAGTTAAATTTTAGCAAAAATATTTTTTCTTAGTTAATTTTAAATTTATTTTTATTTGACACACTTTTTTAATATTTGCATATTTTTTTAATAATTTACTTACAAAATGAAGGAAAATAACGATTAATATCAAAAACATTTATGATATAAGAAGTGGGTTATGCTTAGTTATTTCTTTAATTTTTAATACGATTTTTGTTTGAATTATACGAACAGTTGAAAGATGACATTGTAAATGTTTTATTTTTTAGAAAATATTTTATTAGTTATGATATACTTACGCTGTTTGTGTTTTGCAAGAATGCGAGTGAGAGGCGGAAGTGTTTGTTGGAAAAAATGAAATTATGAGATTAGTCTTTGTGTATTATTTATATTTATATTTTTCGTTTTTTTGGAGAATATATATAACAAAATGTATTTGAAGTATTTGAGGGAGGTAAGTATTTTATGAGCGATAAAGAGGTTGGTAAACCTAAATTCGGTAAGATACGTTCTGTTTTGTGGCCGATACACAATTTTGAACTTAAGAAGTTTTTGCCTATGGGCATTATGATGATTTGCATTCTTTTTATATACACATTATGTAGAGATTTGAAGGATACATTGGTGCAAACGTGTGCAACTGGTGGCGGTTCTGAAATGCTTTCAGCTCTTAAAACATGGTTTGTTTTACCGATTTCGTTTGCATTTATGGCGGTTTTTATGAAAATGTCGAATAAATTTTCGTCTCAACAAATGTTTTATGGAGTGTTAACGTTTTTTGTAATTTTTTATGCACTCTTTGGTTTTGTTTTATTTCCCAATATTAAATATTTACACGCTTCGATTGAAACGATAACAAATTTAAGGCAGAAATTCCCGTGGCTTTATTGGATTATTCCGTGTTTTACAAATTGGACGATAACGCTCGCTTATGTTATTGCTGAACTTTGGGGAACAGCAGTTATTGGACTTCTTTATTGGCAGTTTGCAAATGAAATTACAAAGACAAGTGAAGCTCCAAGATTTTATAGTTTGTTTGGAATGATTGGGAATTTTGGTCTTATAGCTTCTGGTGAATTTGTTGAAAGATTGTCAAAAAAAGCTGCTGATCAAGTCGGAGCAAATCAGGTTATTGCATTTGGACAAAATTTAAAATGGCAGATGTCTTTTGTAATATTTTTTGGAATTTCTATAATGTTTATATATGCCTGGATGCAAAAAAATGTATTAGGTGATCCAAAATTTTATTCATGCGAAGGAAATAAAAATAAAAAGAAGAAGAAAAAACCTAAAATGGGAGTTATGAGTGGTTTGAAGTATGTTTGTACTGATGTTTATGTGCTTCTTATTGCGGCTCTTGTGTTTTCTTATGGAATGTCGACTGTTCTTATTGAACAAATTTGGAAAAGTCAAGTTAGAGTTCAATATCCGGGAAGCAATGAATATAATGCATTTATGGGTGGTTATTCCAAAAGAGTTGGAATTTTAACGATTCTTTTGATGATTGTTGGGACAAATATATTAAAAAGTTGCAAGTGGAGAACGACGGCTTTAATAACGCCTTTATTCACAGGTCTTGGTGCTATATTACTTTTTATTATTATGATTTATAAAGAACATGCTGCAGAGAATATTTTGATATTTGGACAAAGTTTATTAAATGCTTGTGTGTGGGTAGGCGCATATCAGGTTGGCTGCATAAAGGGAGTTAAATATTCCATGTTTGATTCTACTAAAAATATGGCTTATCTTCCTTTGGATTCTGATGCAAAGCTTAAAAGCCAAGCAGCAGTTGAAGTTGTTGGGAGCAGGCTTGGTAAAAGTGGTGCTTCAACTTTAATTGTGATTCTTACAAATTTTGTTGCACCTGGTTCTAAAATTACAACTCCAATTAATATGAGAATTATAATGGCAGCGTCTTTAATTGTTGTGGTTCTTTGGACTGTTTCGGTTGTTAAAATAAATCCTTCAGTAGTTAAAAAGCTTGAGGAAAAGGCTTTGGAGGAGAAATGTGCATAAAAAGATATGATTTAATAATTAATGTGATAAGATATTAACTAAAATAGTAAGTTGTTCGAAAACGAAATTATTTTGAAAAATATTAGTTTTAAAAGCGTTGATTAATTTAAATTTTATGTTTTTTGTGGTGGTTTTTATGGATTTTGTTTTGATTATGAAACTTATTCCCATTTACAAAGAATCGATTTTTTTAACTTTAAAACTTTCTTTGTGCGCTATTATGATTTCATTGTTTTTGGGAATAGTTTGTAGTGCAATAAGTTATATGAAGATTCCAATAGTTTCATGGATTATTAAATTTTATGTAGAGATTTCAAGAAATACACCTCTTACAATTCAATTATTTTTTCTTTATTTTAGTTTACCATTATTTGGGGTGCGCCTTAGTTCGTTTAATTGTGCGTTGTTTGGTCTTTCGTTTTTGGGTGGAAGTTATATGTGTGAGGCCGTTAAGGGTGGGTTTGATTCCATTAAAAAAACTCAAATTGAATCTGGATTGAGCATTGGTCTCAACAATTGGCAATTAATTTGCCACATTATTTTGCCTCAAGCAATTGTATTGTCGATGCCGCTTATAGCTGGAGTTATTGTGTTTTTAATTAAAGAGACAAGTGTTGCAGGTATTGTGGCACTTGCTGATGTCATGTTTGTAACAAAAGATGTAATTGGCATGTATTATTGTACAAATGAAGCGTTGTTTATGCTTATTGTTTCGTATGTTGTAATTATTTTGCCATTTGTTTTGTTGTTTACGTTTTTGAAAGAAAAAATTAAATACATAGATAATAAAATTTTATTTTGATTATTTGAAATTAAAATCATATAATTTTTGTTTACAGAGGAAATATTAATTATTTAAATTATAAATATTTTTTGTTTTTCTAGTATAATTTTTTGGGAGGCAAGAAAGAATGTGAATATTTTAAGTATTGGAGTTTTGGATTTTTTTGTTCAAGAAGCCGTAGGGTTTAAAAGATTGCTTAGGGCATTTTGTGTTAATTTGTATATATCTTTGGTTTCTGTTCTTTTATCCATATTTTTTGGTATTTTGTTTGGTTTTATAGTTTCTAAAAGAAAGATATTTCGCATTGTTTTTAAAATTTTTCTCGAAATTGTTAGAATAATTCCGATTTTTGCCTGGCTCTTTTTATTTTATTTTAAACTTTCAGGTAAAAACGGAGGATTAAGTGGTACGGCGGTGTCAATTATAGTGTTTTTCGTTTGGGGAACTTTTGAATTTTCTGATATTATACTCAGCAGTATGGAAGCGTTGCCAAAACATCAGTATGAAAGCGGGCTCGCAATTGGTTTTACATACAAACAATTGTATAAAAAAATAATAATGCCTCAGATTATGAGAATGGTTTTACCAAATGCAATTAATTTAATTGTTAGAATGATAAAAACAACTTCTATTGTTACTTTGATTGGTGTTATAGAGGTTTTGAAAGTTGGTCAACAGATTATAGAATACAATGTATTTAAAAATCCAAAAGCACCATTTTTTGTATATGGATTTATATTTGCTCTTTTTTTTGTAGCATGTCAAACAGTGTCTTGTTTTGCAAAATTTTTTGAAAATAAGTTTAAAATTTAATTTTAGAATTTTTTGAAAATAATTTAAAAATGTTTTTATTATCTATGGCATATGTTTAATATAAAAGAAGTTAAGAAGTGAGATTTTTAATGTGTAAAAAAATTATATTAGAGATTTTTAATTTGCATAAAAGTTTTAATGGGTTGCATATACTTAAGAATATATCTTTTGATATTCACAAAGGTGAAGTTTTAGTTATTTTAGGACCAAGCGGTTCAGGAAAAAGCACAATCTTAAGATGTATAAATGGTTTTGAAAACATTGAATCAGGAACAATTAAATTTAATGGCGAGGTTATTACAACTTCTAAAACAAAATGGGAGCTTGTGCGTCAAAAAATTGGAATGGTTTTTCAGAATTATGATTTATTTCCGCACATGAATGTTTTTGAAAATATTAGTTTAGGTCCTATTTTAGTTCAGAAAAAAAACAAAAGTGAAGTACTTGAAAATTCAAGGAAACTCTTGGAGCGTGTTGGTTTATTGAATCGAGGTGATTTTTTTCCTCATCAGTTGTCTGGCGGCCAGAAACAAAGAGTTGCAATAGCTAGAGCGCTTATTATGGAACCTGAAATACTTTTGTTTGATGAAGTTACAGCTTCACTTGATCCTGAAATGAGCAGAGAGGTTTTGGAACTTATTTTTGAACTTGCTGAAAAGGGTACCACAATGATTATTGTGACTCATGAAATGCCGTTTGCAAAAGCTATAAATGATCGTGTTTTATTTTTGGATGATGGAGAAATTTTAGAAAATAATTCAAATTTTTTTAATAATCCTGAGACTGAAAAAGCAAAAAGATTTTTGGATATTTTCGAATTTAAATCTCATAAAAATGAAAAGTCAGATTAAAAAATTTTAAAGATTATAATTTTAAAGTTATTGACATGATGAAGATATGGTTTATATTTTTTGGATACATAATTTTAAAAAGATTTTTTATGAAAGAGAACAAATTATTTACGTAAAATAAAAATTTTAAATAATGAAGAAGATTTATTTTTGATTTTATTAAATATTTTGAAGAATAATAAAGGAGTAATTTTATGAAAAAGTTTAAGAAAATATTTTTATTTTGCGCTGCTATTTTATTAGGTCTAACAATTTTTGGCTGCAGTTCAGAGAAAAATTTGTTAGATGAAATAAAAGAACGTGGTAAAATTAAGATCGGAGTTTTTATAGATAAGTTTCCTTTTGGTTATATTGATACGAATGGTGAAAATCAAGGGTATGATGTTTTTTTGGCTAAAAGAATTGCTAAAGACTTATTGGGCGATGAAAGTAAACTTGAGTTTGTACCAATGGAAGCTGCAAATCGCGTTAGTTATCTTTTGTCCGGAAAGGTTGATGTAACTCTTGCCAATTTTACAATTACTAAAGATAGAGAAAAGGTTGTTAATTTTAGTAAACCATATATGAAAGTTCGTTTAGGCATTGCTTCTCCAAAAAAATTTCCAATTTCAAATATTGAAGAATTAAATGGAAAAACATTGATTGTAAATAAAGGTACAACAGCCGAAGTATTTTTTGCAACAAATCACCCGGAAATAAAACTTTTAAAATTTGATCAAAATACTGAAGCCTTTAATGCTTTAGCCAATGGAAGAGGGGATGCAATGTCACACGATAACACCATACTATACGCATGGGTTAATGGGAATGATGATTTTTCGGTTTCTGTTGACTCATTTGGAAGCGAAAGTTTTATCGCTCCAGCTGTAAGAAAAAGCGATCACGATCTATTAAGTTGGTTGGACGATGAAATAAAAAAACTTAGAGAAGAAAAATTTTTTTATGAAGATTACGAAAAAACCTTGTATCCAATTTATGGAGATTTAGTAGAGGCAGATAATGTAGTTGGAGTTTATTAATATTGTTTTTGAAATTTTGATATCTAAAATATTATTTTATGTGTTTTTGAGGTGTTAAGTTTGGGAAAAATAAAAATAAAATTGCATCTTGCAATTTTGTTTTGTGGAGTAGCGTTATTGTTCGCAGGATGCGAAAACGTTAACACAAGAGAAAAGATATTTGTAATTGCAACAGATATTGATTATGCGCCTTTCGAGTTTAAAAATGCCAAGGGTAAAGATGTGGGAATTGACATTGAGATTTTCGAAGAGATAGCAAAGGATCAAAAATTTAAATATAAATTTAAAGGCCTTGGTTTTAATAGTGCGATTACTGCGCTTGAGTCAAGCCAAGCGGATGGAATGATGGCTGGTGTAATAATAACTGATGAAAGAAGAATTAAGTATGATTTTTCTAAGGGTTATTATAAAACGAATGTTTGCGTTGCAGTAAAAAAAGAAGAAAATGGGATAAAAACTTTTGAAGATTTAAGGGGAAAAAAGATTGCTCTTAAAACCGGAACTCAGGCTGCATTATTTGCTGAATCGTTGAAAGATAAGATTGGATTTACGACAAATTATTTTGATGAAACTCCTATTATGTATGATGAGATAAAAACTGGAAATTCTGTTGCGTGTTTTGAAGATCAAACAGTTCTTGAATATGGAATTTCACAGAATAATGGACTTAAAATTGTTTTAAGTTCTAATTCCGAATTTTGTTATGGTTTTGTAGTGCTTAAGGAGAAAAATCAGGAGCTTTTAAATATGTTTAATAATGGTCTTGATAACATCATTCAAAACGGGGAATATGAACGAATTATAAATAAATATGTAAAAAGGTTTGGAGAAGTTTATGAATATAATTAAAGTTTTGAATGAAGCTTTTCCTTTTTTATTGAAGGGTTTTGGTATTACGATGCAAACAACTTTTATAGCTCTTATTATTGCAATATTTTTGGGTTTATTATCATGCTTAGCACATTTATCGTGTATTAAAATTTTTTCTTTTTTGTCTGATGTTTATGTTTGGATAATACGTGGAACTCCACTTATAGTTCAGGTATTTTATATTTATTTTGCTATTCCACAGCTTATTCAACATTTTGGAATAAACTTTAGGATATCAGTTTTTACTGCTTCAATTATTACACTTGGGCTTAATGCGGGCGCATACATTTCGGAAATTTTTCGTGGAGGAGTTTTGGCGGTCGATGTTGGTCAAACGGAGGCGGCTCGTAGTCTTGGGTTTTCAAAGTGGCGCTCTTTGATACGAGTTGTTCTTCCTCAAGCAATAAGAATTTCAATTCCTTCACTTGTAAATCAGTTTATAATAAGTTTAAAAGATACATCAATTGTTTCAGTGATAAGTCTTGGAGAAATTATTTATGAGGCAAAAATTTATATTGGTAGGACGATGGAATCGTTTTCTACTTGGACGGTTGTTGCGATTTTTTATTTAATCATTGTAACTATTTTAACTCAGATTTCGATGGTTGCGGAAAGGAATTATAATCGTGTTAATAAAAGTCAGTGTTAAAAATTTATATAAAAGTTTTGGGGATTTGAAAATTTTAAAGGGAATTAGTCTTGATGTTACTGAGGGAGAAGTAGTTGGTATTATAGGTCCGTCTGGATCTGGAAAATCTACTTTTTTAAGATGTTTAAATTTACTTGAACAGCCAGATAGTGGTGAAGTTTTTATTGATAAAAATGAGCTTAAAAAAGACAAAAATATTGATAAATTGCGAAGAAATATTGGAATGGTTTTCCAACAATTCAATTTGTTTCCTCATATTACAGTGAAAAAAAATATAATGCTTGCGCCAGTAGATTTAAAAATTATGTCTAAAGAAGAGGCTGAAAGTAAAGCTTATGAGCTTTTGAAAAGAGTTGGGCTTGCTGATAAAGCAGATAGCTATCCTAAACAGCTTTCGGGCGGTCAGCAGCAGCGTGTTGCAATTGCTAGGGCGCTTGCGATGAATCCTGGAGTTATGCTTTTTGATGAACCGACAAGTGCTCTTGATCCTGAAATGGTTGTAGAAGTTTTGGAGGTTATAAAAGAACTTGCTCTTTCTAGTATGACTATTATTATAGTAACTCATGAGATGAGATTTGCACGAGATGTTGCAAATCGTATATTATTTATGGATGGTGGACGCATAATTGAAGAAGGTTCGCCAGATAGTATATTTCAAAATCCAAAAGAAGAAAGAACGAAAAAATTTTTAAGTTTTGTTAATTTTGATGATTAATTAAAAAGAAAAGTAATTGTTTCATAAATGTTTAAAAGTTATTATGGCGAAAAAATTACGATATGAATAAATTTTAAAAAATTTAAAATAAAAAAATTTTTGATTTACTAATAATTTCATTTTTTAATATTTTAATTAAGTTTAAGAAAATATGGTTAGCAAAAATTTAAAAAATTAAGGAATTATTTAATTATGACATTCAAAAAGAAATTCTATATAACAAGTGCAATTGCTTATGCTTCGGGAAAACCACACATTGGAAATGTTTATGAAATAATTTTAACTGATTCCATAGCAAGATTTAAGAGGTATCTTGGTTATGATGTTTTTTTTCTCACGGGAACGGACGAGCATGGGCAAAAAATACAAGAAGTTGCGCTTTCAAAAAACATAACTCCAAAACAAAATGTTGATGAGATTTCGAGTGAAATAAAAAAGATTTTTGATATGGTTGATATAAAATATGATAGATTCATAAGAACGACTGATGTTCAGCATGTTAAATCTGTTCAGAAAATTTTTGAAAAGCTTTATAATCAAGGTGATATATATAAGGGCATGTATGTTGGGTGGTATTGCGTTTCGTGTGAATCTTTTTGGACTCAAACACAGGTTGTAAATGTTAATAGGTGTCCTGATTGCGGAAGAAATGTTGAACAGCAAGAAGAGGAAGCATATTTTTTTAATATGAAGAAATATCAAGATAAACTTTTGAATTTTTTTGAGGAGAATGTTGATTTTATTCAACCATTGTCTAGGAAAAAAGAGATTATGAATAATTTTTTAGAAGTTGGTCTTCAGGATTTATGTGTTTCGAGAACAAGTTTTAATTGGGGAATTCCGGTTAGTTTTGATCCGAAACATGTTGTTTATGTTTGGATTGATGCATTATCGAATTATATAACGGCGCTTGGTTATTCGCCAGGTGAAAAAAATGTTGAATATGAAAAATATTGGCCGGCGGATGTGCATATTATCGGCAAGGATATACTTAGATTTCATTCTGTTTATTGGCCAATTATGCTTATGGCGCTTGATGAGCCTCTGCCTAAAAAGATTTTTGCGCATCCATGGCTTTTAGTTAATAGCGATAAAATGAGTAAAACTGTTGGAAATGTTATATATACTGATTTTTTAGTAAAACATTTTGGAACTGATGCCGTGAGATACATTGTAATGAGTGAAATGCCTTATTTGGCAGATGGTTCAATTAGTTTTGAGACTGTGATAAGCAAATATAATTCTGATCTTGCAAATTCTTTGGGAAATTTGGTAAGTCGTGTTGTTGCTATGACAAATAAATATTTTAGCGGTATTGTTAATAACGTTAAAGAGATTTATTGTAGTAATTTAGTTGATGATGATTTAAAAAGTGCATGTAGCAATTGCTTAAAAAATGTTATTAATTTTGTAAATGATTATAAAATATCTAGTTCACTTAAAGAAATTTGGAAGTTTATAAATCGAATAAATAAATATATTGATGAAACTACTCCGTGGAATTTGGCGAATGATAAAAATTCAATGAATCGATTGCGAGAGATTATTTATAATTTACTTGAGAGTATACGTTTTGTCGCTTTTTTCATTTCTTCGTTTATGCCAAGGACTTCAGAAAAAATTTCTAAAATTTTGGGGGTTGAAATTACTTTTGAAAGCATAGAAAAGTTTGGTAATGTTGAAGTTTTTAATCTTACAGGCGGGGAAGTTTTATTTAAAAGAATTGACGCAAAAGAAAAATTAAGAGAAATTTATTTAGAAATTGAAAATGATAATAAAGTAGTTGGAAATATTAAAAAAAATGTAGAAAATAAAATTAATTGCGAAGACAAAGTAACATATAAACAGAGTGTTGATATTAGGGATTTTGAAAAGTTAGATATTAGGGTTGGGAAAATTTTGGAGTGCGAGAAAGTTCCAAGGTCTTCAAAACTTTTGAAGTTTATAATTGAGTGTGGAGATAAAAAGAGACAAATTTTATCTGGAATTTTAAAATATTATTCCCCAAAAGAGCTTATTGGAAAAAATATTTTATTTATTGCAAATTTAAAATCAGTTGAAATAATGGGATTCGAATCCAATGGAATGATTTTATCAGCATCTATTGGAAATAAAGTGTCATTGACTACGGTTTTGGATGATATTCAAAGCGGTGCAATAATTACGTAAATTTTAATGTAATAAAATTAATTTAAGGTACGAATTATGTGTTTTAAATTAGTGATATTAAAAATATAACTTGGTAATGAATAGTTTGAAAAATTAAAGAGAATCTAGAGAAGTTGTGGAGGTTGTAAAAAGATTTGCTTAGAAAATTGTTTGCAATTTGGATAGCTAAATCTGTGATTTTTATAGGAAAAATTTTAAATAAAAAAACAACGTCTATGCCTGGTGTTCTCGCACTCAAGATTTGTCCAAATATTATAAGAATTTTATCTAAATTTATAAAAAAAGAGATAATTGTTGTGTGCGGTACTAATGGCAAAACCACAGTTAACAATATTTTATGCAGTTTTATTGAAAATTATAGAATTGATAATTGTGAAAAAACTATCGTTGTGTGCAATAAGTTTGGTGCAAATATGCCAAGTGGTATTGTTACATCATTAATTGAAAAAACTAATATTTTTGGAAAACTTTCGGCCGATTATGCATGTTTTGAAATTGATGAGGCGTATGTAACTAAAATTTTTGATTTTTTAACTCCACATGTTGTAGTAATTACAAATTTGTTTAGAGATCAACTTGATAGATATGGAGAAATAGATAGTGCGATTAAGTTAATTGAAAATGCTTTAAAGAAGGTTAAAAATTCAAAACTTGTGTTGAATGCTGATGATCCATTAATTGCTGAATTTGGACTTGAAAAATTTGTGATAGAAAAAACTGATGAGAACATTAATTTAAGTGAAATGGATACAGAAAGCAAACATGTTTTTTATTCAAAAGAATATTCTTTTAAAAAGAAAGAAAATATTTATTATTTTGGAATTGACGAAAAAATTTCAGATAATATGGATGAAGTTCGTGAAGGTAGATTTTGTATTTTATGTGGCAGTAAAATGTATTACGAATATTATCACTATGGTCAGCTTGGAAAATATTTTTGTGAAAATTGTGGGTATAAATGTCCTGAAATTGATTTTGCTGCGAAAGATATAGTTTTTGGAGAAAGTTTTAAAATAAATGAGAAAGTTGTGAAGTTTTTAAGATGGGGAATATATGATATTTATAATGTGCTTGCTGCCCTTTCGGCGATCAGCGTTTGTGGAATTCAAGTTGATTTTTTAAAAGTTCATTATCCTTTTCAACTTGGCAGAATGGAAGAAATTGGTTTAAATAATATGAGAGTGTTTCTTAATTTGTCTAAGAATCCTGCAGGATTTAATCAAGCGATACATACAATTTTAAAAAAAGAAGAGTTTAAAAGCATAATTATTGTGATTAATGACAATGTGAATGATGGAAAAGATGTATCGTGGATTTGGGATGTTGATTTTGAAAAATTAAATAACGATAAGATATGTTTTATTGGTGTTGCAGGCTCAAGATTTTATGATGTTGCACTTCGTTTTAAGTATTCAGAAATTGCAGTTGATTATTTTAGTGAAGATATTAAACAAACAATATGTGAAAGTTTTAAATCAAGAGCTGAAGTTTGTTATATTTTGGTTAATTACACTGCTCTTTTTACAACTAGAAATATAATTTTAGAAATCAGGAACAATTTTAATAAAAATGAGTTAAAATGTTGTTAATAGATTAAATAATTGTTTAAGAATTTTAATTTTTATCTTTTGAGTATTTTATAAAGAAATTGAGGAATGGTTGTGGTAGTAAATATTCTCCATATGTATCCTGATTTGTTGAATCTTTACAGCGATAGAGGGAATATTGAATGCATGAAAAGAAGGCTTTTGTGGAGGAATATTGATGCAAACGTTATTGAGCTGACGACAGAGTCTGAAAATATTGATTTAAATTATGTTGATATTATTTTTATTGGCGGAGGCTCGGATAGAGAACAAAAAATAGTTTGTGAAAAATTATTATGCATAAAAAATAAAATAAGAAAATATGTTGAGGATCAAAAAGTATTGCTTGCTGTCTGCGGTGGGTATCAACTTCTTGGGAAATATTATAAAATTAAAGATGAGATGCTTGAAGGGCTTGGAATATTGGATATTTATACCGAATCAAGCGATAAGCGTATAATTGGAAATATAATTTTGGAAAATGAATTATTTGATAATAAAATAGTCGGTTTTGAGAATCATGCAGGTAGAACATTTAATAATTGTTATAAACCGTTTGGTAAAATATTAATTGGTGGATGTTATAACAATTTTGAATTTGAGGGCGTGATGCACGAAAATATTATTGGAACTTATCTTCATGGGCCACTTCTTCCTAAAAATCCTTTAGTGTGTGATCATTTGTTAAATAAAGCGTTAAAACAAAAATATGAGGAGTTTTTGAGTTTGTCAAAATTGAATGATGATCTTGAGATTTCTGCCAATAGTTTATTTTGTAAAAAATTTTTAGGCAAAAGGAAATTTTAAAATTCTTCAAAAAGTTAATTTTAAATTTTGAGAATTTTATTTTTTTAAGTTTGATTAATTTTATTTACAAAATTTAAAATTATTTAATATTTTTTATAAAAAATGTAAATAATAAGTTTTGTAAATATTTATTAATTTTAATCAGTAATTTTAAACCATTAGATTGATGAGAGAAAAATTGTTTAATTCTTCAAAAGTTTTCAGTAATTATTGTATTTTTTAAATTTATGTGTTATGAAAATACTTGAAAATATTTTTTAGTTTACAAAGGAGTGAGATAAAAAGAAAATTTTTGCAATTTTAGATTATTATTTAAAATATGTTTTAATTAATATTTATTAATGATTTTCAATATGACGAAGGATTTATTGAAGAGGTTCATATACGAAAACTCTAAGATCTTTTTATGAGAAATTTAGCGTTACATAGAAAATTAAGTGATGATATTAATAATATTGAAAGGATTTTAAGTTAACAGTATCGTTTAGAAAAAACAAGAGGAACAGCATGATTATTTTAAACGTGTGAAATTTAAGATAATGGATAAATAATTTTATTTTTTCAATTTTTTACGTTTATAAATATTTTTTATATTAAAAAGGAGTGGGATATAGGTGAATTTTATTTATTTTCATGATAAGTTGAATTTAGATTTGGAGACGATTGAAAGAGCTGATGAAGCTTTTCGAACATTATGTAGTGGTAGAGTTTCAATAGACAATGATGGAAGTTTTTTTGTAGATCATGCTATAGTTGGAGTTGATGTGGCTACTGCGGAACGTTGTTGCCAAACATTAGAAGATTTCGGAAATTTAGTATTTTCAACATCAATAGCTATGTCTGAACAGCTTCAGACTGATTTAGAGGGAACAGATATAGATTCTGAAGATAGAATATCTATAGAACTTAATTTACTTAATATTGATTTGTGTATTGATATCATTAAGCAAGTTTTGCAATTAGCGCAATTTGAATTGATGGTTAGTCAAATTAATGATGAATTTCATCAAGATGTAAATTTTTTTGTAACAGTTCGGGAAAATACGGAAAATGAAAGAATTATTGTTGATGTTTATGATGAGCATTTTTTTGTAGGCAATATAAAAGAATTTGAAGGACTCAACGAAAGAGCTTCACATTTATTAACAAGTTTAAATAAAGATATTGAAAATCTTAAATTACAGTTAGGCAAATGAAGATTGAGTAAACAATAATAATTATGAGAAATATATGATGTGTGGAGATTTCATTGTTTGGCGTAAAAATTTAAAATGTTTGATTTTTTTCAAGTTATTGTGTTATAATAAGTTTGTAGAATATTTTTTATATTAAAAAAAGAGGAGAGATTAAATATGGTTTTTTTCGATTGTTATAGAATTTTAGATATGGATTCAGAAAAAGTCAGAGCAGCAAGTGAAGCTTATGAGAGATTGTGTCAACGCGTTCATGCGATTGGAACTGTTGAAAATCCTACACAGTTTGAAGTTTTTCCAGAGTTTTTTCCTGAAGCTTTTAATCAAATTGATCTTAATACTGCTAGGGGTATTTTTGGATCATTGCGGAATTTTTATGCAGATGTAGTAATGGCCTCAGCTCCTTTAATATTACAACGTGAACAAGAATTGGAATTAGCAAAACAAAGTTTTGAAGGTAAAACTTTTTCAGATCCCATTTTAAAAAGGCGTGCAGAAAGTGATTACTATCTTTCACTTAATCTTTTGTGTAATGTTAAATCTATTGTTAGAGACGTAGAAGAAAAATTACGAGAGGCGGAAAATAGATTAACTTTTATTCAACTTATTCATGATACTAGAGAAGCTCAACGTTTAGAACAAGAGAGTATTTTGAGAGAAGAAGAAGATAGAATAAATCGTAGAAGTAGACTTAGTTATGACGAAGAGTTTCTTGTAGAAAAAGAAATAAAAATGTTTGAAACTCCTTCAGAAAGAATTTTACGTCTTCAAAAAAAATTAAGTCAAGATATTAATAATTTTAAAAATAAGTAAAATTGAGTAAAAATAAATATTATAATTATTTTAAATTTATAAAATATTTTTTGTAATAAGAAGGGATTGGTTAAACGATGAATGGTATATTTTTTCAATGTTATAGAATTTTAGATATGGATGAACAAACAGTTGAAAATGCGGAAGCAGCTCATTTGAGGTTGTTTTCTGGAGATAGACAAGGAATTGGGCCTGATGGAAATGTTGTTGCGTTTGCGAATTTTGAAAATGATATTGATATTGTTGAAGCACGAAATTGTTACGGAATATTACAAAGTTTTAGTATGTTGGTAGATTTTGCTTCAAGACCTATAATAGAAGAACTTGAAAGACAATTAGAAGAAGAGAAAATAAGGTATGAAAGTAAAAAACCTTTTTCCGATTCTCTTAAAGAAGAAATTGCAGCGAGTGACAAACTAATTTTAAGTAATATTTTGTATGGTAAAAAATTTTTAGTGAATAGAGTAAAGGAATTAGTGACAGAAGCAGAGTTTAAAGTACGTAGTATTGAACTTTTTTCATTTTTACAAGAAGCTCGACGTGTAGAACAACAACGTATTTTGAGTGAAGAAGAAGATAGGAGAAATCGTAGAGCTAGATTCATTTTTGATGAAGAAGTTTTTGAACGTACTCAGATACGAGAACTTGAAGATCACGCTGAGAAGAATTTAAGGCAATATAAAGAAATAAATGATGATATTAATAATATTAAAAGAGATTTACAAAAATGAATCGAATAAATCTAGACAACAAGAACAGCAAAGTTATTTTGAATATAGAAGTTTATTTGATTTATTTATAGAAAAAAAGTGATAAATTTTATATTGAGCTGTTTTGATTTAAATTTATGATATATAAAAATTAGGAGAAGAAGATGGAACTTGGCATTATTGGACTTCCAAACGTTGGAAAGAGTACTCTTTTTAATGCGATAACTAAGTCGTCTGTGCAGTCTGCCAATTATCCTTTTTGCACAATAGAGCCCAATATTGGTGTTGTAAATGTGCCAGATATCCGTCTTGAAGAATTATCAAAAATATATAACCCAGAAAAAATTACGCCAGCGGTTGCAAATTTTGTTGATATAGCGGGTCTTGTGAAAGGAGCAAGCGTTGGCGAAGGACTTGGTAATAAATTTTTATCAAATATTCGCGAAGTTGATGCTATAGTTCACGTTGTAAGGTGTTTTAGAGATGAAAATATTTTTCATGTCGAAAATTCTGTTGATCCAATTCGTGACATTGAAATTGTTAATTTGGAACTTATTTTTTCAGATATTGATATTGTTGAAAAACGAATTTCAAAACTTGATAAAAATTTTAAAATTAACGAAGAAAATAGGAAATTTGAACTTGATACCTTAAATAAGATAAAGGTATTTCTCGAAAGCGGTAAAATGGCTAGAAATTTGAATCTTTCCCAAAAAGAAATTGAGATTGTGTCAAATGTTAATTTAATCACTTTAAAACCAGTGATTTATGCAGCAAATTCTACTGAAGGTGATTATACAAATCCAGGTAAAAATGATTTTTTAAAAAAAGTTCAAGAATATAGTGAAAAAAATGAGTCTGAGATGATTGTAATTTCCGCTAAAATCGAGGAGGAACTTTCTAGTTTGTCTGATGAAGAAAAGAAAATATTTTTAGAGGATATAGGAGCAAGCGATACCGGACTTAATAGTTTTATTAAAAAAAGTTATGATTTACTTGAATTAATAAGTTATTTCACTGCTGGAAAACCAGAGGTAAGAGCATGGACAATTACGAATAATACAAAAGCACCGGCAGCAGCTGGAAAAATACACTCAGATTTTGAACGTGGTTTTATTCGTGCCGAAGTAATTGGATTTGATGATTTTTTAGAATGCGGAAGTCTTTCAAATGCAAAGTCAAAAGGACTTATCAGAAGTGAAGGAAAGGAATATGTTGTTCATGATGGAGATATTATTCATTTTCTGTTTAACGTGTAATCAATATTTTGCTAAATTTTATTTTTAAAAAATTATCTTTAAAAATTTTTCAAGTCGCATACATAAAAATATTGTATTTTTTCAAATATTTTTCAAGTTAGTCATTTTAGAAGTTTTTTCAATAAAAAACATTTTTGTTTTTTGAAATTTTGTTGAAATTATTTTAAAATTTTTATATATAAATACATAGTATTTCAGCAATATAACAATACTTTTTTTATTTGGAGGTATGGTATCGATGTCTGCGACAAAAACTTCTAGTGAAATTTTTAAATTAAGCGAAGAATTTCATGTTCTAAAGGAAAATAGAAAAGAACGTGCGGGAGAATCGTTTATTGTGCCAGAAGAAATCGTTGATTTAAACAATCAACAGTTGAAGGAATATTGGGTTGATTCTGAAAATCGTATCGAATTTCGTGAAAGAGGGTTAGTTCATTGTGAACAAAGAAATAACTAGATAACAAAAATGTTGGAAGATTCAAATTCGTCGCCACTTGCTTATGCGATAGTTGGTTCTATTATTCCTATTATAGGCACTATTTTTGGTTATGTGTTTGGAAAAGCGGCGAGTGAACTTGAAAACAAAAGTTTAACGGAAGAAAAAACAAGACTTGAAGCTGAGATAATTCCGCATTATATGTTCGAGAAATCAATTCTGGAAGGTTTTTATTACAAAGATAAAAACAGAAATGGATCATCGTAAAGTACCTGACAAATCACCAGCGAAGCAAAAAGAATTAGAAGACTGTGTGGTTTTAGAATTAAAAGTTAAACAATTAGAAACTGATTTGAAAAATGGCGGGGCGAAGAAACAAGAGGCCATTGAAGAACATAACGAAAATAGAGAACACATAGATAAATTGCAAACATTTAGAGATAAACTTTCTGATCAGATTGATGATATGAAAGATGAATTGAAAAGCAGTTTGAAAGAATTAGTTAAAAATACTTTTCCAGATTTTCCAAAGGTTTTTAGAAAAAAACTTGTTAAAAATGTATTTAAAAAGTCAAAAGAAGATATTCGCGATTGTTACATAAAAATTAAAGAGGAATTTGAAATTTGTATTGGTACTCGTTTGGAAAGAATGAAAGAGCTGGAAATTGAATTAAAAGAAATACAACTTAATATGGTTAAAGCTAGTGAAGGTGATGAATCTGCTTCTGCATTTTTGCTAAAAAAACATTTGAAAGCAAATTTACCGCAAATTGATGAGGCAAAAATTAACGATTTGATTAGTCACGTTAAGGATATTATAATTCAGAGACAAAAGGCTGCCGTGGAAGCTTTCAGGTTGCAATATCAACCAACTCCGTTTACGCAAGCAGACACATCACCACTTACTGTAACACCTCTTAAAACCCCAGTTTCTAAAAAAGCAACTGTACCTGGAAAATAGTGGTTTTAATTTTATAAATAAACTTAATTTGTCGAAAAAACATTATTGTTTATTTTAAAAAAATATTTTAAAAGTTGGCGATAGAAGTTATGGTTAATTTTAAAAGAATCGAAGAACAATCGAATGATACAGAATTTATAAAAGATTTAATTAGGCAACAAAACAAACCGTTTTATAAAATGATATTTCAATTTATAATTTGTTTATTTTTTATTCCTGTTTTCATAATTTTTTTATTATTGCATTTTTTTGAAAAAGATTATTTGTTTTTTAAAACGTGCAAAGAATTAGAAGAAATAAAGGAACAAATAAATTTAGAGAGAAAAAAAATAAAGGAAATAGATTTTGAGAAATTTGAAAGACAAAGAATAGAAAAATTGAAAGATAGTGAACCATTAAATTCAACAGAAATTAAAAAAATAAAAAGTTCTGAATCATCAAACCTTGAATCACCATCTTTAAATACAGAGCAGCCTGAAAGTGTTGATAATTCTGAATCATCAAACCTTGAATCACCAGTTTTAAATTCACAAGAATCAAAAGATTTAAGAACCCCAGATATTTCGTTCGTTTTGTCGGAACAGTTCGAACAGGAAAAATTAGCGTTATTAGATGGAGTATTCGACAAAGTTGCAGAGAGTATTAGAAAAGAAAAAACAGAAGCAAAAATCAAAAAAAGCGATGGTATTTTAGAGGAAATTGAAAAAAATCGTAAGCTTTCTAAATCTATATCTAAACTGTACTATAATTTTATTTACCAAACTTTTGGTAAACTGCATCATTTAAAAGCAAATTTAAAAGTATTACTTAATGTGACTTTTCCTAATATTTCAAAAGATTCCATAAAAGAGATTTTTGAAGAAATTTTTATTGAAACGGAAATACAAGTGCGTAATTTTTATATAACAATTGGTCATGATATTGGAGCTCTTGAGGGTATGTGTGCAGAGAGAATGGCGAGATTAGAAAATGAATCAAAAATAATTTTAGTCAATATGCAAAAAGCAAAAGAGGGCGATGAAAAAGCGTTAGCATTTCTTGCCGAAGAACATGTGGAAGCGCCTTTTTTATTTTCGGAAATCGATGAGGAAAAATTATATAGCTTAATTAACAATTTGATAGACTCAATAATTCAAAATCAAAAAGCCCGGGTGGAGGAATACCGTAAAAGGTTTTCAACTGCAAAACCAGCTATGCCTTTTTTTGAATCAATGTCTTCTGAAACTCCAGTTAAAAAAGCAACTGTACACGGAAAATAATTTTAATATAATTGCTCCATTTACTGAGAGGATTTAAAGCTAAAAAAAGGTCAAAGATTAGTTATAGTTATTTTATAAACATATATTCTTCAACTTTACTAGTGTTTATATTATTGAGTGCAGGATCACTAAAAGATGTAGGATCAATTTTGCCGTTTAGTTCTTTTACTTCTTTTATTAATTCTATATAATTTTCAAAACTTCTATATCCTGCCATTTTTTCTTTTTTTAACTCTTCTAAGATTATTTCAGGTTTTTTAGGAAAGAAATGATCTTTAATTTCTACAAAAATAGTGTAGAAATAACCGATTAAATTTGGAAAAATTTTTGTGTTTAATGATGAAAAATTATCTTCTAAATTTTTTAATTGATTATGGAGTGCTTTTTTACCTTTTTTATTATATGTGTTTTTTAATTCTTCAAAAATATATTGGTTATAAAAGCCAAATCCACTTTCATTTTCTATTTTCATAAAAAATTTAAGTTTATTCAAATCATGTGTTGAAAATTTTATTTTTCTTTCCATCGATTTCAGTAATTTGCATGCTAAATTTATTATGCAAGCATGTCTAACAATAAAAAGCACTGGAGAATCTTTTTTTTTAAATTCATCTTTGTATTCTATTTCTATGCATCGAAAATCATGTATTGATTTTCTAGTTTTGTCTAAAATTTTTTTGACAATTTCATCATTTTGATATTTATTTTCTTCAATATTTTTAAGTTGAATTAATAAACGTATGTTTTTTAATATAAATTTAATCTTGTGCCTTTGTAAATAATTAAAAATATCTTTAATTTGATGGAAGTGAAGAAAATTAAAATGATGAGTTGATGGACAAACAACAACAAGTTCTTCTAAATTAGAACCTGTTTCTTTATTATATTCTTGAATTACTTTTGATCTATATACTTTTTTTATGATTTTGTTCATTTTTTTTTCTGAAATATAATCATTCTCATCTAATTCATTTTTCTTTTTAAAAAATTCTGTCCAATCAAGCATCATATCCATGATTTCTTTTCTGAATTTATCTTTTTCAAGTAAATTTACTTCTTCAAAAAAAGCATTAAAAATCTCTTTATATTCTTCTGATGCAGTGTTCATTATTTCGTCCTTTATTAAAAATATGAATTACATAATGATAACACAATTAATTAATGAAAAACAATTATAAATTTTTTACAAAGTATTTTAATTATAGTTTTAAAAGTTTATTAATATATTTTCAAAAATTTTATTTAAAATTTTTTATTTTGCAGTATAAGCATCTTTGTTAGAACAATTTAAAATCAATCATAATCTCAGAAGGAGTTAAAAATGGCAGCAACTGCGCGAGACGAAATGGAGCGTATGAAAAGAGAAGTGGGATCAGGTGAAATTGTTGGTGAATACACTGCGCGAGGTTTTACAGAAGATGAGTTGGAAAGACATTTAGAGAGTGCTAGTGCTTTAATTACGAAAATCGAAGAGTGTATAAGAGATTTTAGGGTTTTGGTAGAAGACCAAGACGGGATAATCAAGGGAAATGTAACAAGACCTGTAGCAGGAGGTGTTGCTGGTGCAGGTGCTGGGGCAGCCACAGGAGCAGGTGTTGGTGCTGCAATTGGTACAAGTTTTCCAATTCCTTTAGTAGGAACAGCAGTTGGTGCAGGCATTGGTTTGTTGGCTGGTGCTATCGGTGGAGGTATTTCGCGTGCTGTACAGAAAAGTAATGCTGAAGATGAAAGATCAAGATTGGATGGAGAAATTGCAGAATTAGAAAGATTTAGAAAAGGGTGGCAGAGATATAAAGGGTTGTTAGAAGGTATTAAAGAGAAATGTAAGGCTGTTGAACGAAAGCGTGAAGTTGATGAGCAACAGCGCATACAGACAAATGCAAACAATGCAAAACATTTTTTTGGAATTTTTCAAAAGGGAAGTTCTAACGAAGGAAGTAAGGGAGTATCAAGTTCGGGAAAATTAGATGTTTGGTATGGAGGAACTTTAGATGATGTAAAACATGTATTACAAGAAGGCGGCGTTAAAACTTCAAAATTGATAACAGAGGCTCCTTTGCCTGAGACAGTTAAGACTGGATTGATTGTAGAAAATAATAGTAATTTAGTTGGAGGTCTTACTTCAATTTTTGATTCGATGACAGATACATATAAAAAAGCACAAGTGCCATTAACAAAATATTTAGAAGAAAAGCAGGCTCAGGATGAACTTATAGGCAAAAAACTCGTTGAAGCTGTTGGAGGCGATGAAGAAGCAACTTCTTTTATTGCTCAAGCGAAGCCGATTCCTTGCCCAGAAATTTCAGACGCGACCTTAACTTCGCTAAAACAGCATTTTGTAGATAGCGCTAATAAATTTGTCAGTCAAGTAGAAGCCGATTTAAAAAAGAAAATAGATACTCAAGAAGCAATATATCACCCAATCCCACCTAAGCAAGCGGCTGCAATGTTGCCGCCTAATGCAATGCCTCCTAAAGCTGAAGTCCCTGCGCCCAAAAAAGCAACTGTACACGGAAAATAAAAATTTTAACTTCACAAATAAACTTAATTTATTAAAAAAATATCATTGATTATTTTAAAAAAATTGTTTAAAATAATCGTTATATTTTTTAAAATTGTTTCAGGTGGTGAAAAACATGATTGATTTTAAAAAGATTGAAAAACATTCTGATGATACCGAAAACATAAAAGAATTAATCAAACAGCAAAATAAAATTTTTTACAAAATGATATTTCAATTTATTATTTGTTTGTTTTTTACACCTATTTTGATTATTTTATTGATTTTGCATTCTTTTGAAAAAGATTTTTTATTTTTCGAAAATTACAGTAAATTTGAAAAAATAAAAAAGAAAATAAATCAAGAGAGAGAAAAAGTAAAAGAAATTGATGCTACAAAAATTAAAGAAGAAAATTTAGAAAAATTACCAGAGAATGATGCATTAGGAGTAGTTAAAACTAGTCAAACAGAAACCACTGAGGCGTCGAATCCCAATTTAACAATTTCAGAGCCAGAAGATTATAAAGACCCTGAAGGCTCAGGAACTTTACCAGTTTTAGAAACTTCATCGTTTACAATTTCGCCCGATTTATCGAATGATTTTTCATCAGAAAAACCAATGCTCGATTCATCCTCCAAAATTTCTTCGCCAGAGAAACTAACGCTTGACTCATTCTCAGCGAACGAATCATTGCCAGTTGAATTAGCATCAGATAAAATGTCGTCAGAAAAAACGGTGTCATTTGATGAAGCTATTGATAAGGCAATAGAATATGTTGAAAAATTAAAAAGAGGAGGTAAAGAGTTAAGTGTTGTTTCAACAGAAATTATAAAGGTTTTGAGATATTTTAAATCTTTAGGTAAGCTAGGAGAAAAGTTTTATAATCAATTGATTGAAACGTCTCACGAATTGGAGAAGAATTTAGGACGGTTAGTTAAAAACGCTTTTCCTGATTCTTCGAAAGATTTTAGGAAAGAACTCGTTAAAAAAATGTATGAAAAATCAATAGAAGATTTTCGTAATCTTACCAAAATAATTAAAGACGAGCTTGACATTTGCGCAGATACTTGTTCGAAAAGATTAAAAGAATTAGAAGCAAAATTGAAAGAAATACAAATTAATATGGAAAAAGCAAAAAATGGCGATCACAGCGCACTTGAATTTCTTGCAAAAAAGCATGTGGATGCAAACTTGCCACACATTGACGAAGAAAAAATTAGTGATTTAGTTATTCATGCTAAGGATGCAATAACTCAAAAACAAGAAAACGAAGTAGAATTATATCGTCAATCTACCCCGATTACGCCGCCTAATGCAATGCCTCCTAAAGCTAAAGCCCCTGCTCCTAAAAAAGCAACTGTTCCGGGGAAATAATTTTGATTCTATAATTAAAAATTAAATAAATGTGTCGCCTCTCAGGCGACTATTTATTTTTGATTACGTTCTATAAAATTTTTCAAACGTTTTTAAAATTTTTTAATTTACGGTTATTATTATTTTACTTAATTTGCGACCTTTGATAGAAAAATTGAAGCAACCTCAATAAGTTTCATATCTGATTCTTCAACATCTTTTTTGTTTTTTGAGTTTTCAAGAAGTAGTACTGATCCAATTGGTTCATTTTCGAAAATTATTGAAGCAATTGCCGCAATTTTATATTTTTGATTGTCTTCAAGTAAAAGCGGAACTTTTTCTTCTTTTTTTATTATAGATAAAGTTTTTGTTTCTATATAATCTTCAATTTCTTTGGAAATTCTTTTGCCTATTATCAGATTTTTGTTTGAAATTCCATTGCAAGCAATTAAAACATCTCTGTCGCTTATGCAAACTGGAAATTGCGAAACTTTTGCTAAACTTTCGGTATATTGCTCGGCAAAGATTCCAAGCTCACCGATCAATGAATATTTTTTAAATATTACCTCATTATTTCTATCTGTATATATTTCGAGTGGATCACCTTCGCGTATTTTCATTGTTGATCTAATTTCTTTGGGTATTACAACTCTACCTAAATTGTCAATTTTTCGCACTATTCCCGTGGCTTTCATATTAATCATCCCCTTACGTTCGTTTTAAACTAACATTTGAATTTTTAAACAAATATAAATTTAAGTTTCTAAGACTTAATTTACAGTAATAGTGTGGTAAAAAATTCAATTATTTATTCATTAATTTAGATTTTTTGAGCAAAAATAATTCAATAAATACTTTTAATTATTTTATTTTTTCTACATAATAATAATTGTTTTAATATTCATATTTGTTTTAAGCAAAGGAATCTTAGAGAATGAATTTAATTGAACTTATTAGCGAATCAGGTAGTAAATTTCAAGATGAGATTAATGAAGTAAGAGAAATAGTAAATGATTCATTTGTGGGTGTTGATTTTAATAAACCACCAAAAGAATATTATATTTCTGATTCTAACATAGAAAAATTTTGGAATATTTTAGAAGAAATTTCTAGTTTTATTTCACAAAATTATGGATATCCATTTGTCGAGAATAGTGAAGTTTTAAAAATCATTATTTTAGAATTATTTAAAGAAGAAAGATTTTGTAAATCTGTTATTTTATTTACAACAGAACCAGATAGGTTTATTAAATTTGTTTGTACCTTAATTATTTTAACTAGTGGACTGAATTATAATTCTTTGAATCCAAGTCAAAAAGAAGAATTATTGAGCAATGTGGAAAATATTATTTTTGAATCTCGTTGTTTTGATGAGCGCGAAGGTTTAGGTTTAAAATATTTTGAACGTTTTATTGAGTATTTTAGTAGTTTTGATTATATTGACAAATATAATTATGCTGCAATAACTAAAATTTTTAGAATTCGGCATTGTCGCATTTCAAATCATAAACAATCTTTGCAGACTTGTATGAGTTTTCCTATTAATTTGTCAAAAAGTTTTGAAGATTTAAAAAAACAAATTACGCCAATGTCTAGTTTAACTCCAGAATTGAAAAATGATATTTTATATATTTTGCATCAATCAATTATTTGTGGCGGAGTTGGTAATGAAAATTTTTATGATTTAGAGAAATTAGGTTTTTCACAAAATGTTTTAGGTCGAGTTAGTTCTTTTAATGATGCAAGTAAAATTTTCTTTTTCTTTTTTTTAGGTTATTTTGCAATTCCAAATTGTACTGAAACAATAGAGTTTAATGAGGTCTTTGATAATCGAGTTTTACGTTTACTTGATTGTATTGAACCTCTTGAAAGTGATTCTTGTTCTTCTCAAGATTTAGGTGCTCTTGTTTTAGTTCCAGCACTCACTTTAACTGATTTTTGTGAAAAAAATAAAAAGCCTTCGGAATTTGTTCAGATGTTAATTAGGAAGTTTAATATTTGTTCTAAAAGAGAATTTAAACATATTTATTTTAAACAAGCGCTTAAAGAGGCTTGTATTGTAGGTTTGTGGCAAAATGGAAATATGTGGCTTCCTTTTGGATTTTCTGTTGATTTAACTATAGAAAAAAAATTAAATTTTAGAGAAAGAATTATTTTAAATTTTGCGTTTTTTGGAAGCCCAAAAGTTTATAAAATAGTTGAAAAGTTTAAAAAAAGTGGAGATCGAGAACCTGGATTATTGAAACAATTATCAGATTTTAAAGAAAAAGTATCTTTTTATATGGATGAATATGGTTATAATATACATCTATTGGATTATTCAAATTTCGATCAAAATGTTGAGAAATTTTATGAGAGGATTCTTCAAAAAGAAAAAGAAGAAAAAGAGGAAAAAGAAGTAGAAGAAGAAAAAGAAGTAGAAGAAGAAAACGAAGAAGGTAAAGAAGTAGAAGAAGTAGAAGAAGAAAAAGAAGTAGAAGAAGAAAACGAAGAAGGTAAAGAAGTAGAAGAAGTAGAAGAAGAAAAAGAAGTAGAAGAAGAAAACGAAGAAGGTAAAGAAGTAGAAGGCAAAGTAGAAGAAGAAAAAGATTCTTTTAATAAACGTTTGAATGATTTTGCGGAAAAAAAATATATGACGACTCGACGTTTAAACGCTTATGAGGAACAGTTGCTTTTTTTGTTAGCGTTACTCAAAGCTGAAAAAATTAAATTAAGTGAAGAGGGCAAGCGGTCCTTACATGAAGTGTTAGATTCAAAGGAAAAAAAGAAAATAAAAGTTAAGGCTATGATTAAAATACTTGAACGCGATGGGCTTAAAAGAAGCAAAATATATATTTTTTTTCAAGCTATTTATTTATTTTTTAGAAGCGGTTTATTGCATATATTTTTTCTTGCTCCATACTATAATCACTGTAGATATCCAGATGCTGTTTTTGAGAAACCAATAAAATTAAAAGGAAATGAGGATTTTTATCCCCTAAAACATTTACCACCTTTCCATTCAAGAAGTGAAAGTTCCACTGCGGTGCAAGATCGAGAAAAAGTTACAGAACATTCAACTTTTCAATCGTCTGAAGATTTTGAAAAACAGGTTGAAAAGAAAGAAAAGACTTTCGATCATTCTAATCAAAAATAGTTTAAATTTAAAAAATAAATTAAAAATAAAAAGTATAAGTTGTTGCCATTAATATTGTTTGCTATTTTCTCAAGTAATTTTAATTTTTTGTGGTTTGAGAGATATTTAAAAATCAATTTATTAATGCAACGGTGTCTAAGTTTTTTCGTTTTCTTATACATAGAAATTATTTTTATTCGTTATTTATTTAGATTATATAATTTGTTAAATTTAAGGTTGATGAATGTTCGTCAATTTTAAAGTTGAATAAACATTTTACTGTATTTTCTTTTATGGATTCAACCATTTCGTTAAACATTTTCATTCCTTCAAATTTATATTCGACTATGGGGTCTTTTTGGGCATAGCTTTGAAGATGTATTCCGTGTTTAAGTTGTTCCATATTATCAATGTGTTCTATCCATTTTTCATCAACAGCATGAAGTAGAATAATTCTTTCAATTTCTCTTATTTTTTCTCCAAACATTTTTTCTCTTTCTTCATATTTTTCTTTAACAATTTTCATTAAGTTTTCTTTTAGAATATTTCTATTCATTGTTTTTTTCTTAAAATCATAATTTTCTGGCTTAAATTCTTTTTCTGATGTTACAAAAAAAATCTCTTCAAAATATTTACGCATTTCAATCCAATTCCAATTTTTAGGTTTTTGATTATCGAAGATGAATAAATTTAAAATTTTTTCTATTAGATTATCAAATATATTTACAATATTTTCTTTTATATTTTTGCCATTCAAAACTACATTGCGCTGTTTATATATAATTTCTCTTTGTTGATTATTCACGTCATCGTATTGAATTACATGTTTTCTAATATCAAAATTATGTGATTCAACTTTTTTTTGGGCATTTTCTATGGCGTTTGAAACCATTTTGCTTTCAATTGCTTCATCGTCATTCATTTTGAGCATATTCATAACATTTGCAATTTTTTGAGAACCAAATAAACGCATCAAATTGTCTTCGAGAGATAGATAAAATCTTGAATAACCCGGGTCACCTTGTCTGCCGGAACGACCTCGAAGTTGATTATCAATTCTTCGACTTTCGTGACGCTCTGTGCCAATTATGTAAAGACCACCGAGTTTTTTTATTTCTTCTTGTTCTTTATTTGTTTGCTCTTCAAAATATTTAAGTAGATTATTAAATTTTTCTTTTGCATTTAATATTTCTTTATCTTTTATCTCGACGAAGCTTGTGCAAAGTGAGATAGTGTCGTTTGAAAAACCCAATCTTTTCATTTCTTTTTTTGCCATAAATTCAGCATTTCCACCAAGAATTATATCAGTTCCGCGTCCCGCCATATTTGTTGCTATCGTTACAGCAAATTTTTTTCCTGCTTGTGCAATTATTTCAGCTTCCTTTTCGTGGAATTTAGCGTTTAATACATTATGTCTAATTCCGCGTTTTTTAAGCATGTTACTCAACAATTCGGATTTTTCTATTGAAACTGTGCCAACGAGCAAAGGTTGGCCAGTTTTGTGTATTTTTTCAGTTTTTTCAGCAACTGCTTTAAATTTTGCTTTTTCCGTTTTATATATTACATCGGGTTTGTCAAACCTTATGAGTGGTTTATTCGTTGGAATTTTTACAACGTCAAGATGATATATCTCTTGAAATTCATTTTCTTCAGTATGTGCGGTGCCTGTCATTCCTGATAATTTTTTGTATAGCCTAAAATAGTTTTGAAATGTAATTGTTGCAAGAACTTTACTTTCGTTTCGCACTTTAACTTTTTCTTTTGCTTCAATTGCTTGATGTAAACCGTCACTATAACGCCTTCCTTGCATAATTCTTCCTGTAAATTCATCAACGATCCAAATTTCTCCATTTTTGACAACATAATCGATGTCTCTTTTCATGTTTCCGTGCGCCTTAATTGCTTGATTGATATGATGAGACAAAGTCATATTGGAGATATCAGAAAGGTTTTTTAATCCAAAAAAATCTTCAACTTTTTTTACTCCGCTTTCAGTTAATGTTGAAGTTTTAGCTTTTTCCTCAACTATGTAATCATATTTTTTAAATTTTTCATCGGAATCTTCTTTATCATCATTTTCTGCAATTGTTATATGTTTTAATTTACAAACAAATTTTTCAACATTATTGTAAGTTTCTGTAGATTTTTCTCCTTTTCCAGAAATGATGAGAGGAGTTCTAGCTTCATCTATTAGAATGCTGTCTACTTCATCAATTATTGCAAAATTTAGTTTTTTTTGCACTCGATCTTCTTTACGAATTACCATGTTATCGCGAAGGTAATCAAAACCAAGTTCATTGTTGGTTGCATATATTACATCTTTGGTATATTTTTCTTTTCTTTCATTATCGTTCATTTCGTGCAAAATGCAATCAACGCTAAGTCCTGAATAAACGTAAACTTTTTCCATCCATTCCTTATCACGTTTTGCTAAATAATCATTGACTGTAACGATGTGAACACCATTTTCGTTTAAGGCGTTGACATATGCCGCCATAACAGCAACGAGTGTTTTGCCTTCTCCTGTTTTCATTTCAGCAATTCCGCCTTGATCAAGTATTAATGCGCCCATAATCTGTACTTTAAATGGATTTATGTTTAAATTTCTTTTTATTACTTCCATGATCAAAACAAAAGCTTCAATAATTAAATTATTGCTTTTAGTTTTTTCTTTAATGGCTTCCTTGAATTTGTTTGTTTTTTCGCGAATTTCACTTTCCGATAAATTTATCATTTTGTCTTTTGTTAGAATAATGCTGTCACAGATAGGTCGGATTTCTTTTAATCTTCTATCACTACAAGTTCCAATAAACGCTTCAATGACGTTTTTTAATCCAAATGCCAAAAAATCACCCCTATGAATCTTTATTGAAATTATATCAGTTTTATTTATTATTTCAACAATAATTTTAATTGTAAATGTTTAATTTATTTCCTATGGTTCTTTAAACATATAGAAAATTTTCATTAATGAATATTTTATCAAAATTTTAGTGAAAATAAATTTGATTTTCAGATTCATAAATGTTAAAATGGGTTTTTGGTTATAAAAATTAAGTTCAGCGTATAAAAGAGGACATATGTTAACTATTATTTTTTTATTACTTGGCGCTTACGTTGGAACAATTGTTCCGGATATTACTACGAATATATCGCAGTATGTTGCTGTTGCAATACTTGCTGCTTTTGACTCAGTGTTTGGTGGAATAATTTCTAATATGAATAAAAAATTCAATTTTACAGTGTTTATAACTGGATTTTTTACAAATACTTTTTTAGCAGCTTTTCTTACATATTTAGGAAACAAACTTGGAATAAACATATATATTGCAGCAATAGTTGTGTTTGGTACAAGGATATTTAACAATTTTACCATTATTCGTCATCTTTTTATTAAAAAATATTTTTTCAAATCTGAAAATTTATTAAAAATTGGCCAAGGCTTATTAGAAAAATAATATTTAGATTAATGTTACATAAATTAAATATTGAAAAAATTTTCTTATTTTTTTTGTTAATATGAATTTGTTAAAGATATATTTTTTATGTCATTTATGTTATTTTCAATTAAATATTTTTCTATACCATCTTTAATTTTGGGCCAAATGAGTGGATCAAAAAAACCATATGTTCCGATTGCCACGGCGTTTGCACCAGCCATTAGAAATTCTAACGCATCATTTGTGCATGTTATTCCTCCAAGTCCGATTATTGGAAGTTTTGTTGCAAGCCTAGCTTGCCATACCATTCTGAGTGCAATGGGTTTTATTGCTGGCCCAGAAAGTCCAGCAAAGGTGTTTTTGAAGTAAGGTTTTTGATTTTTTATATCTATTTTCATACCCAAGAAAGTATTTACAAGCGATAGTGCGTCTGCCCCCCCCGATTCAGCTGCTTTTGATATATCACAAATATTTTCAACATTCGGAGAAAGTTTGACAATCAAAGGAACTTTAGACACTTTTTTAATTTTTTTTGTTATGTTTTCAACTGATTTTGAGTTAATTCCAAACGTTATACATTCTTCTTTAACATTGGGGCATGAAATATTAAGTTCAATCATATTAACGTTTGAACCTAACATTTCAGCAATAATTGCGTACTCTTCTATTGACGAACCAGCAATGCTTGCAATTATGTTTGTTTTGCAAATTTTTTTAAGTTTTGGTAGTTCATGTTTTATAAAAAAATCAATGCCTGGATTTTGAAGACCGATGCTATTTAAAATTCCAGATGAAGTTTCTGCAATTCTTGGAGAATCGTTCCCAACTTGTTTTTTAAGCGTGAGAGATTTTAAACATATTGCTCCAAGCGCATTTATATCAAAAAAACTTGAGTATTCTTCTCCAAATCCGAAGACGCCTGATGCTGTTGAAACTGGGTTTTTCCAGACTACCCCACCAATATCCACTTTCATATTTATTTTTTTTTGAGTCAAATTTATGCCCCTTTTTGTTAAACATAAAATTATAGCATTTTTACTTGTAAAATTTTTTTTATTTTGTTGATTGATATTAAATTATATAAATTTCAAAAATAAAAGCTTATTTCAATTAGTTATTTTTTATCAACTTTAAAATTTTATATTAAATTTTGTTAATAACAATAAAGTGTTTTTGATTATTGTTCAAGTTGCGTTTAAGTTTTTAAAGTTTTATTTACTCTTCAAAATTGTTTAAAATTTTTTTCGAATCGAAAACTGGTCCTTCTTTACACACTCGCATTTTTCCTTCTGTCGTGTCACACACACAAGCCATGCATGCACCAATTCCACATCCCATGTGTTCTTCCATTGAAACCTGTGTTTTAATGTTGTTTGTTATTCCGAATTTTGCAACACCATAAATTAATTTTTTAGGTCCGCAAGTGTACAGCGCACCAATATTTTTTTTGTTTTCTTCACGTTCTAGTGTATCTTCAAGTGCCTCAAACGCGTTACCATGTTTTCCAAAGCTTCCATCATCTGTCGTTATAATAACTTTATCACATGTCGAAACAAATTCTTCTTTAAGAAAAATAGATTCTTTTGTTTTAAAACCAAGTATAGCTACAACCTTTTCAAGTTCTTTCGAAAGTTTAAAAAGAGGAATAATTCCAATTCCACCTCCTATCAATATAGAAATTTTATTTTTACCAAATTCAGTGTTGAATGGTTTTCCAAATGGGCCCAGAATATCGATTTTTTCACCACATTTTTTTTTGGATAATTCATAAGTTCCAATTCCTCGAATTTCAAAAATAAATCGTAATTTTCCATCTAAAACATCACATATACTTATTGGACGTCTTAAAAAACTTTTGCCACCACAATCTATATAAAAAAATTGTCCCGCTTTAACATTTTCGGTTGAATTAAAACTTTCAACTTCAAAGTCAAATATTTTGTCATTAATAGCTTTTTTTTTGGATAATTCATAAAGCACGATATACCTCTTTAATACAGAAATCTTATATTTTTTAATTTTAATTTAGTTATTTTTATTAACAGTCTAATTATGAAAATAATTTTTTCACATCGTAACTAAGTTTTAAGGTTTCGCGTCTTGCTTCATTTTGATAATTTTCGTTGTTTTTCATGTGTGCACAGATTATAGAGCGAGATGCGTTTATTATGCAACCTAAGCCGTTTTCATTAAAAGCGTCTGAAATATTTTTAACTGACCCTCCTTGAGCTCCACATCCTGGCACTAAAAAATATGATTTTTTCATAATTTTTCTAAGAGTTTTGAAAACTTTTGGATGTGTTGCACCGATTACTGCACCGATATTACTGTAGTTATTTTTTCCAATTAAATCTTTGCCCCATTCTGAAACAAAATGTGCAATTTTTTCGTAAAGTGGTACGCCTTCACAAATTAAATCTTGAATTTCAAATGAAGATTTATTTGAAGTTTTGACTATTGTAAAAATGCTTTTGGAATATTTTTTACAAACATTTATAAATGGTACTATTCCATCAGAACCAAAATATGGATTAACTGTCATAGAATCTGCGCCAAACGCTTGAAATTTTGAATTATATGTTATATTTGTTTTTCCTAAATAAGCGTTAGCATACGCTTCGCTTGTTTCTTCAATATCATTTCTTTTTACATCAACGATAACGTATAAACCCTTCATTTTAGCATAATTTATGGTATCTGCAAACGTAAAAATTCCTTCTGAGCCATATAGTTCATAATAAGCTGACTGTATTTTAACGATTGGAACAATATCATAAATTGCGTCTATTATTCCTTTATTAAATTCGTACAAACATTTTGCTGCAAATTTAGGCCCAAAACCGTATTTTTTTGATATTATGTTTTTTATATCGTTTGGTATATAATCAATTTTTGGATCAAGTCCTACAGAAATAGGTGTATCATTTTTTTCTTTAATTTTTTCAATCATTAAATCGATCGACACAAAATACCTCTGAATATGAAATAGTTATATTTTTTAAATATTTTAATCGTCTTTGTATATTATTTCTCCAGCAGCGATTGTATATTTTACCTTGCCATAAAGCTCAAAACCTATGAATGGAGAGTTTTTTGATTTACTTTTAATTTTTTTTGCATCAACAATCCATTTTTCTTTTTCATCAAATATTGTTATATCAGAAACTTTCCCAACTTCAATAGAACCTCTATCAACGTTTATTAACTTATTTGGATTCAATGTCATTTTTTTTATTAGTTCCATAAGACTTATTTTTTCTTTTTTTACAAGAAAAGTCATGCCAATTGCTAAAGAGGTTTCAAGACCAATTATACCGCATTTTGCCATACAAAATGGCAAGTTTTTATCATCTTCGTGGTGAGGCGCATGGTCACTTGCAATTATATCAATTGTTCCATCACTTAAACCTTTTATAATTTCCAAAACGTCATTGTGATCTCTAAGCGGTGGATTTACTTTAGCGTTTGTGTTATAACCGCGCACCATCTCATCAGTGAGCGAAAAGTAATGTGGAGCAGTTTCGCACGTTACTTTTATTCCTTTTTTTTTAGCAATTCTAATGATTTCAACGGATTCTTTTGTACTAACGTGGCATATGTGTATTTTTGAATTTACTGATTCGGCTATTAATATATCTGCAGCTATTGCTGCACTTTCTGAGACATTTGGCGCACCTATAAGTCCTAAACTTGTTGCCATGATTCCTTCATTCATTACTGTGCCAGATGTCATATCAAGACGTTCACAATGCGAAAATAATGGAATATTAAACATTTTCGAATAAAGTAAGCTATTTCGCAAAATTGATGCGTTTTCAACGGGCTTACCATCATCTGAAATTCCAACAATGCCAAATTTTTTCAGTTTTCCAACTTCTGTAAGTTCATTACCTAACATTCCTTTGGTAATTGAGGCAACTGGAAAGATGTTTACTTTTGAAAATTTTTTTGCTTTATCAATTATGTATTTTATGACAAATTCATTATCTATTACAGGATTTGTATTTGCCATGCACACAATTGAAGTAAAACCGCCTGTTTCGGCGGCTTTACATCCCGAAATTATATCTTCTTTATGTGTTTCTCCGGGATCTCTAAAATGCGAATGAACATCTATAAGCCCAGGAATAACTATTTTATGTTTTGCGTTTATTATAACGTCTGAATTTTCCGTTATATTTTTTTCAATTTTTTTTATGATTCCGTTTTCGCTTAAAATATCAAATGTCTCTTCTAAATTATTTGCTGGATTTACAATTCTTCCATTTTTTATCAAAAGTTTCATTTTTAAATTAATCTCTTTTTTAAAATTTTTATTCCAAACTTATAAACTGTGAGATTCTGAATTTTCCGAAGGAGTTTCAGAAGTGATTTTATTGAATTTGCTAATTTCTACAGGGTTTTTAGGAAGCGTAAACAACTGTCTTTTAATGTCCGGATTTTTTTCACAAATTTCTTCACGTGTTTTGGATTTAAAAAACCTATCAACAAACCAATCGACAAGACATTGTAAATATCGTTTTAGAACGAACATATCTTTATAAAGATAAAATCGACCGAAAGAGTTTATTTCATCCGTTATTAATTTTTTTATTTTTTCAGCTTTTTCTTGTTTTCCAATATAAGAATTGTCAAATTTCATTCTATGAATAATTGATTTAACTGATTGTTTAAAAAATTCTCTATATTTTTCATCAATTTCACCTTTCATAAATTTTGAAAAAGCATCCAAACTTTTATATTCCCTATTTAAAATAATTTTATCTGATGGATAAGCGAGCAAAAAAGCCAACGCTACTAAAGAAAATGTTAAATTTTTACGTTTTTGTTCTTCGCTTAAAGCTTTCCCTTCTGGGAGAGAATCATTTGAAGAATTTCCAATTTCTAAATGTGTGTTTTCTCTTTCTACAAAGGTAATATCTTCATCTGGCAAAGACTTAACATAATCTAAAAATTCTTCTAAATCGCTATTTTGTTCTTTAACACGTTCTCGAAGATTTTTTTCTTCTTCAGTTTCTTCTCCTCTTTCTTCTTCCTTTTCATGAACATGTTCTCCTTTTATTGATATCGGATTTAATGCCCAATATTTACTAGTTTGTTCATGCCATGTTTCTTCGCGAGATCTTGTGGTACCGCTTGTTGGATATACGCCAAAAACTTGGGTTTCTTCTTCTAGTATTTCATCTTCTTTAATTATTGAATTGGGAGTGATTTCAACTTTAAAACGATGATTTGATTTTTCTTCAATGCATTTAATTTCTCCATCAGGCTCATCAGGTTTAATATAACCACGATATTCTGAAATTGAACATTTTGGAATTTCGTCAGGACTTGAAACTTGTCTCTTTGCAATTTCTAAAATTTTTTCTTCACTTATTTTTCCTGATATAAAAAGTAATAATAATTTTTCACCACATAATGCACGCTCTTGTTCGTTCATTTGCATATTATTTGAGTTAAAATTTTCTTTTATCATAGTGTACACTTCGCTTATCTCGTCTGCATGACCTGAGAAGCTTAATAAAAAATTGCAGTCATATCCATAATTATCGATTTTTAAAATATCAAATAATAAGCCCATATGTTTTGACCAATCAGTTTCAAGTAGTTCAGGCAATTTTTTGATTTGGCTTGGATAAGAATGAAACTTGTCTTCTTCTTCAAGTTTAAACAATTCTTTAAGATGTTTTTTGTCAGTTTTTGAGAATATTATTTGGAGTATCTGAGAGCTTACACAATAATATTCATCCCTAGAACTCATTCGATGTAAAAATTTTCTAAACATTAATAATTTTTCTTGTAAATCTTTATTTTCTAATTCAGGTAATTCATTTACTTCAAATTTACCTAAATATTTAAATATTTTTTCCTGTTCAGTTGGGTTGAATTTTCTTAATATTCTTGCCATTTGATACTCATGAATTAAACCTCTAAAAAGTTTATCTTCGTGAGAAACAATATTCCAAAGAGTTGAAAAAGTTTCGTGTAAAACTTGTTCAGCGCTTTTCTTTTCTTTTCTCGGAAATAAAATTGTTTGCATTTTTTCTTTTATTTCAAGGTTTATAGCGTCTGAATATTTTTCTTCGATTTGATAATAAGTCATCATTTCAGTAAATGTTTTTGCTAAAATAGCTGTTTTTTCTTTCATTTCTTTGTTAGTCATCATTACATTATTTGATATTCCTTGAACTTCAGCCATTTTAAAAATTTCTTTACAAAAATTTTCAAATCCTTCTTGATTAATTTTAACTAAGTATTTGAATTCATCATTTTCTTGTGTTAAAACGATTAAATTAGAGACTATTTGGGCTACGCCATTATAACCTAGACCTAATTTTCTTGCTTTTGTTTGTGTTTCTTTTTGTTCTTCAGTAAGTTTACCTAATAAAATATTATTTTGCATTTTTATCAAATTATTAATTATTTCTTCTTTTGCCCACCTCGTCATAATTTAACACCAACTTTAAAAAATTTAATACTTTACGTTTTACTTGTTTTATCTGGATTTGCAAGTGTATTTTCGTTAGTTTGAAACTTTGTGTGCTGTTTTGTTTGTTTTTTAAGTTTGAAAATAATATCTTCTGTTTTAATTGGGCAAAAAATATCTTTCAAGAAATCGTAAAACTTTAATAAGAACATAACTACGGTAGTTTTGTCACAATAAGGGTTAATTTTTTTTAATTCTAAATTCATAAAATGTGAAATTTCAGTTATTTTTTCTTCTTTGTTTAAACCATCATTTCTCATAATATTTTCTATTTCATGTTCAATCTTTTCAAAAACGATTTTGTGCTCTTTAGAAAAAAATTGTTTTAAAAAAAGTTCATAAACTTTAACATTCTTATGTGTTAGTTCTTTTTGATTTTTAATATATAAGAAAAACATTTCTAAAAAATTTTCCGTCCAATTTATATTAAAATCGTTTTTTTCTAAAATTTCATTTTTTTCTATATTTAAGATTGATTTATTTGGTTCTTCGTCAGTTGTAGTTGCGACTTCAGGAATTTTTTCTGCAAATTTCTCTTCCGTAGTCTCTTCATCTGAATCTTCTGCAATTTCTTCCACAGCCTCTTCATGTGAATCTTCCGGAGCTTCTTCTGCAATTTCTTTTACGGTATCATCTGATACGTGAATAACTCCTGGTATATTATTTATATTTAAGGCAACATTAGTTGGAATCTGCAATGAACTTAGATTGTTTTCGGAAACATTATCAGCGAATTTTAGCTCAAATTCTCCATTTGGATTTTGAATGTATGGAATACCGGCGAGATTTTCTGATGTTTCCATATATTCCAAAGCTTGCTGTGAGCTCATTACTCCCATTAAAACAAGATAAGACAATTCTAAAGCCTTTATTTTTTTTACTTTTTTTGATCTTGTAGAAATAGAAAGTCCTTCTAAATGTTGGGCAAAATCTTTTATGTCTTTTAAATTTGGAAAAATTTTTTTTAAATCTTCTTCACTAAAATTTAACCCAATTAAACGTGCTAAAATCTCTTCATAACCTTCCCAATTTCCAATTTCTCCTAAATTATTTAAATTTATTTTTTCAATACACGCACTATGTCCAGATTTTTCTAATATTAAAGCTAATTTAAAACCTTTTTCATCAGTTTTATCATTAAAAATTTCGTGAGCAATATATTTGCTTAAAAAATTAATTTCACAATCATCATCAATATCTTCATTAATAATTAATAATTTTCTATTCAAATTTTTGTTTTCTAATTCTTGTAAATTTAATGTTTCTTCTGGGTCATTGTTACACATGTATTTTATAATTTTTTCTTTTTCTATTTCAGAATATTCTGCCAAATATTTTGAAATTTCTAGCAAGTTTTTATTGAATAAAGGGTGAATTTTTCCATTTTCATCAAGTTTTAAAAGTTGTAAATATATTGGGACTACAATTTCGAAAAAATATTTTATTTTATTTTCATCTGCTTTTATTTTTAATAATTCAAAATAATGTTCAAGACAATTAAAATAACATAAGGAAATGCTAAATATGTCTAAAGTAAATTTAAAATTTATAGAAGTTTTTTTGGCTGCTTCGGATTCAGTTTTATTCACAAAAAAATGTAAGTTATTTTGCACTTCTTTTACATTAAAAAAAAGAAAATTAAATTCATATAAAAATTTTTTAAATTCATCTAAAGATTCTAATACCAATTTTTTTTTAAAAATTAATTTAGATAAAAAAATTGAAATTTTTTTCCAATATGGTGATTCATTGTATTTAAATTTAAACGCAAGGTTTAAAATTTCTTCTCTATCTGCGGGAGGAAATGGATTTGAATCCCTATATTTATTTTCCATGTTTCTTATATGAATTCTTTCAGGAACTTTAAATTTTTTAATCAAAATTAACACCTCACATTAAATTAATTTTAATTTTGTCAATTTAAAACAGGATCGAAAATATCGCGTTCATTTGAATCTTTTTTTAGAAATGGAGTTAAATTTTTAAATTCTGTTTTGTTAAATATTTGCTCACGCGTTTGAAGTCCCTTTAAAAAATCTAATAAAGAATCTGCTAGTATTACGGCCCATCGGAAAATTATGAAAATATGAATATTAGGATTTATTTTTTGTAAATAATGAGAGTGAATTTCGATTAATTTTTTCTTAATTTCAGTTGCTTCTGAATCCGGGTTTTTTATAATTTCTAATATTTTTTCTTTCCATTCTGAAAGTTCTTGTCGATTTTTTGAAAAGTAATTTTTACTTGCATTCATAAGTAAGTCATGAATATTTTTAGAATCTCTTCTTGATATTTTTTCATCTGGAAGGTACGCTATAAAAATGGAAAGTCCTATTATTTCGATTACATCATTTATTTCTTTAACTTTTGGAATAATATGTTCATCAGAAAAAAGTTTTTTTTCACTCAAATTTTCCAAATCTTTTTTAATTTTTGTTTTTAATTTTTTTGTATAAACAAAATTTGCCGCAAGTTGTCTGGAAGTAAGTTCTGTTTCTATTTTTTCTAAAGATTCATTTTTAATACCTATAGTTTGTGATTTATTCGATGTTTGATCGGGTTTTTGTTTAGATTTTAATATTGCTTCGTTTTCTTCTTTAGTTTTTTTAAGTGATTTTTCTGTGCCCGTTAAAGGATATATTCCAAAAATTGGAATTTCTTCAACTTGAAATTCATCTTCCTTTATGATATTATGATCATTAAATTTTGCGGAAAAAGAAATTCCTCTTTTTTCAATAAATGGAATATTATCTACAGAATTAAATTTGTTTTGGCTCAATTTTAAAGCTTGACCACGAGTTATTTTTCCACAACAAAAAAGAATAAAAATTCTTTCTGCTATCTTTTTTAAATCCTTCTCTTCTAAATCTTCTTCATCTTCTTCGAGTGTTGTTGAATTATTGTTTTGAACATTACGTAAAATTTTGTCATATAAATTTTGAAGACATTTTGGATCATATTTTGATATAACTTTTTTTTCAAGCTTTGTTTTTAAAAGTATGACTAAAGCTTGTTCAAATCCTTTCCATTTATCAAATATTTCATACCATCCAGTTTCAATAAAATTAAAATAATCTATATTTTCTAAATCTATTTTTTTCATTTCTAGTTTTACAAAAAACAAAAAAGTTGTGGCGTTGATTGATAGTTCACAAGACATTCTAACAATTAAATCACTTACTTTTTCATTTTCATTAGCAAGTTTTGCTAAAAGAATTAGTTTTGTTTTTTCTTCGGGAAATTCGTCGCGAAATTCGTCTAGAATCTTTGGGTCATATTTAACTAAAAATTCAATAATTTTTTTTTGCATTTTTAAAGGAAAATATAATATGTATTTGGAGATTATAAATCTATATTCATTAAGTGAATGTGGAATTTTTTGTTTATGTAATTCTAAAAATATTGGAATTGCTTTTTCTATAACTATTTCTAATTTACGTCCACAGTTTTCTTCGAATGCAGCCGGAGCAAAAAAATATATAAAAATATTACAAAGAAAATCAAAATCATTTTTTGAACATTCTTTAATAAAATTTTCTTTTAAAAATATTTTTTTAAAAGTATCTGTTTGGGCTAGGTAATTTAAAAATCTTTCAAAAAAAAATTTATAATTATGGATATCAACATCTGTTTCAAAAATAATTAAACGTTTTTCTTCCATAACTGTAGCAAGAATTTTTATAATTTGAAGAGCTTCATAATTCGGTCCACCTAATTCTTGACTTTTTTTTAAAATTATTTTTTGATCATCATTTAGTTTTGATGAAATAATGTTGGTGAAAATATCTTTAGTTTGTTTTTTTACTAGTTTGTTAAAATAAGGACTTTTAGCAACACAAAACATTGATTTTTTCCTCCTCGTTATTTTTAATGTAAAAAAATTTTAAATATTTTTTGATTTTAGTCAATGTTTTTACTTAAAAAATTATATTTTGTTAATAATATTGTGAATTATTCATCAATATAATAATTCATGTTTATGTTTGCAGATTCCAATTTTTTGATTAATTCTTGAGATTTATTGTTTTTAAAATATATAAATATGTTTTTTGCCATTTTTTCTCCGATTTCAGGAATGTTTAAAAAATCTTCAATTGAACTATTCATAATATTTTTCATATTTGAAAATTTTTTCGATATTATTTTTGCAGCATTTAAACCAATTAACGGTATTCCAAGTCCATATAAGAGTCTTTCCAAACTTCTTTTTCTAGATTCATAAATTGATTCCAATAATTTTTTCGCAGATTTATCGCCAAATCTTGCAAGGTTTATTAGTTTTTCATATTTTAAATAATAAATATCTGCAAAGTCTTCAATCATTTTACATTCAAGTAATTGAGCGATTACAGAAACTCCGAGTCCATTAATTTCCATAGCATGTCTTGACACAAAATGTATGATACTTTTATGACTTTTCGCACGGCAAAATAAATTTGTACATTTTATTATAATTTCATTTTTTTCTTTTTTGAGATCGGTATTGCAAGCGGGACATTTTTTTGGCATAACAAATATTTTTTCATTTCCGAGTCGTTTTTCTTTAAAAGAACAAATTATTTCAGGTATTATATCTCCTGATTTTTGAACTAAAACATAGTCTCCAATTCGAATGTCTTTGTTTTTGATGTTATCAATATTGTGAAGCGTTGTTTTAGTTACCGTTGTTCCGCCTAGATCTACAGGTTTCAATATTGCAATTGGAGTTATTGCACCACTTCTTCCAATTTGAGTTACAATGTCTTCTATTTTTGTTTCCTTTTTTTCAGCAGAAAATTTATAAGCTATTGCCCATCTTGGACTTTTTGATGTGCTACCGAGAATTTTTCGAAGATTTAAATTGTTGACTTTTACTACTGCACCATCAATTTGATGTAAATATTTTTCCTTTTCTTGTTCAAGTTTTTCAATATGCAAAAATATATTTTCAATATTACTTGATTTGTAAATAATTGGGCTTGCATTGAAACCAATATCATTAAGAAATTTAAGTGATTCGGTGTGTGTTTCAAATTCTATGCCAACGATCTTTTGTAAATTAAATATTAGTATATCTAAGTTTCTATATTTTGTAATATTGCAATCTAATTGTCTAAGAGAACCCGCTGCAGCATTTCTTGGATTTGAAAATTCTTTTTCTCCTTGGATTTTTCTTTCTTGATTCAACTTTGTAAAATTTTCTTTGGACATAAAAACCTCACCTCTAACTTCGAAGTAATCAAGTGATGTTTTTACGTTTTGTGGTAGAGTTCTTATTGTTTTTAAATTTTCAGTTACGTCTTCTCCAATTTTCCCATCGCCTCTTGTTGAACCACGTACAATTTCTCCAGTTTCATATTCAATCGAAACTGAAAGACCATCTATTTTTGTTTCTAAAACATACTCTATTTCTTCATTATATTTTTTTTGATTTAATGTTTTTTTGATTTTTGAATCAAAATTAAGAAATTCTTCTTTAGAAAAAACGTTACTTAAACTTTCCATTGATTCTTTATGGTCAATTTTTTTGAATGTTTTAAGTGCTTTGCCTCCGACGATTTGTGACGGTGAGTTGTTTTTCATAAAGTCTGGATTTTGCAATTCCAAAAATTCAAGACGCCTCATGAGTTCATCGTATTCAAAATCGCTTATAACAGGATCATCTAAATTATAATAAAGATGGTTATTTTTTTTTATTTCGTTTCTTAAAAATAAAATTTCTTCTAATACTTCATTCATTTGAAATCCAAGTTTAAAATAAAAATAAACAGTTAGTTAAAAAATAGCAATTAAAATATAAACTCAATTTTGTTATGCGATTTTTTTAGATTCTTCGACTAGAAATTTAAAAGCATTTGGATCCGAGATTGCAATTTCTGAGAGCATTTTTCGGTTGACTGTGATTTTATTTTTTCTAAGTCCATTCATAAATTTACTGTAAGTGATTCCATTTGATCTTGCAGCTGCGTTAATCCTTAAAATCCAAAGTCTTCGAAAATTTCTTTTCTTTTGTCTTCGGTCTCGATATGCATAGGCTAATGATTTCATGACAGCTTGTTTTGCAGTTCTAAAAAGTTTGCTTTTTGCTCCTCTATAACCTTTTGCGAGTTTTAGAATTTTTTTATGTCTTGCTCGAGTTTTTACCGCCCCTTTTATTCTGGACATTTTTCCTCCTTAATTTTTTAAAAATATTTTATGCATACGGAAGCATTTTTTTTATAGTTTTTACACTAGAACAATCTAAATAAGCAATTTTTCTTAAATGTCTTTTTCTTTTTGTTGTTTTTTTGTTTAGAATGTGCCTTCTAAAAGCTTTAGTACTTTTTATTTTTCCATTTTTTGTAAAACTAAAGCGTTTTGATGCGCCTTTATGAGTCTTTAATTTTGGCATTGCTTTTCCCCTTATATTTTTGATTCTATTGAGGCTGTTCAGTTGCGGATAAATTTTTCTTCGAACCAATTACCACTGAAAGGAATTTACCTTCAAGTTTGGGATTTTTTTCGGGCGAACCATATTCTAAAACTTTTTTCGAAATTTCTTCAATGAGCGATATGCCTATGGACGAATGAGTAATTTCGCGTCCCCTAAATCTTATGGTGATTTTTACCTTATATCCCATTTTTAAGAATTTTATTATGTTTTCAATTTTAGTATTAAGATCATGTTCGCCAATATTCTGTGTAATTCTTATTTCTTTAATATTTTCGCTTTTTTGTCTCTTTTTATGTTCCTTATCTTTTTTAATTGCTTCAAATTTATATTTTCCATAGTTCATTATTTTACACACAGGAGGACTTGCCGTTGGAGAAATTTTAACAAGATCTAAATTTTTCCCATAGGCCATTTCCATTGCTATTGTTCTTTGTATTATTCCAAGCTGAGAACCATCTGTATCGAGTAATCTAATTTCTTTATCTTTAATATTTTCATTTATTTCTAAATCTTTTTTACTTATGAACTTATGCCCCCTAAATCTACGATTTTCAAAATTAAAAAATTATTTTTAAATTTTTTACATTAATATTTTTAAAATATTATAAAAATTGAGAATTAAATTTATTATGCAGAAATTATTTTTTGATGTCAAATAAAAGTAATTTTAAAAAAGCAAATTTCATATAAGAATTTATGTTTTTAATTATTTATATGTTGTTTTAATTTTAAATGTTTGTAATCCAAAAAATTAAAAATTAACTACTCAACAGGAGATCCTGATAAACTTTCGGGATATTTATTATAAAACTCTTCACTAGTGCAAAAAGCAAATTCAATAACTTTTTCAGCTTCTTCGGAGTTTAAATGTATTCCTGGAATATTTTCGCGAAGGACGTCCCAATTTTCTATAATTAATTCATATTTTGCTTTTATATAGTCATAATTATTTTTAAATATTGATGCTCCTGCTTCGCCACTTCCATCGTGTTCTCGTGTTCCTTTTTTTACTTTATAACCTTTCAGTGTGTAATATAATTCAGTATAATTTCCGATATTGTGATTTTCCATGAAAAGTTTTATTTGCGCTAATGACCAAAGTGTGGGCGAGTCGCCTTGTGGAGTTGTCATAACGTGTTTTGCAGCCTTTTTATCTTCGGTACGATGCATCATATATGCAGTTTCTTCAAGATTGCTTATTTCGTCACCTGACATTCTTTCTAGGCCAGACCTTTTATATCTTTCATCATCTTTAAATGTTTCGTTTTTGTAAGTGTTATTGTTGTAATCTTTAGTTTCTTTGCAGCTACACAAATTTATTATCAATAAAAAAATAAATAAAAATCTCATCATAGTACCCCTGGCTAACTTATTTTTTTTTATTATTGTAAAAAAATCATTTTTGATTCAGCAGTAGGTTTGAATTTTATATTTTTTTAATTGATTTAAAATTTATTTTTTACAAACGATTTTAACAAAACAGAACATGTTGTTTGAATGTTAGATTTATTGAAAAATTTTGTTAAATAATTTAGAATTTTTAGTACGTTTAATTTGGGTTATTAAATTTTAAAAAACAAATTATTTAAAAATTCAAAAAAATTTAGATAATGTCAAGACTTACTTCTTCCGAATCTAAAATTTTGATTTCTTTTCCTTTCATGATAACAAGTCTACCAAATTCATCTAAATCAACAGCTTTTGCTATGTAAGAATTTTCATTTTCGATAACTTTTATATTTTTTTTAAGAATAAAATTTCTTTTTTTGTATTTTGTTAATATATCTTTATTTTTATTTTTTTTATAATAGGCATATATTTTATTAAAATTTTTTAATACACGAAATGCGATTTCTTCATTTTTAATTCTTATGCCGGTGCACTCAAACAGTGTTGAAACTTTATCTTTTATTTCTGACGGAAAATTTTTCAAGTCTGAATTTGTGTTTATGCCAAAACCTACGATTGCAGAAACTTCCTTTTCATTTTTAAAAATGCTTTCAACAAGTATTCCACAAATTTTTTTTCCAAAACAAAATATGTCATTTACCCATTTAATATCCACTTCAATTCCATATGTTTCGTAAATTGCTTCACAAACAGCCACACTTGCATAAATTACAATAAAATTTAAATTTTTCACGTTTTTTGGTTTTAACAACACGCTCATATATAAACCTTTTTCGGGAGAGAAAAAATTTTTATTTTTTCTTCCTTTTCCTTTTGTCATATTTGAGGCTATAACAGTTAAACCTTCAGCGAAATGATTATGATTTTTTTTTAAATAATCCTGCGTTGTATCAATTATTTCAAAAAAATGCATTTCTCTTCCAATTAATAAATTTTCTTTATTGCATTTATTTTGTACATACAAAGTGTCAAACAATTTTCCCTCTGACGATTTTTATGGTGCCCCCTTGCGGGTTTGAACCGCAGACCTGTCGATTAAGAGTCGAATGCTCTACCAACTGAGCTAAGGAGGCTTATAGATGTATGTAAATATTTAGTCATTTCAGCACTTCGTAAATAAAATTAAACAAAAAATTTAATCTAACCGGGTGGCCATTTGAAAGATCTACCTCCTAGCAAATGAAAATGTAAATGTTCAACGGTCTGTCCTCCGTCGTTCCCACAATTATTGACTATTCTGTAACCATTATTATAAAAACCATTTTTTTTGGCAATCGTTGGTATAATTTCGAATATTTCTGATATAACATGACAATTTTCTTGATCAATTTCATTTGTTGATTTTATATGAATCTTAGGTATTATAATTATATGTTTAGGGGAGATTGGGGAGATGTCGTTAAAAGCAAGAACTTTAGAATTTTCATATACTATACTTGCATTAATTTCCTTTTTTATTATTGAACAAAAAATACATTTATTCATTCTTTCTCCTAGAGTTGAATAGTAATTAATTTAGTTAATATAAAAAATTAATTAAATCTTTTCAAGAATTTTTTTAACTATTTCAAATGATTCTTGAATTTTTGTAGCGTCGCCGTAATTTATTTGAAAAAAATCAGATTTTCCACCACCTGATCCTTTAGTAATTTTAATAATATCTTCAGAAATTTTTTCTAAACTTATGCCAACATCTATCATATTTTTTGATATTGCTAATAATATTATATTTATATTTTTATCGGTTTTTGCAGATAAAATTACAAAAACTTTGTCTGAGTTTTTTGTAAGTAAATCGCATAAATTTCTGAGAAGTTCTGTATCATATTTTTTATTAATTTGCAAGAAAAAAGTTTTTATTTTGTTGATATATTCGAATTTAGTTGATAATTCTAAAAATAATTTTTCAAGTAAATTAGTTTTTAATAATTTTATTTCTTTTTTATTTTCTTTAAGTTCTTCGGAAATATTTTGGATTTTTTTAATAATATTTTTTTTATCTTTAATTTTAAAAATTTCGGAAATTTCGCTTATAACTCCTTCTTTAACCAAAAGTAAATTGAGTACACTAAGTCCACTTATTCCTTCAATTCTTCGAACTCCGTTCGATACACTACGTTGTGAAATTATTTTACATATCCCGATTTCTCCAGTTTTTTTTACGTGAGTGCCGCCACAAAATTCTGTGCTATAATCATCAATTTTTACAACTCGAACTTTTTCTTTATATTTTTTGTCGAAAATTGAGATTGCATCCATATTTTTTGCGAGTTCTTTATCTGTTTCTATTGTGTAAACATCTAAATTTTCAAGTATCTTATTATTTATTTCTTTTTCAATTTTTTCGAGCTCTTCTTGATTTATAGGTTTTGAATATGAAAAATCAAAATGAAATTTTTCATCGGAAACGTATGAGCCTTTTTGTTGTATTTGATTTCCAAAAATTTTTATAAGAGAACTTTGAAGTAGATGTACACATGTATGATTTTTCGATATTTCTTTTCTTTTATTAATGTTTATTTGACATTTTAATTTATCGCCAACTTTTATTTTTCCTTTTTCAATTTCTGTTTCTAAAATAAAAATTTCATTTTGTTTTATGACATTTAAAACTTTAATTTTAATATTTGGTGAAAACAAGTAACCACAATCAGAAACCTGTCCGCCACTTTCGGCATAAAAAACTGTCTTATTCAAAATTATGCTTAACTTGTCGTTTTCTTTCGCTTCTTTCACGTTTTCGCTATTTTTGTAAATTGACAGAATTTGAGAATCGCATTCAAAATTATCGTAACCAACAAATAATGTTTTTTCTTTTAAATTAAGGTTTTTTTTATCCTCAAAAGATTTTAATTTTTTATTTTTTGCACTCCTCGCACAATTTTTTTGATTTTCCATTAAACTATCAAATTTTGTTTTGTCGGTTTTGATTCCATTTTCTTCTAAAATTTCACATGCTAAATCAAAAGGAAAACCGTAAGTGTCATATAAATTAAAAATAATTTCTGCCGAAATAGTTTCTTCATTTACGTTTTTGACTCTTTCTATATTATTTTTTAGTATTTCAATGCCTATTTCAAGTGTTTTAAAAAATTTTTCTTCTTCGTCTTTTATGATTTCTTTTATGTATTCTTTTTTTTCAAGTAATTCTGGGTATGTGAAAGAATATTCTTGAATCACACAATTGACTATTTTATATAAAAACGATTCATTAAGACCAAGCATTATGCCATTTTTTTCGGCTCGCCTAATCAAACGGCGCAAAACATAGCCACGTCCTTCATTTGATGGTAAAATTGAATCTGAGACCAAAAATACACAACTTTTAATGTGATCAGTTATAATTCTGAGCGATATATCATTTTCTTCTGATTTTTCATAATTTATTTTGGTTATATTTGATATTTCAAGTAAGATTTTTTTAGTTTCGTTTATATCAAATATTGAGTTCTTACCTTGTATTATGCATGCTATTCGTTCAAGTCCCATTCCAGTATCGATATTTGGTTTATTTAATTTTATATACTCACCAAATTTGTTTTTTTCAAATTGAGTAAATACAAGATTCCAAAATTCAATAAATCTATCGCAATTACATCCTGGTTTACAGTTTTGTTTTTTGCAACCGAATTGAAATCCTCTGTCGAAATAAATTTCACTGCATGGCCCACAAGGTCCCGTTCCAATTTCCCAAAAATTATCTTTTTTACCAAGAAAAACAATTTTTTTCTCATGCACATCGGTTAAAGTTTTCCATATTTTTACAGTTTCTTTGTCTTCTTCATAAACACTTACCCATAATTTATCTTTTGAAATTTTTAAAGTTTCAGTAACAAATTCCCACGCCCATTCGATGGCTTCCTTTTTAAAATAGTCACCAAAAGAAAAATTGCCAAGCATTTCAAAAAAAGATGCATGACGAGAAGTTTTGCCAACATTATCTATATCGATTGTTCTTACGCACTTTTGGCAAGTAGTTAATCTTCCGTGAGGAGGTTTTTTGGTGCCATCAAAATAGTTTTTAAACGGAACCATGCCTGAGTTTATTATAAGTATGCTTTCATCGTTTTTTGGAACAAGCGAAAATGATTCAAGTTTCAAATGATCTCGTTTTTCGAAAAATCTTAGATACTCTTCGCGTATTTCATTAAGCTTGATTGGAACCATATATCCTCTGTATGAAATTATTCAAAATATATAAATTATTAAAATTTGTCTATAAAATTTATGAAACGAGACATTAAATTACATGCGAATATATTAATTCAAAAAGTAAGAAGTGCTTATACCATTATAGCGAATTTTTTAAATTTTTAAAGTTTGAAATTTAAAAGTTATATTTTCACCATTTTGTAATTTTTAAAAATTAGGACGAAACATATAAAAGCTATAATTGTGAAGCATGCGTATAAGTCTATGCGTTTTAATTTTAGTTTTTTAAATTTGCTTCTGTTTTCGTCTCCTCTATAACATCTACACTCCATCGCAATGGCAAGTTCATCGGCACGCCTAAAAGAGTTGGCAAGTAACGGCACTAAAATCGACATAGCATATTTAAGTTTTTTAATTAAATTTTTAGTTTCAAAATCAACTCCTCTTGAAGATTGGGCTTTTATTATTTTTTCAATTTCTTCAGAAATAGTTGGAATGAATCTAATTGCAATGGTAATCATCATCGCAAATTCATGTACTGGAAATTTAAATTTTTTTAGGGGTAAAAGTAAGCCTTCAATTCCATCGGTAATTGAAGTTGGAAGTGTACATAACGTAAGGAGCGATGTTGTTATCATAAGAAAAAACATTCGAATTATAATTAAAGCGCAGTAATATAGCCCTTCATAAGTTATCGTAATAAATTTATATTTTATAAGCGTTGTTCCATTTGTAAAAAATATGTTCAAAATGGAAGTAAGAGTGATGAAAAAAATTGTAGATTTAATTCCCTTTAATATAAATTTTATTGGAATTTTAGATATTTTTATAAGTGAGAAAATAAATAAGCCGAGCAATATATAGTTTGAGAGATTTTTAACAAAGAATATTAGGCTTGAAAATAACATCGTGAATACAATTTTAATTCTTGGGTCTATTTTATGAAGAATGGATTCACTTGGATAATACTGACCGATTATTGTATTATTTATCATATAAATCACCATTTAAAAATTTTTAAAAATAAGTTTGCGTATAAAATGTATTAAATATAAAAGTCTATTATTTTTAATACATATCTAGAATTTCACTTGCAGCTTTCATTATGGCAATTTTTGCTGAACTAAAAATTGTTCCACCTTGAAAGTATACAACGTAAGGGTGTATTATTGGTGCATCAGCTGACATTTCTATTGAAGACCCTTGCACAAACGATCCACTTGCCATGATTATATCATTAACATATCCTGGTAGCCTTGAAGGTAACAGCGTTAAATGACTGTCTACTGGGGAGTTTTTTTGAATTGTTTGACAAAATTTTATAACTTTTTCTGCGCTTCCAAGCTTTATTGCTTGTACGATATCCGTGCGTTTATCTGAAGTTTTAGGGCATATTTCAAAACCTAATTCACTAAAAATTTCTGAGCAAAATAGTGCACTTTTGAGACTTTGATTGACTGCATGGGGCGCATTAAACAATCCTCGATACATGTTTTTATTGAATCCAAGGCTAGCTCCTGCATGTTTTCCAATTCCCACAGTTGTCAAATTATATGAAGCTTTTTCTACATATTTTTTTTTGCCTGCTACATACCCTCCGCAGTCAACAAATCCACCTCCTAAATTTTTTATGAGAGACCCCGCGATAAGATCTGCACCAAATTCTGTAGGTTCTTTTAGTTCAACAAATTCTCCATAACAGTTATCAACTATACAAATACATTCTTCATTCCATTTTTTTGTTATTTTTATTATTTTTTCGATTTCTTCGTTAGAAAATGAAGGTCTGAAATTATAACCTTTTGATTTTTGAATCAAAATTGCCTTAGGGTTTGTTTCTTTTAAAATTTTAGAAATTTTTTCATATTGAATTTTATTCTGTGAGTCCAGTTCTGCAATAAAACAGTTTATTCCCCAACTTTTAAGCGAACATTCGCGAGAATTATTTAAGCCCAAAACTTCAATCAATGTGTCATAAGGTTTTCCGGTTGCACACAGTAAGTTGTCATTTGGACGTAAAACACCAAATATGCAAAGTGAAATTGCATGTGTTCCAGATATTATGTTGTGGCGTACTAGTGCATCTTCACATCCGAATATTTTTGCGTAAATTTTTTCAAGTGTATCTCGTCCGTAATCGTCATAACCATAACCGGTTGTTTCAGTAAAATTGGTATATGAAACTTTATGCTCGAGAAAACTATTTAAAACTTTTAATTGGTTATAATCGGAAATTTTATCGATGTCTAAAAATTTATCGCATATTTTATTTTCGATAGACAATGACATTTTTAAAATTTTTTCTTTTATTGCGAAATTTTTCTTTAAAAATTCGAGTGATTCATTAATCATATTTCATCACCTCACTTGTTAGTTAATTAAAATAAATTTTATATATTCTTAATTAAGTTGATTATTAATTTTTTTAAACCTTTTAAAAAGTATTATAGATAAACCAATTAATGTTATTATTATAGACAAAACTTGTGATATTTTAAAGGAAAAAAACATAAGTGAATCGGCTCGTATTTCTTCTATAAATGTTCTGCCAATTCCATACCAAAACATATATGCACAAAAAAGTTCGCCTTTGAATTTGATGTTTTTTTTGTATAAGTTTAATATTAAAATTCCAAGTGCGTTCCAAAGTGACTCATAAAGAAATGTTGGATGTACATTGTTTGCGTTGATTTGACCGGAGATACTCATTGCCCACGGCAAGTTGGTGTGTGTGCCATAGGCTTCACAATTTATAAAATTTCCCCACCTTCCAATTGATTGTCCAATTAAAAGGCAAATACCGAAAATATCAAGAAGAGGCAAAAACGGAATTTTTTTGATTTTTGTATATATTAGTCCTGTGATAATTGCGCCGATAATTGCACCGTAAATAGCAATCCCGCCTTCTCTAATATTAATAATTTCAAGAAATTTTCTTTCTTTGAAATCTTCAAATTTAAAGCAGACATAGTAAAATCTTGCACAAAATATAGAAATTGGCATTCCTATTAACAACATGTTTGATACATCGTCTGATTTAATTTTTTTCTTTTCACATTCATGAAAACCATAAAAAATGGCAAGCAAAGTTCCAAAACATATAATAATTCCATACCAATAAATTTTAAATTTCATTATTTCAAAGGCTATATTGTTAATTTTAATTTCAAACCCAAACTTTGGGAAAAAAACTGTGTTTTTCATTTTTCACCTTTAATTTTAGAAAGAATAAAAAGTGTATGGCAAGATAAAATTAAATTTTGATAATCCGAATTAGAATTATAACAATAAAAATAAAAAAGAGTGAATAAAATTTGAGTGAAATATATTTAACTATAAAAGATTACGCATTTTTTGAGATAGTTGAAAAGCGTTCGCGTTTTGTTGCCGAAGTTTTTCCGGTTAAGAATGTGAATGAAATAAGAAAGTTTTTGGAAAGTGTTAAAAAAAAATATTATGGAAGTAAACATAATTCATACGGATATATTTTAAAAAACGAAAATGTTATGCGTTATAGTGATGACGGAGAGCCTCCAGGAACTGCTGGAGTGCAAATTTTAAATGTTTTAAAAAATTTTAATTTGCTTGATGTTGTTGTGATTGTGACAAGGTATTTTGGTGGGGCGCTTCTTGGTAAGAAAAAACTTGCACGTGTTTATTTTGATGCTGCAAAAGGCGTGATAGATAGTAGTTACATTATGGAAATGAACTTATGTTTAAAAATTATAATAGAATGTAATTATAGCACCTTAAATAAAATTCAGAATATTTTAAAAGCATTTAAATCAAGGAATGTTACCATAGAATATTTAGAAAATGTAAGAATAATTTTTTTTGTACCAGTCAATCAAGTTAACGAGTTTAAAGTTAAAATTTTAAACACAAAAATACTTTTAACAAAAATAGTTTTTTTAGAAGAGGTGTACATTGAAAAATAATATTTATAATACTTTGCATTAAAGCTTTAAAATTGATGCGTTATTATGATTTAATTTTTATTTCTATTTTGATTTTATCTTGCATATATTTTTCAAAAAAGTTGTGGTGTCTTTGATGAAAAAATTAATGCAGTGGTTTAAAGTCAAAAAAAAATATATTGTAAGTTTGTTTTTTTTCGTTTCAATTGCACTGGTAGTGTTGTTTTTTTATAGAATAGACAACAAGACTAATGACATGAACGTTTCTTATATTCAGAATTTTGGATGGCTAGTTGAGAAAAAACCTGTTGATATCAAATACATAAAAGTTCCAAATAATTTTGATGTGATATACGATTCTTATAATAAAATTCAGAAAAAAATAGGATTCGATTTATCAAATTATAAGGGGTGCAAGTTGATTAGATATTCATACAAAGTATTGAATCACAAGGAGACGGATCAAGATGTCAGAGCGAATGTTTTTATTTATAATAAAAAAATCACTTGTGCCGACATAAGTTCAATAGACTTTAATGGTTTTATACATGAAATGGACGATAAAAACAAAATTGCACAGTAAAATTCTAAAAAAATTAATGAATTTTGATTTTTTCATATTTGATAATTATTTCTTAAATGTTATAAGTAAGGCGTTTGTTAGCAAACCAAGTCCGATTCCAACGCTAAAGCCAATTAATATGCCGATAGCAGCATTCAAAGGAGTATAATTTGTAAGATATCCAAGAAGTGAACCAAATGTGAGCCCAAGCATAATAAAGGCTGCATAAAACAATCCGACTGATTCGCCATTTTTGTCATACCATTCTTTTTTAAATGAAGTTGAATCAATGTTTTTTTTGTTTGAAGAAAGAATAGATGATGGCGTATTTAAAAGCGAATCAAAGTAGGATGAGTAATTTGTTTTTGAAAGTTTTGATGGATCAGCAAAAGGAGAAAGTTCGTGTAGTAATGGATCAATTTTATTAAGTTTTTCGAGGGCTTTTTTATAATCAAAATCTTTATCAAATGAACTAGTATATGGTGAAGGACTAATTGAGTTTGTAATGTTTTTAGTGTCATTGTTTGAGTCATCGTTTTCGTTTGAAATTTTGTCAAAATTATCCATGACATATTTTAAAGCTTCGGATTCATTTTTTCCTTCCTTCATCAATTTGATTACTTCGTCTTCAACAATTTCTGCAATTCCTTCAGGAGATTTTTTGTTTTTTGATTTTTTTATGTTTTCAATATTGTTTTTTTTTATTGCGTTTCTAATTTTTTCAACAATAGGGTTTTTGAAATCTTTTTTATTGTCTTGCGGTCCATTTAATTTATTAAATTTATATTTTGCAAACGATTCGATTTCTCTTTTTGTATTTTGGCTTAAATCTGATTTATTCAATTTTATTACCTCGCATTATATTTAAATTAACTTGCTTTTTTGAGAATTAATTTTTTGAGCAAGCTAAATTACACTATTTATTTTCTATATGGAATGATTATTTCTTTTTTAAATTTAATTAGTTTAAATGTGAAAAACTTATTCCATTATAATAGTACCTTAATATTTCTTTATAATTTTTCCCGTTTTTTGCCAAATAATTCGCTCCATATTGGCTCATTCCAACTCCGTGACCATGTCCTTTTACTAAAAATGTTATACAATCATCATTTATTGTAATTTCAAAATTTGTGCTTCTAAGATTAAATGTATTTCTAATTTCTTCTCCTTTAAAGTTTTCGTTATTAAATGTAATTTCACGCACGCTTCCGTAAGTTGTTTTTTTGATGTTGTTTAAAGATATTTTTGAGTCACAAAGTTCTTTAATTTCTGGTCTTAAAAGTTTTAATTTTTTTTTAAAATCATTTACAGAAAGTTTTTTTTCTGAAAGAAAATTTGGAGAGTTTTTATCAAATTTACTTTGAACAGGTTTTAAATAGGGATAATTTTTCCCTCCCCAGATATCTGATGCAAATTCGGTTCCTCCGCCACTTAGTGCAAAAAAGAATGCTTTAACTACTTCTCCTTCACATATCATATATTCCGATTTAGTTTCTAACACTGCTTGCATTATTTTATCAAAATATTTTTTTGTCCAATCTTTACCCCATTTGTTGTTAGCATCTTCTTGTGAAAGATAGGCTTCGCAATGCCCGGGATCAGTGCAAATATGGGCTCCGTTGTGTTTGCATAAATAATTTTGTTTATTAAAATTTATTATTTTATCTAAGACATAACTTCTAATCGCAACCGCTTGTGCCTTAAGCGCTTCGAGTTCGTATGATGCAGGCATTTCTCCGCTTAAAACTCCAATTATATAGTCTTCAAAATTAATTTCAAAGATTGTGTCATTTTTAACATTGTAAACTTTTATTCTATCAGGAGAAATTATTTCTTTTGTTATTTGTTTAGTTTTGTTGTTTTTAAGTTTTGAATTGATTTTTGAAGAACTAAAAAAATGGTGCATAATTAATGGGATAAAAAAGAATAAAATAAGAGTGAGCCGCACGACATGTAGAAAATTAAGTTCATTTTTCATAGGTTATCCTTTCGAAGTGAACTAAAATGTGATATAGGATATTAATTTTTTTCCGAAAAAATTCGTATACCATTGATGAAAAATATAATTTGGTTGGGTAATTTAAAGGAATAAAATTTAATTTTTTTTAGGTTACAAAAAAATTTATCGTTTGGAAAAGTTTTTTGAAATAAAATTGAAAATTGTGTTAAAAGTGAGATAATTATTTTAATATGGCGTGGAAATGCTATTTGATAACGTAAAGTGTTTTTTAAAAGTGTGGACAAGCTTTATTAGTATGAGTGAATTAGGTATAATTAAAAATTGTTTAGTGAAATTGATATTATGTTTACTGCGAGAAGGGTGTTAAAAGTATAAATCTTAATTGAGGAGATAGAAGAGGACTTGTATTTTTCTCCAGAATACATTCAAAAAGTTATTGAAAAGAATGACATAGTTGATGTTGTATCTCGTTACACCTCGTTAAAAGAAAATAGAAGTGGTTTTGTGGGGCTTTGCCCACTACATAATGAAAAAACTCCATCATTTATGGTTTCACGTGAAAAGCAGGTGTTTTATTGTTTTGGATGTTCCAAGTCCGGTACTCTTATTCATTTTATTATGGAAAGAGAAAATTTGAATTTTGTTGATAGTATTATGTTTCTTTCGAATATAGCTGGAATTGATTTTTTAGAATATAACGATCGAGAGTCAGCTGTTTATGAGAAAAAACAGGAAATTTATAATTTAAATAATTTGGCTGCAGATTATTATTTTAAGATTTTAAATAGTGATTTTGGCTTGGAAGGAATGGAATATCTCAAAAAGAGAAAAATAAATGATTATTCAATTGAGAAATTTCAAGTTGGATATTCCACAAATGATAGAAATGGATTAGTTAATTATTTAACAAAAATTGGATATGATTTGTGTCAAATTATTTCAGCGGGTCTTGCTGTAAAAAAAACAAATGGGAGTGTATGGGATGTATTTTTTGGCAGAATAATATTTCCAATAATAGATATAAAAAAAAATATAGTAGGTTTTGGCGGAAGAAGTTTAAACGAAACAATTTTGCCAAAATATTTAAATACTTCTGAAACTTTGGTTTTTAAAAAGGGTCAAAATCTTTTCGGTTTAAATTTTGCCAAAGAAAATTCTTGTAAAAGTTTAATTATAGTTGAGGGCTATACAGATGTAATTACTCTTCATCAAAATAAAGTTGTAAATTCTGTTGCGTGTCTTGGAATTGCTTTTACTAAAGAACATTTAAAATTAATTAAAAATTATGTAGATTCTGTTTTTCTTTGCTATGATTCTGATGAGGCTGGAATGAAGGCTTCAAATAGGGCTGCGGAAGTACTTTTGAATTCGAATATAAAAATTAAGGTAATTCAGATTGATAATGCAAAAGATGTTGATGAATATATTAAAATTTACGGAATTGATAATTTTGATCTGAAAATTAAAAATTCATTAGATTATTTTGAATACAAAGTGAATGATTTTAAAAAATTATACTTTGTTCAAACTGTGAATGAAAAAATTAAAACACTTCATAAGTTTGTTGATTTTGTTTTCAAAATAGATGATTTGTTAAAAAGAGAAGTTTATATTGAAAATTTTTCAAAAGAGCTTGGTATATCAAAGAAAATTTTATTTAAGGAGTTTGAAAAACAAAAGATATTGAACAATTTAAAATATAAAAATAAAAATTTGAAAAAAGAGGGAAAACAAAAAATAGAAAAAGATAGCCAATTAATCAGTGCTGAAAAGCTTTTGATTTCGTTAATGTTTAATAAAAAAAATTTTGAAGTAATATCTAAAAAAATAAATCCAGATGATTTTTGTGCTGAGTTTCATAAAAAAATTGCACATACTATATATGATTTTTATAAAGCAGAAGAAGATGTAAATAGCGCGAAGTTTTTTAGTATTTTTAATCAAGAGGAAATACCAAAAATTGTTGAAATGCTTTATAAGACTAAAAATTTATTATTTGTTTCACAAGATTTTGACGAAAAAAAGCAAAATAATAAGATCATGCAACCGATTAAGATAATAAAAATGAATATTTTAAAAAGTAGAATGAATGAGCTTGCCACAAGGGGCAATATTGAAGATTTAAATGAAATAGTAAAAAAACTTAAAGAAGTAGATTTGCAAGAGGAGGCAGGCACGTAGATGCAAACTAAGAAAAAAGGGCCAAATAATATCGGTATGCAAAAAACAAAGGAGGTTAAGGAAATTGAAACGAAAAAAAATAATTTTCCAGAGAATGATGCTGGATTAATTGAAAAGAAAAAAAGAACGATTATAGAACTTATTGAAGTTGGAAAAGTAAAAGGAATTTTAACTTATGAACAAATAAACTCGGCGTTTGAAAGTTTTGATATTTCTGTTGAGCAAATAGAAAAAATATACGAAATAATTGAAAAAGAAGGTATTGAAATTGTTAAGGATATGCGCGAAGAGCTTGAGATAATAGAAGAAAGTTTGAAAAAAGAAAAAGGTATAAAAAAAGTAAAACGGGCCGAAGAGGAAGTTGGCAAAGATTCAAAATATGTTTTCGATGATCCTATTAAAATGTACTTAAAAGAGATTGGAACAATTCCTCTTATGAGTCACGAAGAGGAGATTGAAAATGCAAAAAAAATAGAAGAAGGTAGATTTGAAAGCACGAGAAGGATTATTGAAGCAAATCTTCGATTGGTTGTTAGTATAGCGAAGAAATATACGAATCGTGGATTATCTTTTTTGGATTTAGTTCAAGAGGGGAATTTAGGTCTTATTAAAGCAGTTGAAAAATTTGATTATAGAAAAGGATATAAATTTAGCACTTATGCTACGTGGTGGATAAGGCAGTCTATAACTCGCGCAATTGCTGATCAGGCGAGAACGATAAGAATTCCGGTTCATATGGTTGAAACGATAAATAGGCTTATACGAACACAGAGAAATCTTGTTCAATTGCTTGGTAGAAGTCCTACTGTGGAAGAAATTGCTAAAGAAATGGGCCTTACAGCTGAAAGGGTTGCAGAAATAATGAAAATCTCTCAGGAACCGATTTCGCTTGAGTCGCCAATTGGAGAAGAAAATGATAGCCATCTTGAAGATTTTATACCAGATCATGCTGCAATGATTCCCGCAGATGTTGCTTCTCTTTCTATTCTTAAGCAACAATTAATCGAAACATTTGGTTCTCTTACTGCAAGAGAGGAAAAGGTCTTGAGGTTTAGATTTGGCATTGATGATGGTAGGCCGAGAACGCTTGAAGAAGTTGGAAGAATTTTTAATGTGACTCGCGAAAGAATAAGGCAAATTGAAGCAAAAGCTCTTAGAAAATTGAGACATCCTAGTAGAAGTAAAAAATTGAAAGGTTATTTGGATGATGAAGATCATCAATGAATTTTTTATTTTTACAAGTTTAGGATTAGTTTTTAGTTTGGAAAAATTTAATTTATTAAGTTATGATTGACAGGTATGAATTCATGAAAAACGTAATATTTGGAAAAAATTCTGTTTTTGAGGCTTTGATTTCAGGTAGACAAATAAATAAAATTTTTGTGCAAAATCGTTTAAATTTTATCTTTCCAGAAAATATTAAAAAAATTTTAATTAAAAAAAAAGTAGTATTGCAATATGTATCAAAGGAGAAAATTGATGGAGTTTTAAAAAATTCTAATCATCAAGGCATTTTAGCTTTTGTTGCTTTATATAATTATTTTTCTTTAGACGAGATATTAAATGATGCTAAAAAAAATGTTGAACCTGCATTTGTGTTGATTTTGGATGGAATAACTGATGTGGGGAATTTTGGCGGCATAATTAGGACTGCTTGTTCTGCTGGTTGTCATGGAATTGTTATTTCTAAAAATAAAAGCGTATCTCTTGGAGGAGTAGTTGCTAAGACTTCATCGGGGGCTGTTGAATATATTAAAATTTGTCGAGTTTCAAACATTTCGCAAACAATTATAAAACTTAAAAGTTTAGGATTTTGGGTGTTTGGTGCTGATTTGGAAGGTGAAAAGTTATATTTTGAATCGGATTTTAGAGGTGATATAGGAATAGTAATTGGAAGCGAAGGTAGAGGGATAACTAGAACCGTCAAAGAAAAATGTGATTTTTTAATAAGAATTCCGATGCTTGGGAATGTAAAATCTTTAAATGCTTCAGTTGCGGCAGGAATATTGATGTTTGAAGCGTTAAAACAAAGAAAATTTGACAATTAAGTTTTAAACGTAATGTTTATGAACGAAGGTATTTATTTTAAAAATTTTGCGAGTTACATATGAAGAATGTTTTGCTTAGAATTCAATATGATGGAACCAATTATCATGGGTGGCAAAGGCAAAAAAATGCAATAACGGTTCAAGGAAGAATAGAAAATGCAGTAAAAGAAGTAACACACAAGTTTTCGGAAGTTGTGGGATGTAGTCGAACGGATGCTGGTGTTCATGGATTTGATTATGTTTGTAATTTTTTGACTGATTCAAGAATTCCATCAAATAAATTTTCAAAGGTTTTGAATGTGGTTTTGCCGGAGGATATTTCAGTAATTGAATCTTTTGAGGTTGATTTAAAGTTTAATTCGAGGTTTTGTGTTACGAAAAAAACGTATTCATATAGAATTTGGAATAGTTTTATGTGCAACCCATTTTTAAGAAAATATAGTTTAAAAATTCCTAAAAAAATGAATATTTTAAATATGAAAACTGCTGCAAGTTTTTTTATTGGCACTCATGATTTTGTTTCATTTATGTCAAGTCATGGGCAACAGCTGACAACCGAAAGAACAATTTATGATTGTTTCGTTGTTTTTGAAAGAAGCAAAGAGATAAAAAATGGACTTTTTAAGTCAGAAACAAATTGTTTTGAACCTTATCTAATAGAAATTAAAATTTGTGCGAATTCATATTTATATAACATGGTTAGAATTATTGTTGGCACATTAATTGAGGTGGGGCGCGGTAAAATAGCACCCGAATTAATAAAAAGTATTTTGATTGCAAAAAATCGAGATTTAGCTGGGCCCACTGCGCCGCCACATGGTCTTTTTTTGGAAAAAGTTTTTGTGGATTTTTCCAAATTTTCTAGAGAAAAAAATTAAATAATATTTTTATATTAATGTTTTTAATGTAACAAAAATTTGTGATAAATTTAACTCTCTATTTTATGAAGCAGGATAAGGTGTAGCTTTGTTATCAAAAGTTTTTAGAAAATTATTGAATATTTTTGTAGTTGTTATTGTAGTAGGGCTTTTTTTATATTCGATAGTTTTTTTAAAAGTTGTAAGTGAAAAAACACAAAATAGTTTAGAGATAAATTTTAACAGTTTGAAAGAAAGGTTTGTGCCGTATTGTACTCGGAAAATTCTTAGGATAAACAATGAAGGTATTAGTTTATATAATATATTTGGAAAATTTTTATGGGAAATAAAAAACGGAAATCTTAGTTTTTTTGCAGATGTAAACGGAAAATATATAATGCTTTGTGCGGGAAATAGAAAAAATCTGTACCTTTACAAGGGGAAAAAACTTATTAAAATAATCAAAACAGAAAACGAGATAATAATAGCAAAGCTTGGGAAAAGCGGAAAAGTTCTGGTAGTAACGAGTGAACTTGGTACAAAGGGAAGAGTTATGTTATTTAATAAAAAAGCAAAAATTTTATATAGTTGGATTTCAAGTTTTGGCAATATTTTAGACGCTACAATCTCAAATAATGAAAAATTTATTTCTATTTCAGTTATGGATATTAAGGAAAAAAAAATCTTTTCAACGGTTTTTGTGTTTAATGTTAAAGATCAAAAATTAAATTTCGAAGTATGCCAAGAAAATGTTTTGATTGCTAGACTTAAATTTGATAAGAGTTCGATTATCGTAGCTTCTGATTCTGGAATATCAAGTTTTGATAAATTTGGAAAAGTTAGATTTAAAATAGATTTTACAGATTCTTTAATAAAAGAAATAAATTTTGAAAATGAAAGTTTGTTAACTTTACTTACTGAAAGTTGCGATGGATACTCAAAAATTGATATTTATTTAAATAATGGAAAAAAAATTGGAAATTATAAACAAAAAGGGAAAATCTCGAATGTTGAAGTTGTTGGTAGAAATATCATTTTTAATTCTTTTGAAAATATAATTATGGTTAGTTTTGAAGGGAAAATAAGAAAAGCAATAAATATTCCTTATAGTCCAAATGGAATATGTTTAATTAAGAACAGTTCTTCGATTTTAATTGTTGGAAATACTCGAGCAAATATAGTAAATTTAAATCATAAAAATAAATTTAAGGAAATTGTGAATGAATAATATTGAATTACTTGCACCAGCTGGGAGTATTGAAAAATTGAAAATTGCAATAGATTATGGGGCGGATAGTGTTTATATAGGAGGCAAGAATTTTTCTCTTAGAAACGCAGCTAGTAATTTTGATTTTGACGAAATGAAAAAGGCGGTTGATTATGCGCATGCTAAAGATAAGAAGGTTTATTTAGCGGCTAATATAATACCTCATAATGAGGAAATAAAAAATTATCCTGAGTTCATTAAAAACTCAGCGGCAACTGGAATTGATGCCGTGATAGTATCAGATTTAGGAATTTTTGAGATGACTAAAGAGTTTATTCCCAAATTAGATATACACATAAGCACGCAGGCTAATAATGTTAATTGGTTGAGTTGTAAGAAATGGTATCAAATGGGCGCAAAGCGGATTATATTAGCACGAGAATTGCATTTGGATGAAATTAAGGAAATAAGAGAAAATACTCCGATTGAATTAGAACTTGAAACGTTTGTGCACGGGGCTATGTGTATATCTTATTCTGGTAGGTGTTTGCTTAGCAAATATATGGTAAATCGAAATTCAAATTTGGGGGATTGCGCACAACCTTGTAGATGGAAATATTATTTAATGGAAGAAAATAGACCAGGTGATTTTTTTGGTTTAGTAGGAAGTACAAATGGTTCGTATGTGATGAATTCAAAAGATTTGTGTATGATAAATCATATTGATAGTTTGATTAAAGCGGGGGTATTTAGTTTAAAGATTGAAGGAAGAATGAAGAGTGAATATTATGTTTCAACAGTTGTAAAGACATATAAAGAGGCAATAAATGTTTTTTTAAAAAATCCTGATGGTTTTAAAATTGATAAGTCGTGGATGGAAGAGCTTGAAAAAATAAGTAATCGAGAATACACAACTGGTTTTTATTTTAAGAAACCTGATCTTAATTCTCAAAATTATAAAAGTGGTTCTTATGTTAGAAAGTATGATTTAATTGGAATTGTAAAAGTTTATGATAAAGATACAAAAATTGCTTCAATAATTTTAAAGAACAAACTTTGTATGGGTGATAAGCTTGAGGTTTTTACACAAAAAGATAAGTTTTTTACTCAAAAAGTTTATTTCATGGAAAATTCAGAAGGCGAGAAAATTGAGGTTGCAAGTGTAGCGCAAAATATTGTCAAAATAAAAATTGATAAAAATGTGAATGAAAGAGCAATTATAAGAAAGTTGAGACATTGATTATAAAAATATTTTTCGATATATATTTTAGTTTAATTTTTTCTTTTTTGGATAGAATCTTATTATAATAAAAATAATTTATTAGAAAATATAAAAAAATTTGAAATATGTTTAATTGTAATAAATTATTGTTAAAAGAAATTTTTACAGTGTTTTTCTATATGAATGGAGGATATAAATTTATGGCAGAACATCCAATTGAAGCACTTGTACAAAAATCAATGCAAGCTATAAAAGATATGGTTGATGTTGATACCATTATTGGTAAAGCAGTTGTAACAGATGATGGAAGCACAATAATACCAATTTCAAGGGTTGCTTTTGGATTTGGAGTTGGCGGTAGTGATTTTTTTACCAATAAAACTCGCGAAGATCAAAAAAATCCTTTTGGTGGAGGCTGTGGAACCGGAGTTACAATTGTTCCTGTTGCTTTTATGGTAGTCGGAAAAGGTCAAATAAAACTTATTCCAATTAATCCAGGCTCAAATATATATGATAAACTTTTAGAAATGATTCCAGATGCTATTGATAAGATTACAGAAAGTGTAGGGAAATTAAAAACAAAGAAAGCATGTCCAAGCACTTGTTGCGATGTTGATGACGATTCTTTGGATTTTTCTAACGATGAGTATGTAAATAATATAACTTATGATGAAAGCGAGGACAAATAGTTATTTATAAGAGTAGCGATATATAAATTAAAGCGTCTCAAAGGGCGCTTTATTTTTGTCTTTAATTATTTTGTTTGTATTATTTTAATGTTTTATTTTTCATGAGTTCAAAAATTAAAAATTTTTATTTTAATTGGATGTTTGCTTAAGGTGTTTTTTAGTTTTAAAATAAATTTTTTTGTATTAAAAGCAAAATTATTCTAAAATACTTAAAACAAACGAAGGAGATTACGTAATAAATGAGATTTATGAAAAGAAAAAAATTTTTAAGTTTAATTTTATGTTTGTCATTTTGTACAGTTTTTTTCAGTGTTTATTCAGAAACAGAAAATAAAAATTTAAGTGTAGATCAAGTAAAAGAAATTGTATTTGAAAGTTCTAAATTTTATAATCCATATGTGAACAAGGAAGAGATTACACGCGGTTGTCCAAGTGTATCATTCAAGGATTATGCAACTAAGGCTATGACCATTCTTATTCTTTCTAATGGATTTGGAGAAATTCCAGAACCAATAGGGAATAATTTATTTATTGGAAATTTTGGCGATAATTTTATTGATGTACCGGATTGGGCAATGTTTCATGTTAATAAATTAAAAAGTTTGGGGATTTTAGTTGGCGTAGATAACCAAATACTTGGATGCAATGATTATATAACGATTCAAGAACTTGATTTGATGATAAGAAGAATTTGGAGAATATATGGAAGTAATTTAAAAGATGATTTTTATGAGTACATAAATAAAGATTGGCTTGATAATGTTGCAATTGAGTCAGGCGCATTTAGAAATTCTTCGTTTGATGAACTTGAAAAAAAGAACTATATAAATTTTAGAAAAATGATTAAAGATATTGTTAAGAATGGGGAAGAAAAAAATAAAAAAGAGGATGCAATTTCAGTTTTTTACAAAAATTATATGGATATAAAATCAAGAAACGAAGACGGAATTAGGCCTATAAAAAAAAATCTTGATGATATCGAAACTGTGAAAACGCTTGAAGAACTTATTGAGGTTGAAAATAATTTGAGGAAAGAAACTTATACTGAAGCTTTTTTTAGTTTTGCAACTTATCGTGATGTGACTTATTGTAATATATTGAATAACGATGAAAAAAAGGGGAGGGAAAAGGTTTTATATTTCGAATCAATAACTCCAACAATTTCAAAAAGTTTGTTTACTATGGGTGAAGGAAAAACTAATGCGTATAAAAATTATTTGGAAAAACTTATTATTTTAACTGGCAAAAACGAAGCTATAGCTAAAAATTTTGCAAATTTAATTTTTGAGATGGAGAAAACAGTAGCTTTGTCTACGTCTAAAGATTTGGAAGAAATAATTACAAAATCGGATGTATCAGAAATTGAATCTATATTTGGAAATGTTGATTTAAAAAAGATTGCTGAAAAATCAGGTTTTGAGTTATTTGATGGCAGACCCTTATTTGTCGTTAATAAAAAAGCTGTTATTCAAGCGTCAAAATTTATAAAAGAGGATAATTTAGAATTACTTAAAGAGTATTTAAAAGTAAAATTGTTATCAGGTTTTGGATGGACTTTATCTGAAGATTTTGTACGGTTGAATGAAGATTTTTTTAATATAATTTATGGAACACATAAGCGAACAACAACAAAGGAAGCGGCCGTGAATTCTATTATGAGTCTTTTGCCAAGCTATACAAATTCTTTGTATGTAGAAAGATATTTTCCTGAGAAAATAAAAATTGAAGTTGAGGAAATGGTTAAAGAAATTAATGAAGCTTTACAAGAACGTTTGAAAAAAGTTGATTGGTTGACGGATGAGACTAAAAATAGAGCAATTAGAAAACTGGATATGATTGGTGCAAATGTTGGGTATCCAGATGCATGGTATGATCCACTTGATGGGAAAAAATTGCATTTGTTTTGTGAAGGCGGATGCTTGTTTGAAAATGTGGCTGAAATTGCAAGGACAAAATTTGAAATAATGGTTAAAGAACAATCGCTACCTGAGAATTTGAATTCTGAGTTTAGTGAACATGCAAATGATGTAAACGCTTTCTATTTTCCAGATGTTAATGGAATGATTATTCCGTTTGGAGTATTGGGCAAGCCTTTTTATGATGAAAAATATACTAGAACTAAAAAATTAAGTAGGATTGGAACTATAATTGGACATGAATTGAGTCATGCGATTGACAGTAGTGGAGCGAAGTATAATGAATATGGAAATAAAGAAAATTGGTGGAATAAAGAAGATTATGAAAAATTTAAAAATAAGTGCGATGAGGTTAGTAAATTTTATAACGATTTAGAAATAATTCCAGGGCTTAAAAGCTGTGGCGAGCTTACACGTGATGAGAATATGGCGGATTTGGGAGGTTTTCTTTCGGCATTTGATGTTGCCAAAAAGGATTTAAATTGTGATGAAACTGTTTTTTTTATATGTTATGGAAAAATGTGGAAATCTTCAACGAGAAGACATGCAATAATTTATATATTTGAGATAGATCCTCATTCGTATGAAAAATTGCGAGTAAATAGGACACTGCAGGCAATTGATGAATTTTATATAGTGTTTAAAATAATTGAAGGAGATGGAATGTATGTTCCCCCCGAAGAAAGAGTGAGAGTATGGTGATAAAACATTAAATTGGTTAATGTTTGTTAAGTTTGTATTTAAGGTTAAAATTAGTTTTTTAAGAAAAATTTGGAGATTATCTTATTGAATTTGTTTCAATGTTTAAATTTTTCATAGATATTTTTTGTGCAAGCTTTTAATATTTGACAATATAAGATTTAAAGAATTTTTGAAAAATGAAGATTCAAAAACTTTACTTAATTTCGAAGAATTTTATATAAGAAAAGTAAATAAAAAAATGAGGAGATAGAAATGGCACTGTTTACGTCAGAATCAGTTACTGAAGGACATCCTGACAAAGTATGTGATCAGATTGCGGATAGAATTTTAGATGAAATAATAGCGAAAGATAAAAAAGCAAGAGTTGCTTGTGAGGTTTTTATAACTACAGGATTGGTAATAATTGGAGGAGAGATTTCAACTAAAGTATATGTTGATATACCTAATATTGTTAAAGAAACATTACGAAATATTGGTTATACGAACAAGGAATATGGGTTTGACTGTGGAAGTTGCGGAGTTTTGGTTGCAATTGATGAACAGTCACCAGATATCGCGCTTGGAGTTGATGTTTCACTTGAATTTAAAGAGGGCGAGATTGGTAAATATATAAATGGTGCTGGCGATCAAGGAATGATGTTTGGTTATGCGTGTGATCAAACTTCAAGTTATATGCCAATGCCAATTTATTTGGCTCATAAACTTTCAGAGAAATTATCCATCGAAAGAAAAAATTCAAATCTTGATTTTTTAAGGCCGGATGGCAAAACTCAAGTAACGATTAATTATAATGAAAAAGGACAAATTTTTTATGTTGACACTATTATAATATCAGCTCAACATGAACCTAATGTGGAACAAAATGAAATTCGAGATAAAATTATAGAAAATGTGGTTAAAACAACAATTCCTGAAAGGTTGATGCATTCGAGTACAAAAATATTTGTGAATTCAACGGGTAAATTTGTGATTGGTGGACCAATGGCCGATAGTGGGCTTACAGGAAGAAAAATTATGGTTGATACTTATGGGGGTTACGCGCGTCACGGGGGTGGAGCGTTTTCTGGAAAGGATCCAACGAAAGTTGATAGAAGCGGGGCGTATTTTGCAAGATTTATCGCAAAAAATATTGTGGCAAATAGGCTTGCTCAAGAGTGTGAAATTCAAATTGCCTACGCAATTGGCGTCGCAAAGCCAGTTTCAGTAAGGGTTGAAACATTTGGAAAGTCAAAAATTTCATGTGAAAAAATTGAAAATTTAATAGTGGAAAAGTTCGATATGCGACCTGCTGCAATGATTGAAAGACTTAATTTATTAAGACCTATATATTCTAAAACTTCTGTTTATGGTCATTTTGGACGTGAAGACGTCCTTTTCCCATGGGAGGAAATAATTGAATTTTAATTTTATATAAACTTGAAATTTTATTACAAATAGAAAATTTTTAATGTTATTAGCATTATAGAATGTTTTATTATGAATTTAGATATTTTATATTTGGGATATGTTTTTAATTTATATGATTATTAAAAAGCAAGTTTAACTTGATATTTTGTTTTATATAACTTTTGAGATATTGGCTGCGTATTAGATATTTAGATTTTTTTATTTTAATTTATTTCTTAAAAATTTTTTAGTTTCTGATTTTTAAAAGATATTTAATTTTAAGTGCTTTATATTATATTTTCATTTGTTCCACCAGCCGTATTTGGACATAAAATTATTTTTAGAAAAATTTAATTTTATTTTATTATGTTTGGTAATTTATAAATTTAATAAGTGCTTATATTTTAAAATTTTTTTCGAATCATTAAAATCCAGTTTTATTATTGTTATTTTTGAGGTATTATATAAATTGCTCTGCGGCGTTTGCATGACAATGTTTAAGTAAAACTAACACCAAAAAATTAGGAAATTTTGTTTTTTTACTAGTTTTAAATTTTTAGATATTTAAAGATGTGACAAGTAAAAAACGTGTTTTCAAAAGTATATTTAAGAGAATTTTATCTTGGTGTCTGCGGCGTTGCGGAGTGATTTTTAATTGTTTAAATTCAAATTTTGTTTATTTGCATACAGCTGTTGTTTATTAAGCGTATTAAAATTAAATAGTTTCGCAAATCCAGGCTTTAACTTTCATTTCTTTAAATTTTATGAATGCGTTTTTACATAGTTTTAAGTCATCAAAAAGCCCATAAACACATGAGCCACTGCCAGTTACTAGCGAAAATAACGCGCCCTGTTGTTTTAAAAATTTTTTATATTCACTTAAAATAGGATATTTTTTTAACAATAATTTTTCAAAAACATTTTTTGAATTATTAAATATTTCTTTAATATAAAAATCTATTTTTGTTTCAAACAATTGAGGTTCATTTTCGTTATGGTCATCTAAAGTTTTTTTTTCGTTTGCCTGATTAATTTTTTTTATATTTTTTAAAATTATTGGAATGTTAGCCATTTCGTTTTTGTTTATTAAATTTAATTTAAAATTTTTATAGCACCAAGATGTTTTTATTGAAAAGTTTGGTTTAACGATTAAACAATGGAAAAAATTAAATTTTTCAAGTCGAGTGATCATATCACCTTTTCCAGTGATTAGAGCTGTTGAACCAAATAAAAAATATGCTACATCACTTCCTAAACTTGACGCAATGGAACAAATTTCTTGAAAATTAAAAGGATATAGAAATAATTGGTTTAATGCTTTTAAAACACCTGCTGCATCTGATGAGCCACCACCAAGCCCTGCTCCAATTGGAATGTTTTTTTTTATAAAGATTTTTACTTTATTTTTCTCAATTTTTTTGTCAAAAAATTTTTCTGCTGCCTTGTAGGCTAAATTTCTATTATCGTTTGGCAAATCGCAATTATTTGAATTGACGCTTAATTTTTTTGCTAGTTCAATTTCTAAAACATCAAATAAATTCACAGTTTGCATGATGCTTTCTATATTATAGTATCCGTCATTTCTTTTATTTAAAATGTTTAATGCAATATTTACTTTTGCAAAACATTTAATTCGCATAAAACCTCTTGAATTTTATAAAATTTTTAAATTGTATTGAACATATAGAATAAATTTATATACCAGGAGTTGGTGATTTTTGTTTTATAATTTTTGATTTATTAAGAGTTTCAACAAAATTTATTTTTTTAATTTCAGAATCATTTAATTGCACTTCAGCCGGGGTTTTTGCTAAAGTATAAATAATTTCTTTAATAGTTTTTTCTTTATTTTTTTTGTTAGAATCTTCGCTTGAAAATTTTTCAACTATATAATCTTTAATTTTATAAAAAATTCTAACAAAAATAGATCTTGTTTCACTATATTTTTTGCAATATTTAGTGATTAAATTTAAAATTTTTTGTTCTTTATTTTCTTTTTTTTGTTTAAGCACAACAGACAGTTCATTATCAAAATTTTCAAGTATTTGTTTTTGTTCTGGATTAAGTTGATCTTGCTCTTGTTTTTCAAGATTTTCAATTAGATATTTTATATTTCTTAAATCGTTTTGAGTAAATTCTTGATTTATTAAAATATTTTCCAATTCCTGAATTGTCAATTCCTCTTCCTGAATTGTCAATTTTTCTTCAGGTTTTAATGGAGTTTGAGGTTCATTTTCTTCAGGAGGTGGTATTTGAATTGGATGCGTTGATGTAATATCTGTGGGCGGTTGGTTAATCTCGAGTGAAGACGTGTTTTCTTCTTCGGTATTGTTCTTTTTTATTGTTTCAACTTTTTCTTCAACTTCAATGGAAGGTATTTCATGGAAAACTGGTAAGGACGTGTTTTCAAGATCTACTCCATGTTTTTTTAGATATTCACTGGATTCAGTATTAACCGCTTCATCATAGTAACCTTCAAGTTTTTTTAATGCTTTATTGACTAGATCAGGGGTCGCTTTTGTTCTTGCTACATCACATTTAAATGAGATAGTCGACGCTACTGATTGGAGGCTTACGGGATACTCAGCGGGAACTGTTTGAGATAATATTTGATATGTTTCTTCATTTAGTTCTTTAACAATTCTTCCTTCTTCTCTGAGGATTTTCACATATTCTTTTAAAACTTTTAATCTCATTAAAACATATTTCGAAACTTCAAAATTTCCTTGGCCAAAATCTCCAAATCCTGAACTAAGTTTTAAAACTTTAGAAAGATCAATTTGTTCTATTGCGTTTGCTTGTTCTTCAGTGAGAATTGGAATCCAATGGCACATGGTGGCAAAAAATTGTTTTTTATTATTGAAACCAGCGTTTTTTGGTAAAGTTGCACCAAAGTCTATTGAGAAAAGACCATTTTTAGTTAAAATGGTATTGAGTAAGCCAAAATCTTGGTTTGCTGTCAAAAAATTTAGAATTGCTGATTTTATAATTATTCCTTGGCTTTGTGGAGTTGTTACATTTTGCATTACTTCGGTTTTTTGGGCAGGTTCAGATTTTGTGAGATCTTGTACTATGGGTACGAGTTTTGTTTCTATTACTCCTACTTTTCCTTCGCTGTCTTTGGTAAAATTTGTTTCAGGCACAACTTTAGTTTCGGGACCAATCAATAAATCTAGTAAGTGTGCGAAAACTTCACGTCCGCTGTCCTGAAATAAATCACTTTCTTCATAATCAAGTTTTGTGCGTTGTTCATCTTTGGTATCACCACCAAAAACACTTCCAAATTTAATTACTTTATCTTCAGTAAAATATACTGGACTTGTTTGACCTCCTTCGGCTACTAATGCACCAGAAATATCAATTGCAGGTATTTCAAATTCTTTTTCAAGTTCTAGTAAACTTTTATTTTTAACAGTTTCGCCTCTTTGTATCTTCTCAAATAAACTTTGTGTAATATTTTGTATGAAAAATCTTTTTTTACAAGCGTGGTTAAATAATAAAAACATAGCTTTTTCATTATCGTCAACTGGATTTGCTACTTGTGGTTTTTTAATTTCATCTTCCAAAAATTTAATTTCATAAAAATGTTCGTAAAATTTAATAATTTTATCTTTATTGGTGTTTAGCCATTCTAAATATTCTTTCACTTGACTTGGTTCGCATATTCGGATTTGTTTAGTATCTGTTTTTTTAGTGGAGCATTTATTCACTTGTGTTATTAAAACATCGAATTTTTCTTCTAATGTTTTTCTTTTATTTTGATCGTTTATCTCTTCAGGTTTTAATTCAAATATACCAAGAAGAAACTTTAAATTTTGATATTTATCAATTCCATCAGTCAAAACCTTTTGTTGTTTTTTTAATTCTTGCAGTTTATCTTGTTGTGTTTTTTTGATTTTACTTTCGTCTTTTTTTCTTAAGATTTTTATTAGTTCTTCATGTAATTTTAAAAAAATTTGTGATGCTGATGCATTAAAATTGGCAACGTCTTCTTCGGTTTTGATGTCAAGTTTCTGTGTTTCTAAATCTTGAATTTCTTTTATAACTTTTTGAACATTGGAAAAACGAGGATCTTTTATTAGTTTTTGAATATGCTCGTCATTAAATGATAAGCCGTCTTGAATATAATGTTTAAAATTTTCATTATTAGCAAAATTTTGCATTATTGGTCCTTTAAAACACCCCGTAAAAAATCCACTCATTTTAATCACCTTATTTTCATTTTTTAAATTTAAGTAAAAAATTATATTTTACTAGTATTAGCATAAAGTACATTGTATATTACACATTGTCAAGTTAACTGATAAAAATTTTATGTTTTTTATTTTTGCATAATATAAACTTTTATTATATAGTTAATTTGATGTTTTTATAAATTGAAATAATTTATTTTGAAAAATTTATAAAATTTGTTAAATATGAACTAAAATAAAATTTATGAGAGTTATATCGGGAATTGCTAAGGGATTAATTTTGGTTCAACCGAAGGGAAATAGTACTAAACCCACAAGAGACAACGTAAAAGAATCAATGTTTAATTTAATTGATTTTTTTGGAAAGTTTGAAAGCATTTTAGATTTATTTGCTGGAAGTGGCTCACTTGGTATCGAGGCATTGAGTCGGGGTTGTGAGTTTGGAGTTTTTGTTGATAGAAGTATATTTGCAATTGAATCAATAAAAACAAACTTAAAACGTGCAAAGTTTGAAAATCATGCTAAAGTAATAAGAAGTGATTCGATAAAATTTTTGAAAAAATGTATGTTAAAATTTGATGTTATTTTTTTAGATCCACCATACAGTGGAAATTTTTTAAACAAATCACTTGATATTGTGCGAAAAAATAGTATCCTTAATGAGGATGGATTGATTGTAATTGAAAGCGAGCTTAATGGAGAAAAAGTTTCTGATAAATTTGTTTTATGTTTAAAAACTGTGAAATATGGTAGAAATGTTATTTACATTTGCAGATTAAAAAGTTAGAATGCTTTTTAGGTTTGTGCAGTATATATTAAAATAGTTTTAAAAAATGTTACTTAAGTGTGATTTATTTTAATATTTTAATAGACAATAATTTTGTTTTGTTAGAAGAACAGTTTCTTAGAAAGCATGCGGTCCTTTTTAATCAGTTTTGATTTTGACTCGCGAAGGGAAATAGAGCATGAGTGTCATTAAGACTATGGAGACATTGGAAAACGTTGTTAAAAATAGCCCTAGAATTCCTTTTACTGGATTTTGTATAATTAATTTTGAGGAATTTTTTCGGATTATTAGGGAGATGAGAAAAGAATTTCCCGAAGAGTTGGAGCAGGCAACTTGGATTAAAAATAATTCTGATAAGATATATGATGACGCAAAAAAGAATTCAGAAAAAATTATAAAAAATGCAGAAAATAAAGTTTTTTCTATGTTACAAGATCATGAAATTGTAAAAATTGCTTTGGAAAAAGGTGAAAAAATACTTACAAAATCAAAAAAAGATTCAAATGATTTTTATAGATCTTCATATTTTTATGCTGATAATTTAATGTCGGAGATTGAAAATTCCATTTCTGATTTACTTGAGTATTTGAAGGATATTAAGGAAAAGGTTGGTGAAAATAGAAAAAGTTTACATAGTGTTAAAAAAGATGGAAGTGTGAAAGTTAAGGTTGATGGAGATAATTATGAGTAATTTGTTTTTAAGTATTTTTAATTGTATTTAGTAAAAAGTAAGGTAAAATTCAATTATAGAGAAAAATAATTTACTATTTATGATAAAGCAGCTATGGTTGGAAAGTTGGGATTTTTTGATGATAGATTTAGTGAAAAAAAAAGTAAGCGAGGAAATAAATGTTAAAAAGAGTTTTATTGAACTTGGAGTTTCAAACGAGGTTGCGAGAGCTGTTAAAGAAATGGGTTTTGAAGAGCCAACGTTTATTCAGAGTTTGTGTATTCCTAAAATATTGAATGGAATAGACGTTATTGGACAGTCGCAAACAGGAAGTGGAAAAACTGCGGCATTCGGAATTCCTGCGATTGAAAAAGTTTCAAAGAATTCAAATTTAATCGAAGTCTTAATTTTGTGTCCAACTCGAGAACTTGCAATTCAGGGGTGTGACGAAATTAGAAAATTTGCAAGACATAAGGCATGGGTAAAAGTAATACCGATATATGGCGGGCAGTCAATCGATAGGCAAATTAAACTTTTTGAATATCCGGTGTCGATGATAATTGGAACTCCAGGAAGAGTTATGGATCTTATGAGACGAAATGTTTTGCATTTGGATAAAGTAAAAGTCGTTGTTCTCGATGAAGCGGATGAAATGCTTAATATGGGTTTTAAAGAAGATATTGAGAAAATTTTGAAAGATGTTCCAAATAATAGACAAACGATATTATTTTCGGCTACCATGTCGCCTGAAATTATAAAAATTACAAAAGAGTTTCAGAAAAACCCAGAACATGTTAAGATGGTACATCATCATTTAACTGTTCCAACAATTGAGCAATATTATTTTGATGTGCCAAGAGGAGTAAAGAAGGTTGAGATTTTATGTAATACGCTTGATACCTATAATCCTTCTCGAACTATAATTTTTTGTAATACTAAAAAACAAGTTGAAGAGCTTATGATAGATATGCAAAACCGGGGTTTTATGGTTTTAGGATTGCATGGCGATATGAAACAAAACGAAAGAACAAGAGTAATGAGTAGTTTTAAAAACGGTAAAGTGGATATTTTAATTGCCACCGATGTCGCGGCACGCGGTATCGATGTTGATAGTGTTGAAATTGTTTTTAATTATGATATTCCGCAAGATGAAGAGTATTATGTGCATAGAATTGGAAGGACAGGAAGAGCGGGAAAAAGCGGAAAGGCTTTTACGCTTGTTTCAGGAAGAAATCAACTTCATTCTGTATACAATATTCAGCGTTTTACCGGAAAGAAAATAGAATTTAAAATGTCACCTAGTAGACAAGATGTGTATGAGATTAAGCAGCATAGAATGTTGAGCAAAGTTAGAAAAATTTTAAAAGAGGATGAATTAAAAGAGTATGTTGAGGTAATAAATATTTTAGTTGAAGAGGAATATAGTTCACTTGAGATCGCAGCCGCGATACTTAAAATGAACTGTGAAGATATTGTGCCTTCTTCTTTTAATAAAAATAGTTTGGATAAGAATTTGTCAGATTCTGTGCATAGTTTTAAGCCACGGTTTAAAGATGTGGTAAAATTTAGGGTTGAAATTGGTAAAAATAATTTGGTTAGTGCTTCACATATTTTGAGTGCAATTGCTACTCAAACAAATTTTTCGGGTAAAGATGTTGGTAAAATTACTTTGTATGATAAATATAGTATTTTTGAAGTTCCGAGATCCTGGATTGATACTGTTAAGAGGACTATGGAAAATTGTAAAATTAAAGGAATAAAAGTTAGAGCATTACTTGTTGAGTAATTTTTTGGTTAAAATTTGTATTTTGTTGGAATAATGTAGTGAGTTTGGATTATATTTTGAAAATTTTATTTGTGAATTGATTTGAATTAATAGCATTTTTTTGTTTTCTAAATACTCATAATTTGAAGATTAGCTAATTAAACTATTTAAAAAATTCTTGAAAGATTTTTCTATTTATTAAAAAACACCGAAGTAAAAAAATGAAAATTATAGGAGTGATTGTTTAGCGTGATGCCGCATCCAGTTAAGCTGGGAGAAAATGTGCGAATGAGTTATTCCAAATCTAAGGAAGAAATTGAACTTCCAAATTTGATTGAAACTCAGCTAAAATCCTATGGATGGTTTATAGAAGAGGGGTTAGGCGAAGTTTTTAGTGAAGTTTTTCCGATTTCAGATTTTACAGGTAACTCAATTCTTGAAATTGTTGATTTTTGGGTTGAGAAAGGACACAAACATAGTATAGAGAAATGTAAAGAAAATCGTATGACATATGATTCTCCTGTTAAGTCAATAATTCGTTATATAAATAAAGCTACTGGTGAGGTTAAGGAGCAAGAAGTGTTTATGGGCAATATTCCAACGATGACTTCGTCTGGAACATTTGTAGTAAATGGTGCTGAACGAGTTATAGTATGTCAAATTGTGCGTTCTCCTGGTATTTATTATACTCAAAATTTTGATAAAGCAGGCAAAAAAGTTTTTTCAGGTCAAGTTATACCTAATCGAGGAACTTGGATTGAATATGAAACGGATAGTAATAATTTGTTTTGCGTTAGAATTGACAGAACGAGGAAAGTTCCGATTACTACTTTTTTGAGAGCTCTTGGTTTTAGCACAGACGAGGAAATTATTGAAATTTTTGGAGAAGACGAAAAGATTTTAGCTTCCATTGCCAAAGATAATTGCAAAAATTCTGAAGAGGGACTTATAGAATTATATAGAAAACTTAGACCAGGCGAGCCTCCGACAGTCGAAAGTGCAGGAAATTTGATAAATTCAATGTTTTTTGATCCTAAGAGGTATGATTTAGCAAATGTTGGAAGATATAAATATAATAAAAAATTATCGTTTGAGTTTAGAATTGTTGGACAAATTTCTTATGAAGATGTAATAAATACTGAAACTGGTGAGATAATTGTTGAATCGAATGAAAAAATAACACTTGAAAAAGCAATTGAAATTTCTGATGTGGGAATTGGAGTTGTTTTTGTAAAAGTTGATGGTTTGCCAATTAAAGTTATTTCAAACAAAATGATTAGTGTTGAAAAATATTTGTCGCAAGAGGTTTTAGACGAATGTTCTTTGAAGGGAAAAGTAAGATTTCAAACACTTAAAGAAATAATTGAAAAGCACGATGAGTGTGATTCGGAAGAGTTTAAAAAAGAACTTAAAAAAAGAAAATCGGAACTTATGCCCAATTATATTTTAATTGACGATATAGTATCTTCGATCAATTATCTTATAAATCTTGAATACGGAATTGGCAGTCTTGATGATATTGATAATTTAGGGAACAGACGAATTAAATCTTTTGGGGAGCTTTTTCAAAGCCAATATAGAATTGGATTTGCAAAAGTTGCAAGAGTTACTAAAGAGAGAATGGCAAGCCAAGAAGGTGCCTTAACTCCTCAATCGCTTATCAATATCCGGCCTATAACGAATGCTATAAAGGAGTTTTTTGGGACCTCTCAACTTTCTCAGTTTATGGATCAAGTTAATCCTTTGGCGGAGCTTGCAAATAAAAGAAGGCTCAGTGCATTAGGTCCCGGCGGTTTGTCGCGTGAACGTGCCGGTTTTGAAGTTCGTGATGTTCATCATTCTCATTATGGTCGTATGTGTCCAATTGAAACACCTGAAGGTCCAAATATTGGCCTTATTAATTCTCTTAGTACTTATGCAAGAATAAACGAATATGGTTTTATCGAAACACCATACAGAAAGTTTAATAAAAAAAATGGAGAAATTACTGATGAAATTGTATATTTAACCGCAGATGTTGAAGAAAATTATTATATTGCTCATGCTAATGAACCGCTTGATGCTGAAGGAAGGTTAGTTAACAAAAGGGTTATTGTAAGAGATAAAGAGAATTTTATTGAAGTTGATGCCGAAAAAGTTGATTTAATTGATGTTTCACCTAAGCAAATAGTATCAGTTGCGACAGCGCTTATTCCATTTTTGGAAAATGATGATGCTAGCAGGGCGCTTATGGGTGCAAATATGCAAAGGCAAGCAGTACCACTTTTGGATCCAGATTCTGCTGTAATTGGCACTGGGATGGAGTATAAAGTGGCTTATGATTCGGGAGTTATGGTTATTGCAACCGATTCTGGTGTTGTTCAAAAAGTTTCGAATGATAAAATAAGTATAAAGACAGATGAAGAAGAAATTATTCATTTTAAATTAATAAAATATGGACGTTCAAATCATAGAACATGCATAAATCAAAGGTCTATTGTGAGTGTTGGTGATAGAGTTGAAAAAGGTGATGTGATTGCCGACGGTCCGTCTACTAAGAATGGTGAACTTGCACTTGGCAGAGATATTTTAACCGCTTTTATGCCATGGGAAGGATATAATTTTGAAGATGCGATACTTGTAAGTGAAAAACTTGTAAAAGATGATGTGTTTACTTCAATACACATTGAAGAATATGAATTAGATGCCAGAGATACTAAACTTGGTGCAGAAGAAATTACAAGAGATTTACCAAATGTTGGCGAGGATGCACTTAAAAATTTAGATGGAGAAGGAATTGTACGAATTGGAGCCGAGGTGAGAAGTGGGGATATTTTAATTGGCAAAGTTACGCCAAAAGGTGAAACAGAGCTTACTGCAGAAGAACGTTTACTTAGGGCTATTTTTGGAGAAAAGTCAAGGGAAGTACGCGATAATTCTCTTAGAGTTCCACATGGTGAGGGTGGAATAATAGTTGATGTAAAAATTTTTACGCGTGACAATGATGATGAACTTCAACCGGGAGTAAATAAATTAGTTAGGTGTTATATAGCACAGAAAAGAAAAATTTCAGTGGGTGATAAGATGGCAGGACGTCATGGAAATAAGGGGGTTATTTCAAGAGTTCTGCCCGAGGAAGATATGCCGTTTTTGCCCGATGGGACACCTGTTGAAATTGTTTTGAATCCACTTGGTGTACCAGCTCGTATGAATATTGGTCAAGTTCTTGAAGTTCATTTAGGTTATGCGGCAAAAATTTTGGGTTGGAAAGTTGCAACTCCAGTGTTTGATGGTGCAAAGGAAGAAGATATAATTGAAGCTCTTGAGAAAGCGGGGCTTGATAGAGATGGGAAAAGTATATTATATGATGGGAGAACAGGAAGGGCATTTGATGATCGAGTAACAGTTGGATATATGCATATGCTTAAACTTGCGCATTTAGTTGACGATAAAATACATGCGCGTTCTACAGGACCTTATTCGCTTGTTACGCAGCAACCTCTTGGAGGTAAATCTCAATTTGGTGGTCAAAGATTTGGAGAAATGGAAGTGTGGGCGCTTTATGCGTATGGTGCTGCTTATACACTTCAAGAAATTTTGACAGTTAAATCAGACGATGTTGTTGGACGTGTAAAGACTTATGAATCGATTGTTAAAGGTGACAATATTCCGAAACCTGGAGTGCCTGAATCATTTAAAGTTTTGATGAGAGAACTTCAAAGTTTATCTTTGGACGTAAAAATTTTAGATGAAAATCATAAAGAAGTGTTTTTGAGTAATTTTGAAAATGAAACAGATGATTTAATTAATGAAATGGCAGAAATTAGTGAAGAATTTGGTATAAAAAAACAAGGTGATTTTATATTAGAAAAAGCAGATAATAATGATTTTGATGAGGTGTTTGGTAAAGTGGAAGAGGTTATTGATGAGGATGAAGGAAATTTGACGGAAGATATTTTAAACGAAGAAGAGACGCAGAATGTTCTGCAGGAAAATGAAGCAAAAGGCAATATTGTTGATAAATTTAATATATTATTTGATGGAAATCAGAGCGAAGATAAATTATCTAGTGAAACAAGTTAATTTTATTTTAAATATATATTTGGCGTTTGGGGAATTTATATCTTAACATATAAAAATTTAGTGCGAACGGAGGTTTAATCTGTTTGAATGATTTCGATTCTTTTAAAAATTTGCAAATTAATTTAGCATCTGAAGGAAAAATAAGAGAACAATCACACGGAGAAGTTAAAAAACCAGAAACGATTAATTATAGAACACTTAAACCTGAAAAAGGTGGTCTTTTTTGTGAGCAAATTTTTGGTCCCGTTAAAGATTATGAGTGTCATTGCGGGAAATATAGGAGAATAAGATATAGGGGTATAGTGTGTGATCGTTGTGGAGTTGAGTTGACAAGTGCAAAGGTGAGAAGAGAAAGACGAGGGCATATTGATCTTGCGGTGCCTGTTTCACATATTTGGTATTTTAAGGGAGTTCCAAGTAGAATGGGACTTTTGTTAGATATGTCGCCAAGATCTCTTGAAAAAATTTTGTATTTTGTTGCCTATGTTGTGATAAATCCTGGAAAAACTTCTTTGACTAAAAAGCAAATTTTAACCGAAAAAGAATATAGAGAATGTTTTGAAAAATATGAAGATAAATTTGAAGCCGGAATGGGTGCTGAAGCAATTCTTAAACTTTTAAAAGAAGTTGATTTAGCTGCTTTAAGTGTTGAATTAAGAGAAGAACTTGTAGAAAGTAAAGGACAAAAAAGAATTAGACTTACAAAAAGGCTTGAAATTGTTGAAGCATTTAGATTTTCTGAAAATAAACCAGAATGGATGATTCTTACGGTTTTAACTGTTATCCCACCTGAGCTTCGTCCAATGGTTCAACTTGACGGTGGACGTTTTGCAACAAGTGATTTAAATGATTTGTATAGAAGAGTTATAAATAGAAATAATCGTTTAAAACGACTTTTGAGTTTAGGTGCACCTGAAATTATAGTAAAGAATGAAAAAAGAATGCTTCAAGAATCAGTTGATGCACTTATTGATAATGGAAGACGAGGAAAACCAGTTGTTGGAGCAAATAATAGACCTTTAAAATCATTGTCGGATATGCTTAAGGGTAAGCAAGGAAGGTTTCGTCAAAATTTGCTTGGTAAGCGTGTTGATTATTCAGGGCGTTCAGTAATTGTGGTTGGGCCCGAACTTAAGATGTATCAGTGTGGTCTTCCTAAGGAAATGGCTATTGAGCTTTTTAAACCATTTATTATGAGAAAACTTGTAAATGAAGGTTTTTCACAAAATATTAAATCTGCTAAGAGAATGGTAGAAAGACTTAGACCTGAAGTGTGGGATGTGCTTGATGATGTTATTTCTGAACATCCTGTTTTGTTGAATCGTGCGCCAACACTCCATAAATTGGGAATTCAAGCTTTTGAACCGGTTTTGGTTGAAGGTAGGGCTCTTAAACTTCATCCTTTAGTTTGTAGGGCTTATAATGCAGATTTTGATGGAGATCAAATGGCAATACATGTTCCGTTATCGGTAGAAGCTCAAGCTGAAGCAAGGTTTTTGATGCTTTCATCAAACAATTTACTTAAACCTCAAAATGGAAAATCTGTTGCGTCTCCAACAAAAGATATTGTTTTAGGTATTTATTATTTGACAATGGAAGTTGAAAATGAAAAAGGCGCAAATAAAATGTTTTCTTCATCTTATGAGGCTATACTTGCGTATGAAAATGATTTTGTCGGTATTCATGCCCCAATTTATGTTAAATTTGAAAAAATAATAAATAATGAATTAAAAAGCGAAATTATAAAATCAACTGTCGGAAGGGTTATATTTAACGAACAAGTTCCGCAAAATCTTGGATTTGTAGATAGATCCGTAACTGAAAATGTGATGAAGCTTGAGATAAATTTTAAGGTTGATAGTAAAATTTTGGGAAAAATTGTTGATAATAGTATAAGAATTTATGGAACAACTGAAACTTCAATGTTGCTTGATAAAATTAAACAACTTGGTTTCAAATATTCAACGCAAAGTGCTTCGACAGTGAGTGTTTCTGATATGGTTGTCCCTGATGAAAAGAAATATTTTTTGAGTGAAGCAGATAAGAAAGTTGAATTAATTTTAGATCAATACAATCGAGGACTTTTAAATGATGAAGAAAGATATGGTTTTGTAATTGAAGTTTGGCGCGATGCAACAAATGAAATAACGAATATTTTGATAGAAAAATTAAATGATACTAATCCAATTTTTTTGATGTTTAATTCTGGAGCGCGCGGCAGTATAAATCAGATTCGTCAGTTGGTTGGAATTAGAGGACTTATGTCAAATACTTTAGGGCGAACGGTAGAGATACCAATTAAGGCTAATTTTCGTGAAGGTTTAAATGTTTTTGAATTTTTTATTTCGTCTCATGGAGCAAGAAAAGGTTCGGCAGATACTGCCATAAGAACGGCTGATTCTGGTTATTTAACAAGACGTCTCGTTGATGTAAGTCAGGATGTTATAATAAAAGAAATTGATTGTGGTACGAATGAAGGCATAATAATTTGTGATATAAAAGATGGAAAGGAGATTATTGAGCCTTTCATTGATAGGCTTTCGGGAAGAATTTTAATTAAAGAAATAATTGATCCAAAAACTGGAGTGGCATTAGCAGAAGCAGGAAAATTGATAGATGATTTGTTGGCTGAAAAAATAGTAGCTTCGGGAGTAACTGAGGCTTATGTTCGTTCTGTACTTAAGTGTCGTTCAAAACTTGGAATTTGTGCAAAATGTTATGGAAATAATTTGACAACCGGTAAGCTTGTGTGCATTGGAGAGGCTGTTGGTATTGTAGCTGCGCAGTCAATTGGTGAACCAGGAACTCAACTTACTATGCAGACATTTCATAGTGGAGGAATAGCGGCAGTAGCAGGCGAAGATATCACTCAAGGTCTTCCGCGTGTCGAAGAATTATTTGAGACAAGAAAGCCTAAGGGGCTTGCTATCGTATCTGAAATAAACGGGAAAATAAAAATAAGTGGAAGTAGAAAGAAGAGAGAAATAAGTGTTGCTGATGAGGAAAATGGGCAAACGGTAAGTTATTCTGTTCCTTATGGTTCGACGTTAAGAGTTAGCAATGAAGAATTTGTAAATATTGGCGATAAACTCACTGAAGGGTCTATAAATCCCCATGATCTTCTCAGAATAAAAAATAGTGAAGCGGTTCAAAATTATTTAGTTCAAGAAGTTCAGAGAGTTTATAGATTGCAAGGAGTTGATATAAATGATAAACATATAGAAATTATAATACGTCAAATGATGAAGAAAGTAAGAGTTGACAATCCAGGAGATACAATTTTGATTTCTGGTTCCGTCATCGATAGCATGGTGATTGAAGAAATGAATGAAGAAATGAGAAGAAAAAATTTGAAAGAAGCTGAATTTTCAGAGGTTTTGATGGGAGTTACAAAAGCATCACTTGCAACCGAATCTTTCTTATCGGCTGCATCATTTCAAGAAACAACCAAAGTGCTCACGGATGCTGCGATTAAGGGAAAAATTGATCCACTTTTTGGCTTAAAAGAAAATGTTATAATCGGAAAATTGATTCCATCGGGTACGGGTCTTTCAATCTATAATGATATAGAAGTTTTTCCGAATAAAGATGTGGACGAGAAAACGAATGAAGAGTTGGAGTGTTTTTATATTAATTCAAGTAATTTTTAGTTTTTTTGTTATTAAAAAATTGTTCTTATATTTTTAATCAGAAATGAAAGATTTTAAGATTGCACAAAAATTAATTTAAATATTTTAAAGATTTATTATGCAAAAATATATTTTCTCATTTTGGCGATTGCGTTTTTCTCAAGCCTTGAAACTTGTGCTTGAGATATTTTAAGTTTTTCCGCGACTTCATTTTGAGTTTTTCCTTCAAAAAATCTAAGTTTAAGGATGTATTTTTCTTTTTCGTTCAATTTTTCCATGGCTTCATTTAATGAAATTTCGTCAATCCAGGATTCATCGTTATTAGTATCATCTTTAACTTGTTCCATCATAAAAGTTGTATCCCCAGAATCATTATATGTTGGTTCATATAATGATAATGGTTCTAGTATGGATTCCAAAGCAAACACTATATCTTCTTTGTCAATTCCAAGTTGTTGAGAAATTTCGGTTATTGTTGGTTCTTTTGAGTTTTGATTTGTGAGTTTTTCTTTAGCGCCCAAAGCTTTATAAGCGATATCTCTGAGTGAACGGCTAACCTTTATTGAATTGTTGTCTCTTAGATACCGTCTTATTTCTCCGATTATCATTGGAACAGCATATGTTGAAAATTTTACGTTATGTGATGTATCAAAATTATCAAGTGCCTTGATGAGCCCAACACACCCGACTTGAAATAAATCATCTGCATCACCCCTACAGTTAAATTTGTGTAATACACTGAGTACAAGGCGCAAATTTCCATTAATAAATTCTTTTCTTGCTTTTTTATCTCCATTTTTTATTTTTTTAAATAATTCTATTTTTTGGTCTTCATTAAGCGTTGGAAGTTTTGAAGTATTAACACCACAAATTTCAACTCTAGCAATCATTTTGCACTCATCTCCGAACCAAGGTCATCACAAATCTTCGAATTAGTATTTCTAAATTTTTAAAATTTATACCACTTAATCAAATATTTGACATATGAATAAAAAAAATTATTAGGATTATTTTAGAGTATAATTCAGTTGGATTAATTTAAACTATACTTGAAAGTTTTGGAATACTTAAGAAAGAAAAATTGATTGTTAAATTTAATTTTTTATAAGTGTCTTGATAAATTATATTATTTTTTAAAATTTTTATTTTTATTTATCTAAAGACTGCCTAATTTTTGATAACAAATTTTAATTTAACAATTACAAATTGGTTTATATGTACCCATTACAACTCTTTCGAATCCAGATAAATCTTTCTTTATAAAAACATTTATGAGTTTTTTTTCCATAATTTTTTTTACATTTTGTGCTTGATTGAAACCGACTTCGAATGCGACAAAAACTTCGTTATCAACATCAATGCCTGAAATTATTTTTTTATAAAAAACAAGTCCATCGCTACCGCCATCAAGTGCAATAGTTGGTTCATAATTTTTTATTTCATTTTTTAATTTTTTTATATTTTCGCTCTCAATATATGGTGGATTTGAAACTACAATATTTATTTTTTCTTCTATTTTTGGGAAGCACTTTAAAATATCGTGTTTTATTATTTTTATTTTATTTTCAACACCTAAATTTTTAAAATTTTCTTTGGCAACGTTAAGTGCCTTATCCGACACGTCAAGTGCATAAATGAACGAATTTTTTAAATAATATGCTAGACTTGCAGCAATACAGCCTGAGCCTGTTCCGATGTCCAAAATTATGCATGATTTGTTTTCAAAGTTTTTAATTATCAACTGAACTAAAGTTTCAGTATCTTGTCTTGGAATTAAAACATGATTATTATTTTTAAACATAAGAGACATAAATTCACATTTTCCAATTATGTATTGCAATGGTTCGTTGTCGGCTCTTCTTCTGAAATAGTTTACACATTTTTTAATTTGAAGACTGTTTAAATTCAAGTTTTTTTTTATAAATTCTATTTTGCTGATATTTAATGCCTCGCATATAAGGCATGAAATTTCAAATTGGATATTATAAATGTCAGCGTTTTTTAGTATTTCGAAGCCAATTTTTTTAATATTATTAATATTCATTTTTAAATTTAAGTTTTCTTTGAAATATTTTTAAATTATTTTATTTAGAAATCATATCTGTAGGTTTCTTTTACATCTAGTTTTTTTATATTTTTCGGAATTTCATATTTTTCAATAAATTTAAACCCAAAAACATTTTCGAAATCTTTATTGTCAATAGGTAAAATACCTAATTTTTTGCCACCCATATGAATGATATTTTTATAATATAGAGAAATTTTTTCTTTATTTCTTTGAGAAATATTTGAATTTGGGACAATTTTTTTTTCTTCAAACATATTATTTTCGCTTAATATTTTGACAAGCCTTAGATTTTGTTCACGAATAGGCACATCTAATATGTTAAAAGGTGTAATTGTTATGAATAAAATTGCAAATGAAAATAATAAAGGAATATGTTTTACGTATTTTCTTTTTTTAAAGATGGCCGAAAGCGAAGTTATAATCATTGTTTCACTCTCAACAATCATAATGTATTTCATAGAATTCATTCCATATCTTGTAATGGTTTGGTTGAGCGCAAAAAATTGAATGAAAATTAAAATAAAATTTAAATATCCTCCAAGATTTAGAAATATTTTGACACTTTTTTTATCATTTTCATATTGCATGAGGATAAATGTTAAAAAAATGTAGATTGAAAAGAGAACAGATAATAGAATCTCAAAATTTTCAAAAAATTCTGTTCCTTGTATAAAAACAATTTTTATGCCATATAAAGTAAAGATAAAAAAAAGTATAAAATATATTGGTAACAAGAATTTTAAAATTGCCTTCCAAAAAAAATCTGATTCTTTAGGTTTGGAGCCATTTACTGGAATTGCTATTGTTCCAAATGTTAAAAATATTACAGTAAACCAAAATAATAAATTTATTTTGTAAGGTGCAAAATTTGAAAAATTTTTTATTAAATTGAAAATGTATAAAGTTGTGCAAGACGCTATCATGATTAAAAATGAAATAATTCCGATTAATGTTATTCTTAAAAATAAGTACGTAAAACATTCTGAAAAATTATATAAACTTGAAATATAAAAAATAGCGCTTATAATTGACAAAACAAACCCAACGTATTTAACTTTGAAATAAATGCTCCTAAAATTATAAATAAAAAAAAATGGAACAAGTCCACAAATAAGTAGGATAATTTTTAAATTTTTTTGGTTTATTTTAAATTTTAAAAATGTTTTTTCAAACTTTTCATGAATCAGTTTTCCAAATACACAAAACAAAAATCCTAAAAAAAACGTAAGAGAAGCTCTTATAAAAATATCGTTTTGTTCATATTTATTCAAAATTGCTGCACTGCCAGAAAAAAACAACATGTTTATAAAAATTTGAGATGGAAAAAACCTATTCATTGAAAATATTAGTTTGCCTGCTAAATCATAAATAAAATCTTCGGTCAATTTTGAATGCAACCCCCATTTGATTTATGTTATAAAATAAAACAACAAACAAACGTATATCAGTTAATTATAACATCGATTAAAAATTCATCTATTTCGTAACAATCGTTATGGTCATTAGATTTGATATTTTCGTTTTTAATTAAAGGTATACCAAATGTTGTTATAAAGGATTTATTTTGATTCATTTTTGTTTTTATTGTTCCATTTATTTTAGAGATGATTTTTTTAGCTGTGTTGTGTTCAAGAGAATTTATTTCTAAAATTTTATTAGGTAAAGTTGATTTTGAATTTATTTCATCAATAATATTTTTTATGTTTATATTTTTAAGAGAAGAAGAATTTATACTCATTGCCTTTTTGATAACTTGAGTGTTGTCTCTTATAGTAAAAAGTAAAAACTCCTCATTTTGATTTAAGTTTATATAAATTTTTATATTTTTGTAAATTGCATTACGTTTTAAAATATCAGCAAAAACATAACACAAAACAATTTGAATTTTTTTAATGTTTAAAATAAAAAAATCACTTTTCACATCTGATTTAAATTTTATTTCCATGTTTATTTTTTCAGAAAATTTGTTTTCAATTTTTTTAAATAATCTCGAGCAAAATTTTGAAATATTACATTCTAGATATAAATTTTCACCTAATAAGAACGAAGGTTCAACGAATCCACTACGCAAAATATCTCTCGTTGCCAAAATTGTTTGGTTTTTAATTTTATGAAAAGTTTGTTTTATGGATTCATTTGTTTTATTAGCATTTTGTGTAAAAAACATTATTTCGTTTAAGTGGTTATATAAAGACTTTAAGAGATTATCTTCAATTCCAAAATCGTAGGTTTTTGTATTTTTATTACAAGCAAGCACTTTTGCTCCTTTAAAAAAATGTTATTAAATTGATTTAAACCTTTATAATCTCGAAACCTTTATAAGTTCCGCATTTTTTGCAAGCTTTGTGTTGCATTTTAAATTCTTTACACGTTGGACATACAATTAAATTTGGCGCCACAAGTTTCCAATTTGCTCTTCTTTTGTCACGTCTTGATTTTGATGTTTTTCTTTTTGGTACAGCCATTTTTCCTCCATATAGTCTTCATTTATTTTATTAATATTATTTATCGGCAAAAAAATTTAGATTGTTTCGCTATAGTTTAATTTAAATAGCCATTTTTTGCAAGAAATTCTGCCATGAGAACTGCTCCACCTGCGGCACCTCTCAGAGTATTATGTGATAAACAAACAAATTTATAATTTTGAGGTTTGTCAGATCGTAATCTTCCTATTGAAATGGCCATTCCATTGTCTAAATTTACGTCAAGTTTGTTTTGCGGTCGGTCATTTTCTTCGAAATAATTTAAAAAATTCTTTGGCGAACTTGGAAGTAAGTTTTTGTTAATTTTTGTAGAAAAATTCTTCCATTCATGTTTTATTTCTTCAAGCGAAATTGTGTTTTCAAATTCTACAAAAACAGCTGCCATATGGCCATTTAAAACTGGAACACGAATACATTGTGCTGTTATTGACGGCGAATTTGCATTTTTTATCTCGCTATTTATAATTTTTCCCCAAATTTTAAGGGGTTCTTTTTCGCTTTTTTCTTCTTCACCTTTAATGTAAGGAATTAAGTTTTTTTGCATTTCAGGCCAAGTTTCGAGAGTTTTTCCAGCGCCAGAAACTGCTTGGTACGTACAAACATAAACTTTTTTTAGGCCAAATTTTCTAAGTGGATCAAGAGGAGGAACATAACTTTGAATCGAACAATTTGGTTTTGTTGCAATGAATCCAAGTTTTGTTTTAAGCCTATTTCGCTGATGTTTTATTATATTACAGTGTTGCGAATTAATTTCAGGAATGATCATTGGGACATCTGGCACGTTTCTGTGAGCTGAATTGTTTGATATTACCGGGCATTCGGCTAATGCATATTTTTCTTCTAGTTCTTTAGTTTTGTTTCTTTCCAAATTAATTGCGCAAAATACAAAATCAACTTTAGATACATTTGCAGAAATTGATTCAGCATTTGAAACAATCATGTTTTTCATCGCATTTGGAATTTCTTCATTCATTACCCAACGCCCATTTAGTGCTTCGAAATATGTTTTCCCTTCATTTTTTTTTGATGTGGAAAGTAAGCTAACCTCAAACCAAGGATGTTTTTCAAGAATGGTTAAAAATCTTTGTCCAACCATTCCGGTTGCACCTATGATGCCTACTCTATATTTTTTCATAATTTTGCCTCGCACAACGTAATATTTTAAAATAACTTACAGATACAGTCAATAGTAAAATGTAATTATGATTTCATTATAAAATATTGCAGCAAGAGTTTTTTTATGATAGAACGAGTTTTATGTGATTTTGGATTTGGTATTTGTTGAGCGAATTTAGGGAGGGCAATTGTGAAAAAAAAGCGTTTTAGAGGAATTGGTTTTTATATATTTTTGTTTATTATAATTATGGCGATATTTGCTTCAGTTTCTTATCCTGGAAATATGGGTAAAAATTACACATATTCAGACCTTATAAAATATATACAAAGCGAAAATGTTGCGAAAATTACTGTAGTTGAAGATAAAGTTTTAGCAATTTTAATTGATGGATCACACTTAGAAGTAAATATTCCTTCGCTTAGCGCTTTTTATTTCGATGTGGGTTCTGATATTCGTCGTCAAATAATTGAAAATAAGCTTGTTTTTGATATTCCCGAGCCTTCGATGTTTTCTTGGATAATTTCGACTCTTCCTACTGCAGGTTTTGTGATAATCTCGCTTGCTATTTTATTAACATTTTTTCAAGCCCCTCCTGGAAGCGGAGGACGTGGAGTTTTGTCTTTTGGAAAGAGTCGCGCGAAACTAAATAATTCTGATAAAAAAAAGGTTACATTTGATGATGTTGCAGGGGCCAAGGAAGAAAAAGCTGAGCTTGAAGAGATAATAGATTTTCTTAAATATCCTGGCAAGTATAAAGAACTTGGAGCGAGAATTCCAAAAGGTATTTTGCTTATTGGACCTCCTGGAACTGGCAAAACTCTTCTTGCTAAAGCTGTTGCAGGAGAAGCAGATGTACCTTTTTTTAGTATAAGTGGTTCTGATTTCGTAGAGATGTTTGTAGGTGTTGGTGCGTCACGTGTGCGTGATTTGTTTGAACAAGCAAAAAAATGTTCGCCATGTATAGTTTTTATAGATGAAATTGATGCTGTAGGTCGCCACAGAGGCGCTGGGCTTGGTGGTGGTCACGATGAAAGAGAACAAACCCTAAATCAACTTCTGGTTGAAATGGATGGTTTTGGGGCTAATGAAGGTATTATAATAATTGCAGCAACGAATAGACCAGACATTTTAGATCCAGCGCTTTTAAGACCTGGTAGATTTGATAGACAAATAGTGGTTGATGTTCCAGACGTTGGTGAACGTGAAGAAATTTTGATCGTTCATTCTAAAAATAAACCGCTTGGAATGGATGTTAAGCTTAAAACAATTTCAAAAACTACTGTTGGTTTTACGGGTGCAGATCTTGAAAATCTTATGAATGAGTCGGCACTTTTAACAGCACGGCGAAATAAAAAAGTTATAAATATGTCCGAAGTTCATGAAGCTATGATAAAAGTTATTGCAGGTCCTGAAAAAAAGACACGCGTTATAACCGAAAAAGAGAAAAAATTGACAGCATATCATGAAGCAGGTCATGCGGTTGTTTCAAAGCTTTTGCTAACGCAAAATAATGTACACCAAATTTCAATTATTCCACGTGGACGCGCTGGTGGTTATACAATTTCGTTGCCTAAGGAAGATAAGTATTATATTTCTAAAACTGAAATGTTGGAAGATATAGTTTCTTTGCTTGGTGGCACTGTTGCAGAAAAAATGATTTTGAATGATATTAGCACGGGTGTTTCAAATGATTTAGATCGTGCAACCAAAATTGCCAGAAGAATGGTGATGAAATATGGTATGAGTGATGAACTTGGCCCTATGACGTTTGGAAATGATCAAGATGAGATATTCATTGGACGAGATTTTGGACATTCTAAAAACTATAGTGAAAATTTAGCAGCAAAAATTGATTATGAAATAAAATCTATAATTGATAATTGTTATTTAAAATGTCAGGAATTGCTTGCTAAAAACATCGATAAACTCCATAAAATTGCTGCTAGACTTCTTGAAATTGAAAAGATTGATGCCGAAGAATTTGAGTCGTTTTTTTCTGATGAAGAGCTTTTAGAGAAGAATGAAAAATTAATAAAAGAGAGTGAAGGTTCGTTTGAAAATATTAATAATGTAGATAATGAAAGCAAAGTGGAAGACGGTGATTTGGATGAAACTGAGAAAGAAGAATAAGTGTTTAATTTTGTTATTTAAATTTATTTATAATTTAAAATAAAAAAATCGTAATATTTAGAAATTGCAAGATTTTGGAGTAGATTTGATGAGTAAAAATTTAAAATTGATTTTTTCATCAATTTGTATGGCATTTTGTTTAGTAATATCAGTTTTCACCGAAAGATTTGAATGGTTTGTGAGGTTGATATGTCCAATGCACATACCAATATTTGTGTGTGGACTTGCGTGTGGTTGGTTGCACGGTGCTGCAATCGGTTTTTTATCTCCTCTTTTTTGTTTTTTTATTCATGGTTTGCCGCCAGTATTTCCAAATGGAATATCCATGTCTTTTGAGCTTGCGACATATGGATTTTTGTGTGGAAAATTAAAAGAAATTTTTAAAAAAGATTCGTTTATTTATTTAATTTTAATTATTTCGATGATTTTTGGACGATTGGTTTGGTGTATTGTTATGGCGGCGGCTTTAATATTCTCTGGGGTAAAAAAAGTTGGAATTTGTGAGCTTTTTGTATATGTTGTTACGGTTTCGTTTTTTGGAATAATTTTTCAACTTATGTTAGTTCCTGCGGCAATGTTCGGTTTGAAGAAAATAAAAAAACGTTATATATAGAGTTTTATTTTTATGTTTTTTTAATTCTGAATAAAAATCTAAGAATTCCACTAAAAAATTTAGGCGCGCTCATTACAACTATTTTCATAAATAATTCTCCTTTTCGGTTAATATTTACTTTAAAAAAGACATAATACCCATACAAATAAGTCCCATACCAAGCATACAAACTAGTAATTCTAAAGGTATTATGTATGCTAAAAATAATCCTATTCCTATGCTAGTAGAAATGCAGCCAATTGCATGGGTGTCTTTTTTGTTTTTACAACATTTCAATTTTAATATCTCTCCTTATCTAATTTTATATATTACTCATTAAAAGATTAAGTGTTCTTATTTTAAAAAAATTTTTAAGGTTTATGGAGAAAAATTGACTAAAATATATTTTAAAAGTACATTGAAAATTATAATTACTTGTGTTAAAAATGTTTGGAATGTTTAAAATACCGAGTTGTGTAAAGGTAGCACAAGAGATTCTGGTTCTCTTTGTGAGGGTTCGAATCCTTCCTCGGTAGCCAATTTAGCAATTGATGTTTTTTTGATTATATGAATATTTTAATTATTTGTGAATTGTTTATGTATTGGAGGTTGCGTATATATAGAGACTTTTGACGTTATGCTTAAAACTGCTGATGATGTGAAGAAATTTGTTGATATTGTGAGTAAATATGAATTTGATGTTGATTTGATTTCTGGTAGATATGTTGTTGATGCTAAATCAATTTTAGGGATTTTTAGTTTGGATCTTGATAAACCTATTCAAATTGAAATTTATAGCGAGGAATGTGAAGATTTAGTAGGTGAGTTGAAACCTTACATATTACTTAAACGAAAAGAATGATAGAAATTGATTAGTAAGAGTTTGCATGAAAATTTTATGAGGGAAGCATTTAGAGAAGGTTATATAGGATATAAAATCAGCGAAATTCCAGTTGGAGCAGTTATTGTAAAAGATAGAAAAATTTTATCTAAAGCACATAATTTACGCGAAACGAGAAAAATTTCGATTTATCATGCAGAAGTTTTGGTGATCGAAAAGGCTTGTAAAAAGCTTAAGAGATGGCGTCTTGATGATTGCGATATATATGTAACTTTAGAGCCGTGTATTATGTGTTTAGGTGCAATCATCGAATCTAGAATTAAACGTTTGTATTTTGGTTCATACGATTTAGAAAATGGTGCTATTTCGTCTTTAAAAATTTTAGATTTGAAAAATTTTAAGTTGAATGCAAGAGGTGGTTTTTTAGAAGAAAAGTGTTTGCAAATTATAAGAAGATTTTTTAGAGAAATAAGAAAAAATGAACATTAACAAAAAATATTTAGGAGTTATTGGTTTGTTTAGAGAATTTTTAAATAGTTTTAAAAATTTTGCCTTTAAGGAAAATATAAAAACTTTATTTAATATGTACGAACGTAAATTTTTAGAATATAAAAAAAATAGAAATAATTTATATTATTTGAAGTTTAGCGATATTAGTTGTCAGTGTGTTGAAGGATTGGTTTCCGTTGTTATTCCCGTCTACAATGGTTCAGGTTTAATTGAAAAATCAATTGAAAGTGTTTTAAAGCAGAGTTATAAGAATTTTGAACTTATAGTGGTTAATGATGGTTCAACCGATAATACTTTTGAGATTTTGAAAAAATATGAAAAAATTGATCATAGAATAACTGTTTTAAATCAAAAAAATGAAAAGATTCCAAGGGCTTTGTCTAAGGGTTTTAGCGTTGTTAAAGGTGAATTTTATACGTGGACAAGTTCTGATAACATTATGAAAAATAATTTTCTTGAAAAAATGGTTCAAGAACTTGTAAATGATTCGGAATGCGCTATGGTTTACGCAAATATGAAACTTATTGATGCAAAAGGAAAAATTTTAAGAGGGCATGGTTGGTATGAATATCCTATGGCGAGCGGAAATGTTATTTTGCCAAGCGATACATTACAGTTAAATACGCAAGCTAATAATACAATTGGTGCTGCTTTTATGTATAGAGCTATTGTGGGAAAGATGATTGGCGATTATTCGCCGTATAAGTATACATTGGAAGATTATGATTATTGGATGAAAATAAATTCTCTTTTTAAAATTAAGCATGTTTCATTTTTTGAGCCAATTTATTATTATCGCATGCATCAAAAAAGTCTCACTTCACAGGATAAAGAGCTTGGGATAACAAAAAATCGCTACAAATTAATGGTGCTTGATGATTTCAGACGTGATTTTTTTTTGTCACCTATATTGTGGTATATAAAAGGTGAATGTAAAAATTCTCAAGAGTTTAGAAATATTATTGCCAAAAAAGGACATGTTTGCATTAATGAAAAACAGTTGAAAGATTTTTATTTTACATATGATTTAAAAAATATTTGTGTTGTAAATTTTATAAATTCTGAAGAAATGAATAATTTTGAAAAAAAAGGATTTTCTACTGAATTTTTTGTATCTGAAAATTCAAAAATTGATAATTATTACAAATTTTTTGTGCAAATTAATCACAATTTTTTCAAAGAAAAGATTTGTTTTAAAATTGGAGATTTGAATTCTCTGTTTTCTTTTATTGATGCAAAGAAAAAAATTTTTATTTTAAATAGATTTGAATCAAAAATTGAAAGTGATAGTGTTTTTTTTAGAAAATTATCTGTGATTTTGTGTACTCACAAAAAAAGTTCTCAACTTATTGAGTGCTTAAATTCGCTATGTAAACAATCAGTAGAAGCATCAGTTTATGAAATAGTTTTTGTAGATAATAGTTGCAAAGAAGAAAGTGAGCTTAAGAATTTTTTTAATGAGATAAAATGTAAAAATTTGGATATAAATTTTAAATATATAAGCATGCCTATTCAAGGTCTTTCTTATGCAAGAAACGTTGGTCTTTGGAATGCAAGTGGTGAAATTGTTTTATACATTGATGATGATGCAATAGCTGATACAAAACTTATCGAAGAAACATACGATTGTTTTTCAAAAAACAAAAAGGATGGAATAATTGGTGGACAAATTATTTTGAAATATGATGAAAGACCAGAGGTATTAGAAGAAGGTCTTGAGCCATTATGGAGTGAATTTGTTTTAAAAGGTGATGAGTATTCAAAAGCAAAAAATTATGGAAGTTTTCCATATGGGGCAAATTTTGCCGCGCGTACGAAATTACTTCGACAAATTGGAGGATTTCGTGTTTCATATGGAAGAAAATTGGATAATTATGCAGGCGGTGAAGAAATTGCTGCATGTTTTCTTATGGAGTCAATTGGCATGGGAATTGGTTTAAATCCAAAATCTATTGTTTATCATTGTGTTGATCGATCACGTTATACTTTAAAACATATTTACAAGACGGCTTTTTCTGGCGTGATTACTGCATACAGATTACGAAAAGATTTGTATGCTCCATTTGATTGGAGCGAGAATGTAATTTTAAATAAAGTAAAATATCTTAAATATAGTTTAAGTAAATATCAATTTAGAAGTCCGGGATATATAAAGATTAAGGCGGAAATAGCAGCTTACGAAAACGTTTTGAAAGATATGAGGTGTGTTAACACTTAAAAATTATTATGTTGATTTATATTATGAAAATTTTTATGATATTTTATTAATTAAAATTTTAATCGTTAAAATTCTACAATAAAAAATATTTATTGACAATTTATCTTACTTTATTTTAAATGTTTAAGTGAAATATATTTAAGAATAAGGGGTAGATTTAAATTGTCAGCAATATCACAGTGTGAAATGGATTTAATGCGAAAAAGTGCTGTAAGTTTATTTTCGAAATTTGAAAAAGAAATTGAACCATTTGTAAAAGCAATACGTGTAGTGCCAAGATTTGATAAAACAAACAACGAAGTTGATTTTGGTTTTTATTATTTCCCTATTGATATTTTTCATATTCTTTTTCCAAGTTTTCTTAAACCTCTTGCTGAATCAAATCAAGTAAGATCTTCCGAAGATTCAAATTTTGATGTTTTTTTACGCGAAAACATGTTTAAAAAATTTATTTTCGATCTTATGCTAACTGTTTCTGAGCAGGCTTTGCTTAGTACCAGGGAACCATACAATCAAGTTGATCATAATTTGAATGTTTTAGTATTAAGAATAACAGAAAATATAAAGGGAACGTCGCAGGTGCTTTGGGAATGTTATGATCTTTTAAGAGAACAGAATGTTTTTTTGGAACATTTTAAACTTCATATGTTAGAAAAAGTTTATGAAAATTTTGAGAGACTTTTTAATTATTTTGCTCTTTTTATATTACATGATAAAATTTATCATAATAAATTCAATGTACGTAGTTTTGTCAAAAGTTTTTTTGATTTATCGTCAAAAAGCGAAATGGAAATTGAGGAAGCATGTCTTGTTTATCCTTATAGTTTATTGTTAACTAGAGAATTAGATATTGCGGATATTTTTATATTAAAATTGTCTTCATTTCTTTTTGAAATAGTTGTGCAGCAACAAAGATTCCGTAAAGATTTTAATACATTTGCTGCAATGTCTTTGATTGGTTTTTTTGAAAGAGAACTTGATTACTTTATAGAGTGTCATCAATATATTAATGAACGAAAACATTTGTCTTTAGGTTTACTTTCTTTACGTTTGTTTCCGAATGAAAAAAATTCAAGCGATCTTGCATTTTTTTCCGGTTTATTTACTGTGTGTGAAAAATTGAAACTTTTTTTTGATACACCAAATTTTGTAGATCAAAAATTTAATCCAATGGAACAAGGGAAATTACCTAGTACATTTTTAGAAGAAATTCAGGTTGAAGTGATAAATTCTTTTCAAGTTAGTTATAATTTTCTTTCACATGTATCAGTTTTGAATAAACAAGAAAGAATTTTATACTATGCGGAAATAATAGAAAACCATTTAAAAATGCTAGGACTTTTTCATAAAATGACTATACAAACTGGATATAATTTTTTAACTTTTCAAAAATTTACATTGAGTAAAAGTTCTTTAGTTTCAACATTGTATGATATTTATTCTAGAAATATTCAATTGTTTTTTGGATTTAAGTTAATGAAAGAATGTCGTCAAAATTTACTAAATTTTGTTTTAAGGTCTTATGATGTTTTACTAGACGATTTAAATGTAGAAGCGCTTGAAAGATTTTCAAAAGTAGAGGAAGATAATTTTTTAATTGATTACAATGAAATTTTAAGAATATTTGCTGATAAAGGGAACGTAGTTTCAATTGTTTTAAAAGCACTTGAAAAGTTGATTAGGCCACGTGTTGAGGCATTACGAATAGAAAATGAAAGAGTTTTGTCGGATTTTTTATCGTATTTAAGAGATAGGACCGGAAAGGCTAATAGTTCGGAAATAACTGCTGTAGAAATATTTGATGCTATTTTTGATTTTGAACCTATTTATGAAGTTTCAAGTCATTTTGACTCAGACATTGTCGAAAGAGACATTGCCGAAAGAGTTTCTCAAACTTTAGAGATGTTTTCTCATTATTATAGTTCTGTTAGTAAATTACGAGAATGGGCTCAGGTGGAAAGTTTAATTTCATCTTTTGATTCTGAAAATTCTCCAAATTTTTTTATATTTTTTTATGTGATACCTGTTTTATTTAAAGATCCTTTTGAACCGTTAGAAGAGTTGGACATGCAAATACCGGAAGAAATTTCGAGTTTATTTCAATTTTCAAAAGAATGTTTTAGTTTAGTTTCATGTTTATGTCATGAAACATTAATATTAGATCAGGAATCTCCTCCTCCTCTTCCATTGTTTTGCGAAAAATTACCTCAAGTTGTTTTGGCTCTTGAAATTTTAAACGAACTTAAGAAACAGAAACAACCGACAAGAAATTCGTTTGAAAAATCGTTAAGAATTGAAAGTGCATTGAGATGGGATTTAGAACCCGATTCTTTTTCTAAACGAATTCCGTTCTCTACACGTGAAGAACGTATTGATTCAAGATCTGTTAGTCACAAAAAATAGCTTATTTTTTAGTTTGAATTTTTTAAAAAATAAAAATTGTAGATGTTTAATTTTATTTATAATTTGGTTGATATTATTTTTGGTAAAAATTACATTTTTTATTTTATTTTATATGTCGTATAATAAACTTTGTCTTAAGATTGTTAAGTAAGAATTAAAAATAAAGGAGTAAATATTATGTCATCTACAGAAAAAAATGTTTTACTTGAATATGAAATTTCGGAAGTTTTAAACAAGGATGGCCGTATTGAGATTGAAAAATATCCTTATAAAGAAAATATATATAATGGTTTTTTTTGCGAAATTCTTTATAGAAATTTTTCAAATTCTGAGGATAAGTCAATAAGAAATATGCTTAGATTTTTTTTAAGTCCAGTTCTTAAGTATTTGATTAATAAAGAATATCCAAAGTTATTTCCGACTGCTAAAGATGTAGGGAATTCTGATTTGGCACTCGTTATTTTGTTGAATATTATAACTCTTTCAGTAAAGAAAATTGATGGGATTATGTCAGAATGCAATAGTCAAGATTTTTTTGGTATAAGGGATAAAATAAACAGAAATGAAGCAGAAATAGAAAAATATAAGGGAGAAATTTTTAATTGTTTTGATCAGATTTTTCCTTTAGTGTGTCTTTGTTTTTTAAATGAGAGATTTGCGTATCTTTGTTGTAGTCCTAAACCACAAAGTTATATAGCTGCTATAGTAGAAGATATTGTGAAACTTTCTAAAAAAGATAAGATCGAAATTTTTTATGGATCTAATCTTACGAGATTTATTCGTTCAGAACATATACCTTTAATTTCGGTTTTATATCCTAAGTGGAAGCATGAAGGAGATTATTCAGACTTTAGTTTGATGTTATCTTCCCTTCTATTTGAAATTTATATAGCTCGTAAAGGCAATATGAGTCCTACTGAATCGGTAGCGAATTTTTTGCGTAATTTTTTTATACAAGTTGATATTTTGAGAAAAGAAAATAAATCTTTGCCTCCCAATAAAGAAGCAAAAAATAATACTTTTTCAAATATTTATGTTAAACTTTATGATTTTTTCTCATTAGATTTTTCTAGATTTGAACCATTTTTTATAGATAGAAAAATCAAAGAAACAGTTGAGTTTCTTAAATCTCAGCTTCCTTGTTTTTTTTCAACATTTCAAGAGTTGTCTGAAGAAGAAATAAAGGAAAATTTAGCAGATTTCATCTATGCTGTTTTTTGTGATTCTAAATATCCCCTTGATTATGATATTATTAAAACTAACCTGGAATTAAATCCGAATAAATATATCGGACATTTTTTTAATGTTTCGAAAGAGTCAATAATACAATTAATCGAGGAGAATACATCAGCTAGCGTTCCTGTTGCTCCTGAAGCTGAACAAGTTAGCGTTCCTGTTAGTGAGGTTTTACTTCGAAGATTTGAACAACAGAATTGTTGTGCTCCTTCTCCAATGCGATATGTAATTTCTGAAAAACCTTATAAATTTTTGCCTTCAGTTTTTACAAGAAGTTATGTAAGCGAAGATATGTCTCCTTATGCACTTGAAATTCTTGAAAGATTGAGCACAGGTATTTTTGAAATTTTTTATAGTTTACATGATTCTAAATTATTTTATTATGTCAAGGAAACAACTTATAAGTTTATTTTTGAGGAGATGTCAATAGAAAATTTTACTTTGTGGTTTAATGAGGAATTTGCTAAAACGGAAGATGAAATTCGTGGTGTGATGGAAGCTAAAGATGAATTTTTTAGTTTTTTTTCTTCAAAGTCGGTGGTTATTTCACCACAAAAAAATTGGATTTGCAAAGTAATAGCTGACATAATTGATTTAAGAAATAAGTTATTGAATCATAAATTAGAAGTTTTAAGAACTGCAGAAAATAATTTTATGACAACAATTAGAAAAATTGAGCAAGGAATTTCAGCTGAAGATGTTTTCCAAGAAATTAGTGATAAGTGGTTGGAGATATATGAGGCAAATGAAGCGAGACTTTCTGAAATTATCTTAGAACAAAATATTGATATTAAAAATAATTTAAGTAGTTTAACTGGTTTATTTTTTCATGAGTTTTCAGATTTAGGTAAAGGAATTTACGGTTCTTTTGATAGAACTTTAAAAGAATATCCTTTAATTGGTTTTTTGAGGGAAATTTTAGTATTTTTACATTATGAACGAAGAAAATATTTTGCAAATGGAATTATATCCCAATCTCAAAGGTTTTTGGGTACATTTTTAGATACAGTGAGTGGCATATCCCCGAGAATGTTAGAAAATTTATTAATTATACAATTTGCTATCGAAAAACAAAAGTTTAGTAGCGAATACTATAGAAAAGAGTTTTTTACTGGCGACAAAAAAGTTTTGAGTTCTAGAAAAGATGTTTTGGGCGATCAAACGTTATTTCAATTAAATTCTTATAAATTTCCTAAAGAAATGATTGAAGCATGGAATTTTTTGTCAGTGAAGGATAATTCGCTTGCATGTGAATTAAGTGCATCCAAAATTTTTGAGGATACAGAAATGGATTCTTATTTAAAATCTTCGTTTTCTCATACAAGAATTGAATTTGCTAATTTAGAACTTATAATTAATAAATTTCTAAAAAATCTTCTTTTTATTCAAGATTATATTTTAAGAAAATGTTTATATGATACGTTTAAAAAGACTGTAGAAGATAATGAAAAATTAGATGATTTATCTTTTTTAAATGATGTACAAAAAAATTTATCTTTGCTTTATGAAAAATTTGATAGATCGTTAGACAATCTTTGTAAGTCAAATAAAGATAAAAAGAAAATTTTGGATTTAATAAGTCAACAGCAACTTCCAGGAATAAAAAAAATTTTGTTATTTTTTTACAAAATTAATTTTATAAGTGACGAATATATTGTACACGAAGAATTAAGAAATGCATATATTTTACAAAATTTTATTAAGATTCTTGTTGATGTTAGATTATCAAATGCTCAAAAGAGAACATTTTTAATTTTTGAAATTGATAATATTTTTAATAAACGTTACGAGACGGAATTTCAGCAATTAAAAGAAGAAAATATTGCTTTATTTGGAGATTTAAAATCTCTTGTTTTAACGCTTGGTCTTGAAGGAACGTACGGTGATGAAATTATTAGACGATCTCTTGTTTTGGAGACTCCTTTAGCATTTACGTTTATTGACAGTATAAATTCAACTATTTATGGTAAAAAAATATCAAGTCATTCTGAAGAAGATTTAACTTGTACAAAAGGTTTTTTATTGCAAAGACTTAATAGCATATTTTGTTGTTTTGCATTTCATGAAAAAAGTTTTTATGAATTTTTTACTAATGAAGGTGATGCGAGAGAAGAAATTTTTACTTTGTTTAGAGCTATGCTTTGTTCAGATTTAGAAAAACTTACTTTGTTGCAAGAACAACAAGAAAGAACTCAAGACCCGCCCGAAGCAGGGGAAGTTCAAGACTTGTCCGAAGCAGAGGAAGTTCAAGACCCGCCCGAAGCAGAAAGAACTCAATTTTCAATGCAAACAGAAGGAAGTCAATATTTTACAGAAATTGATTCGATTTTTGAACAAGCTAAACATTATTTTGATTCTTCGGGCAAAGGTTATTAAAAACAATGCTTAGTATTATGTTTGATAATAAAATTTAAAAAATTCATTATAGAAAATTTTGTAGTTATATAAAAATAACAAAACAAAAATGTTTTGTTATTTTTAAATTTTGTCAGTGTAACAATCTTTTTAAAAATTTTCATTAGTAAATTCATATAACTAGATAAGTTTTTCACAATTGTTAAATATAAATATGGAAATTTTTAGTAATAAATCATTCGTTTTAAAATTTTTAAGTATGAATATTTCATAAATGTCAGAGTGTAGCTGGTTTATTTTCGGCATATTTTTTAGAAAGAGTATCGAATGAATTATTAGAAAGTTTTCTGGATGATTTTAGTCTAATTTTAGCGCTTTTTTTACATTTTAGTAATTTTTCAAAAAAATTTTTAAAAAACAAATATATTTTTAAAGCAAAAATATATAAACGAGATCGCTTGTAACATTTCTTCTCAAAAATTTCAATCAATTCTTGAATCCTTTTTTCATTTTGTTTTTCTTCTTTTACGTCTTGTAAAATATTTGAACAAACATTGTAGACCTTATCTAAATCTTCTTGATCAAATTCTATTCCCAAATCTATTCGTTCATATTCAAGTTTTAATATTTTTTCCTCGTATACACTTATTTCATCTTTGCCTAGAAGGAACGAAAATAATTTTTCCATTTCATTTGTTTCTAATGTTTCTTTGCTAATTTTTGTTTTTAATAGTTCTTCATCTTCTCTTTTTGGTAATTCTAACATTTCTTCAAATTTTTCTGTTGGTTCTTCTTCACTTTTAGATGATCTTAACTGTTCCTCATTTTCATTTTTTTGCTGTGGAACATTCAATTCTTCATCCTTAAGTTTCACAGCTATGTTTAATGTTTCCTCGTCTTCGCTTTTAGGTGATTTTTCTTTTATAACTTCTGGAGAAATATTAGATTCCTCATCTTTAGTTTTGAGTATTTCTGGTTGCAATGAAGAATTTGACGAATTATTCCCTTTATTCATTTCCTCAGTGTGATTCGCACAGTATTCTTTAACTTTTGTATCAAAATCAGGGCGACCATCATCAATATCAAATGTTGAACATCCTATATCCCAATATTCGATAAGGCTAGTCTCTTTTAGAAAAAATAAAACTTTTTTCGTATATTCGATTATTTCGCTATATTCATTAGTTGTTTTTATTTCATCTTCTGATAAGTTTTTTCCAATTATCTGAAGTTCTAGCCATAATTTACAAAATTTTTCAGATTGACAACATGCAAAACAAAACATGAAATTGTCGGGTAAGAAATTTTCCGAAAAAACAAAATTACTTTTTATGATATTGAAAATTCTAAGATTTGGGTAAATTGTGTAATGGTTAAGTCTTAAACCCAAAACAAGTGTTTGAAATAAGGCATTTTCACAATTTTTTCTTTTTAACGAAGCATTTTCATTTTCAGTTTTTTTAAAATACAATTTAAGTAAATCATTGAAAATTTTGCTTTTTTTACTATCTAGTGAAATAGAATATTGAAATCCGGCTTTTAAGGGGATATAAAGATCTTCAATTTCTTGTTCCGACTTTATTTCATCTAAATGTTGTTTTACCCATTCTTTTGCTTCATTAGCCATTGCTGAAACACTATTTCCACTTTCTATTGATTCAATACTACTTTTTACAATGCCCGAACGTCCAAGATAATAAAATGCTTTTATTTTTTCAAAATCGGTAAGATTATCTAAATTTAAATTTTTAAATACAAATGCTATTTTAGGAATATTTGAAGTTTTGCCATTTATCATATTTCCCCATTCAAAAGCTCTTTGATAAATGTCACAAGTAAAAAATCCATCAACTTCTACATTTCTTTCATTGCCAAGAGTTTTTGAAAGACGTAATTCTTCAATTTCATTTTTAATACCTAGACAAAGATAAAAAAGAGATTTAGTATAGTCACCTTGAAAATAAAAAAAACTTGGACACTGAAAAAGAGAAATATAAGGATTTTGTTCATTATTTTCAATGAAATAATTAAAAAAATACTCCATTTGAGTTTCGTTGTAATTACGCGTATTTTCACATAGAGCTAGACATGTAGCCAAAAGTTCTTCTCGATATGAAGGTGGAATATTTTGATTAATTCCTTGCAAAGCAATAAAAAAAATAATAAGGAACCTTGTTTTAATTTCTTTAGTTTCAAAGCAGTTATCAAAATATTGTTTTAAAATTTCTAAAAAAAAATCAAAATCTGGTTCTTTTTCTTCATCTTTGAATATTTCTGGGAGATTTTCTTTAAACGTTCGAAAAATTTCACTAAGAAAAATTTTAATATCTCTTTTTGTGTAAAAATTGTCAAGTTGATAACAATTAATTGTTTTACAACCACTTTCAATTTTTTCTTTTAAAGTTGATAAAAAATTTTGAAAATTCATGTTTTATATCTCCAAACTTTAATAAAAATATTAAATCCTTCGTATGATTATTATAATCTCTTTTATTTGAAATTTTATTTCTTCATTTTGCATTAAATTTTTAATTTTGTTCACTGCGTGTATGACTGTTGAATGGTCACGTCCACCAAAATTTTGCCCAATAGCTGGCAATGATTGTTCAGTGATTTCACGTGCTATAAACATTGCAATTTGTCTTGGAAATGCTAAATCTTTGGATTTTTTTTGAGAAATGAGTGAACCGTTTGATAATTTGTAATATTTTTCAACCGTTTCAATAATTGAAAAAATTGAAATTTCTTTTTTGTTGTTTGATTTAGCAAGTTCATTAAGCGCTTTAATTGCAAAGTCTATTGTAATGTTTTTAATTTTTTGAATTTCAGCACACGCAAGCAAACGTTTAACTGCGCCTTCTAAATCACGTACATTTGATTTTATATTCTCAGCGATATATTCGAGAATTGCATTATCTATAACAAGATTTTTATCTTCCAATTTATCTTTAAGAATTGCAATTCTTGTTTCATAATCAGGTGGTTGTACGTCAGCAATAAGACCCATACTGAAACGTGTTACCAACCTTTCTTCAAGTTTTGCTATTTCAGAAGGTAAACGGTCACTTGCAAGAACAATCTGTTTTTCCATGGCAAAAAGAGCGTTAAACGTATGAAAAAATTCTTCTTGAGTTCTTTCACGTCCCGTAAAAAATTGAATATCGTCAATAAGCACAAGGTCAGCTTCGCGATATTTATTCCTAAAAACTTGATTAGTTTCAGTTTTTATTGAGTTTACAAGTTCATATGTAAATTTTTCACTTGTTGTATAAATTATTTTTTTGCTTCCGTTGTTTTCATTTTTCACTTGATTTGCAATTGCGTGTAAAAGATGAGTTTTTCCAAGCCCACTTCTACCGTATAAAAATAATGGATTATAAGTTCTAGCAAGATTATTTGAAACTGCTATGGATGCAGCACATGCTAAATTATTACTACTTCCAACTATGAATGTTGAAAAATTATATTTTGGATTGAAAGAAAACGAATTCTCAATTTTTTGTTCTTCAATTGAAAAATCGTTATCTTTTTTTTCACTTTCTGTTACTATTTCTATTTGGAAATTTTTAGACGAAACTGTTTTTAAAGAACTTTCAATTAAAGGATAATATTTTGCAAATATCATTTTTTTATTGTCTAAGGACGGAACACCAAGTATAAAAGATTCTCCTTTTATACACTGTGGTACTATAGGTTTAATCCAAGTTTCGAATGACGACTCTGACATTTCTTCTTTTAAAATATTTGCAGCATCAAGCCAAATACGTTTGGGACTGTTCATCTTTAGCACGTGCCTCTCTGAAATTTCAGAAAAAAATTATAGCAGGATTTAAAAAATAGTTCAAATTTTTAAAGTATCATTAATTAAAAATTTAGTAAGAAATTTGTTGTAAAAATTAATTTTGTTTAATTATTTTATAAATCATTTTTTGTAATATCTTCAAGAGTTTCTCGTTTTACAATCAATTTTAGTTGTCCATTTGAGACCATTACAACAGGTAATCTTGGAATTCTGTTATAGTTGCTTGCCATTGAAAAATTGTATGCTCCGGTACATAAAACAGCAATTTGATCGTTGATTTTAACAGGTTCGATTAATATGTTTTTAGAAATTATGTCGCCAGATTCACAACATTTCCCTGCAACAGTCACCTTTTCTTGTGTTTTTTTAAAAGAGGTTTTTACTGGAATAATTTCATATTTTGCTCCATACATTATGTATCTCGGATTGTCGTTCATTCCCCCATCAACTAAAACATATTTCCTTACATTTGGGATGTTTTTGATGGAACCTACTGTATACACGGTAATACCGCTATTTGCAACGATAGAACGTCCAGGTTCTAAAAGAATTTTTGGATGCTCAACATTGAATTTTTCGCAAACTTCAAATATTTTATTTGAAATTTTTTCTATAAAATTTTCATATTGTATGTTAAGGTCGTTTTTTATATATTTTACTCCAAAACCGCCACCAAGATTGAGTTCGTTGATTTTGATGTTATATTCTTTTTTTATTTTTGCAATAAATTTAAGCATAATTTCGCACGCTAACTCAAAAGGTTCATGGGAAAATATTTGTGAACCTATGTGACAATGTAGACCTATAAGTTTGATATTTTGCATATTTCGAGTGTTTTTTATAATTTCTTCGCATTCTTTCGAATTAATATCATTACCAAATTTTGAATCAATAACTCCTGTTTTTATGAATTCATGTGTATGAGCTTCAACACCTGGTTTAATTCTAATAAGTATATTAGTTATTTTTTTCATTTCTTTAGAAATTTCATTAAGAAGGGTTAACTCGCGAATGTTATCTACAATGATTTTTCCAACATTTTTTTCAACTGCCATTTTTAGTTCATTATAACTTTTATTATTACCGTGAAAATAAATTTTTTCAGTTGGGAAATCTGAAGACAGCGCAGTAAAAAGTTCGCCTTCCGAAACAACGTCTGTGCCGAGATTTTCTTCATTTATTATTTTATACATATGTTTGCAAGAAAAAGCTTTGCTTGCATATAAAATTTGAAACTTGTTTCCAAAAAATTTCTTTGAAGCCTTTATATATTTTCTACAATTTTCTCTTATTTTTTTTTCGCTCATTATATAAAGTGGTGTTTCAAACTTTTGTGAAATATCTGAAACTTTTATTGAATCAATTTCAAGATTACCAAAATCATCATAGTTTAAACAATCCATTATAGATTTCATTAAGACTCCGAATAGAGGTTTAATTATTATAAAAATAGCTCACTAAACTAATATGTTGTTAACAAGGTTTAAGAAGTTGGATAATTAACTTTTGCAAATTCGAACCCAGCATTAATTGCCCTTTTATTATTTTCTATTAATTCATTTTTTATTTTTAAATTTTCTGTTGATTTGGAAATAGAATTTTTCATTGTTTCAACAATTTCTTCAAATTTAAATATTTCCGTTAATTTGATAAATGCCCCAAGAATAACCATATTTTCTTTGCCATTACATTTAATTTCTTCAGCTATTTTTTTAAGTGGAAAGCAGTGTAAATTTACATCTGTTACACTTTTATTATTTTTGACATGAAAATCGTTAGCGAATATTGTTCCGCCTGGTTTAACAGTGTCTTTAAATTCTTCAAAAGATTGATTATTCATCGAAATTAAAATATCTGGATTTGTGATTATAGGTGAATAAACGGCATTTTTAGATTTGTATAAAGTAACGTGACAATTTGCAGTTCCGCCACGCATTTCTGGACCGTAAGAGGGTAAAAACGTTCCCCTCATTTTTTGTGAAATGCCGCATTTAATGATTATTTTTCCTAAAAAAAGAATTCCTTGACCTCCGAACCCCGAAACAATTATTTTAACCAATTTAATTACTCCATTTATAAAATTGATGAAAAAATTTTATTCAAAATTTTCACAGCTTAAATCTATTAAATCAATGAGGGCATATACCGCGTTTCTTTCATCCGTTCCTTCAGCAGAAATTTTTACCACGTCACCTTTTGTAACTTCAAGCGATAGAACCCCGAGTAAACTTTTAGCGTTTATTTTTATTTCGTTTTTTTCTATGCAAATTGTGGAATTAAATTCATTTGCTTTTTGAATAAAAAAAGTTGCAATACGTGCTCTTATCCCAATATCGTTAAGAATTTTAATTTCTCTCGAAAACATGATTATCTCCGTGTATAAAATTTATTCAATGTTAGATATAATACTAAAATGAATTATGAACTTCAAGTCTGATATTATAAGCATTTTTTAAATTTAAAATAAAAAATGTTGAAAAAATAAAAGAGTCTAAAATAGACTCTAATAAATCTCATTAGTAAATTCAAGTTTTTATCATTTATCTGCCAGCCCTTTCAACGCCAGGTGTTTTTTTGGCAGGATCAGCAACTTTCAAAGCATTAAAATCGGTCATAACAGGTTTAGGGTCTGGTTTAGAGCCTTGCGAAAAAATATCTTGTGCTGTTACTTGTTTTCTAAAAGGATTGTGTATTTTAATGAAGTCTACAATGCTTCTTATTACTTCCTTAAGTTTGCTCGTTGGTATGTCACCACCGAGTAAATTTTTTTGCATAATCTTAGTTTTTTCTTCATCTGTTAAAGAGTTTTCGGGATTTATTAATATTTTAAATCCTTCAAGTTGATCAGGTGTAAGGTTGCCATCTTTTATATTTCTAGCCAATCTTTCTTCACTAGGATTTAAGCCTCTATTATCTATGGCAATTGCTGTTAAAGCTTCACTTAATAATATTTTTAAATTCTCATTTTCTAAAATTATTTCGTTTTTATTTGCAAGTTGTGAAGTTAAATTATCGATTTCGTCTCTAGTTGTTGAATCACTTGCACCTTTAGTTATTGAATCTTCAATTAGTTCAGGAAGGGTCACTCTAGTTTTAGCTGCATCTCTAATACCAGCCATAAATGGAAATTCAATTTCTTCTAGCGGTATTTGTATTTCGAGATTCTCATCCACAGTTTGTAAAACATTTGTTTGTGTCGTTTCAGAAGGGCTTTTTTCAGTGTTCAGATCGAGTGGCGGAGGTATCGGAAGTGTTCTAGGATCTGGCAAATTATTTGGTATACTAAATGATATATGAGGCTTTTCTGATGTAGGCGGTGTTACAGGGGGTGGTGTTTGGGGTTTTGCTACGCTTGGTGTTGTTGCGGCTAACGGTTGTTTTGGAGCAGCTGATGTCGTCCCCATTCTATTTCCTTGTAATTGTCTCATGAAGAACCCAAAATTTGCTGATGTGCTTTTTGCGTAATTTTCAATGTTTTCTCTTGTAACTAGTGAAGCCATTTGTGGATTATTTTCTATATATTCAAGAATGCGAGCGGTAACTGTATCAATTTGTGTTGAATCTCTTTTATGTTTTGTGAAAATTTCTTTAACCGTTTCTTTTACATTTTCTTCTGAAATTGGTTGATTTTCTTCCGAAGTCGTATTGGGTGTAATTTCATCAACCTTTTTAAGCTTTTGCGCGTTTTTAATTTGGTCACTAAGAGACATTCCTGGTTTTGAAGATTCTGGTGGCGGAGGCGCTGGCGGTGGCGGAGGTGGCGGAGGTGGTGGTGGAGGTGGAGGCGGTACTGCTGCTGCTCTAAGTTGCTTGCTTTTATAATTCAACATTAAAATTCACTCCTTATTTTTAAAGATTTCAATAATTTTTTTTGATTTTATTCTCTATCATTATAAAAAATAAATATTTTAATTAGATTATTTGTTTATTAATTTTGTTAAAAATAAATTTTTTGGTTAATAATTAACAATTTTTTTAAAGTAAATTATTTTTTACATTGAAAAATATTGTTAATTTGAATAAGATATATAAAAATTATTTAGTTATAGAAAGTTTAAAAGTATTTTTTTGTTTTTTTTAGTAAAATGATATGGTAAGATAATAAAAATTGAGGTGTTTTGAAACTGGGAATAAGAAAAAGTATTTTGAGCGGCATTCAGCCATCAGGCATTCCAACTTTAGGTAATTATACGGTGGTTAAAAATTGGGTTGGATTTCAAGAAAATTTTGAATGTCTATTTATGATTGCGGATTTGCATTCGATCACTGTGCAGCAAGAAGCAATAAAAATTAGAGAAAATTCTTTAAATTTATTGGCATTATTAATTGCGTGTGGTATTGATCCTAATCGTGCTTCTATTTTTTTTCAATCTCATGTTTCCGATCATTGCTCACTTTCATGGATTTTGTCCTGTGTTACTTCTATTGGTGAACTTTTTAGAATGACACAGTTTAAAGAAAAGAGCGAAAACAAAATAAATGTGAATGCAGGTCTTTTTACATATCCCGTTTTAATGGCTGCAGATATTTTATTGTATAAAACGAATTTTGTTCCAGTTGGCAAAGATCAGAAACAACATCTCGAATTAACTAGGGACTTGGCGAACAGATTCAATAGAAGATATGGTAATACTTTTATTGTTCCTGAACCGTATATTTTTGAAAGTAGTGGTAAGATAATGAGCCTTCAAAATCCAAGTAAAAAAATGTCAAAAAGTGATAAAAATGAAAATTCTTTTATTTCATTGCTTGACTCGAAAGATAAAATTTCAAAAAAAATTAAAAAATCAGTCACTGACAGTGAAAATTGTGTATGTCACGGAACAAATAAAGATGGAATTGAAAATTTAATGAATATTTATTCAAGCTTAACTAAAAAAAGTTTAAAAGAAGTTGAAGAAGAATTTTATGGAAAAGAATATGGAGTTTTTAAAAGATTGCTAACAGATGTTATAGTTGCAGAATTTGAACCAATACAAAAGAAATTTAATGAGATTTTAGACGACAAGATTTATTTGGAAAAAGTATATAAAGAAGGCGCTTATAACGCGAAACAGATTTCTAAAAAAACTCTTGACGAAGTATGCGAAAAAATTGGTTTTGTTGGAAGGTGTGATTAATAATTATGGATGAAATTTATAGACCCTATCAGCCTACGGAAGCTTTTTTAAAGTGGAAAAATAATAGTTGTTATATTGACGTTATATTTCAAACTTTATTTTCATATCCTCCTTTTTTATGTAAAGTTGTAAACAGTGTTTTAGATAATCCAGTTTTAAATAAACTTAGGGAAATGGCAATTCTTTACAAAGAAGGTGAAACCTTTAATGTTGATGAATTTAAAAATTTGATTTTTAAACTTAAAGACACTTTTTTTAAATCTACTTTTGAACATGGATATGTTGATTGTTTTTCTCATTTTGCTACTTTTTATAATGAATTGAGAGATTATTTGCAGAGCATAGGATTTGATATGGAAGTAGATAATTTTTTGAGAAGTTCTCCTTTAAAAAATATTAGTTATTATGGGCTTAATGATGTGATTAGTATTAGACATGAGGATACATATTGTGTGGCTGAGGATATGGGCTTTTTTGATGTTTATGATAATTTAAAGAGTATTGGAATTTTAGAAGACAGTGGAATTTTTTTAAATTTTTTTCATAAAGAAGGAGATTATTCATTTCCAGAAATTATAACTATTGAAACTGAAAAAGGAACTTCTAGTTTTGTTTTATTTTCTACTATTGATCATGAATATAATAATCATTTTACGTGTAGATTTAATAAACACGATGGAACTGGTTGGTATTACAATGGAATGAATTCCCAGAGAGAAAACTGTACTATAAGAGAATTTACAAATTATCAAGTTCCTAGGAATGTTATTTATATGGAAGTTGAGCATTTTAAGGCAATTTATGAAAATGCCGAGGCGCTTTTAAAAAAATCTGAGTTAATGCAACAAAATTTATTTATTTCACCTTTTAAAGCATTATCTGATTATGTTGCCAATAATTGTAAAAATCCTAATCTTGAATTATATAGGCTTTCTAGGTTCGGGGAGTTCAATGAAGATTTTTTTGAAGAAATGTTATTAAAATATCATTCTAGAGAAGAACTTCATGCAGTTTCAAATCCAGATTTTACTGTACTTACTCCAAATGTGCCATTAGCTTCAGAAGAAGAATTAGATGAAATTGAAAATAAAGCAGTAGAAGACGAGGTAGTAAAAAATGATAGCGATGTAGATTTATTTATGGAGAGTTCTGTGAGTTTGGAAAAATTAGATAATCAAGAATGCTCCCACGAAAACTTACCAAAATCTGTGATTAGTTTAGAAGAATTAAAAGAAGAAGCACAAGAAAACCCTGAAGAAGCACAAGAAGATTTTATTTTAGCATGTTCCAAATTTTTTCATTTAAGTTTAAAAAATTATTTTTTAAATAATAGTTATGATTCTCGAGAACTTGAAGCTGTAAAAATTATATTTAAATTTTTAACAGAAGAAAATGAATATCAAGAATCTTATAAAGGTTTAATAGAAATTTTAAACGATGCAAAGCAAAATCCAAATTTTTCACAAAATGAAGAAAATTTTATAAAATTTAAAGAAATTGTTAAAAAAATTGATCCTTATGTAAATGAATTTTTTTTAATTCGTGCTTGGCATATTCTTTGTGATTTTGTATGTGATTTACTTAATTTAAAAAGAAAAAAAGAGCTAGCAACTGATATAATCGATAGTTTTTCGTATGATAATTTTAAAGGAAAATTTAGAGAAAAAACGTTTTTAGATATTTGTTCTAAACAGAAAGGTTTAGGTTAAATTTAAATTTTTTTGAAATTATTCATTAATATTATTTAGTAAAATTGTTTTTGGGGGAATTAATTTGAATGAAAATTATAGAAGACTTCAACCAAATGAAAATATTGTGCGTTGGAAGGAAAATTCTTGTTTTATAGATGTTATTTTGGAATTACTTTTAAATAATCCAAAGTTTTTAAAAATTATTTTAGATTTGGACAGTGAAGATGTAGTCGTTAAAGAATTAAAAATTTTAGTTTTACGTTGGCTTGGCGGCAAAAAAGTCACTGCAGAAAATTTGAAAAAAACAACTTATAAAATACCTTATTTTGGTAAAGTTTTTATAGATTCAAAAAAACCAGGTATTAAAAGACCAATTAATAGTTTTGGTGATGCTAATGAATTTTTAACGTATTTATTAAATTATCTTGAAGATGAAGTGGGCATTGCCGAACTAGCTCCTAATAATCTTTTCCCTAGTCTTAAAATTAGGTTAGAAGTGACAAGGGAAGAAATATTATTGGATTCTGATAGATGTTTTGATTTTAAATTATCTATAAATCGTCGTTTTTCACGTAGTTTAGCTGAAGCTCTTCGTAAAATAATTTTACTTGATGATTATGATTATTTAATTGATTCTTTGAGTTTTTTTTCTTCTTATATTACTTTACATGCTGCACTAGAAAATGACAAAGAAGAAAGATTGTTTCATTATGAAGATTCTCGATTGCCGCCCGTTTTGCATGTTGAAACACCATATGGTATTAAGAAATTTTTCCTCTTGTGGGTTATCATTCATACTGGCAATCATTATTTTATAAGAAAAAATCAAGTAAATGGAAAGTGTTTGGAAAATAATGGAATGTGTTCTAAGCCGAAAGAGATCGGTATTTTTGATTTTGGTAATCTAAATGCTGGTCAAAGAATTTATTCTGTGCAATATATGTCTTTTGAAGAAGCGCAGGAACTTTATGATGGTTTTGGAAGTTATCGTTCGTCAATTCTAGAAAAAATAGAACCATTTGAAATTGGACAACTTGAGCCCGTTGCTAAGTTCATTGCCAACAGTTTTGAACGTCCTCGGGAAAGGCTTAAATCACTTGCCGATGATTTAGGAGTTGACGTTGAAAGTTTTACGGATAAGCTTTCTGAACATGTAGAAAGGGAAAAGCTTGAGGCGAAAGAAAATCCAAATAGTACTTGGCCACTATCGTTGGAAGAGTTTTCGTTTTCTCCTTTGGATTCAAGTGATCCTTCTCAAAATTGTACAAACCCATCTTCTTCTACAGTTTTAAGTGATCCTTCGAGTGATGCTAATATTTTAAAATTAATTAGTTCTTTAAGTTATTTTATGAATTTGACTTTTCCAAAAAAAAGTATAATAAATTTTGGAACTGAAAAAAAAATAAAAGTTTTTTTTTGGTTACTTAGAGATGAGAAACTTGAAGTTAATTTTAAAAATTCAGAAGTTTTATTAGAATATGTGAAAGATGAACTTGAGCGTTTAAACATGAATCCAAATTACGATTTGGAAAGCGATAACGAAGCTTTGAGTAGATTTAGAGAAGTTTTAAAAAAAATAGATCCATACGTTGAAGAAAATTTTGTTCTTCGTTTTTGGCATTTATTTTGCGATTTTTTGTGTTATTTTTTTCCTTTTCGAAAGTGCGAACGGGTTTTTACTCCAATAAATGATTTATGTTTTAGAGCCTGCAATTATACCGTAAAACGTATTGAATTCGCACAAAAAACAGGGAGTGAACTAAAAGTTGAACATGGTAAATAATATGTGCGTGTTTTTAGCCTTGTTTGTTGCGTTTTTAATTACTTTTTCTTCAACTCCTCTTATGATAGTTTTAGGTTATGATTTGGGTATAGTAGATACTCCAAAAGACACTAGGCGTGTTCATAAAAAATCGATTCCTCTAATCGGAGGGATTGGAATATTTTATGGATTTATTGTAAGCGTTAGTTGTTTTGCGATTATTGATGATCATGTACTTGGAATTTTGCTTGGGGGAATATTGTTAGTTACGCTTGGAGTTTTTGATGATATCAAACCTATAAAAGCAAGCAATAAACTTGTAATTCAAATAGTTGCTGCATCAATTGCAGTACTTTGCGGTGTTAAAATTGAATATATTGCAAATCCGTTTTTGAAACATAGTTTTATAAACTTTAATAATTGGTTTTCTTCTTTTATAACGATTTTTTGGATTGTTGGTATTACAAATGCAATAAATTTAATTGATGGGTTGGATGGGCTTGCAGTTGGTGTTTCTTCAATTGCATCATTTGGGATGCTTTCGTTTGCACTTTTTTTGAATGAATTAAATGTATCGATTATGGTGGCTGCAATTGCGGGTTCTGGATTGGGTTTTTTACCTTATAATTTTAATCCAGCAAAAATTTTTATGGGTGATGCTGGTTCTACGTTTTTAGGTTTTACACTTGCGTGTTTATCTATTGAAGGTTTATTTAAAACTCATGCTGTAATATCATTTCTTGTTCCTGTTTTAATTTTAGGTTTTCCAGTTTTTGATACAATATTTGCAATATTTAGAAGAGCTTTGTCTGGAAAGCACGTGATGCTTCCCGATAAGGAACATTTGCATCATAAACTTATTGATTTTGGTTTTACTCAAAGACAATCCGTTAGTATATTGTATACAATGACTGCAGCTTTATCTTTAAGCGCAGTTGTAATGTATATAAAAGGATTTATGAGAGCTGTATTTCTTATACTATCTGTTTTGTTTTTAGTTATTGCGAGTGCAAAATATGTTATTGTAGAAAAAAGGAAACAAAATGGGAAATAAAATTAAAATAATAACAATTTTCGGTACAAGACCAGAAGCTATTAAATTGGCTCCTGTTATAATGGAAATGAAGAAATTTAGTGAAATCATCGATTCTATTGTTTTAATAACGTCGCAGCATGATCAAATGCTTAAAATGGAACTTAAATTATTTGATTTAACTTATAAATATGATTTGGGTGTAATGCGAGAAAAGCAAAGTTTTGAAGAAATTTTAACTTCGTCAATTGTAAATATTGGGAAAATTATTTTACAGGAAAAACCTCATATGATTCTTGTGCAGGGTGATACTTTAACTGCATTTGCCGGTTGTTTATCTGCGTTTTTCAATAAAATTAAAATTGGTCATGTTGAAGCGGGTCTTCGTACATTTGATATTCAAAATCCTTTTCCTGAAGAGGCAAATAGACGTTTGATAAGTGTATTGTCAAATATTCATTTTGCGCCAACGGAACAAAATAAAATTAATTTGATTAACGAAGGAATAAAAGAAAAAAATATTTATTTAACTGGAAATACTGTGATTGATTTATTGAAGATTACGGCTAAAAATAATTATGTTTTTAAAAATAGTATTTTGAGAGATATAGATTATAAAGGTAAAAGGATAATATTATTAACTGCTCATAGAAGAGAAAATTGGGGAGAATCGTTAAAAAATATTTGCAAGGCCGTCAAAAGAATAGTTGGAAAATTTGAAGATGTTGAAGTTGTTTTTCCAGTACATTTGAATCCTATAGTGCGAAACACGGTGTATGCAATTTTAGATAAAATTAAAAGAATTCATTTAATTGATCCTATAGACTCTGAAGAAATGCAAAATGTTTTGTATAGGTGTTATTTTGTTATGACAGATTCGGGTGGAATTCAAGAGGAAGCACCGTTTTTCGGGAAACCATTATTGGTGCTTAGAAATGAAACGGAAAGAAATGAGGGGGTGCAAATTGGAGTTGCGAAAATATGTGGAGTAATGGAAAACGAGATTTTTAGGTGTGCGTATTCTCTTTTAGCAAACAAAAATGAGTATAAAAGAATGTCACGTGCATCAAGTCCTTATGGAGATTCGGGAGCTTCTGAAAAAATTGTAAAAGTTATAATGAATTATTTTGATCGTGCAGAGTTTAATAAATGATACAATAGTAAACATGAGCTTTCGTTTTAATAATGAAAGTATGATAGATTTTGTTGAAATAAGTTAAAATGCTGTTTTTTGTTTTTACTTTTTAATTTTTAGATAAAGTAATATTTCGAATATTAAAATACTTTTATTTGTTTTATTGGTATAATTTTTCAAATAATGCAAACAATTCCTTTTGGGGGTGTTTGTGTTTGGAAGATGAATCGATTAAAGGTAAAGATGAAATTAATGAAGTTTCGAGTGCAGGTTATTTAAAAGGGGTAATTTTTTCTGTTTTATTATTTATTTTTTTGTTTTCTTTTGGTTTTTTTATGAAGTTTAAAACCAATATTAAAATTAGCGAAAACAAAAAGCTAAAAAAAACTGTTACAGAAAATAAACAAGATGTTGAAGAAGATTTTGGTTTTATGGATGAAGGCGTTGAAATCGGTTTTAATTCTAATGAAATTGAAGAAAATTCATTCTTTTTGAATAATGATAGTGCAACATTGAAAGAAATTTCTGATAGTTCTTCAAAAAAAGTTAAAGAAATTTATGATGATGGTTTTGTTTTGCCAGTTTCAGGTCAAATAATAAAAGAGTGTTCACTTGACGATTTAGTTTACTCAAAAACTTTGGACGATTGGAGAACTCATAACGGAATTGATATTGAGTGTGCAATCGGAACTCCAGTGAAAGCGGCCAGAGATGGTTTAGTTGAGAAAATTTATCAATCAGACGAGCTTGGGATAACTTTAGTTTTGAATCACGGAAATGGCTTAAATACTGTTTATTCAAATTTGCAGGATATAAATTTTATTGAAATTGGTAAAAAAGTTAAAACTGGAGATATAATAGGTGGTGTGGGTAGTAGTTCATCCTTTGAGTGTGCGGATCCACCTCATTTGCATTTTGAGTTCATAAAAAATGGCGAAGTGCAGAAACCTATGAATTATTTTTCATCAAATTATTTAAATTAAGTTTATTGAACTATTGATTTAAAATTATATTTTAATTTATAGTTTTGTAGTCTATTATAGAAGGTAAACATGTTTAATAGACCGAGAGGTACTGAAGATATATTGCCAAATGTTAGTCATGTTTGGCAAAATGTTGAAAATAGTTTTCATAATATTTGCCAAAATTTCGGATATAAAGAAATACGAACTCCGCTTTTTGAAAGAACGGAGGTTTTTTTGCGTGGAATAGGCAATAATGCCGATATAGTTCAAAAAGAGATGTATACGTTTTTAGATAAAGGCCAAAGAAGTATGACTTTGAAGCCTGAGGGCACAGCAAGCATTGTTAGATGTTACATAGAAAATAATATGCAATATGATGCAAAATCAAATAAATTGTATTATATAACACCATGTTATCGTTATGAAAGGCCACAAATTGGAAGACTTAGAGAGTTTCATCAGTTTGGAGTTGAAAATTTAGGGTCTGAACAAGCTATTTGCGACAGTGAGGTTATTTCACTTTCATATTTTTTTCTTGAGAGTCTTGGTATTAAAAATTTAATATTACTTATAAACAGCATAGGATGTGAGAATTGTCGAGATGTTTATAAAATCAAATTAAAGGATTATTTTGGAAAATATATAGATAATTTATGTAGTAATTGCAAAACTAGAATTAATAAAAATCCAATGAGAATTTTGGATTGCAAAAAATGTTTTGAGAATTTAAATAGAGAGATAATTGACAATTCTCCAAAGATGATAAAAAATCTTTGCGAAGATTGTCTTTTTCATTTTGAAAATGTTAAAAAAAATTTAGAGAATATAGGCGTAAAATATCAAATAGATTCAAAAATTGTGAGAGGACTTGATTATTATACAAGAACTGTTTTTGAAATAATATGTGATATTGAGGAGATTAAGTTTTCTATTTGTGGAGGTGGAAGATACAATGGATTGGTTAAAGAACTTGGCGGAAATTCAACGTGTGGAATGGGTTTTGGTATTGGCATCGAAAGATTGATACATGTTTTATATAAACAAAACATAGTAATTTTAGAAGAAAAAACTCCGTTGTTATTTGTTATTGGCATGAATGATTTGGAAATTATGGCTGCGCAAAAGGTTGTTTATGCGTGTCGTTTGAATGGAATTTTTGCAGAAATGGATTTGATGAATAGAAGCGTTAAGGTTCAAATGAAATATGCGAATAAAATTGGGAGTAAGTTTGTAATGGTAATTGGTAAGAAAGAAATTGAAAGCAATAAAGTAAAGATTAAAAATATGAAGACAAAAAACGAAAATGAAATTGTTTTAAATTTTGCAAATATTAAAGATGATGTTTATAAAATTTTAAAAATGATTGTTTAAGGGATTAAAATAAATGGAAAAATTTAGAAGAACTCACATGTGTGGAGAATTGAGTATAAAAAATGAGGGAGAAAATGTTGAAATTTATGGTTGGGTAAATAGTGTAAGAAAACTTGGAAGTATAATTTTTGTGGTAGTCAGAGACGTAACTGGAATAGTTCAGGTTATGTTTAATGAAGTGGTTGAAAAAGAATTATTTAAAAAAGCCGAAAGTTTAAAGAGTGAATTTGTGATTAAAGTAAAGGGCCAGGTTTTTTCAAGAATAAAAAATAATCAAAATGTTAAAATGAAAACTGGTGAAGTTGAGGTCAGAGCGAGTGAACTTGTTGTGTTTAGCGAATCTATTGTTCCTCCTTTTTATATAAAATCAGATGTCGAAATAAATGAAACTTTAAAAATGAAATATAGATATTTGGATTTAAGAAGACCTATTATGCAAGAAAAAATGAAATTGAGAAGTGATATTTGTAAATTTACAAGGAACTTTTTTTGGGATGATAATTTTTTAGAAATTGAAACACCTTTTCTTATAAAAAGTACACCTGGAGGTGCGCGTGATTTTTTAGTTCCGAGTCGGATAATTCCAAATAATTTTTATGCACTTAGCCAATCTCCGCAGATTTATAAACAGCTACTTATGGTTGCTGGAATGGATAAATATTTTCAAATCGTTAAATGTTTTAGAGATGAAGATTTACGGGCAGATAGGCAGCCTGAATTTACACAGATTGATATTGAATTATCTTTTGTTAACATTGAAAATATCATTGAAATAAGTGAGAAGTTTATTAAAACTTTATTTGAAAAAATATTAAAAATTGAAATTGAAACGCCATTTCCAAGATTTAAATTTGATGTTGCTTTAGAAAAATATGGGACAGATAAGCCAGATATAAGGTTTGATATGCAAATTTATGATATTACTGATATATTTAAAAAAAGTGAGTTTAAAACCTTTTCAGATGCAGCATATGTTGGAAAAAAAATAAAGGCCATCAATGCTGTAGGATTGTCAAAAAAAATAACTAGAAAAACGATTGAAGAGTTTACAGAATTTTCAAAATTGCAAGGAGTAAGTTATGTTATATATGTAGCTTTTGATGAAAATGTTCGTTCTAATGTTGCAAAATTTTTAAAGAATAGTGAATTATCAAAGTTATGTGAGCGTTTGGGCACCAAAGATAATGATTTAGTTTTAATTTTGGTTGGGGAAGAAAAAATTGTTCAAAATGTTCTTGGATATATTAGAATTGAAATTGCTAAGAAAAATGAGTTAGTCGATAAAGAAAAGTATAATTTTTTGTGGGTTACTGATTTTCCACTTTTTGAATATAGCGAAAGAGTTAATAAATATATTGCAACTCATCACCCTTTTACAGCTCCACTCTGCGAAGATTTTGAAAATAAGAAATTTGAAAATATTAAATCTAAAGCATATGATTTAGTGTTAAATGGTTTTGAAATTGCAGGCGGAAGCATAAGGATAAATGATTATTTTCTCCAGAAAAAAATATTTGAAATGCTTGATTTATCAAACGATGAAATTGAAAAGGATTTTGGTTTTATGCTTGAAGCTCTTAAATATGGGGTTCCACCACATGGCGGCATTGCTTATGGTCTTGATAGACTTGTGATGGTTATGTCTGGCAGTAATTCAATTCGGGATGTAATTTCCTTTCCGAAAGCTCAAAATGGGTCTGAAATTATGTCTGGCGCGCCGTGTTTTGTGTCCAAAAATCAACTTGATGATTTAAATTTAGTGTTGGAACAATTAAGAGAATGAGAGTTAACATTAATGTGTGGAGGAAAATTGATTTGACAAGTAAAACCGCAATAGTAACTGGAGGAACACGTGGAATTGGTAAAGCGATTGCTGTTAAATTTGCAAAAAATGGTGCAAATATTGTTTTAAATGCTTTAAATGAAGAATTGTTAATTAAAACTTGTAAAGAAATAGAACAATTTGGAGTGAAGTGTACATATTTTAAAGGCGATATTTCGGATATGAAAAGTTCTGAGCTCCTTATTGAACATGCGAGAAAAAACTTTATTAATATTGATGTTTTAGTAAATAATGCTGGAATCACTCGTGATAATTTAATTGTGCGTATGAGTGAACAAGAATGGGATGAAGTGATAAAGGTAAATCTTAAAGGAACGTTTAATTGTACTAAAATGGTTTTGAAATTAATGTTGAAACAAAAAAAAGGTAGTATAATAAATATTTCATCGATAGTTGGAAATACCGGAAATGTTGGTCAAGCAAATTATTCTGCTTCAAAAGCTGCAATTTTTGGATTTACAAAATCTGTTGCAAAAGAGGTTGCAAGAAAAAATGTGAGGTGTAATGTTATATCACCGGGTTTTATAGATACTGATATGACGAAAAAACTTAGTGATGAAATTAAAGAAAAATATAAAAAAATAATTCCATTAGGAAGATTTGGGATGCCTGAAGAAATAGCTGATGCTTGCTATTTTTTAGCGAATGCAGAATATATAACGGGTCAAGTGTTAGCTGTTGACGGTGGAACTGATATGTGATATTCAAAAAGTATTGCTTAATTTTCTTGGATATTTTTATGTTTGTTAAGAATTATAAGCAAAATTTTATTTGATATATTGAAAATTGAGTATGGGAAAGGGTAAAAATGGATGTATTCAAAAAGGTTAAAGAAATAGTTGTTGAGCAACTTGGTTGTGAAGAGGAAAAAGTTACAATGAACGCATGTTTTATAAAAGATTTAGAGGCTGATTCTTTAGATATTGTAGAGCTTTTGATGTGTTTCGAAGAAGAATTTAATGTTGAAATTGCTGATGAGGAAGCTGAAAAGCTTTTGACAATTTGTGATGCAGTAAATTATATAAAAGAAAAATTATGATGTTTTGTTTTTCGAGAATAATAATTGACAAATGTTTGTAATTGGAGATTTTTATGAAAAGAGCCGTGATAACAGGCTGCGGCGTTGTTACGCCTTTGGGAAATAAAAAAGAAGTGTTTTGGGATAACATAAAGTGTGGGACAAGTGGAGTTGATTTAATTACAACTTTTGATAGTTCAAATTTGCCATGTAAAGTTGCGGCCAAGGTTAAGGATTTTGATCCGACAAATTATATGGAGAAAAAAGATTCTAGGCGTATGGATTTATTTGTCCAATATGCGGTTGCAGCAGCTTTAATGGCGGTCGAAGATTCAAAAATTGTTGTGAATGATGAAAACAGTGACAGAGTTGGCGTCATTATAGGTTCGGGAATTGGTGGAATTACAACTTTTGAGGAACAATACAAATCTTTCTTAATCAAAGGACCAAATAGGGTAAGCCCGTTTTTTATACCAATGTTAATTTCAAATATGGGTACAGGACAGGTTTCAATATTTACTGGGGCTAAAGGTATGAATTTAACAACAGTTTCCGCATGCGCATCGGGCGCAGACGCAGTTGGTCAGGCGGCGCTTACAATAGCAAGAGGAGATGCTGATGTTATGATAGCCGGGGGTGCTGAGGCTTCCGTATCTATGTTGCCTTTTATTGGTTTTTGTGCAATGAAAGCAATGAGCACAAGAAATGTGGAAGCAAGTAAGGCGTGTTCACCTTTTGACGCTAACAGAGATGGTTTTGTAATGGGAGATGGCGCTGGTGTTTTGATAATCGAAGAACTTGAATATGCGAAGAAACGGAATGCTGACATAATTGCAGAAATTGTTGGTTACTCATCAACAAACGATGCATATCATATAACCGCTCCACTTAAGGATGGTTCAGGTGCTGCGAGGTGTATGTCGAACGCTTTGATAAAAGCTCAACTTTCTCCCGAGAGTATAGATTACATAAATGCTCATGGAACTTCAACTCATCATAATGATAAAGCTGAAACGATTGCCATAAAAAAAGTTTTTGGCGATTATTCTTATGAGATTCCAATAAGTTCTACAAAATCGATGACTGGTCATCTTCTTGGTGCAGCAGGAGCAATAGAAACGATAATTACAGCGTTTGCAATTAATGAAAATTTTTTGCCTCCCACGATAAATTATGAAGTGTTTGATCCTGAATGTGATTTAGATTATGTGCCAAATTTAGGTAGATATAAAGAAATTAATTATGCAATTTCAAACTCTTTTGGTTTTGGCGGGCATAATGCTTGTATAGTTTTAAAGAAATACATAAGTTAATTTTATACGTAAATTTTCATTTTAATTGTTTTTACGTTAGATGTAATTTTAAATAGATTAAAAAGTAATTTTAAGAAAGGAAAAATAACGGCGTCTATAAAAAACACTAATCAAGAAAGTTTGGATGATATAAAAGTTAAAATAGGATGAAATGTTTTTGAAAATTTAAAGTGTATTTTAGAAATTAGTCATATATTTGAACAAAAAACAGCAATGAATCGCCTTTACTTAAAGAGAAAAAAGATTCTTTAAAAAATTATATACAGAGGTACATTAAAATATTGAAGTAGTTTTAAGTAAATGACACTAAGTTTTAAAATATTTGAACCTTTTTATTGCAAAATTTAAAAAATGATAAAGGTAATGAATTGGTGAAACTGACACTTATTGAGTGCGAACATAAGATCGAAAACGAAATCTAAAAAAAATTAGAGAGATTATAAAAAATTCTGAATGTTTTAAATAGTTTAGGTTTTTATGTTTAAAAAGTTTAAAAATGTCGCTTAATGAGAAATTTTTAGAAATGGAATAAAATATTTGTTTTTTTAATGTGAAAATAAGTTTCTTCGCATTATTTGAAAGGATTTCGCAATATGATGAATATTTTTGAAAATTAATAAGTATTGTGGTTTTGTTACATTTAACTTGTTAGAAAAACAGTGAGAAATGATATTTCATGTTGAAGGGAATAACTGTTCAAGTTTTTTTAAGTAATAATAGAATTGTAGAAAAATTTTTGATTAATTTGTTTTTACAATTATAAAAGAATGAAGTTGTTCAACAAATGTTATATAATTTTTTAATTAGAGGAAACTAATTTAAACGATTTAAAAATGGGGAAGTTTAGTTTATTGTTAAATAAGTCAAATCAATTGTAGATATATAGTTTAAGGCAAATGTAAACAGTTATTATAAAATTTAGGTGAGTTATTGCGTTCATAGATTATCGGAAAAATTTAAAAATGGTGGGTGAAAAGAAGTAATCAAAAACAAAAAATGTTAAATATTATCACTTGTTTTGTAAATGTAGTATTTATATGCAAAATGGGAAAATTAAGGAGAAAACGGTGTCAGCTACGTTACATTTAGAGGAAACTTTGAATTTTTATTATAAACAAATATATGAACAAGCAACATTGTTTTTAAAATCTTCATATGTTGATCGCAAGAAATTTAAATTGTCGAGAAATGATGAGATTATTGTTTTTTTGCAAAATTTAAGTAAACATGAAAAAAGATTGGCAATTCAATTAATTGGGGAAAAAATTGAAGACGTAGAAAAAAGGTCAGTGCAAATAGAAGCTGGATATAATAAATTTATATCTGACAATAATTTTCCTGATGCTTTGAGGAGTGAAGTTTTTTCATTTTTCGATAAAGATTTTGTGAAAGGTGAACTGAAGTTTTTTAAGCGTGGATCTCTCGAACTTTTGAAATATTTGCAGCAAAAAGGAGTTGGTGGTTTAACCCTCAGATTGATTTCGTTGATTGATGACGATACTCACTCACGAAGAATAAGTGAAGAAATGGGGTTTTTGGTTGTTATACTTTTTTTCAAACTAAAAACTTTACGTTCTCTTGAAAATATTCCTGAGGAGTTTGAATGGCTGGAAAAACCGGCACCAATCATTGAAACAAAATTATCGGTTTTTTATAGAATGTGTGAACAGAGACAACAGGCTAAAAAAGAAGAGTCAATGCGAAGAACCTGGCTTCCTAAAATTGAATTATCACGACAAATGAATCCAGGTCGTTCATTAGAAAAATTTGTAGAGGAAGTAAGACAATTCGCTGCAGAAAAGGGTTTTTTGGCAGAAGATTACATATTATGGGTAGTGTTTTTTTGGGATAAAAGGCCGCCATGGAGTCCTAATCCATGGGAACGTAAAAGAGAGCCAATTTCGAAATTTCTTAATCAACAAGCTGAGGTACCACGTTCTTGCAAAGATTTTTTACTTAATGAGGTACTTTATTCACGTCCTTTGATTGATTTTGATTCATCGAGCGTTTCATTGTGATTTAGATTATGTGCCAAATTTAGGTAGATATAAAGAAATTAATTATGCAATTTCAAATTCTTTTGGTTTTGGTGAGAATAATGCTTGTATAATTTTAAAGAAATATAAAGTTAATTTTTGATATTTTCAAAATTATATTTAATTTATATTTGTATTGTTTTTTGTGACAATTTATTTTGAAATTATTAGAAATGACTTTTTGAAGTTTTTAATTTAATTTTAATTGTGCTTAGAAAATGGATTTGAAAAGAAAATAAAGGACAAATAAATTTTAGTAATGCGTTTAAAATATTGGTCTATATAAATAACTAAGAATATTTTTAAATTAAAACGTTAACAAGTAATTCAAAATTCGTTTGTAAATAGATATAAAAATTAAAACAATAGATATAATGGTATAAGATTTTCAATAATTGCTAAGTATTAAAAAGTGAAAAGTTTTGTTGTTACATATTTTTTATTTTTAAGCATACATATATAAAAGATGTTTTAAGAGTTAAAGCAAAAATATAAAAGGAGCAAAAAATGTTATTTTTTAATATTTTAAAACAAATTAAGTTTTCTGGTTCCGGAGTGGAAGGAAATGGTGAATTTTCCAATTCACTTAGACGCCAATCATCAGCGTCAGAAATAGTTTCAATTAAAGGAGACGACACAAAAAAGAAAACTTTGAAACGTCAATCTACAACACCAGTAATACCCAGACGTTTAACCAGAACTGAATATGCTAAAGAAGCGTTCAAAAATTGCAATGTTATGTGAAAATTTTATAAGTGACTGATGTTTATTGAGTGTCGTATGTTTTTTAAGTATTTGAACGTTATGAAAAATTTTGGTTATTATTACAAAGTGATATATATGCATATATAAAATCTTAGAGTAAAAATCTTTATGTTTTACGTGGTTGTACCTTCCCAATCTTTCAAAAATTGTTCAATACCGTTTTTGGTTAATGGGTGTGTTAACATATCCAACAAAATTTTGTAAGGAACCGTTGCAATGTGTGCGCCAGCTTTTGCTGACTTTATTACGTGCATTGGGTGTCTTAAACTAGCCGCTATAATTTTAGAATCTATACAATGTGTATTAAAAATAATAACAATTTCTTTCAAAATTTTAATACTGTTTACTCCGATGTCGTCAAGTCTTCCTAAAAACAAACTTACGTATGTTGCGCCTGCACGTGCTGCCAAAAGTGCTTGCGAAGAAGAAAAAATAAGTGTTGCATTTGTTTTTATCCCAATAGAATTTAATTTTTTAATAGCTTTAAGACCTTCATAACATATTGGAATTTTTATAACTATGTTTTTGTGTAACTTTGCAAACTTTTTAGCTTCTTCGATCATTTCTTCGGATTTTAAACTAATTACTTCTACACTTATGGGACCATCAATAGTTTTAGTAATTTCATCAATTATTTCCATAAAATTTTTTTCTTCTTTTGCAATTAAACTTGGATTTGTTGTAACACCTTCTACCACTCCTAATTCATTTATTGATTCAATTTCGTTTAAATTTGCTGTATCAACAAAAAATTTCATAACATTACCTCTCGTAGAAAATAATTTACTATAACAATTTATTTATCATTGTTAAAATATTGTTTTTAAATTAGTTGAAATTTTACAATTTTTTAAGTTTGTCAACAATATAATTAATTAAATTTTTATTTTAAAGTTTTTTTAGATCCACTTATTTGATGAAATAATTTGAAAATTTTTTCGCATAAAAATAAAAGTTTATTAAAAATTATAAATTTCTATTTTTGTATGTATTTAATTAAAAATATTTTCTATAAATTGTTTTGCATCAAATTCAGATATATCGTCAATTTTTTCTCCTATGCCGATATATTTCACTGGAATACCAATTTGATCTTTGATTGAAATAGTGATTCCTCCCTTGGCAGTTCCGTCAATTTTTGTAAGAATGACGCCGTCAACATTTAGCGCGTCGTTAAAGTATTTTGCTTGAATTACACCATTTTGGCCTGTTGTTGCATCGATTACTAAAAGAATTTCTTTATAGAAATTTTCTTCTCTTTCGATTATTTTTTTCATTTTTTTGAGTTCTTCCATAAGATTTTTTTTATTATGGAGCCTTCCAGCAGTATCACATATTATAATATCAACATTTCGTGCTTTGGCGAAATTTATACTATCAAAAATGACACTCGAAGGATCAGAACCTTCAAGGTGGCTTACGATTTCAGTTTGGGTTTTTTCAGCCCAAATTTTGAGTTGGTCAATTGCTGCAGCTCTAAATGTATCAGCTGCTGAAATCAAAATCTTTTTCTCTTTTTGTTTATAAAATTTTGCAAGTTTTCCAATTGTTGTAGTTTTACCAACTCCATTCACTCCAACAACCATTATAATTTTTGGAAATTTTTCAACCTCAATTTCAATATTTTCGAGCATGATTTCTAGAATTATTTCTTTTATTAGTTCTTTTATTTTTTCACTATCTTTTATGTTTTTATCTTTTGTATATTGTATTAAATTTTCAATTATTTTAGACGATGTGTAAACTCCTAAATCCGCTTCTATTAAAATTTCTTCTAATTCTTCAAAAAATTCTTTATCTATTTTTTTAAAGTTATTGAATAAATTATTTAATTTTTTATTTATGAAATTTCGAGTTTCTGTAAAGCTTTTTTTTATTTTGTGAAAGAGATTCATTTTTCCTCTTCTGAGATTATTTATATTTGAATTAAAAAACTATTTTATAATTATAGTCAAATAAATATTAAATTTAGTTTAAAGAGATTATGCATCGATTTTAATATTTTTAATTTTATTTAGAGCTTCAACAACACTTTCTTCGTCGCAAAATGCACTAAATCTAAAAAAATTTTTACCATTTGAACCAAAACCTGCCCCAGGAGTTCCGATAACATTTGCATTTTTAAGTAAATAATCAAAAAAAATCCATGAATTCATATTTTTGGGGCATTTAAACCAAATGTATGGAGAATTTTCACCGCCAGTGTGCCAAATATCTAATTTTGTTAGGACATCTGAAATTATCTTTGCATTTTTCATATAGTAAGAAATATTTTCTTTGGTTTGTTTTAAACCATCTTCAGTAAATACTGCTTCAGCACCTCGTTGAGTAATATAAGAAACACCATTGAATTTTGTTGTTTGACGTCTTAACCATAAATCATTGAGTGAAATGTTGTTGTATGAAATTTCGTGGGGAATGATAGTATAACCGCATCTTACTCCAGTAAATCCTGCTGTTTTAGAAAGTGATCCAAATTCGATCGCACATTCTTTTGCTCCTTCTATTTGATAAATACTACTTGGTAAATATTTTTCTTGTATAAAACCTTCGTACGCTGAATCAAACAATAAAATTGCTCTATTTTCTTTTGCATATTCTATCCAAATTTTAAGTTCATCTTTGTTGTATACATTTCCTGTTGGGTTGTTTGGTGAGCACATATAAATAATATCGCATTTTAAATTTTGATCAGGCATTGATAAAAAATTATTTTCGATATTGTTGTTTACATATATTATTTCTCTTCCATCCATTACATTTGTGTCTACATAAACAGGATAAACTGGATCCGGAATCAAAACTTTATTATCTTTTGAAAAAATATCTAAAATATTTCCTAAATCGCTTTTTGCTCCATCACTTATAAATACTTCTTCATTGTTTAAAAAAACATTTTTTTTATTGTAATAGTCTACAATCGTGTCTCTTAAAAATGTATAGCCCCTTTCAGTTCCATAACCTCTAAATGTTGTTTTGTTTGACATTTCATCTGTGGCTTTGTGCATTGCCTTGATTACTGCTTTGGGCAAAGGAAGCGTAACATCACCAATCCCAAGATTAATTAATTTTTTTTTAGGATTTTCTTTTTTATATTCTTTAACTTTATTTGATATTGTAAGAAACAGATAATTTTCTTTCAAATTTAAATAATTTTTATTAATTTTCACTTTAACTCCATTTCTTATATTTTGAATAATGAGTAAAATTTAATAGAATATAAAAAGTTTATTTTTGTATGTTTATTCCCATTCAATAGTTGCAGGAGGCTTACAAGTTATATCATATACAACTCTATTTACATGATCAACTTCGTTTGTGATTCGACTTGAAATTTTGTCCAAAATCTCATGCGGAATTTTCACCCAGGTTGCAGTCATAAAATCCAAAGTTTTAACAGCTCTAAGTACAACAACATATTCATATGTACGACAATCTCCCATTACTCCGACACTTTTTGTGTCCAAAACAATCGCAAAATATTGATTTATTTTTATATTCAATTCACATTTTTGAATTTCTTCTTCGAAAATTTTATTTGCTTCTTTAACTATGTTGAGCTTTTCTTTTGTAATTTCTCCAATAGAACGTACTGCAAAACCTGGGCCAGGAAATGGTTGCCGCAAAAGAAGTTCTTTTGGAATATTAAGTATATTGCCGAGCTCTCTTACCTCATCTTTAAAAAGCATTTTCAACGGCTCGATTATTTCTTTAAATTTTATATTTTTAGGAATTCCACCGACATTATGGTGACTTTTAATAATTGAAGAATTACCTAATCCACTCTCTATAACGTCTGGATAAATTGTTCCCTGAGCTAGAAAATCAATTTCTCCAAGTTTAATTGCTTCCTCCTCAAATATTTTTATAAATTCTTCGCCAATTTTTTTTCTTTTTTCTTCAGCTTGAAAAACATTGCGCAATTTTGACAAAAATCTTTCTTCAGCATCTTTTATTATTAAATTAATTTTAAAATTATTTTTAAATATTTTCTTAATATAATCTTTTTCATTTTTGCGCATCATTCCATGATCAATAAAAATACAATAAAGTTGTTCACCTATAGCCTTTTGTAGCATTATGCTTGTGACGGTACTATCAAGACCTCCTGAAAGCGCACACAAAACTTTTTTTTTACCAATTTTTTCTTTTAAATTTTTAATGCAAGTTTCTAAAAAATTCTTTGTGTTCCATTCACATTTACATTTACATATAACAACCAAAAAATTTTTAATTAATTCGTTTCCAAATGGCGTGTGAACTACTTCAGGATGAAATTGGAGGCCAAATATTTTTTTGTCAAAATTTTCAAAGGCAGCAATTTTACAATTTTTGGTACTTGCAATTATTTTAAAATTCGAAGACAAAGTTTCAATTTCGTTAGAATGACTCATAAGGCATATATTACTTTTTTCAATATTATTAAATATTTCACTATTAAGTAATGTTATTGGAACTTGGCCAAATTCTTTATTTTTCGAACGCACAACGCTTCCGCCAAACATTTTGGAAATAAGTTGGGCGCCGTAACAAATTCCAAGTATTGGTATATTTAAATTAAATATTTCAGATGATATTTTTTTAGAATCATTTTCCCAAACATCATCTGCGCCCCCTGTTAATATTATTCCAGATGGATATTGAGAATTGATTTCGTTTAAACTTACAGAGTGTGGTAAAATAATTGAATAAACATGATTTTCGCGAATTCGCCTTGCTATAAGTTGACTATATTGTCCCCCAAAATCAATTACAACAATTTTTTCATTCATTTTTCCTCGCATAACAATAATTAAATTTATTTAATGATTTTCAAGTGCATCTTCAAGCCAAAAGGTACCAATGTCCATTGCTTTAAAAAGGTTTTCTCTTCTTGCTTGTTTTACAAGTTTCGTTTTGCCGAAATTATTTGTCAAAAGCTCTATAATAATGTCATCTGAAATTGTTATTGAACCCAATTGTTTTGAACTTATAATTTTATAACAAACTAAATATTTATCCTCAGGATTTCCATAATAAATGCAATTTCCTGAACGAATGAGTTTTTTTTCTTTATACGTTAAATATTCTTTTTCTTTATTATTGGTTTCTATGTTATCTTTTTTAGTGCTCTCGGTCAAATTGTATCTCCTAAAATTAAATATAAAACACCCGAAAACTTAAATATATAAGTTCTAAATTCTTTCATCAAATTTAAATTTTCAAATATTTTAATAGTTTTTAAATATTAATTCAATAAATATTTATTTGATGTTTTATTAATTTTGTAAGATATTGAAAGACCGTCACTTATTGGAACTATCGTGGTATTAAAATCTTTATTTTTCGTCAAAAATTCTAGAAATAACTTCATGTTCTTAACAATTGTTTTATATCTTTTGTTTATTTTATTGTTTTCGTTTACCATTCCTCTAAACAAAATATTATCGCATATAATAACCCCTGAAGGTTTAAGCAGATCTACACTATTTAAAAAATATTTTTTATATTGTGATTTTGCGGCATCAATAAAAATTAAATCAAAATATTTTAAATATTTATTTTTTAAATTAGTCAAAATTTCATTTGCTTCTCCCAATATCAACTTTATTTTATTATTTTTTTTTGCTTTTTTAATGTTTTTTTGTGCAATAGAAAACATTTTTTTTGATAGTTCAATCGTTGTAATTTTTGCGCTTGATAACATCTGAATATGTATTGCAAAATATCCAATTGCAGTGCCAATTTCTAAAATATTTTTATATTGAGAATCATTTATTAAATTTGAAATAAAATTTATTACTTCTATTTTACAAATTGGAATATTATTAATTTCAGAGAAATTTTTCATATCATCAAGCAAATATAAAATATCTTTTGCGGAGGACTTTTTTTTAATATTTTGGGATGTTAATTTCCTTATAATTTTTGCATTGGTTTTTTTTTCATATATTTTCATATCTAACATATGTTTACCTACTTGCGTTTAAATGTTCGTTGAAGTTTTTATTAAAAATATGATTGAGACCATCTTTGCTTTTTACGAAATAAAAATAATCTGTGTTTTCAGGTTGTAGCGCTGCTTCAATAGCTTTCAAACCAGGACACGATATTGGACCAATCGGAAGACCTTTTTTTAAGTACGTGTTGTATGGAGAACAAATTTTGGTGTCTTTAACATTTAAATTTTCTTTTTTTGTTCCAAGAGCGTACATAACTGTTGCACATGAACCAAGATTCATTCCCTGTTTGAGTCTATTGTGAAACACCGAAGATACGTTTCGCATATCATTTGGAAAAGATTCTTTTTCAATTATTGATGCAATTATAACAATTTCATCAAGAGAATATTCGCTTCCACTTTTTTCATAAATTGGTGGTACAACCTGAGAAAATTTTTTCAACATTTTGTTTATTATGGTGTGTTCGCTTTCATCTTCTAAAATTTCATAAGTTGCAGGAAATAAATATCCCTCAAGTTTTTTTTCTTTTCTATTATTTTTTTTGATAAATGGATAATCGAATTCTCCATTTTTGAGTTCATCCAAAAGTTTTTCTTTGCACGCAATTTTTTTTTCACATAATCTTTTTATTATTTCATCAAGATTAAACCCTTCGGGAATAACAACGATTACTTTGGGAATTTCAGGTATTTTTTTGAGTTCTTCAAATATTTCATAATAACTCATGTTTGAGTTAAAAGTGTGGTTTCCATATTTAAAATTACTATAATTTTTCATCATTTGTGAGAAAATTTTAAACACATTTTTACACTTTATTACTTTATTTTCTTTCAAAATTGAAGAAATTTTATTAATCGAAGAATCTTTTGGTATTGAAACTTTGATGTTTAATGAATTTTTATTATTTTGCCTATATCCATATATGTCAAGGGTAAAACCAAGAAAAAATAACAGAAAAATGCTTATTAAAGTTATGATTGTGACATTTTTAAGTTCTTTAAAAAAAAATTTTTTCAACCAAAAAACAAAATTATTCCATTTTTGTTTATTTTTAGATATATTTTTATTCATAAATCACCAAAAATCAATCACAAATTATTTTATCAACTGAAATATCATGAATTTCACTTGTGAAGTACGGAACTTGGTATTCTTTAAAGCACAAACCTATCTTAAAACCATTATAATCTGATAAAAATTTATCATAATAGCCTTTGCCGTAACCGATTCTTCCACCGTTTTTATCGAAAACAATTCCTGGAACCAAAATAATGTCTATATTATTTTTATTTTCAAATTTTATACATTTATTTTCATTGGGTTCTAAAATTTTATACGTGCCAATTCTAAGTTCATGAAAACTTTTAACAATGTATGGAACAATTTTTTCATTTTTTAAAGAACAATTTGGCAAAATAACTTTGCCTTTATCTTTTATTATTGTGTTAAATAATTTATGTGTATTAACTTCGCTTCCATAACTCATATAAATCATTATATTGTTTGAATATAAATATTCTGGACTTTCCAAAAATTTTTTGATTACAATCAAACTTTTTTCAATTATTCTCCATTTTGGGATTTTATCTCGAAGTTTTTTGTAAAATTTTCTTATTTCTTCTTTATTCATTTTTTCCACTAAAACACCATTTGAAGTTTTTAAAAATTTTTTAGTTTTCTTTTGAAATATTTGAGTCTTATTTTTTATTTTTGTGTAAGCTTTCTAAAATAACTAAATATGCAAATTTGGGAACGCTCATAAATCTTTTAATTCTTTTTGGTTCATTAAATATTCTATAAAACCATTCAAGATTTAAATTTTGCATAACGATTGGTGCACGTTTTTTAATTCCTGAAAAGACGTCTAAAGTGCCTCCCGCACCGATACATAAATTTACTTTTAATTTGTTACGATTTTTATTAATCCATTTCTCCTGTAACGGTGATCCCATGCAAACTATTAATAGCTTTGCTTCAGAATTATTTATTTTTTCGATTATTTCATCTTCTTTATTTTTGTTTCCAAAAAAGTATCCATCACTAACTCCACATATATCGATTCCTTTATATGTGTTTTCGATATTATATTTTGCTTTTTCAGCAATTCCAGGTTTCGAACCAAGCAAAAATGTCTTAGTATTATTAGTTTTAATTTTATCGAACAAAGAACAAATTAAATCAATTCCTGAAATTCGTTCAGGAAGTGGAGTGTTAAGTATTTTTGATGCGTATAGAATTCCAATTCCATCGGCTACGCAGAGTGTTGAAGAATTTAGTATATCTTTAAAAGATGTTTCTTTATATGCTGACATAATAATTTCGGGGTTAATTGTATAAATCATTGATAATCCTTCTGATTTAATTAATCTTTCGGCGAGCGATACCGAACTTGAAAAAGTTATGTCATCAATTTTTACACCCAAAATATAAACTGTTTTTCTCCCAATATTAATCATTATTTTTACCTCAATGTTGTAAGCTTTGAAAAATGAATGTAAAATCGAGTAAAATTATTTTTAAAGTATTCTTTGTTTCATTATAATAACATCATATGATAAATTTTAAATACAAAAATTAATTCAAAATTTGATATTAACTATTCATATTTTGTTTATATGGATTTTATGTTGTAGTATATTTATACAGAATATTAAAATCACTGCAGAATGTTTAAGTTATATTTTGTATATTAAAAGGAGATTTTTATGAATCTTAATTTCACGAAAATGCAAGCGTGTGGAAATGATTATATATACATAAATTGTATGAAAGATGATATAAAATACTATAATTGTTTAAATAAAGAAATAAATTCTAATGAAGTTTTAAGTGTTTTTTTGTCTGATAGGCATTTTGGGGTGGGTAGCGACGGAATTGTTTTGATTTGTAATTCTGAAAAAACAGATGCAAGAATGAAAATGTATAATGCTGACGGTAGTGAAGGAAAAATGTGTGGAAATGCTATCAGATGTGTTGCTAAGTTTTTGTATGATAATGGTATTGTTAATGATAAAAAAATGAAAATTGAAACTGCTAGCGGAGTTAGGGCTTTGGAGTTAAAGATTGGAGATTCCAAAGTTTCTTCTGTAAAAGTGAATATGGGAGTGGCCGTTTTTGATCCCGTAAAGATTCCAGTTAATTTAAGCGGAGAAAGTGTTATAAACAGAATCGTTAATATAGCGAACGAAAATTATAAAATAAATTGTGTTTCAGTAGGAAATCCTCATTGTGTGATTTTTTATGATGAGATTGATAACTTAAATATTTCTGACATTGGAAAAAAATTTGAAAATAGTGAAATTTTTCCTGAGGGAATAAATATTGAATTTGTAAAAATTGTGAATGAAAACAGTATTAAAATGCGCGTTTGGGAGAGAGGAAGTGCTGAAACTTTTGGTTGTGGTACTGGAGCGTGTGCAGCAAGTGTTTGTTCAGTTTTAAATGGCTATTTTGAAAAGAATAAAGATATTAAAATATTTTTAAGAGGAGGAGAAATGAGCGTAAATTACACTGATAAAAATATTTATATGACGGGAGAGTGCGAAAAAGTTTTTGATGGAACAATAGAAGTGTAAATTTTGTTACTGATTTTTCAAGAGAACGAACATATGTTGAAAATAGTAGCTATACTTAAAATGCAAAATTTTTAGGTTAAATTTTATTTAGAAATAATTTTTTGGCATTTTTGTTGGTTATGTCTGCGATTTCTTCAAAAGTTGTGTTTTTTATATTTGCAATTTTTTCAGCGATATGCTTAACGTTTCCTGGATAATTTCTTTTTCCTCTATGTGGTTCGGGCGATAAATATGGGCAATCAGTTTCGATTAAAATCTTGTCATTTGGAATGCTTCTAATGACTTGTATAAGATTTTTAGCATTTTTATAAGTAACAATTCCGGTAAAAGACAAATGAAAACCCATTTCGATAATTTTTTGAGCAATTTTTTCATCTCCGTTAAAACAATGAAAAACTCCCTTTTTTATTTTTAAACTTTCAATTATGTTTATACATTCAAAATTAGAATCTCTGTCGTGTACAATGACCGGAATATTTAATCTTTTTGCTACTTTGAGTTGTTTTTCGAACCATTTTTTTTGTTGTTTCTCATCAAAATCTTTATAGTGATAGTCAAGACCTATTTCGCCTATTGCAACATTTTTTTTATGCTGAGCAAGAATTTTTATTTTTTCAGCATCATTTATTTTTGCTTCTTTAGTGTGTATTGGATGAATTCCAACACTTGAAAATAAAAAATCATACCTTTCAGCAAGTTCTACACATTGTTTAGAGGAATTTAAGTCAGTTCCAACATTTATAATATTTGTAACTTTATCTTTTTCATAACTTTTTTTTATAACTTCTTTTCTGTCTTCATCAAAAACTTTGTCAACTAAGTGTGCATGAGTATCAAAAAGCATAAATGCCTCGCTAATTTATTGTGAAATTTATTATATAAATGATTTTTTAAACTAAAAATATTGGACAATCAACTTACAATAAAAATTTTAAATTAAATTGCAACTGGAAAATTTAGTTGCTTGCCATGTAAATAATTTTCGAGTTTTATATCAGAAGTTTTAAAATCATAAAATTTATTTATCTCAGGGTTAATAAAAAGATTTGGTGCCGGAAAAGTTTTTTTTTCAATAAGTTCCTTTATTAACGGCACATGTTTATCGTAGATATGAGCGTCTGCAATTACATGAATAAGCTCTCCAACTTTTAAATTTGATACTTTAGCAAACATATGAACGAGCGCTGCATATTGACATACGTTCCATCCATTTGCCGTTAAAACGTCTTGAGATCTTTGGTTTAATATTGCATTTAAACTATTTCCAGCAACATTAAAAGTCATACTATACGCACAAGGATATAATTTCATTTCAAATAAGTCTTTATGCACGTACATATTTGTAATCATTCGTCTGCTATGTGGATTGTTTTTTAAATCGAACAGGATTCTATCGACTTGATCAAAAAAACCTTCTTTGTATTTATGTAAAACTTTCATTTGATAACCATATGCTTTTCCAATAGAGCCATTTTCATCTGCCCAATTATTCCAAATCCGGCTATTTAAGTCTCTTATATTATTTGATTTTTTTTGCCAAATCCATAAAATTTCATCCATAGCTTTTTCAAAGTTTATTGGTCTTAAAGTGATGATTGGAAATTCTTTAGCTAAATCATATCTATTTATTACACCGAAACTTTTAATTGTATGTGCTTTTGTACCGTCTTGCCACTTTGTTCGTACATTATATTTTTCGTCAGAAAATCCGTTTTCAATAATATTTTTGCACATTTTTATAAAAATTTTATCAGCTTCACTCATAACTGTAATTTTATCCATTTCTGTAAAAATTGTTTAAATAATTGTAATAAAATTTGTAAGATTTTGAAATCAATTTTTAATTTTGGAATTTTATAGATAGTTCTTCTATGGTTTTTATTCTTTTTTTTACTTCTTTATTGCAAGCTTCAACAATGATTTGATTATAGATTTTGGGATTGAGTGTTTTTAAAAATTCTTGAGCTAAATTACAATTTTCATTTGTGTTTTTTGTTATTTCTTCATATGACATATTTATAAAATACTGAAGTAATTTAACTTCATTTCCGTTTAAAATATTGCGCCGTTCCCAAACTTCGCAAACCTCTTTTATTATTTTTAAGGTAGATTTCATGCTTTCTTTTTCGTTAAGCCAAGTCAGTGAATCTTTTCTGCATGTTCTATAATTATAAAGCCTATCTTGAATGAAGGTTATTGTTTTTGACCCTGGAAAAGCCATCATGTTGAAACATGCATCCTCGCCGATATTTACTTGCTCAATGAATTTGATATCATTTTTACGAAGAAGTGTTTTTTTATATAACTTATTCCATACGCAAGGAGTTACATTTTCAAAATAGGCATTTATTGAATTTTCGATATAATTTTTGTTTCTATTTTTTCCGGATTTTTCTAGCCATTCATTGGTTTCAGGAAAAGCTGTAAAACCAAAAACAAGTATATCTGAATTGTTCTTTTTGGCTTTTTCATACGCAATTTTTAACGCGTCACTTTGGAGATAATCGTCCGGGTCGAGAAAAGCTATATATTCTCCTTTTGCAATATTTAAACCTACGTTACGCGCATTTGATACACCTTTATTTAATTGATCTTTAACAATGATTCTAGAATCTTTTTTTTCATATTCTTTTAATATATTTAAAGAGCTATCTGTTGAGCCATCATTTACACAGATTATTTCAATTTTTTCAAACGTTTGTTTGATAGCGCTTTCTAGGCTTTCTTGAAGATATTTTTCTACATTGTAAATTGGCATTATTAGTGATATCTTCGGTTTTGTTTCGTGTGTTTTTAATTTTCTTTCAAACAATTTTATAAAAAAATTTCCTTTATAAAATAATGTTATTGTTGCCATTAAAAATAATATAAAAATTACGTTTTTTTTATTTTTTAATTTCATGTTCATTCCTTTGATAATTTAGAATGATTTACTCAAGATAAATTTAGTCATATTTTATTTTGTAGAAAATTGTTTTAATATAATACAAAATATTATAATAAAATTGTAATTATTTTTTGGGAGCAAATAGTGAATAATTGTATTATTGTAAAGGGTGCAAGAGAACATAATTTAAAAAATGTTAATGTTAGCATTCCAAAGAATGAATTTGTGGTTTTTACAGGGGTTAGTGGTTCAGGAAAGTCTTCGCTTGCGTTTAATACAATTTATGCTGAAGGTCAAAGAAGATATGTTGAATCACTTTCGGCATATGCGAGGCAGTTTTTGGGGCAGATGGAAAAACCAGATGTTGATTCTATTGAGGGATTAACTCCTGCAATTTCTATTGATCAAAAAATTACAAGTAAAAATCCGCGTTCAACTGTTGGAACTATAACTGAAATATATGATTATTTAAGACTTTTATATGCTAATATTGGTATTATTCATTGCCCAAAATGTAAGAGAGAGATTAAAAACCAAAATATAGATCAAATTGTTGATGTTATATTAACCTTAGCTAAAGGTATTAAAATTTTAGTTCTTTCGCCTGTTATTAGGGGTGAGAAGGGTGAATTTGTAAAATTTTTTGATGAAATGAAAAAAAAGGGTTTTATAAGATTAATTGTTGATGGAAGGCTTATAGTGCTTCCAGAAGAAATTGAACTCGATAAACATAAAAAACACGACATTGATATTGTAATAGATAGGCTTATTATTAAAGATGGAATAAACAAGAGGCTTTCTGATTCCGTTGAGTTGGCACTTAAAATTTCAGATGGTTTGGTAAAAATAAAAATTATTGATTCTGAGACACTTTTTTTTAGTCAAAAATATGCATGTGTTGATTGTGGAATAAATATTGAAAAGCTTTCTCATAGAATGTTTTCTTTTAATACGCCATATGGAGCATGTCAAACATGCATGGGACTTGGTAATACAAAAAAAATTGATGTTGATGCTTTGGTGCCTAATAAAAATTTAAGCATAAGACAAGGCGCAATAGTTGCAAGTGGTTGGAGAATAGATACAAAATTTAATAAACATGATGTAGGTGAAAAAAATGTAACTTTAATATTTTTTGAGGCTCTTGCAAATTATTTTAATTTTAGTCTTGATGTTCCGTTTAATGAATTATCAAAAAAAGTGATTGAGATAATAATGTATGGAACAAAAAATCAAAAAGTTGAATTAATTTATGATGATGTAAATTTAGAAGATATTAAAATTACGGAATTTGAGGGCATTGTTAATAATCTTGAACGCAAATATAGAGAAACTAATTCGATTTGGATGAAATTTGGAATAGAAAAATTAATGTCAAATACGACTTGTTGTGCATGTAATGGTTCAAGGCTTAAATCAGAAGTTCTTGGAATCACAATAAACAATAAAAACATAGATGAAATCTCAAATTTCTCTGTAGCAAAAGCATATAATTTTTTTATGAATCTTGTTCTCACTGATAAAGAAAAGTTTATATCATCTCAGATACTTAAAGAAATTAATTCGAGGCTTAATTTTTTGATTGACGTTGGTCTTGATTATTTGACACTTGCACGATCAAGTACAACATTATCTGGAGGTGAATCACAACGTATAAGGCTTGCAACACAGATTGGTTCAGGTCTTACTGGAGTGCTTTATGTTCTTGATGAACCAAGCATTGGACTTCATCAAAGAGATAATAAACGTTTGCTTGGAACTCTCAAAAAACTTAGGGATATAGGTAATACTCTAATAGTTGTGGAACATGATGAAGATACGGTGTGCGCGGCAGATTATATCGTTGACATTGGTCCAGGTGCTGGAGTGCATGGTGGCAGTATAGTTTGTGAAGGAAATGTTGATAAAATTAAAAAGTGTGAAAAGTCTGAAACTGGACTTTATTTAAGTGGCAAAAAGAGAATAAAGATTCCTGCTATGAGAAGAAATGTAAAAGGAAGTTTTTTAGAAATAATTAATGCCGAAGAAAATAATTTAAAAAAAATAAGCGTGAAAATTCCAATTGGTGCATTCACGGCTGTTACTGGTGTTTCAGGAAGCGGTAAAAGTTCGTTAATAATTGAAGTATTGTATAAAGCACTTTTTAATAAATTAGGGAATCGTTCTGAAAAAGTTGGAAAATATAAAGAATTAATTGGAGCAAATAATTTTGAAAAAGTGATAGCCATAGATCAATCGTCAATCGGTAGAACTCCAAGATCAAACCCAGCAACGCACGTAGGAATTTTTGGAGAAATTAAAGAAATTTTTGCGCGTACGAATGATGCGAAAGTTTTAGGTTATAGTGCCGGAAGATTTAGTTTTAATGTAAAAGGAGGAAGGTGTGAATCTTGTCAAGGAGGCGGAACAGTAAAAATTGAGATGCATTTTCTCCCCGATATTTATGTTTTATGTGAAGTGTGTAAAGGAATGCGTTTTAATCGAGAAACTTTGCAAATTAAATATAAGGGTAAAAATATATTTGAAGTGCTTGATATGACTGTTTTAGAGGCAGAAAATTTTTTTGAAAATTTACCTAAACTTAAGAGAAAAATTAAGTTATTACGCGAAGTTGGTCTTGGTTACATAAAGCTTGGACAAGCTTCAACAACTTTATCGGGCGGTGAAGCCCAGAGAATAAAATTGGCTGCGGAACTTAGTAAACAAACAAATGGAAAAACAATTTATATTTTGGACGAACCAACTACGGGTTTGCATACTTCAGATGTACATAAATTGCTTGAAGCGCTTCAAAAATTAGTTGATTGTAAAAATACTGTTATAGTAATTGAACATAATTTAGAAGTTATAAAAGTTGTTGATTATATAATTGATTTAGGTCCTGAGGGTGGGGAAAAAGGGGGAGAAGTTGTGGTGTGCGGTACTCCTGAGGAAGTTTCAATGTGTAAAAAATCTTATACTGGAAGATATTTAAAGAAATATCTAAAACAAAAATAAAAATTTATTATTTTAAAGGTTGACAAATTAAATTTTTAATTTAAAATTAAAAAAGCGTTACTAATTTATAATTTTTAAAAAATATAAAAAAGGAGTAATAAAAAATATGAAAAAAGTTTTTAGTTATTTGTTTTTGTTTGTGTTTTTAGTCAGTGCTGTGTTTTTGGTCAGTGCTTTTAGTTTTGAGTCTAAATCAAAATGTCGAGTTTTTGCACATTTTGAAGATAATGAATTAAAGGTGTTTTCGGCGTGTCGTGACTTTAAGATTGTCGTAAATGATTCTTGCGTTAAAGAAGTTAAATGTTCTAAATGTCCTCAAATTTTTGTTTATAATACATTAACAGAAGGATTGAGCGGAAATGTTTTTAATGTTAAAGTTGTTTTTGAGACTTCTTCATGTGAAGAAATTTTTGCTGAAGCAAATTTAACTAAAGATAATGAAAAATGGAATATTCAAGTAATTTCTCAATCTAAACCACAAAAAGGATCACATAATAAATCGCATAAAAGTCAGCACAAAGAGTTGCATAAGAAATCACATAGAAGGGAAAAATTTTGTGATAAAAATTAGGAAGTGTTTTAAACGTTCGTTTTCTTTTGTAATGTTTGTTTTTATTTTATTTCTGGTTAATGCATTGTATAATTTTACTCAGGTGTCTGCAAACCCAGAAGCTTATGCTAGATTTGAAGAAAAAGAGTTAATAGTTCTTTCTCCCGATCATGATGTTGAGATTTTAGTTAATAATGTTAAAAAAATTGTTTCTAAATCAAATAAAATTATAAAAATTGAATATTTCAATTTAACTAAAGGTATAGAAACAAGAGAAATAGATAATTTTTACGAAGTTAAAGTTATTATTAATACGCCAAATGAAATTAAAATTCTTGCTTCTGTTTTTTTGTTTAATGATGGCAAAAATTGGGAAGTTATCCCAGTTTTATTTGAAAAATATTGATGTTTAATAATGAATAATCATGTTTGTTTATATTAAACATAGATATTAAGTTTTGGTGTATGGTAAGTATTTATTGAAAAGTTATTTAGAGAAATAAAATTTAATTATAAGTTTTTGTTTTTTAAACTTCATTAATAAAAATTTTTGATTTTTTATAATTTTTAATATTATTTTATATGAATCATGAAGATGTAAAGAAAGGTTTTTCGTGGCTACCAAGCGTTTGTTTGTTGAAAAAAAAAAGGAATATGATTTTGAAAGTTTATTGATATTGAACGAAATCCAAGAAAATACAGATGTTAAAAATCTTATGTCTGTAAGGGTAATTAGAATTTATGATATAAAAAATATTGATGAAGAAGAATATGAAGTTGCAAAATACAGCATATTTTCAAGCCCCAATTCTGATGTTATATACGAAGAAGAACCTAAAATAAAGGGAAAGTTTTTGATCATAAGCCTTAAAAATGGGCTTTATGATCAAACTGCTGAGAGTGCCAAAGAATGTTTGCGAATATTAAAATTTGGAAAATCTTCTTATTACAATAAAAATTATTTAGTTAAAACTTCTAAGATGATTATTTTTGATGGCGATATTTCAAATCAAGACTTAAAAAAAATTGAAAAGTATATAGTTAATCCGATTGAATACGAAGTAATTGATTATGAAAAACAGATAAAGTTTTACGAAGGTTTTGCAGATGAAAAAATTATTAAAAATATTGATAATTTCGTTTTTATGAATGAAGAAGAATTGGTAAAATTTTCAAATGAACAAAAACTCACTTTGGATATAAAAGATTTGAAGTTTTGCCAAAATTATTTTAAAAATGTAGAAAAAAGAAATCCAACTGAAACTGAATTGAAAATAATTGATACATATTGGTCTGATCATTGTAGACATACAACATTTAATACAATATTGAATGATATAGAAATTAAAAATGAATTTTTAAAATGTGTGTATGAGGATTATTTAAAAACAAGAGTAGAAGTTTATAATTCAGAAGATAAAAAAATTACTTTTATGGATTTAGCAACAATATACGCAAAAAAACTTAAAAAAAATGGAAAACTTAAAAATTTAGACGAATCATGCGAAATAAACGCCGCAGGTTTTATAGTGGATGTTCCTAATGAATACAATGAAATTAAAAAATGGATTATCATGTTTAAAAATGAGACCCATAATCATCCGACTGAAATTGAACCATTCGGAGGTGCTGCTACATGTTTAGGTGGCGTTATAAGAGATCCCTTATCTGCTAGAGCATATGTTTATCAATCGATGCGAATAAGTGGTTGTGGAAATCCTGTAAGCAATCAGGTAATTTCTGGAAAACTTAGCCAAAAAAAAATTACAACAGGCGCGGCAAGCGGTTATAGTTCTTATGGAAATCAAATTGGTGTGGCGACTGGATTTGTGCATGAAATTTATAATAAAGGTTATGTTGCAAAACGTTTTGAGTGTGGTTTTGTAATCGGTGCAGTACTAAAAGAAAATGTTTTTAGTAAAAAACCTGATGAAATTGATGTTGTGATTTTAATTGGCGGAAACACTGGAATTGATGGTTGTGGAGGAGCGACGGGTTCATCAAGATCTCACGACGTGGAAACGGTGGAAAAATGTGCATCACAGGTTCAAAAAGGAAATCCTTTAGAAGAAAGAAAAATTCAAAGATTGTTTCGAAAAAAAGATGTAACAAAACTTATAAAGAAATGTAACGATTTTGGAGCTGGTGGAATTTGTGTTGCAATTGGCGAGCTTGCTGATGGTATTTTAATAAACCTTGATAATGTTCCTAAAAAATATGAAAATATTAGTGGTTTACAACTTGCAATTTCGGAATCGCAAGAGAGAATGGCAGTTGTTGTTTCAAGAGTTGATGCTCAAAATTTCATAAAAGAATGTGAAAAAGAAAATTTAAAATCGACAATTGTTGCAGATGTCATACGTGATAATCGTATGCGTATGATTTGGAATGGCAATGCTGTGGTCGATATTCATCGAAAATTTTTAGATTCTTCTGGATGTAAAAAATACCAAAAAATTACCGTCGAAGACTATGAATTTTCAAATGGAATTTTAAACAAATGTGTCATAAAAAATTTAAAAAGTGAAATTTTAAAACATATGAGCGATATTAATCTTGCTTCTCAGTTATCACTTTCAAGTAAATTTGATAGTACAGTTGGAGGAAATTCGGTTTTTGTACCTTATGGTGGTAAATATCAGTTAACGCCACAACAAACCATGGTATCAAAACTTCCGATGCAAGATGAGGAAACAGATTTTGCAACTGCGGTTTCTTTTGGGTGTAATCCTGACATAGCTATAAAAAATCCATTTTTAGCTTCAGTATATTCAATAGTAGAATCTGTTGCTAAATTGGTTGCTGTGGGATGTGATTTTAGAAAAATTTATTTTTCATTTCAAGAGTATTTTGAAAAACTTGACAAAAATCCAAAAAAATGGGGAATGGTTTTTGCAGCTCTTCTTGGATGTTTTTACACACAAAAAAAACTTGAAATTCCATCAATTTGTGGAAAGGATAGCATGTCCGGAAGTTACGGTGAAATGCATGTTCCACCAACATTTGTATCTTTTGCTGTTGGATCATTAAGTGCTCGTAAGTCGGTGTCTTCTGATTTTAAAGAAGCCGGTCATTTTGTGTTTCTTTTATTACCTGAGTACGAAAAAAATGGTGATATTGATTTCGAAAGTTTGAAAAAAAATTATATTGGTTTTGAAAAAATTCTTGAAGAAAAAAAAGTTTATTCTAGTTATTCTGTTGAAAGTGGAGGAATTGTTGAAGCTATTTGTAAAATGAGTTTTGGAAATAAAGTTGGTTTTAAATTTTCTAAAAAAATTAGTTTTTCAAATGAAGAATTATTTAGAATGTTGCCTGGAAGTATAATATTTGAGACAGATATAATTGATGTACCCAATAATTTAAACGGAATAATTTTAGGGAAAACAACAACTGAACCTAAAATTTATTTTTTTAATCAAGAGTTTGAAGAAGAATTTTTAAAAATTGATGAAATTATTAATGTATGGAAAAAACAATTAGAAAAAGTTTTTGAACATGAAAAATTATTTGTAGAAGAAAAAAAATTTGATTTAGTTAAAAATGTTTCATTTGGTAAAAAAAACATTAAATGTCATTCTTATCTAAATTTTGCAAAACCTATGGTTTTTATTCCAATTTTCCCAGGAACTAATTGCGAATTCGAAACAATTAGAAATTTTGAAAAAGTTGGAGCGATATGTAAAAGTTCAGTGTTTAGAAATATTAAAAAAAATCATATAGCAGAATCAATTGAAGAGTTTGTTTTAGCTATAAAAAGTGCTCAAATTTTAACAATTCCAGGAGGGTTTAGTGGTGGAGATGAACCAGACGGGAGCGGAAAATTTATTGATACAATTTTTAGGAATTGTAAAATTAGAGAAGCGGTAATAGATTTTTTATATAAACGAAATGGTTTAGTTCTTGGTATATGCAATGGATTTCAAGCCTTGATTAGGCTTGGATTGCTTCCTTTTGGTGAAATTAGAAAAATAGATGAAGATTCGCCGATGCTTATGTTTAATAAAATAGGCCATCATATGTCTAGAATAGTAAATGTTAAGATAACTTCTATAAAATCTCCTTGGTTTTCCGAGGTTTGTTTGGGTGACGTGCATACCATAGCTATTTCACATAGCGAAGGTAGGTTTATAGCGAGCGAACAAATGATGAAAATTCTTGAAAAAAATGGTCAAATTGCTTCACAATATGTGGATTTGAATGGCAACGCAACACTTGAATTTCCATATAATCCGAATGGTTCAATGTATGCTTTAGAAGCGCTTACTAGCGAAGATGGAAGAATTCTTGGAAAGATGGGGCATTCTGAAAGAGTTGGAAAAGATATTCATAAAAACGTGCCTGGAAATAGTGATCAAAAAATTTTTGAAAGCGGCGTAAAATATTTTAGATAATGTTATAAAATAACCTTTGAAATACGAAATTATACAATAATTTTTCAAATTATGAATAAAGGAATAATATGAAAAAAATTGCGTTGATAATGGGTAGTGATTCTGATTTAAGTGTTTGTCAAAAAGCGATTGATTTTTTAAATGATTTTGAAATACCTTATGAATGCAAAATAATATCAGCGCATAGAACTCCTGAATTAGTGCGTGAATTTGCTACCAAAGCATTTTTTAACCAAATAGGTGTTATAATCGCAGCTGCTGGATGTGCAGCTCATTTGGCAGGCGCAATAGCTTCTTATACAACTCTTCCGGTAATTGCTCTTCCAATAAATTCGTCATGTTTGAATGGTCTTGATTCATTACTTTCATCAATTCAAATGCCAAAAGGTGTGCCGGTTGCGTGTGTTTCAATTGATGGTGCACAAAATGCTGCAATTTTGGCCGTTCAAATTCTTGGAATTAATGATGAGTTGATAACGCAAAAATTAATTGATCTTAAAATAAAAGATGCAAAAAAAATTTTAGACAAAAATTTAAATTTTAATTAATAAAAAATTTTTAATATTCTAGATAGATTTGCGTCTTAGTAATATTTGTTTTTGTAATGAGTTTTAAAAACGTTTTTGATATATAACGTATATTTTTAACAGAGTAGTTTTGTTCTGTTTTCATTTTATACAAAAATACTTCTGAGTTGTCGTGAATTAATGGATTTGCATTAAAAAATATTTACTTGAGACAACAATTAAGTTTGGGAGGAAAAATGAACTCAGTTTATAAAAAAGCTGGTGTTGATATTGAGGCTGGTTACAAATCGATTAATTTAATAAAAAAATATATCGAAAAGACCAATAATTTGGGAGTTTTATCTCATATTGGTGGCTTTAATGCTATGTTTGAAATAAGTAAAAGTTATAAAAATCCAGTTTTAATATCAAGTGCAGATGGAATTGGCACTAAACTTAAAATTGCTTTTATAATGGATAAACATGATACCGTTGGTATTGATTGCGTTGCAATGTGTGTTAATGATATAATATGCAGCGGCGCTAAACCTATTTTTTTTCTTGATTACATAGCTATAGGGAAAAACGAGCCTGAAAAAATCGCTGAAATCGTTAAGGGAATTTCAAATGGTTGTTTAGAATCATATTGTTCATTAGTTGGTGGAGAAACCGCTGAAATGCCTGGTTTTTATAAGGAAAACGAATATGATATTGCTGGTTTTTCTGTTGGAGTTATTGAAAAAGATAATATAATAGACGGTTCGAAATTAAAAAGCGGAGATGTTTTGATTGGCATTAGTTCAAGTGGAATTCATAGCAATGGTTTTTCACTAATAAGAAAAATTTTCAATATAAACGATAATACGACTAAAGAAAAAATTTCATTGTACAGCGATGAACTTTCAATGCCAATAAGTGAAGAGTTGTTAAAACCTACTAAAATTTATATAAAATCAATGTTAGAGGTTATAAAATGTGTTGAAGTTAAAGGCATTTCGCACATTACCGGCGGAGGTTTTGTTGAAAATATTCCACGAATGCTTACTAATGATTTAAGGGCAGTTGTTGATAAAAAAACTTTTTTGATCACACCAATTTTTAGAATGATTGAAAATATTGGAAAAATTACAGAAGAAGAAATGTTTAATGTGTTTAATATGGGTATTGGAATGGTTTTTGCGGTTAGTAAAATTGATGCCGATAAAGCAATTGAAGTTCTCCAAAATATGGGAGAAAAAGCATATTTGATAGGAGAGATAAAAAACGGAGAAAAAGGAATCGACATATTCTAAAAAAAATAGTTCAATGCGTCTTGGAGTGTTGGTTTCGGGTTTTGGTAGTAATTTGCAAGCTATAATTGAAGCTATTATAAACAAAAAAATTACAAATTCTGAAATTGCCATTGTTGTGTCAAATAATGAAGAGGCGTACGCACTTAAAAGAGCTAAAAAATATAAATTACAAAGTGAAATTGTTTGTAAAAAAAATAATACTGATGAAATTTTTGATGATATTATTTGCGAAATTATGAAAAAAAACAAAGTTGATTTGATCGTTATGGCAGGATTTTTAGCCATTATTGGAAAAAAAATATTGATTGAATTCGATAAAAAAATTATAAACGTTCATCCATCTTTGATTCCATCGTTTTGTGGTAAAGGAATGTACGGAATTAGGGTACACGAAGAAGCTTTAAAACGAGGTGTAAAAATCACAGGCGCCACTGTTCATTATGTTGACGACACGATAGATGGTGGAAAAATTATTTTTCAAAAAACAGTTAAAGTAAATCCAAATGATACTCCAACGATTCTTCAAAAACGTGTAATGAAAAAGGCAGAGCACGTAATATTGCCTATGGCGATAGAAAAAATATCAAACGAAAGGTATTTTACAGATTAATTTTATTAAATATTTGGAGAAAAAATGAAAACAGCTTTAATAAGCGTTTATGAAAAAAGTGGTATTGTAGAGTTTTCAAAAAATATTGAAAATTTAGGGTATATGATTTTATCGACTAGTGGTACATATGAATTTTTGTTTAAAAATGGTTTAAAACCAGTTGAAATTTCAAAATATACAGAATTTTCTGAATGCTTAGACGGAAGAGTTAAAACTTTGCATCCAAAAATTTATGCTGGAATTCTTGCAGATCGGTTAAATCCTGAACATGTGAAACAAATTAATAAACTCGAAATAAAAGAAATTGAAATTTTGGTTGTTAATTTATATCCTTTTAAGGAAACCGTAAACGATAAAAATAAAACTCATGAAGAAATAATAGAAAATATTGATATTGGGGGTCCCGCAATGATTCGTGCGGCCTCAAAAAATTTTCAAAACATAATAGTTTTAACAGATCCAGAAGATTATTTTTTCGTTGCAGATGAATTAAAAAGAACAGGTTGTATTTCTATAGAAAAAAAAATGTATTTTGCACGTAAAGCTTTTGAACTTACATCACACTATGATTCAATAATTTTAGAATATTTTAATAAATTAACAAAATCAAGAGAATATAAAAAAACTTTTACTATGACATTTGAAAAAGTTCAAAATTTAAGATATGGAGAAAATCCTCATCAAAATGCAGCTTTTTACAAAGAAGTGATATCCTCACAAAATTTTTTAATTAATGTTGAAAAATTTCATGGCAAAGAGCTTTCTTTTAATAATATAAATGATGCAAATTCTGCTTTAGAGCTTTTAAAAGAATTTGATGATTTTTCAGTTGTTATAGTGAAACATGCGTCACCATGCGGAGTTGGAATAGGTCATAGTATTTATGAAGCATATGTAAATGCATATAATGCTGATCCAGTTTCAATTTTTGGTGGTGTTGTTGCATTAAATCGCGAAGTTAATGAATCAATCGCTAAGGAAATAAGTAAAATATTTGTTGAAGTTGTTATAGCGCCTTCTTTTTCAAAAGAATCAATTGAAATTTTAAGTAAAAAAACCAATATTCGTTTGTTGTCTAATCCTGATTTTTATGAGGATGATCAAGTAATCAAAACTGATATTAAAAAAGTTTCAGGTGGTATTTTAGTACAAGATTATGATGATGGGTTGTTATGTGAGAAAAATATAAAATGTGTTACGAAAAAACAACCTACTGAGCTTGAATATAAAAGTTTAAAATTTGCTTGGAAGATTGTAAAACATGTCAAATCAAACGCTATAGTGCTTGCAAACTCAAAACAAACTGTTGGAATTTGTGGAGGACAGCCAAATAGAATTATTGCCCTCGAAGTTGCATTGAAAAATGCGAAAGATAAAACAAAAAATTCCGTTATGGCTTCTGATGCTTTTTTTCCATTTTCTGATTGCGCTAAACTTGCTATTGCAAACGGGATAACTGCGATAATTCAACCAGGTGGTTCAATTAAGGATTCTGATTCTATAAAAGTATGTGACGAAAATGGTGTTTCTATGATTTTTACTGGAATTAGACATTTTAAACATTAAATGAAAAATATAAAAGCAAAAATTTGATTTTTAAATCAAAAGATTATTTTTTTATTTTTCAGGAGTTAAAATGAAATTTAAACATATTGCAATTTATTTCATATCCGTCGTATTTTTGTGTTTGTGTGTTTTTATGTGTTTTATAAAAGGAAATAAAAACAAAAAAAATGTTACGTTAAAAATTACAATTGGTTTTGATGCAAATTATCCTCCGATTGGTTTTTTAGATGAAAATGGAAAAGCAGCAGGTTTTGATATAGAACTTGCTAATGAAGTTTTTAAAACATTAAATTTAAATGAACAGATCGTGTTTCAACCTATAGATTGGGATGCAAAAGATCTTGAATTAAATAGTGGGAAAATTGATTGTGTGTGGAATGGGCTTACCAAAACAAGAGAGCGTGAAGAAAATATGTTGCTTACTAAGGCGTATATGAAAAATCGCCAAATTGCTGTTGTTAATAAGAATTCTGCGATAAATAATTTAAATGATTTAAATGGTAAAAAAATTTGTTTACAAAAAGGTTCGTCTGCAAAAGAGTCCGTTAAAAAAAATCATATATCATCTTTAGTTAAAGAAATTGTTGAAGTTGAAAACATGTTAAATTGTCTAGCTGAAGTTGAAACTAAAAGATGTGATTGTGCTGTTTTAGATGAATTTTTGTTTAAATATTATTCTAAAAATAGAAAAAATGACGGAATAATAAATAAGTTTAAGGTTTTAGATGAGGAAATTGATCTAGATTGTTTTGTAGTTGCCGTTAAAAAAGAAAATTATAATTTAAAAAATAAGATTGAAGAAGGTTTATCGAGCGTTTATTGGTCAGGCAAAGCTGAAGAAATATCAAAAAAATGGTTTGATCAAAATTTGTTTTTTTGGGAATCGTAGGAGGATTAAAATTTTAATGTGTTAAATAGTGAAATGTATTTTAAAATGCTTCAAGGATTGTGTACGACGTTTAATTTGTTTTTTGTTGTTGTTATTTTTTCTATTCCACTTGGTTTTATAATTTGCGTCATGCTAAACTTAACAAAGAATTTTTTTTTAAAATTTTTGATTAAATCCTATATTAATATAATTAGAGGAACGCCGCTTCTTTTGCAATTGTTTTTTTTATTTTATGGTGTTTCATATATACCGATAATTGGAAAATTTTTTATAATTAAAAGTAGATTTTTTTCTTGTTTCATATCTTTTGTATTTAATTATGCGGCGTATTTTGCGGAAATTTTTAGAGGTGGGTTCTTGGCTGTGGATGATGGCCAAACAGAAGCAGCAAAATCTTTAAGTTTGTCGCCCATAAGAACTGTTTTAAAAATTCTTATGCCTCAAGTTTTGGGCGTGACGCTTCCATCAATTTGCAATGAATGTGTAAGTTTAGTCAAAGATACTTCTCTTATGTTTTCTTTAGGAATACAAGAACTTTTATCAACCACTAAGAACATAGTTAATACAACTTCAAATACATCAGCTTATTTATTTTCAGCGGCAATTTATTTTTTAGCCTCTTTTTTAGTCATACAAGTTTTTAAAATACTTGAAAAAACTAAGTTTAAAAAGTTTTGAGTATATTATTAATATGATAAGTTTGTATGTAAAAGTTTTTTTGGAATGTTGAATTTAACTAATATATAAAATTTCATAATATTTTTCTACACCAGATTATTTTATTTTCCAATTTTTCATTGTACAAAGAACTATTTTTAAGAAATGAATTCATAAACACGCCGTTATTTTCAAAACATGAATGAATATACTTTTCATTATCAATGTACATAACAACATGATTGTTTAAATATATAATGTCCGAAGTTTTTAATTCTTCATAGTTTGTTTTAGTTTCGTCAGATGTGGAAATTGTATCTCTCTCTATTATTATTCCATTTATAAAATAAGACATAAAAACCAAACCTGAACAATCTATTCCTAAAGGCGTTTTTCCACCCCATCTGTATTGACAGCTCAGGTACGATTTTGCAGTATTTAAAATTTTTTCTCGAGTAGAATATTCAGTTTTTTTATCTAAAAAATTTAAATCTAATCTTGAACATGTAATAAAGTGACGTTTTATACTGTTTAATCTAACAAATCCAATTTTTCCATCGCAGGTTATGACTTGGCAATAATAAGAATTTATTTTGCCCTTATAATATAGAATACTGCCTTTGATTAGTGTTTTTAAAACTGTAGATTTAATTTTTGGCTCATAATTCAAATCTGTAAAATTTTTTAATGTTATAATTTTTTCATATTTTTCAAAATCTAAATTAATTTTGATTGACACTTCTTTTTTTAAATAACCTATGTATCCATAAAAAGTTTTAATCAAATAAAAATTTTTAATTGAGTTATCTAATATTTCAAATTCCCAGCCATTTAATATTTCATCAATTACTTCTGAATTTTCATTTGGTTCATAAAATAAAGATTCGAACATTGTTTTAATGGAATATTTTATCATACATCACCTAAAATCAATTTATTTCCATTTATTTCATATTTGGATCCCATTTCGAGAGTAATGTTTGGCAAACCGTGTCCACAGTTTAAATTTAATAATGAAGGTATATTAATTGGTTTGACAATATCATTTAAAATAGATTTTATGTCATATTTATTATCTTCTTGATTGCATTTTATAAATTGGCCGAATACAATCCCTGCGCATGATTCAAGTTTTTTTGAAAGTTTTAGCTGAGTTAGCATTCTATCGATTTTATATAAATCTTCATTTATTTCTTCAATGAATAAAATTTTATTTTTAGTGTTGATTTCATAAGGTGTACCAATTGAAGTAGTTATAACACTTAAGTTGCCACCTATAAGTGTTCCTTTAGCGTTCCCTCTCACCAATGCATAAAGTTCATAAGAATAAAATTTATTCTTGTTTATTATTTTTTCATTTTCAAATATGCTATCAATAAAAGAATCTTTAGTATGTTCATCCAAATCGTTTCGAAGAAGTGTTGTTCCAATCATTGGAGAATGATATGTGATTAAGTTACATTTTTGGTTAAGAAATATATGAAGCGCTGTTATGTCTGAATAACCGCTGAAAATTTTTGGATTTTTAAATATTGTTTTGTAGTCTAAAAGTTCGAGAAGTCTCTGTGCACCATACCCTCCCCTTATACAAAATATTCCTTTTATATTTTTATCTGAAAAACTTTCATTTATATTTTTTGCTCTCAAAAAGTCCGAACCTGATAAGTATGAAATTTTGTTATAACAGCACGATTTAATTATTATGTTTAATTCAAGTTTTTCAAGAAATGAGACTGCTTGCTTTATTTTATTTTCGTCAATGGGACTAGATGGGGCAATGACAGCAACTTTATCGTTCTTTTTAAGCTTTTTTGGTTTTTTCATTTTTTTATTTTTCACCTATTTAAAAGCGATATTTTATTTTTTATAATATTAAAGATTGAAACATTTATGCTTTGTTTTGTAGAAACCAAACTTAAGTTTTAAAATAAAAATAATTTAATTTAGCGAAATTTAAAACTTATAAACAAAAACTTAAAAAAGCAATATAATATAGTAGATATTAAAAAATAAGTTTTTAAAAGCAATAATAAAAATTTAGTTTGAATGTTTAGAATAAAAATTAATTAAATTTTATAAAAACGGGAAGATGTTGTGCTATTTTTTAAAAAATATAAAATCAATATGTGCAGTATACCGAATATTTTAACCACACTGAGACTTATTTTGACTCCATTTTTTGTATTTACAACTTTAAAGTGTGATATACATATTCCTATTATTATTTTAGTTTTATCGGCCTTTACGGATATGCTTGATGGATATGTTGCCAAAACATTTAAAGTTTCAACGAAATTTGGTGAGGGTTATGATCCGCTTGTGGATAAAATTATGCAAATTTCCATAATAATTTGTCTTTGTCTGAAAAACAAATTGCCCATTTGGCTTACTTTTATTATGATTACTAAAGAAATAATAATGTTAAGTATAGGAGCGAGCCTTTATGCAAAAAACATTTCTGTTAAATCAAATTGGTATGGAAAAATTGGAACCATAGTATTCTATTTTGCAACTTTTTTTATAATGTTAAAAAACAGATTAACGATTTTTGTAGAAGAATTTTTTTATATTGTATTTTTTTTAACGACTCTATTTCCAGTTATTGGTTATTTGATAAAATTAACAAAAAAATTTTAATTTTTAATAAACGTTAATATTTTTTAAATTTTTGTGTCGTCGAAACATGTAAGCTTGTCTATATTTTTTAATATTTTATTAAGCGTGTTTTTATAATTCTCTTCTTTTGTTTTTTCAATTTCGATAATTTTTTTTGGTGCTTTATTTATAAAATTATAATTTTCAAGTTTACTTTTTATACATTCTAACTCTTTTAAAATTTTTTCTTTTTCTTTCTCTAAATTTCTTATTTTTTCTTCTTTGTTTATTAACTCTTGTGTTGATATTAATATTTCGGCCTCATTCATAACGATTAAAATACAATTTTTTTCTTTTTCATCGTTTCGATTTTTTATAACAATCTCATTTATATTTGACATGTTTTTAAAAAATTCATAGCCAAAAAGTTCAGAAAAATTTGTAAATATTTTAATATTTATTTTTTTTGAATACGAAATGTTGTTTTTCTTTCTTGTATTTCTTATATTTTTTACAGCTTTTATTAAAATTTCAATATCTGATTTTGATTTTTCATTTACAAGGTATTTATCAAATTTTGGCCAATCGGAAATTATAATACAAGGTTTATCAGGAAAAATTAGATTCCAAATTTTTTCAGTAATGAATGGCATGAACGGGTGAAGAAGCTTTAAAGAAACATTTAAAACATATTTTAGAATATTTCTAACAACTAGAAAATCTTTTTCAATATTTTTTTCTTTAAAAAGTCTTGGTTTTACTGATTCTATATACCAATCACAAAAATTATCCCATATAAAATTATAAATTTTTTGTGCAGCTATTCCAATTTCAAATTTTTCTAAATTTTCTGTAACTTCTTTTATAAGTTCGTTTAATTCGTGTAATATCCACTTATCTTCGAGTTGTAAATCGTTGAGTTGCGGAAATATAAAAGTTTCTGTTGTTGAATTTAAATTTATAAAACGTGCCGCATTCCAAATTTTGTTTGCAAAATTCCTGCTAGAAATAATTTTTTCATTTGAAAAACGTGTATCTTTTCCGGGAGAGTTTCCCGTTATAAGAGTAAATCGTAAACTATCTGCGCCATATTTTTCAATAATATCAATAGGATCTATGCCATTTCCAAGGGATTTGCTCATTTTTCTACCTTGTTCATCTCTTACAAGACCATGGAAAAAAACTTTTTTAAAAGGTTTTGAGTTGGTGTGTTCAATTGCTGAAAAAATCATTCTTGCAACCCAGAAAAATATTATATCATAACCAGTTACCAACACATCGGTAGGATAAAAATATTTGAAATCTTCGGTTTCAATGGGCCATCCAAGAGTTGCGAAAGGCCATATTGCAGAACTAAACCATGTGTCTAAAACATCGTTTTCTTGAATTAATTTTCCATCACATTCGGAGCATTTAATCAAAACATCTTTTGATACTTTCGTTTTGTTGCATTTTTTACAATAAAACGCAGGTATCCTATGACCCCACCACAGCTGTCTCGATATGCACCAATCTTGTACGTTTTCCATCCAGTTGAAATAAATTTTTTCAAATCGTTTAGGCATAAAACAAATTTCATTGTTTTTTATCATTTTTATTGCGTTTTTTGCTAAAGTTTTCATCGACACAAACCACTGTTTAGATAACAAAGGTTCAATTACTGTACCACATCTATGACAGATGCCAATATTATGCGTGTGTTTTTCGGTTTTTAAAAGGAGATTGTGTTTTTGTAAATCTTGAACAATTTTTTTTCTTGCAATTTTTATTTCAAGACCATTGTAAGGTTCGTTGAGATTTTTTAATATGCCTTTTTCACTTATCACACTTATTTGAGCAAGTTTATGTCTTACGCCGATTTCAAAGTCAATCTGGCTGTGTGCTGGAGTTATTTTGAGACATCCAGTTCCAAAATCTTCTTTAACACTTTCATCTGCTATTATTGGCACTAAACGTTCAAAAATTGGAATTTTTACGTTTTTTCCAATCAATTTTTTGTAACGATTATCGCGCGGATTTACAGCAATTGCAGTATCTCCTGGAATTGTTTCGGGTCTAGTTGTTGCAACAATTATAAATTCCTCGCTATTTAAAATTTGATATTTTATATACCATAAATTTCCTTCATACTGTGCATATTCAACTTCAGTATCCGAAAGTGCAGTTTCGCACCTTGTACACCAATTTATAATTTTTTTGTCTTTGTAAATATAATCTTTGTTATATAAATTTACAAAAACTTCATTTACCGCAATCGAAAATTTTTGGTCCAATGTAAAACATTCTCGTGACCAATCGCAAGAACAGCCAAGTTTTTTAATTTGGTCTTTAATATTTTCTTCGTATCTTTCTTTCCAATTCCAAACGTGATTTAAAAAAACCTCTCTTTTCAAATCGTGCTTTAAAATATTTTTTGTTTTTTTTAAATTTTCTTCAACTTTTATTTGTGTTGCTATTCCTGCATGATCTGTTCCGACAACCCAAAGCGTAGAATAGCCCTGCATTCTTTTGAATCTAATTAAAATATCTTGTATTGTTTCATTTAAAGCATGTCCCATATGTAATTTTCCTGTTACATTTGGCGGAGGAATTACGATTGTGAATGGTATTTTGTCTTTATCTACAACCGCTTTAAAGTGTTCTTCTTTCAACCACTTTGAATATATTTCTTTTTCGAATTCAGATGGTTTATATGTTTTTGACATTTCATGATTTACATTTATCATAAAGCATTCCCCAAACATTTTATTTATTGATAAAATATATTTTAAATCTTTAATTTTTTATTTTATAAACCGATTTAAATTCCTGCATGAAATATATAAAAATTATTGAATTATAATAAAATTTTCTCCAAATCTTTTTTCTATTTCCTTATTATGCGTAATCATAAGTGTTGTAATTTCTGGATTTTCTTTTATTTTTTCAGTTAAAATAAGAATTTTTTCTTGAGATTTTGTATCAAGAGCAGCGGTGTGTTCATCAAGAAGTAGAATTCTTGGTTCACATATTGTTGCCATAAGCAATGTTAGAGCTTGACGTTGGCCACCAGAAAGAAGCCCTACTTTGTCATTGAGTCTATTTTCCAAGTTCATTTCGAGCTGAGAAAGTTTTTCCTTAAAATGTTCTCGGTTTTGTTTATTTGAGGCAAATTTTAAATTTCTTTTCGAATTTTTTAATGTTGCAATAACGAGATTTTCTTCAATTGTAAAATTTGGAGACGTTCCTCTTAATGGATCTTGAAAAACCCTTCCAACATATTTTGCTCGTTTATGTTCAGGCAAAAACGTTACGTTTTTTTCATACATAAAAATATTTCCTGAATCTGGAAAAATAGTTCCTGAAATCAAATTAAATAAAGTTGATTTACCTGCACCGTTTCCACCAAGAATTGTAACAAATTCGCCTTTACATATATTAAGGTTAAAATTTTCAAAAACAACTTTTTCATTAAAATTTTTATGTAGATTTTCAATTTTTAACATTTTTAAATCCTTTTAAAATGTCTTTTCCTATATTCGGCAAAGCAAGCAAAAAAGTTGCAATTATTGCTGTTAAAAGTTTTAAATCGCTTGGTTTCATTCCTAAATTTAATACAAAATAAATTATAAACCTGTATATAATAGAACCTAAAACAACTGCAATGAGATCTATAAGAATCGATTTTTTTCTAAAAATTGTTTCACCTATTACTATTGAAGAAAGAGCTATAACAAGTGTTCCGATTCCCATATTAACATCTGCATAGCCTTGACTTTGAGCAATTAAAGCCCCAGAAATTCCACAAAAGAAATTTGAAATACTAAGCGCAAAAATTTTTTTTAAATCAGTATTTGCGCCTTGTGATTTCATCATTTGTTCATTATCACCTGTCATGCAAATTGCCAAGCCTAAACGCGTCTTGAAAAATAAATACAAAATTAATATTAAAAATACGCAAATTAATAATCCAATTATAAAATTTTGATTTAACTCTTTAAAAATAGTAGTTTTACCCAAAAGTGAAATGTTTGCTTTGCCCATAATTCTAATATTAACCGAGTACAATGAAATCATTGTCAAAATTCCAGAAAGTATCGCTTGAATTTTTAATTTTGTGTTTAAAAAACCTGTGATAGAGCCTGCTAATGAACCTACTAACCCCGCGATGATTGTACTTAAAATTGGATTTATTCCATTTAAAATCATCACAGCACATACACTTCCACCAAGCGTTAGACTGCCTTCGACAGTCATATCGGCAAAATTTAAAATGCGAAAAGTTATATAAACACCTAACGAAACAACTGAGTAAATAAAACCTTGAAAAGTTGTAGAGAGCAAAATGTTTAATATATTCATTTTAATTCTTCTTTTAAATTGTCTGAGATTTCTATTTTTAATTTTTCTAAAGTTTCAAAATTTATTATAAGTTTCGAATCTTTTAGATATTCAATTGCCATATTTTCTGGTAGCGTTTCTTTTTTTAAAATTTTAATTGCCTGAAGAGCAGTAATTCGTCCAAGTTCAAAATATGATATGCTATAAGTTCCGAGTGCACCGTTTTTAACACTATTTTCCTCGCTGCAAATTATGGGAATTTTTAATCTCGTTGCAGTTTGGCTTACATGCGGCATTGCTGAAACAATAAGATTATCAGTGGGAACAAAAATTACATCAATTTTGTTTTTATTCATTGAATTAATTATTGATTCGATTTCAGTGGGATTTGAAACAGTGTAAATTATTGGTTTTAAATCTATTTTTTCACATTCTTTTACTGCTAATTCTGCTTGAATTTTAGAATTTACTTCACCTGAACTGTAAAAAACTGCAACATTTTTAGCGTTTGGTAAAATTTTTTTAATCAATTTTATTTGTTTTTCAGGCGGATTTAAATCTGAAGTTCCCGTAACATTTTTTCCTGGTTTTTCATTTGAATTTACGAGTCCGCTTTCAGCGGGATTCGTCACAGCAGTAATTAAAATTGGTGTGTCTTTTATCATATTTGCCAAACTCTGTGCAGCAGGTGTTCCTATTGCAAGAATCAAATCTTTATTTTCATTTTTAAATTTAGATCCAATTTGATTACAATTAGATTGTTCTCCGCTCGCGTTTTGGTAATCGATTTTAATGTTTTCTCCATCCTTATAACCGTTTTCTTCCAGACCTTTAATAAAACCTTGACGCGATTCATCAAGACAATTGTGTTCCATAAATTGTAAAATACCAATATTTAATATCTTTCTTTTTTTATTCTCACAGCCAGTTACTAGAAACATTATCAACACCGAAATTATTACTAACAAAATATGTAAATTAATCTTGATTTTTTTACTAATCTTAATTGTGTTTGCCACATTAGCTCTCCTCTTAATTTAAATTTTTAGTTATTCCAATAATTTCATTTTATTTTCGATAAAATAAAATATTGAGCAAATTTCAATAAATATAACATAATCTGAGTACAATGTCAAAATTTAATGATTTGTTTTTATATTAACAAATTTAAAACTAAATAAAACAATAAAAATTAATATATTTGATTTTCGTGGTTAGAATAGCAATAAAGAAATACAATATTTGGGAGGTAAATAAATATGTCTGAAGCCAAAAGTTATGCTGAACCCGTTTATGAATTTGCAAGTCAAGTTGATAATCTTGTTGAAAGCGCAAAGATTTCACTTGAAGAATTTATGAAATTTGATCAAGAAGCTGTTAATAAGATAATTAAAAATATGGCAATATATGGCCAACTTAATCATAAGGAACTTGCAAAATATGCAGTGCAAGAAACCGGCAGAGGTGTTTATGAAGACAAAATGATTAAAAATACTTTTGCGACAGAGAATGTATATTATAATATCAAAAACGCCAAAACTGTTGGAATTATAGAGGAAAATGATCATGATGGTTATGCTATAATTGCAGACCCTGTAGGAGTGATTTGTGCAGTGACTCCTGTTACAAATCCAACTTCAACTGTTATGTTTAAAGCTATAATTGCTTTAAAATCGAGAAATCCCATTATATTTGGCTTTCATCCATCAGCACAAAAATGCAGTGCATGGGCTGCCAAAATTATGTATGATGCAGCAATAGCTGCTGGTGCACCAAAAAATTGTATTGGTTGGATTGAGGAGCCATCAATCGAAAATACAAACGCTCTTATGAATCATCCAGGTGTTTCATTAATACTTGCAACGGGCGGTCCGGGAATGGTAAAATCTGCTTATAGTGCAGGAAAACCGGCTCTTGGAGTGGGTGCTGGTAATGTTCCGTGTTATATTGAAAAAAGCGCGAATTTAAAACGTGCCGTGAATGACTTAATACTTTCAAAAACTTTTGATAATGGTATGATTTGCGCATCTGAACAAGCGGTAATTGTTGATGAAGAGATTTTTGAAGAATTTAAAAATCTTATGGAACAAAATGGATGTTATTTTGTAAATGAAGAAGAAAAAATAATATTAGAATCTGTTATGTATAACTATGAAAAACATGCGATATCTCCAGATATTGTTGGACAGTCGGCAATAAAAATTGCTAATATGGCTGGCATTTATGTTCCTGATGATACAAAAATTTTGATTGTGAGGCTTGATGGAATAGGGCCAAATTATCCGTTATCACGTGAAAAACTGAGCCCTGTGCTTGCGTGTTACTGTGTTTTTAGCATTGAAGAAGGGCTTCAAAAATCCGAAAGTCTTATTGAATTTGGAGGTCTTGGTCACTCTGCGGTTATTCACTCCGAAAACGAAAAGATAATAAAATTATTTTCAAAAACAGTAAAAGCTGGTAGAGTAATAGTTAATTCTCCATCAACTCATGGTGCAATTGGAGATATCTATAACACCGGAACGCCGTCGTTGACTTTGGGTTGCGGAAGTTATGGAAGTAATTCAACTACGTCGAATGTTTCAACAGTTAACTTATTAAATTTAAAAAGAGTGTCAAAAAGAAGAAAAAATATGCAATGGTTTAAAATTCCAAGTAAAATATATTTTGAAGAAAATTCAATTCAATATCTTGAAAGTATGGAAAATATTTCTAAAGCGTTTATTGTTACGGATAAATTTATGGTGGATCTTGGATATGTGGACAGAGTCATGTATTATCTTCAAAAAAGAAAAAATTTCGTACATTGTGAAACTTTTTCGAATATTGAACCTGACCCTTCTCTTGAAACAATATTAAAGGGTACTGAAAATATGAATGCATTTGGCCCGGATACGATCATTGCAATAGGTGGAGGGAGCGTTATAGATGCCGCAAAGGGAATGTGGCTTTTTTATGAACAGCCATGTGTTGATTTTCAAGCGATGTCTATCAAATTTATGGATATTCGAAAAAGAGCTTATAATTTTCCAACTCTTGGCAAAAAGGCAAATTTAGTTGCAATACCAACAACAAGTGGAACTGGTTCCGAAGTTACATCATTTTCTGTTATTTCAGACAAAGTCAATAATATGAAATATCCGATTGCGGATTATAATTTAACTCCAAATGTTGCAATAATTGATCCAAATTTTGTTTATTCACTGCCACAAGCCGTTGTTGCCGATACTGGACTTGACGTGCTTACACATGCAATTGAATCATATGTTTCGGTTCTTGCTTCAGATTTTACTGATGCACTCGCAATGAAGGCAATTCAGCTTGTATTTGAATATTTACCAAGATCGTATAATGGAGAAAAGTTAGCAAAAGAAAAAATGCATAATGCAAGTACTATTGCTGGTATGGCATTCACTAATGCTTTTTTAGGAATTGGTCATTCGCTTGCACATAAAATTGGAGGTGAATTCCATGTTCCTCACGGACGAGCAAACGCTGTTCTTTTGCCATATATAATTTCTTATAATGCACAAAAACCAACAAAATTCACAGCTTTTCCTAAGTATGAAAAATTTATTGCAGACGAAAAATATGCTGAAATTTCAAAAATGTTAGGTTATCCTGCATCAACAGTAAATTCCGGAGTCGAATCACTAATATGGGCAGTATCAAAATTAATGGCAACTCTTAATATGCCTAAAACATTCAGAGAGTGTGGAATTGCAGAACATGATTTCATGTCTAAAGTTTCCGAACTTGCCGAAAAGGCATACGGAGATCAGTGTACAAACGCAAATCCAAGAATGCCACTCATTTCAGAACTTGAACAAATCTATATAAATGCGTACTGATAAATTTTTTTAACAAATTTAAATTTTTGCATTATTAATTTAAAAAAATAATTAATATATTAAGTATTATTTTTAATTGTTTAGCTTTATATTACAATTAGCGCCTTAGGGCGCAATAAATTTTTATATTATTTTTTTACTCTTCAATTGCTCATTTTTTTCTTTTAAAAATTTTTTTGTTTTAAGTAAATCGCTACTTGATAAAACCGGTATTATTGAATTAATTTCTTTAATTGATAAATTCCACCATTTAAATTCTTGAAGTAAATCTATTAAATCATCGTCAAAACGTTTTCGTATAAATCTTGCGGGATTTCCTGCAACAATTGTATAGGATTTTACATCAGTTGTAACAACAGAATTTGCACCAATAATAACGCCATTTCCAATATTAACTCCTGGCAAAATGGTAACATTTTGGCCTATCCAAACATCGTTTCCAATAATTGTGTCACCTTTTATTGGCATCTCTAACAAAGATGGTGCTTCCTGTTCCCAACCTTCAAAAATGTAAAAAGGAAAGGTGGAAACAGCATTCGTTTTATGATTTGCACCGTTCATAATAAACTCCACACCAGACGCAATTTGACAAAATTTACCAATTATAAGCTTGTCACCATAAAATTCATAATGATTTGTAACATGTTTTTCAAAATTTAAATCTGAAAAATAAGTAAAATCACCTACAATAATATTTGAATTTTTAATAGTTGGTTTCACATATTGAACCGTTTTTACATTTTTTATTGGAAATATTATATTTGGGCTCGGTAATTTATTCATGCAAATTTTTGATCTCCAAATCTTTCACTTAAACCTTTTAATTCTTTTCCTATTTCATTTGGCATTTTTTCACCAAAATTTTTAAAAAATATTTCTAAATCTTCAATTTCATTCATCCATAATTTTTTATTAATTTTAAATAACTCATTTATTGTATTATCATCAATATCTAATTCGCTCCAATCAATATTGGTTTTAAGCGGCAAGTACCCAATTTCTGTTTTAAGAGATGATACGTTGTTTTCGCATCTATCGATAATCCATTTTAAAATACGAAAATTTTCTCTATATCCAGGCCACATAAATTCATTATTTTTATTAATCCTAAACCAATTTACGTTAAATATTTTTGGAGGATTTGTAATTTTTTTGCCAATTTCAAACCAATGAGCAAAATAATCAGCCATGTTGTAACCACAAAACGGAAGCATAGCCATAGGATCTCGTCTCACGACCCCAATATTTCCATTTGAGGCTGCTGTAGTTTCAGATGACATACTTGCACCAACAAATATTCCATGATTCCAATTAAATGATTCATAAACAAGAGGCGTTAACTCCGCTCTACGTCCTCCAAAAATAATTGCAGAAAGCGGGACACCATTTGGGTTTTCCCATTCTGCCGAAATGCACGGGCATTGGTTTGCAGGAGAAGTAAATCTTGAATTTGGATGCGCGCCTTTTGTGTTCAAATTCGGCGTCCATTCTTTTCCTTTCCAATCTATTCCGTGTTCTGGAACTTCTTCATCCATTCCTTCCCACCATACAATGTTATCATCTTTTTTGAGGACATTTGTGAATATGGAATTTTTTTTAACTGTTTCTAATGCATTTAAATTAGTTTTGGCACTTGTTCCAGTTGCAACTCCAAAAAAGCCATTCTCAGGATTAAGCGCCCATAGTCTTCCATCTTCACCAATTTTCAACCACGCTATATCGTCACCTACGGTCCAAATTTTATAATCCTTAAATTTTTTTGGTGGAATTAACATTGCAAGATTTGTTTTCCCACATGCACTAGGAAAAGCTGCAGCCAAATAACATATTTCGCCATTTGGTTTTTCTATTCCCAAAATTAACATATGTTCTGCAAGCCAACCTTCGTTTTTTGCCATATAACTTGCAATTCTTAGGGCTAAACATTTTTTTCCAAGCAATGCATTTCCACCATATGCTGAATTGATGGACCAAATCGTATTATCTTTCGGAAAATGCATAATATATCTCTCGTCTAAATTTATATCTTTTTTTGAATGTAGGCATTTTGTAAATTTAATATTATCTTTTATTTCATTCATTATGGTTTTATTAACTCTTGTCATTATACACATATTTAAAACTACATAAATACTGTCGGTAATTTCAATCCCAAATTTAGTAAATTGTGATTTTGGAGGCCCCATCATAAAAGGTATTACATACATAGTTTTGTTTTTCATTGATTCTTTAAATAATATTCTTAATTTAGTGTACGCTTCTTTAGGACGCATCCAATTATTTGTTGGTCCTGCTTCTTCTTTGGTTTCGGTGCAAATGTATGTTTTATCTTCAACTCTTGCAACATCGTTTTCCATCGTTCTATGTAAAAAACAGTTTGGAAATTTTTTATTATCTAGCTTTTCAATTTCCCCTTCTTTTATCGCTTTATTTCTCAATATTTCAAGTTGCTTTTCACTTCCATCTATAATCAAAATTTTTTTCGGTTTGCAAAGATCTTGTATTTCTTTTATCCATTTAATTATTTCTTTATTTTCAATATTCAAATTAGTCCCCTTCGTTTTTGATATTGAAACACAGCCAAAGCGTTTTAAACATTTTTTAAATGATTCCTGTCAAACAAATTAAAAGATAAATTTTTATATATTTATCTTTTAATATCTAGAATAATTAACAACTTATTATTTGAATAAAAATTACTATGTTTTTTATAAAAATTAGCATTACATTCGAAAATTGCGAATTAATCTTTATCTTCATAAAATGCTTTATAACCTTTATATGCCATAAAAATATCAAATTTTCCTGCAATTTCATATGGAGCATGCATTGAAAAAAGTGGAACACCACAATCTATAGTATCTATATTTAAATTAGCAACATACGCAGCAATTGTTCCTCCCCCTCCTATGTCTACCTTTCCAAAACCACCCATTTGCCATATAACACCATTTTTATTAAATATATTTCTAATTCTTGCAACAAGTTCAGCACTTGCATCACTTGCTCCAGATTTTCCACGAGAACCTGTATATTTGCTTAACATCACACCTCCATTTATGATTGAAGTGTTTCTTTCTTCAAATACTTCAGGAAAATTTGGGTCGTACGCAACCCCCACATCAGCTGATAAACATATGGATTTCGAAAAAGTATCTCTAAGCATTAAATCTGAATAACTTTTTTCTTTAAGTGAGATAATTTTTGCAATTTTATCTTCAAAAAATCTAGACTGCATTCCAGTGTTGCCAAGACTTCCAACCTCTTCTTTATCAACAAGAATACAAACGGCAGTTTTAGGCGGTTCTTTGGCATCAATTATTGCTCGACATGCAGCATACGTACACACTCTATCATCGTGCCCATACGCGGCAATCATACTTCTATCAAATCCGAGATCTCTTGGATTGAATGCTGGAACGATTTCTATTTCACAACTTAAAAAATCTTCTTCAACTATATTGTATTTTTCATTTATTAATTTTAAAGTGTTAAATTTCACCCTATCTTTCACTTTTTTCTCTTCATGCGGTATGTTTCCAACTAATACATTTAAAATTTCTCCGTTTATTGCTTCGTTCATTTTTTTTTGCATCTGATCATGTGCAAGATGTGGCAAAAGATCAGTTATGCAAAATACCGGTTCTTCTTCGTTTTCGCCTATGCAAATTTTTATTTTTGCCCCATCTTGTTTGACAATTGTCCCGTGAATCGCAAGCGGGATCGCAAGCCATTGATATTTTTTTATCCCTCCATAATAGTGAGTTTTTAAATATGCATTACCATGTTCTTCAAACAAAGGATTTGGTTTTAAATCCAATCTTGGAACATCTACATGTGCTCCTATTATGCTTATCCCTTTTTCTAAAGGTTCGCTTCCTATCACCGCAGACAAAACACCCTTGCCACGATTTACGGAATAAATTTTATCACCACTGTTTAGTGTATCTAAATTTTCTAAAGCTCTAAATCCCTCATCAGTCAATAATTTCACAACTTCATCAACAGTTTCACGTTCTGTTTTAGATTTTTTTAAAAATATTTTATAATCTTTGCAAAAATTATTAATTGAATCTATTTTCATTTTTTTTGTTTCGTTTTGTTCGCTATTTTCTTCTTCTTCAGAAATTTTAGAAAAACCATTTTTATTATTTAATATTAATTTTTCATAAAGCAATTCATGAACACTTTTTGAATTTTCTTCTTTAATCATTTTTACCCCCAAATTTTTGTTTATATAATTTAAGATATTATTCTTTATAGATATTCTTGTATTTTTTATAATAAAAAATAACTTTTTTTATATAAGTTTTTGTTTGAAAAAAACGAACTCTGTTAATTATTTTGTTAAAATTAATATTTCCAATATCTTTTCCAAACCAAGAATTAACATTTCCAATTCCCGCATTGTACGCAGCTAACGCAATAGGTAAATTATCATTATACTTTTTTAAAAGATTTTTAATGTAAAAAGTTCCAAGCCTTATGTTTAAGTCCGCGCTAAACAAATCGTCTGGCAAAACAATTTTTATTCCAACCTTGTTTGCACATTCTTTCGCAGTAGCATTCATAATCTGCATAAGGCCCTTTGCGCCGCTTCTTGAAATTGATTTTTCTTTAAAATTACTTTCAACCTTAATTATGGAATATATTAAAAATTTATCCACATTCATTTCTTTTGAATATTTTTTCACAATTTTTTCATATTTTATAGGATAAATTATTTTTAAAATATTTTTTTTACCTACATTAAATATTATAAATAACAGTATAGTAATAATTATAAATACCGATAATGATTTTTTGAAAATATTGCTATTTTTACTTTTTTTTGTAATAGAACTCAGTTTTTTCAAAAAAATCATTCTTATTTTTTGTTTAAACAGGGTTTTATCCACCTTTATGATACGCATAAAAACGTTATGCAAATATTATATAGCGTAATAAAAATTTTAAAAATATTTGCATTTATTGTTATTGTATTTTATATTAGAAGGATACTACGTAGTTTTGATAAATATTTAATTTTTAGGGTCGAATAAATTTTTAATATTAATGGTTTATATTGAAATAATTTTAAATTTGTTTGATTGTTGGAGGGTGTTTATGAAAATTGAAAGAGTTGGTGTAAATAAAATAAAAGTTTTTATGAGTGATAAGGATTTAGAAAAATGGGATATCGATTTAAATAATTTAGATAGCAATAATTCAAAAATGGAAGAATTGTTTTGGCATATAATGCGAGTTGCCGAAAAAGAAATAAGTTTTAATTTTGGAAATTCCAAAGTGTGCGTTGAGGCAATTTCTCGTAAATTAAATGGTATGGTTATGTTTATCACCAAAATTGAATCGGAAATTGTTGGTGTAGAACAAAAATATAAAATTGACCAAATTAAAAAATATGAAAACAATTGTTCGAGTTCTTATATATTTCAATTTGATAATTTCGAAGAAGTATGCAAAGCTTTCAAAACCATTGATGGAATTTTTTTTGGTGAAAGTGCGCTTTACAAGTATAAAAATTTCTTTTTTGCAGAATTTGTTCCATATACCGTAACTAATTTTTTTAATGTGGAAAGATTTTTGACTGAATTTTCTTGCAGAATTTCGTTAGATAGTAAAAAGATGAAAGGTTTTTTATGCGAGCAAGCGATATGCATGATAAAAAAGAATGCGTTAGAAAATATTGTTATGTTTTTTTAAAATTAAATGTTAAGTTAAATTGAAAATTTAAAACACAATGCTTTGAACTGTTATTATTTTTTTGTTTTAAAAATAAAATTTTTGACTTTTTAGTTTTTTAAGACTTATTTTTAGCAAGTAAAAATTTGGAGGTTTAAATTTGGAAGTTCAAAAGAAAATTCAAGTGAAATTAAAATCTTATGACATTCTTTTGCTTGATCAATCAGCGAACGGTATTGTAGAAGCTGCAAAAAGAACAGGTTCAAAAGTTTCAGGACCTGTGCCGCTTCCTGTTGAAAGAAAAGTTATGACTATTTTACGATCGACACATATACACAAAGATAGTCGTGAACAGTTTGAATTTAGAATTCATAAAAGACTTATTTATATTTTTGAACCAAATGAAAAAACTTTAAAAGTTTTTAAAAGTTTGGATTTACCAGCTGGAGTTGAAATAGAAATTAAATTGTGATAGTTTGTAAAAAGTTTTGTAGTTTTTGCAGTTTTGGAGGGTTTGTGAATACTAAAATTATACTTGGAAAAAAAGTAGGAATGACACAATTTTTTTTGAAAAATGGAGATTTAATTGCTGTAACTGCAATTGAGGCTGGTCCATGTTCGATAATTCAAAAAACTGAGTTCAGAGTGCAAGTTGGTTTTTTAAATAAAAAAAAGAAACTTGTAAATAAGCCACTGCAGGGTCATTTTAATAAAGCAGGGGTTTCTTTTAAGCGTTTTGTAAAAGAATTCAATTTTTCTGGTTCTTCCGAACTAAACATTGGCGACGAAATTACTTTAAACCAATTTGAGGTTGGCGATGCGGTTGATATTAGTGCCATTTCGAAAGGTAAAGGTTTTGCTGGAACTATTAAAAGACATCGTCATAAAAGAGGCCCCATGAGCCACGGAAGCGGTTTTCATAGACAGGCAGGTTCAATGGGAGCAATCGCTGATCCTGCAAGAGTTTTTAAGGGGCAAAAATTGCCTGGTCGTATGGGTGGAAAAAAAATTACAGTACAAAACATTGTTGTTGTGGGAGTGGATTGCGAACGAAATATTTTGTTAGTAAAAGGTTGTGTTCCTGGGCCAAAAAATGGATTAGTTGTTATTAGAAACGCCGTAAAAAAATGTGTGGCATAATGGAGGCGAAGAAGTAAAGTGCATCAAGCTAACGTGTATAATATGGATGGAAATATAATTGGAGAAATAAATCTCGTTGACAAGATATTTGGAAATGAAATAAATAAATATGCAATGCATGAGGTAGTTTTAAGTTTTTTGGCAAACCAGAGACAAGGTACGCAGTCTACTAAAACTCGTTCCGAAGTTAGAGGCGGCGGAAAAAAACCGTGGAGGCAAAAGGGCACAGGACGGGCAAGACAAGGTAGTATTCGTTCGCCACAGTGGAAAGGTGGAGGGGTTGCGTTAGGTCCTAAACCTCGCGTTTATTCTTATAAAAAAAATAAAAAAGTTAAACGCCTTGCGCTTATGTCTGCGTTGTCTCTTAAAGCTGCCGAAAATGAGATAATAGTTTTAGAAAATTTGATTTTGAATAATTTTTCTACAAGATGTATCTCTATTTTGTTTAAGAATTTGAAAATTTCTAATGATGCTTTATTTGTCTTACACAAAAACGATAAAATGGTCGTTAACTCAGTCAGAAACATAAGTAAAGCTTCTACAACATTCGTTGGTATGATGAATACGTATGAAATATTGAAACATAAAATTTTTATAATTACTAAAAGTGCTCTACAAAAACTTGAAGAGGTATATGTATAATGAACATGTTGTACTATAATATAATCAAAAGACCTTTGATAACAGAAAAAAATATGGAAGGAATTTCAAATAAAAAATATACTTTTGAAGTTGATAAAAATTCGAATAAGTTGCAAATAAAAGAAGCTATTGAGAATATATTCAATGTGAATGTTATCAAAGTTACCACTATTAATTGTAATGGCAAGTCAAGAAAAGTTGGCAAAAATCGTGGCATGCGTTCAAATTGGAAAAAGGCTTTTGTAAAGCTTAAAGCAGGAAGTAAAACTATTGAATTGTTTGAAGGTATAAACTAAAAACAGAATTGTTTAAACATTTGTTTAAAGTATAATCGTTTTTTGATATGTAAAAGGAGTTGTTTAAGTGTGGCTTTGAGAGAAATAAGGCCTAGAACGCCAGGCACCAGAAATATGTCTGTTGCCAATTATGAAAAAACCATTGAAAAAAAACCCGAGAAATCATTACTTCACATTCTTAAAAACAATGCAGGACGAAATTCTTATGGAAGAATTACTGTAAGGCACAGGGGTGGAAGGTGCAAAAGATATTATAGAATAATTGATTTTAAGAGAGATAAAGACAAGATGCCAGCAAAAGTTGTATCTTTTCAATATGATCCAAACAGATCTTCGATTATTGCATTGCTTGAATATAGCGATGGAGAAAAAAGATATATCATAGCACCTCTTGAACTTAAGATTGGTGATACGGTAGTTAGTGGGCAAGATTCAGATATCAAATCTGGAAATTCTTTGAAAATTTTTAATATTCCGGTAGGAACAATGATTTACAATATAGAATTACATCCTGGCAGGGGTGGACAATTTGTGCGTAGCGCAGGTAGTACAGCGCAGCTTATGGCAAAGGAAGGTAAATATGCTCAAATTAAGCTTCCATCAGGCGAGGTTAGAATGATTGCGCTAGATTGTAAAGCAACAATTGGTCAAGTTGGAAATGTGGATCATGCAAACATAAAAATTGGCAAAGCGGGAAGAAAGCGTCATATGGGTTTTAGACCAAGTGTTAGAGGAGTTGTAATGAATCCAAATGATCATCCACACGGTGGCGGTGAAGGTAAATCGCCAATTGGAAAACCTGGTCCAGTGACGCCTTGGGGTGTACCTACACTTGGTTATAAAACAAGAAATAAAAAGAAAAAATCTAGTAAATTTATAATCAAAGGAAGAAAGAAAAGTAATTAGAATTAGTTTGCGAAGAAAAAATAAATTTTTTATATTTTATTACAAAATTATAAATGATGTTTTTAAGAGGATTATGGAGATTATATATTTAAAATGTTTTCATTTTAAGGGAATGACATGAAATAAAAATAAATAAAGATTTTAAATTTTTTGTTAAAGTTTATTTATTGAAGGAGAAAAAAGTGAGTAGAAGTAGAAAAAAAGGACCTTACGTGGATGAAAAAATTCTTAAAAAAGTTCAAAAAAACATTGATTCGGGCGACAAAAAGGTTATAAACGTATGGAATCGTTCTTGCACCATTATACCTGAGTTTGTTGGTTATACATTTGCAATTTATAATGGTAGAAGGTTTATTCCAATTTATGTTACTGAAGATATGGTTGGTCATAAACTTGGTGAATTTTCGCCCACTAGAACTTTTAAAGGGCATACGACCAAGAGAACTTAATTTTTGTGATAAAAATATTATTTATAGTCTTAAATTCGAATAGAACAAAAAAGAAATTATTTGAAATTTGTATATTTTTATTGAAGGTGGTGAAGGTATAATTTGTTAGCCAAAGCGAAAGTTAATCATGTACGCATTGCACCAAGAAAAGTTAAAATTGTTGTAGATTTGATTCGAAAAAAAAATGTTTCGATCGCTAGTGCAATTTTGGAAAATGTTCAAAAGGCTGCTAGTCCAATTTTGTTGAAACTTCTTAAATCGGCTGTTGCAAACGCTGAAAATAATCACAGTATGAATTCAGGGAGTTTATATATCAGTGAAATTTATGCAAATTCTGGACCAATACTTAAAAGAATGCAACCAAGAGCAAAAGGAAGAGGGGCTAGAATAAATAAGCGAACTAGTCATATTACGATTGTTTTAAAAGAAAAAATAGATAACGATAAAAATGGATAGAAAGGAAGCAAAATTATGGGACAAAAAGTTCATCCACTTGGATTAAGACTTGGGGGGATAAAAAATTGGAATTCTCGTTGGTTTGTTCCAAATTGTAAATTTGGCGATAACTTGCTTGAAGATTGTAAAATTAGAAATTTTATTAAAGAAAGATTGCCTTTGTGTGGAATTGCTAATACAGAAATTGAAAAAACCACAGATAAAGTGCGAATTATTATTCATACCTTTAAGCCAGGTGTTGTAATAGGACGTAATGGTTCTGAAATTGATAAATTAAAGGCCGGTATTAGTAAAATTACTTCAAAAACGATTGCGCTTAGTGTAATAGAAATTAAAAATCCCGATATGAATGCACAACTTGTAAGCGAAAATGTTGCATCACAACTTGAAAGACGTATACCGTATAGAAAAGCTGTGAAACAATCTATTGCAAGAATCGTAAGATCAGGTGCAAAAGGTGTTAAAATAATGGTTTCGGGTCGTTTGGGTGGAGTAGAAATTGCGAGAAGCGAGCACTATCATGAAGGCACAATACCTCTTCAAACGTTGAGAGCGGATATAGAGTACGGTTTTGCTGAAGCCGATACAACGTACGGAAAAATTGGTGTAAAAGTTTGGATTTATAAGGGCGAGGTTTTTTCCAAAAGCTCAACGAAAATTGAGCAAAACAAAAATATGCCTTTAGAGAAAGTAGTGACAAATAATGTTAATACCTAAAAGAACTAAACATAGAAAAGTTATGAGAGGACGTCTTAAAGGAAAAGCGAGACGAGGCAATAAAGTTACAGACGGTGAATATGGTCTCCAAGCATTGGCTCCTTCGTGGATTAAAAGCAATCAAATTGAATCGGCAAGGATTGCTATGACAAGGCATATAAAACGAGGCGGTAAAGTATGGATTAAAATTTTTCCTGATAAGCCTGTAACACAAAGACCTGCTGAAACTCGTATGGGAAAAGGTAAAGGACCTCCGGAATTTTGGGTTGCTGTAGTGAAACCGGGACGTGTTTTATTTGAAATTGGTGGTGTTGCTGAAGATGTTGCAAAAGAAGCGATGCGTCTTGCTTCACATAAACTACCGGTAAAATGTAAATTTATTACAAAAAAGAATGACAAAGTTTTGTTGGCAGGTGATGATATTGAAAAAAAATGAAAAGGAAGAATTTCAAAAACTTACGAATCAAGAGATTATTGAGAAAGTTTTTGAACTTAAAAAAAAACTTTTTAATTTGCGATGCCAAAAAAGCATGAATCAATTAATTAATCCTATGCAAATTTGTAAAATTAAGAAAACGATTGCATTATTGCTAACTCTGTTAAAATCAAAGGAAATTGTTTGTTAATGTCTTAATTATTTCAATTTAAGTATTTGAGAATGAAAGAGAGAGTTATGAATCAAGAAAATAAAAATGTTATAGCAAGAAAAGTTCGCAAGGTATTGGTAGGTATAGTTTTGAGCAATAAAATGGAAAAAACAATTGTTGTAGAAGTAATAAGAAGAACAAAACACCCGATCTATGGGAAGGTTGTGAAAAAAACATATAAGCTAAAAGCACATGACCAAAACAATCAATGTAAGATCGGAGATAAAGTAAAAGTAATGGAAACTCGTCCTTTATCTAAAGAAAAAAGATGGAAATTGATTGAGATTTTGCAAACAAATTAAATAGATTTCATAAATTTAATTTTTAAAATGTGAAATGAGGGATAAAAAATTGATTCAACAACAAACACAACTTAAGGTTGCAGATAACACTGGTGCAAAGATTGTAATGTGCATAAGGGTTTTGGGTGGATCCAAAAGAAGATATGGGAGAATAGGCGATGTTATTGTCGCTTCAGTTAAAAAATCGATTCCCAAGGGAATGGTTAAAAAAGGAGATGTGGTAAAAGGTGTTATAGTAAGATGTGTGAGTAACTTTAAAAGGGATGATGGATCTATAATAAGTTTTGGTGAAAATGCAGTTGTGTTAATAAATAATGACGGAATGCCGAGAGGCACGCGAATTTTTGGTCCTGTTACACGAGAGATTAAAGCTAAATTTTTAAAAATTGCGTCTCTTGCACCTGAAGTTATTTAATAATTTAAATTTATATTATGGTTATTCTTTGTTAAAAGTAATTCGTGAGGTGTGTATAAGTGATTAAATATAATCCTGAAAAAATTTCTAAAAAATTACATGTTAAAACAGGAGATGTGGTTGTTGTTTTAACTGGTAAATATTGTGGTAAAAGAGGGAAAATTTTATCTGTTAATAGATATGAAAAAAAGGTAATTGTTGAAGGTATTTCACTTGCTACTAAACATAAAAAACCAAAAAAATCAGGAGAAGTTGGTGGAATTATAAAAAAAGAAACACCAATTTTTGCGTGCAAAGTTATGAATGTTTGTCCAAAATGCGGAGTGCCTTCAAGAATTGGAAGAAGAATTATTGAAAATAATAAACATGTTCGCTATTGCAAAAAATGTAATGAGAATTATAATAATTAGAAATTTGGGGAATGTTTGATGAGGCTTGAAGAACGTTACAAAAAAGAAGTTTGTCCTGCAATGTTAAAAAAATTTAAATATAAGAATGTTATGCAAATTCCTAAGATTGTCAAAGTTGTTATCAATATGGGTGTTGGTGATGCTAAAGAAAATTCGAAGGCTATTGAAAATGCATCAAGTGATTTAGCGAAAATCGTTGGTCAGAAACCTGTAGTTACAAAAGCTAAAGTATCTGTTGCAGCTTTTAAATTAAGGCGAGGGATGAACATTGGTTGTAAGGTTACACTTCGTAAACATTTGATGTATGAGTTTATCGACAGATTAATAAATATTGCTGTGCCTAGGGTGCGTGATTTTAGAGGTATTAATCCTAATTCGTTTGATGGGCGAGGTAATTATTGTTTTGGAATTAAAGAACATATAGTGTTTCCTGAAATTGAGTATGATAAAATTGATAAAATTCGCGGTATGGACATTGTTTTTGTTACAAGCGCTTTAAACGATAAGGAAGCAAAAGAACTTTTTACTTTTTTAGGTTTTCCGTTTAAAAGCTGATTTTTTAATATTTTTTAAGCAAAGGTTGGGGATAGTTGGGTGGCAAAAAAATCTTTAATTATAAAGCAGCAAAGACCGCAAAAATATTCAACGCAAAATTATAGTAGGTGTAGAATATGTGGAAGACCGCATGCATATATGAGAAAATTTGGAGTATGTAGAATATGTTTTAGAGAATTAGCTTATAAAGGTTATATTCCAGGTGTAATGAAAGCTTCTTGGTGAAGTTGTTTCAAATTTAATTGTTTTGTTTAAAATATTTAAGATTGAAAGGAGATTTGTTCTGTGCAAGTTACGGATCCGGTAAGTGATATGTTGACAAGAATTAGAAATGCAAATTTATCTAGACATAAAATAGTTGATATACCTTCTTCGAAATTAAAAAAAGCTATTGCGCAAATTTTGTTTGAACAAGGTTTTATTAAAAAAGTAGAATATTTAAATGAAAACGTACAGGGCGTTATAAGAATTAGTCTTAAATATTTGGATAATAAAAAAAGAGTTTTAAAGGGTCTCAAAAGGGTGAGCAAACCAGGACGTCGACTTTATGTTTCAAGATTTAATTTACCGTATGTATTAAAAGGTTTAGGCATTGCAATTGTATCAACTTCTAAAGGAATACTTATTGATAAAGAAGCGCGTAAGCAGAATATAGGTGGAGAGATACTTGCCTTTATTTGGTAAAAAGGAGTTATTTTTATGTCACGAATTGGGAATAAACTTATAGAAATTCCACATGGAGTAAGTGTGTGTATTGAAGACAATTCTATAACGGCTAAGGGACCACTTGGCAATTCACAAAAATATATTTTTCATAATGAGATGATTGTTACAATAATAAAAAATAGAATAACGGTTAAAAGGCTATCAGATAGCAAAAAGCATAAATCACTTCATGGAACTACTAGAACTGCATTAAACAACATAATAATTGGAGTTTATAAAGGTTTTAGAAAAGAGCTTATAATAAACGGTGTTGGTTACAAAGCAAGCATAAATGGCAATATTTTAACTTTAACTCTTGGTTTTTCTCATTTAGTAGTGTTGGAAATTCCTGAAAATATTTCTGTTGAATTACCTTCTCCAAATCGCATTGTTGTTTTTGGTATTAGCAAACAAGAAGTTGGAGATTTTGCGGCAAAAATTAGAAAGCAAAAACCACCAGAACCTTATAAAGGAAGGGGCATCATTTATTCAGATGAAGTTATTAGAAGAAAAGTTGGAAAGTCAGGTTCTAAAAAAAAGCAATAAATTTTGACTATAAAAATTTTGTGACATATGAAGGATTTTGTTGTACTTTATGTGTGAGGAAATTTTTTATAAAATCCGGAGACTTTAATGATTATAGAAAAAAATAAAAATAAGGCGAGAAAGTTGCGACATAAAAGTGCAAGAAAGAAATTTTCAGGCGATGAAAAACGTCCAAGACTTTGTGTTTTTAAAAGTTTAAAACATATTTACGTTCAATTAATTGATGATGAGCGCGGTGAGACACTTGTAAGCGCTTCGAGTTCGGATAGAGATTTTGATAAAAGTTTATATGGTGGTAATAAAGTAGCAGCAAAATTAATTGGAAAAATGATTGGCGCTAAAGCTACAAAACTTGGAATTAAACGTGTGGTATTTGATAGAAACGGATATATTTATCACGGAAGAGTTGCTGAGCTTGCAGAAGGTGCACGGGAATTTTTGGAGTTTTAATTTCTAAATTTTCATTTTATAAATTTTCGTGAAAGTATTTTAAGTTTAGTTGAATAGTTTAGGAGATTGGGTTCAGAAGTTGAAGGGGGAATAATTTTGGTCGAAAGTGGTGTAAGAAAAAAAATACAGGAACATATTGAAAAAGGTAAAATTGAAGTAATGGAAAAGGTTGTTTCACTAAATCGAGTATCTAAAGTTGTAAAAGGCGGAAGAAATTTTAGATTTAGTGCTTTAATAGTTGTAGGTGATAAAAACGGTCACGTTGGTTGTGGTACAGGTAAGGCTGCGGAGATAACTGACGCTATAAGAAAAGGTGTTGAGAAAGCAAAAAAAAATATGATTGAAGTTCCTATATATGGAGCAACAATTCCACATGAAGTAATTGGAAAATATGGTGCTGGAAGGGTTTTGTTGAAACCTGCTAAGGGAGGAACAGGGATTATTGCTGGAAATGTTGTGAGAGCTGTTGTTGAACTTTGCGGAATTAAAGATATCAGAACAAAATGTCTTAGATCGAACAATCCCAAAAATGTTGTGTGTGCAACTATTGAAGCTTTGGCATCGCTCATTAGTAGAAATGAAGCTTTAGCACTCAGAGGCAAGCTCTTTAAAAAAGTTTTAGCAGAAAATTGATTTATGTTTCGCATGGTTTTTATTGTTTTTATGGGAAAATAAAGAAATGTTTTGAAATTTTAGAATGTTAACTTTATGATTAATAGATTTTGTATACAGCGATTGTGTTGATTTTATGTTTAGAGGAGTGGAAATTAATATAATGAAATTTGATGATTTATTTAAAGGATTGGATGACAAAAAAAAAAGAAATAGAGTTGGAAGAGGAGAAGGTAGTGGCAATGGGAAAACGTGTGGCAAAGGGCAAAAAGGACAAAATTCACGATCTGGTGGCGGAGTGAGACGTGGGTTTGAAGGTGGCCAAATGCCTTTACACAGAAGACTTCCAAAGCGTGGTTTTACTAATATATTTTCTAAGAAATATGTAATCGTGGACGTTGAAAAACTTAATGTTTTCGAAGAAAATTCTGAAATAACTGAAAATAGTCTTAAAGAATCTGGCATTGTTTCAAAAATTAAAGATGGTGTTGTAGTGTTGGGGCGTGGTGAAATTACGAAAAAAATTATCTTGAGAGTGAAGAGATGTAGTGAATCCGCAAAATCGAAGATAATTGCAGCAGGTGGGAAAGTGGAGGAAAATTTTTAAATGTTTGAAGTTGCTAAAAATGCATGGAAATTTCCAGAGGTTAAAAAAAAAGTTTGGTGCACAATAGTTCTTTTAGTGATTTTTAGATTTTGTAGTTACATTCCTGTTCCGCTTGTTGATACTGGCATTTTAAAAAGTTTTTTAAGCTTAGGTCAAGGCAATACTGTTTTTAGTCTTATGGATTTATTTTCAGGTGGTGCTTTTAGCAATGCTACTATTTTTGCCATGGGGATAAGTCCTTACATAAATGCCTCCATAATAGTTCAACTTTTAAGTGTTGCGATTCCTGCGCTTGAAAGATTACAAAAGGATAGTATTAATGGAAGAAAAAAAATTTTTCAGTTACAAAGATTTGTGACAATTTTACTTGCCTTTATTCAAGGTATTGGAATATACTACTTGTTGAAAACTTATGGCATCGTGGTCAAAACAGAATTTTTGAATATTGTAACTATTGTTATTTCTTTTTGTGCTGGTACAGCTTTTTTAATGTGGCTTGGTGAGAGAATCACCGAAAAAGGAATCGGTAATGGTGTTTCTTTGATAATTTTTTCAGGTATTGTTTCACGTATGCCTTCAATGGCTGGTGTGTTGTATAATTTTGTGAAGGATTCAAAAAATAAAGCTATAGCAATTACAAATGTGAATTTGATTTTATTAGCTTCGATTTTAGTTACAACATTTGTTGTGCTTATGAATGAAGCAGAAAGACGAATTTTAGTAAAATATGCAAAACGAATTGTAGGAAGAAAGATGTATGAAGGACAAAATGCTCACATACCAATTAAAATTTCATCAGCGGGAGTTACTCCAATAATATTTGCGATGTCTATAATGTTGTTTCCTAGCACGATTTCTCAATTGTTTGGCGTTAATTTGAAAAAAGAAAGTTTTTGGTGTAAACTCTTAAAAGTGTTGTCTCCAAATTCATGGTTTTATGGTATCGTATATTTTTTTCTTATAGTATTTTTTACGTATTTTTATGCAAGCATTCAGTTTAATCCCATTGAAATTTCCAATAATATGAAAAAAAGTGGTGGTTTTATTCCTGGAATTAGACCGGGACATTCGACGTCCGATTATATTTCAAAAGTTTTGTCTAAAATAACATTAATTGGTGCTACATTTCTTGGATTTATAGCTGTTTTGCCAATATTTTTAAATAAAAAAATTTCAATTAATGGGTTTAATGTAGGAGGCACTTCATTATTAATTGTCGTTGGAGTGGCACTTGAAACGGTTAGATACCTAGAATCACAGATGATTATAAAAACTCATAAAGGGTTTTTAGAATGATTCTTCAATATTATTTGTAATTAAAGAATATTTTAATTTTGCAATTATTTTTTAATTCCTAAATAATTTTAATGCAATATACTTTTGTGAACAAAAATAAAAAACAAAGGAGAGAAATGTTTTTTGATGAGAATTATTTTGTTAGGGGCTCCAGGTTCGGGTAAAGGTACGCATGCCGAAAAACTAAGCAAACATTTTTTTATCGAGAATGTTTCAACTGGCAAAATAATTAGAGACATTATCGAATCTAAAAGCGAATTAGGAAAATTGGTAAGTGATTTTGTTAAAAATGGCGAGTTAATCTCCGATAATATTGTGTGTAAAATAATAAACGAAAAACTAAAGAGCGATAAGTGTAAAAATGGTTATGTGTTAGATGGTTTTCCAAGAACATTACAACAAGCACGTAAGCTTGAAGAATTTGAAGTAAAAGTTGACGCTGCAATATTAATTGAAGTTTCAGAATCTATTATAATCGAAAGGTTAACTGGAAGAGTTCAGTGCAAAGAATGTGGAAATGTTTATAATGTAAAATTGAATCCACCAAAAGTTGTTGGAATTTGTGATACTTGTGGAAAAAACCTCATAATAAGAGATGATGACAATGTTCCAGCAATTCAAAATAGATTGAGAATTTATCAATTGCAAGTTGCTCCCATAGTAGATTTTTATAAAAATAAAAATTTACTCAAAGTAGTTTATGGAAAAAATAATATTGAGGGTACCTTTACAGATATTTTAAACGTGTTAGAATAGAAGGGTTAATTATTCGGGTGAAAGTTTGATTATGATAAAATCCAAGTTGGAAATAGAAAACATGATCCGCGCAGGGCAAATTGTTGCTAAAACTTTAAAGATTTTAGAAGAATGTATTAAACCTGGTGTAACAACTATCGAACTCAATAATTTAGCTAAGGAATATATAATAAGTCAAGGTGCGCTTTGTTCTTTTGAAAACTATGAAGGTTTTCCGTATAGTATATGTTCAAGTTTAAATGATGTCGTTATACATGGTTTTCCGTCTTCTGAAAAACTTAAAGATGGTGATGTTTTAAGTGTAGATGTAGGTGCGTGTTATAATGGTTTTCATGGTGATGCAGCGCGGACTTTTGCGGTTGGCATCATTGCAAATGAAGCGCAAAAACTTATTGAAGTGACAAAACAATGTTTTTTTGAAGGAATAAAACATGCGAAAGTTGGAAAAAAAATTTCAGACATTTCGAGAGCTATATTCATTTTTGCCAAAAATAATAATTTAGGAGTAGTGAGAAAATTTTGTGGACATGGAATTGGAAAAAACTTGCACGAAGCACCAAGTATTCCAAATTATATAACAAACGCAAAAAGTGAACGAATACAGAAGGGAATGGCTATTGCAATTGAACCAATGATTAACTTAGGAGGAGATGAAGTTGACATTTTAAAAGATGGTTGGACTGTTGTGACAAAGGACAAAAGTTTATCTGCACATTATGAAAACACAGTGTTGATTACTAATGAAGAACCAAAAATTTTAACTATGTTAAATTTGGAATAAAATCATAGGTGGCAAGCTTTCATGGAACATATTAATATAAAATTTAATATAGGGGATATAGTATATTCAAGAGCAGGCAGAGATAAGGGGAGGTATTATGTCGTTATGTGGGTGAAAGAAAATTTTATCGGCATTTGTGATGGAGAAATTCATAAAGTTGATAAAATAAAAAAGAAAAAATGCAAACATGTTTTATTAACTGGAAAAACAAATGAATATATTAAAGAAAAAATATTTTTAAATAAAAAAATAATTAATGCAGAAATAAAAAAAATTGTTTGTAGCCATAATTTTGACGAATAATAATTTATATTTTTTATGGAGAATAATGAATGTCAAAAAAAGATGTTTTAGAAGTTGAAGGAATTGTTGTTGAAACTCTTCCCAATGCAACATTTAAAGTTGAGCTTAAGAATGGACACAAAATTCTAGCTCATATATCTGGAAAATTGAGATTGAATTATATAAAAATTTTGCCTGGTGATAAAGTTAATATAGAAATGTCATCCTATGATTTAACAAAAGGAAGAATAACTTGGAGAAGCAAAACTCATAACGATGGGAGAACTGATTGATATGAAGGTGCGCGCTTCTATAAAACAAATTTGCGAAAAATGTAAACGTATAAGAAGAAATGGTAAAAATATGATAATATGTGAAAATCCAAGGCACAAGCAAAGACAAGGTTAAAATTTTTTTTATTTATAAAATTTATAAATTAAAACTTTTGTTTTGTTTAATATATAAAAAAAGAGGTGTTAAAAATTAATGAGAATTGTTGGCGTTGATTTACCAAACAATAAAGGGATTGGGTACGCTTTAACTAGCATTTTTGGAATAGGAATTAATACTGCTAGAGATATTTTATTATCTTTGAACATTCAACCAAACATAAAAACTCAAGATTTGAGCGAAGAGTATGTTTCTAAAATTAGATCTGAAGTTGAAAAATATAAAGTTGAAGGCGATCTCAGAAGAGAAACTGCACTCAATAAAAAACGTTTAATGGAAATTGGTTGTTATAGAGGATTGCGCCATAGAAAAGGTTTGCCAGTTAGAGGGCAAAGAACCAAAACAAATGCAAGAACAAGGAAAGGTTCAAAAAAAATAATTGCAAACAATAAAAAAGCAAATTAATTAATATTTTTCTATGATTGTTTAATTATAAAAAAAGTTATTTTATGATTTTCAAATATCGAAAATTTTAAGGAGAAAAATGTCATCTAAAACTAAAAACACAAATAAAATAAGAACTGAAGAAGGTGGTGTTGCTCACATAAAATCAACTTTTAACAATACCATAGTTACTATAACTAACAAAAAGGGAGATGTTATATCTTGGTCGAGTGCTGGTATTTTGGGTTTCAAAGGTTCTAAAAAAAGTACGCCGTATGCTGCACAAATGACTTCTGCATCTGCAGCGAAAGTCGCATATCAAAATGGCATTAGATTCGTAACGGTCAAAGTGAAGGGGCCAGGTTCGGGTAGAGAATCAGCAATTCGTGCTTTACAAGCAGAAAATATTGAAATTAAAGAAATTTATGATGTAACACCGATTCCTCATAACGGTTGTAAACCACCTAAGAAGAGACGTGTATAAAAAAATGGGAGGTAAAAATGGCGGTTAATAAATGCCATATTTTAAAAAAATGTAGGGTTCTTGGATTAAGCCCAACTTTAGTTGGAATTGCAAAACAATCGAAAAGAAATCCACGTGCATCAAGAAGAAAATCTAGCAATTATGGTACACAACTTAAAGAAAAACAAAAAGCCAAATTCGTTTATGGAGTTTTAGAAAAACAGTTTAGAAATTATTATAAAAGAGCTAGCGAAAGTAAAGATAATACTGGAGAGAAACTTTTACAAATTTTGGAAAGTCGTCTTGATAATGTTGCTTTTAGATTAGGATTTGCCAAAACACGCCGAGAATCAAGACAGCTTGTAACTCATGGACATTTTACCGTAAATGGTCATAAAGTTAATATTCCATCTTTTTTGGTTAAAATTGGAGATGTTATAGAAATTCGAGAAAAAAGTAAGTCAAATAAAAAAATCAAATCAATCCTGGAAACTTTGGGAAATATAGCAGTTCCTAGGTGGTTGGTTTTGGATAAAGAAAAAACTAAAGGCGAAGTTTTAATTTTACCATCGAAAGAGGATATAGATCTTCCAGTTGAAGTACATTTTATTGTTGAATTGTATTCTAAATAATGCTCATTGAAAAAAAGTAAGAAAGGAGCTTATTATATAATGTTGGAAATTGAAAAACCTGTTGTTAAATGTGAAAAAACAAGCGATGACGGTCAATATGGAAAATTTGTTGTTGAACCTTTAGAAAGAGGTTATGGCAATACACTCGGTAATTCTTTAAGAAGAGTTCTTTTGTCATCTTTACCAGGCTTTGCCCCTACTTCGATAAAAATTGAGGGTGTTTTACATGAATTTTCAACTATAGTTGGAGTTAGAGAAGACGTATCGGAAATAATTTTAAACGTGAAAAAAATCGTTGCAAAACTTCACACTGAAAAATCAAAAACTGTTTATATTGAACATGAAGGTGCTGGAATAATTAAAGCAGGGGATTTAAAATGTGATTTAGAAGTTGAAATAATTAATAAAGATTTACACATCGCATCATTAAATGAAGACGCAAAATTGTATGCTGAAATAGTATTTAATAAGGGTAGAGGTTATGTTACTTCCGAAAAAAACAAACTTACTTTAGAACCTGTTATAGGTTTAATACCTGTTGATTCAATATATACACCTGTTTTAAAGGTAAGTTATACAGTAGAAAATACCAGAGTTGAAAATGTCACCGATTATGATAAATTAATAATTGAAATATGGACAAATGGTTCAATTGATGCACAAACGGCGATTAGTTTATCGGCAAAAATAATAACTGAACATATGAATTTGTTTATAGGTTTATCATCTCAAGAAATCACTGGTTCTAAATTAATATTTGAAAATAATGAAAAAGAAAGTGATAAAATTTTTGATGTGCCAATAGAAGAGTTAGAATTGTCGGTACGTTCGTATAATTGTTTGAAACGGGCTGGAATAAACACTCTCAAAAATCTTACAGAAAAAAATGAGGCTGAAATGATGAAAATTAGAAATCTTGGTTGGAAATCACTTGATGAAATCGTTGAAAAATTAAATTCTTTGGATTTGCAATTTGCAGAATAATTTTAAATTAAGGATGTAAAAATGTCTAAATATAGAAAACTTGGTAGACCAACAGATCAAAGAATCGCAATGCTTAAAAATTTAACAACTTCATTATTTAAAAATGGAAAAATTTTAACAACTGTTTGTCGTGCTAAAGAGTTGAGGAAATTAATCGATAAAATTATAAATTTAGCAAAGAAAAATACATTGCATTCAAGACGACAAATTATGAAAATTGTTACTATTGAAAGCGTTGTAACAGAATTATTTTCTAACTTATCTAAATATCAATCTAGAAGTAGCGGTTATAGCAAAATTGTAAAAATTGGTCCAAGACGTGGCGACGGTGCGGAAATGTGTTTAATTGAGCTTATAGATATAACCAATGAATAAAATAATTAAAATTATTTAAATTTTAATTTATTGATTTTACATTTTTTCAACTAGAGTTTTATTTTACTTTTATGAAATTTTTAATTTTTGAAAAAATTCCATCACCTATGCCGTATACTTCTTTTATATCTTCAACATTTTCAAATTTTCCATTTTTTTCTCTGTATTTTATTATAGCTTCGGCACGCTTGTCGGCAATTCCTTTTAAAGTTTTAAGCTCTTCAAGCGTTGCAGTGTTAATATTCATTATTTGATTTTCCGTTTCAAGCTTTGGAATAATACTTTTTTTATTTTTTATATATTCAATAGAATTTTCTTTTTCTATATTTGAATTTTTTTCAATGCCTTTTGTATTAATAATGACTTTATTTTCAGATTCATTATCAATCGATTCTTCAAAATATTTTTTTGAATATTTTACTTCTTCATCATTTAACTTCATTTTTTCTTGAATTGAAGTTTTATAATCATTTTCTAAAAACATATTATTTTCATTCTCATTAGCATAATTTTGTTCAATTTGATCTTTTTCATCAATTTTTCCCAATATTGATTCTTCTTCATTTGTGTGAATTAATATTTCATTAGAAACAATATTTCTTTTAAAAATTTTTTTAAGATTATAACATGCTAGTATGGTTGAACATGACAAAATCACTCCAATTAAAAATACAATATTTTTTTTATTTTTTTTATAATATTCTTCTGTAAATATAATTAACACCTCATAATATATATTTTTATTTTCTAATAAAAATTAATTAAATTTTAAACTTTATAATTATTAAATATAACATAAAATATATATTATTGGAATTTAAAAAATATTATCATAAATTTCTAAATTTGATGACAAAATATTATCATTTAAAATTGGTTTTTCGTTTTTTGTAAAAATAATAATATTTTTATCATTATGGATGTTTAAATTTTTAGTGTTATGTTCCCTAAAATATTTATTAAGTTTCCATCGTTCAATAAAACCAATAATTCCAGTCAAACAAATGAAAATTATTCCAAACATAATTTATTTCCTTATTTGAAAATTAATGAAATTAAAAGGAATTTTGTTTTTGAAATAGAAGTATAATTTATTATCATCTCTTACGAGTTCTTTATTATGAAAATTGTTAAATTATTTAACTTTTTATTTACTTTCAAGTGTTAAAAAAATTTTAAATAAATTAATAATATGCTTATGATTTTTTACTAAAATTTGACTAAAGAAATAAAATATGATAAATTAAATTATGTGGTGTGTTGCTTTCTAATAAATAATTGTGATATTTAAGTGGGAGGGATGATGGTGTCAAAACAAAAATATAAAACTTTTGATGATATAAAACAAGACATGTCGCCAAGATTAAAAAATGTGGTAGAAAATTCAACAGAAGCGTTTCTAAAAGGTGAATTACTTGATGTTCTAAACCCCAATTTAGTAAGAGAAATTTTATTTTTAACTAAAGAAATAACGAAAGAAAAATTTTTAGAACAGCAATAAATTAAATTTTTTTGTAATGAATTTTATTTTAAAAAGATAAGGAGAAATATATAAATGATAAATAGATTTGAAGCAGAAGTTGCTGTTGCAGTGTTGAAATCGCTTTCCAAAAACAATAACGATTTAAGGCATGAGGCTTCATTTTTTATTACAGAGATGAATCGTTTTATTATTAGAAATAACGCTGCTAAAAAAAATCCTACAAGAGAAACGGTTTCTTTGCCAGTTTCAACTTCTTCACAGTTAGAAAATAATTTTCAAAGTTTTGGATTTGGCACTAGAAATAAAAAATCTACTCTATGAAAAAAAAATTTTTTTTATTATTTTTTGTTATGGGCATTATTATTTTTTGTGGTTGCGATAAAAATATAAGTAAAATCAGTGTTATATCAAGAGAAGAAGGTTCAGGAACAAGAGGTGCTTTTGTAGACATTTTAGATCTCAGAAGAAAATTCGGCGAAACTATTAAAGATATGACTACGAAGGATTCAATAATTGCAAATAAAATGGACGTCGTACTTGTAAACGTTGTTTCAGATAAAAATGCAATAGGTTATGTAAGTTTTAATGCTGCAAACTCTAATGTGAAGCCTCTTAAAATTGATGGAATTTCGCCAACTGAAGAAAATATAAAAAATAATTTATATGACATTGTAAGATCATTTGGTATTGTGCTAAAAAATCAAAATAATGATTTGATAAATGATTTCATTAGTTATATTTTTTCAAAAGATGGTCAAATAATCGTTGAAGAAGATTACATACCGATTGAAAAAAATTTATCAAAATATGAAGAAAAAGATTTAAGAGGTAAAATATATATATCTGGTTCTTCTTCAGTTGCACCGTTGATTGAAAAAATAGTAGAAAAATACTTAAAAGTAAATAAAAATATCGTTGTTGAAATGCAAATTAGTGATAGTACGTCGGGAATTTTAAGTGTTATTGATGGAAGTTGTGATATCGCTCTTTCTAGTCGAGAAATCAACGACGAAGAAAAACGTAGTGGTTTAAAAAAAATTGATATTGCCATTGATGGGCTTGCAATTATAGTAAACAACAAAAATAAAGTAGAAAACATTACTAAAGAAAATGTTAAAAAAATTTTTAGTGGCGAAATAACAGATTGGAATTATTTTTTAAACTTTTAATTATCACTTTTACTTTTTAATATATTTTTGGTGCTTATGAAAAAGTTTGGGGAAAATTTTTTTAAATTTATTTTTTTTGTATCTGCTGTTGAATCTTTGCTCATAATTATTTTAATGTGTATATTTTTATTTGCTGGTGGAATTCCTGCAATAAAAAAAATAGGTTTTATAAATTTTTTGTTCGGCAAAGAATGGTCACCTTCCGATGAACCTTCTTTGTTTGGAATTTTTCCAATGATATTGGGAAGCGTTTATGTCACTTTTGGCGCAATTTTGTTCGGAGCTCCATTAGGAATTTTTACTGCAATTTTTATGTCATGGTTTTGTTTGCAAAGATTTTATAGTTTTTTTAAATTTTCTGTTGAAGTTTTGGCAGGAATTCCTTCAATAATATTTGGTTTGTTTGGTATGGTATTTATTGTTCCTTTTTTTGAAAAATTATTTGGAGTAAACGGAAATAATATTCTTAGTGCATCTGTTTTGCTTGGAATTATGATATTACCAACTATTATAAAAATTTCTGAAAATTCTTTAAAGGCTGTTCCAAAAATTTATTATGAAGGAGCTTTGGCACTTGGTTCTAGCCACGAAAGGAGTATTTTTTTTGTTATAGTCCCCGCTGCGAACTCAGGAATAATTTCATCTGTCATACTTGGAGTTGGAAGAGCACTTGGAGAAACTTTGGCTGTAATCATGGTTGCTGGTAATCAAGGACGTATGCCAAAAGGACTACTTCAGGGAGTAAGAACTTTAACGGCAAACATTGCTATTGAAATGGGTTACGCATCTGGTTTGCATCGAGAAGCTTTAATTGCTACTGGAATAATTTTGTTTGTTTTTGTACTATCGATAAATATTTCATTTTCTATTTTCAAAAATAAAACCAAACAATAATATTAAACATTCTTTTACAAAGAATAACTTTAAATTGAGGAATTATAAATAATTTATTAATAATATTAAAACGTATGATTCTTATTGAGGTTGAAATGAAAAGCAAAAATAAAAAAGCAATGGATTATTTTTTATTTTTTTTTACTCACTTTATAGCATTTTTAACTTTTGTTTTTTTCCTTATAATAACGTGTTATATGTTAGCGAAAGGAATTCCACACTTAAAACTTTCATTTTTCGAATTTAAATATACAAGTAAAAATATGTCAGTTACTCCTTCAATTTTTTCAACGATAATTATCACCTTTTTTTCTTTATTATTATCAATACCTACAGGTATTTTTTCAGCATTATATTTAATTGAGTATTCAAAACAAACTAAAAGAATAATAAGCATTATAAGAATTGCAAACGAAACTTTAGCTGGATTGCCGTCAATCATTTACGCGTTGTTTGGACGTATTCTTTTCGTTTCAAAACTTGGTTTGGGTTTTTCAGTTATTTCGGCAGCATTAACTTTATCAATCATGACATTGCCACTGATTATCAGAACAACTGAAGAATCATTAAAAACTGTTCCCAAAATACTGAAAGAAGGATCATTCGCACTTGGAGTGGGCCAAGTAAGGACAATTTTTAAAATTATAATACCAACATCTTTTCCGGGAATATTTTCAGGAATTTTACTTTCTACTGGAAGAATTATAGGCGAAACTATTGTTCTTATTTATACTGCCGGAACAGTTCCTCAAATTCCTTGCGGAAAAAATTTTTTATTTATGTCAGCAAGAACACTATCAGTACACATGTATTCGCTTTCTAGTGAAGGTTTGCACTTGAATGAAGCTTATTCTACTTCTGTGGTTTTATTTATTTTAATAGCATTAATAAATTTTTTCTCAAATTTAATAAGAAATAAACTCTATTTTTCTTAATACAAAAATATTAAAACACATTTGATCATTTTTTATTTAAATTAAAATCGTTAATTATCAACAATGATAAAATAAAATTAATAATTAAAATGTCTTATCTATAAAAATTGAAATTTAAAAAATTTTAATCGTCGTCAAATCTATTTATATTAAAAATAACGAGGAAAATTTTAAAAATTTATTTTGAAAACAACCATTTTAATTTGAGTAAATATTGTCTAAACAATTCTTATTTTTTAAAAATAAAATATATAACAAACACGTCTAACAAAAGACTAGAAAAAATACAATTTTGTTAGGAAAAAAACTTTCAAAAATCAAATTTTAAAAATTATATTTAAAAATTTTTTATTTATTAAAATATAAACATTTATAAAATGTATTATATGTCATCTGACATGTGAAACTAAAAACTTTTAATTTTATAAAAAACTTGAAAAATTTATTAAAGATAATATTTTATTTACAATTTTGTATTTTCTGAACCTATCAATATAATTTCACTTCGCAAATCCATACCATTATAAATACTTTAAAAAAATTTATAATATAATTCAAAATTGTCTTTGAAATTTAAACAAAAAAATATAGCAATTTTTCAGTTTCGAATAAAGTTAAATTCAGATAAAAAACAATGATTTTAAAATAAATTTTCATCTTTTTATATATAAATTTGTAATAAATAAATTATATAATTTTTAAAAAAATCAAAACTTAAACAAAAAATCAAATTTTTAAAAAATATTATCAAAAAATAATTCATAATTAAAATAAATATAAAAATTAAATCTAATATAAAAACGCATACAGAAAACTAAATGAAAATCAACAAAAAATTTTTAATTTTAATCTTAATAAAATATAAAATTATGATTAAACTAAGCTACGTGCTAATTATTCTTCTTATAAAACTTTCGAATTATTACCAACAAATTTTAAGATTTATTCTTTATGATCAAATTATATTTTTTACATTAACAAACAAAAAACAAATTTCAAGTTTTGCAAAATGTTTTTGAAAACATTTTAATAAATTTTGCTTCTAAAATTAAAATAAAAAATTTTTCATAAATGCAAATATCAAAATTTTAAACGAAACACAAAACATGAAATAAGCAAATAATTTCATCCTAGACCAAAAATTTTAATATTTTTTATAAAGAACTGTTTTCAAAATTAAAAACTCTAAACTAAAACAAACATTCTTCTCTACTTTTGGTGGATCTTCAGGGACTTGAACCCCGGACCAACCGGTTATGAGCCGGTTGCTCTAACCAACTGAGCTAAAGATCCGCACAACACAATAATGGTGACTCGTAGGGGAATTGAACCCCTGATACCGCCGTGAAAGGGCGATGTCTTAACCTCTTGACCAACGAGCCTGATTTTAAAAATTAAAATTTTTTAATAAACAATTCATAACAAAACTAAAAATTTTCAAATATATTCTTCAAAAAATTTTATATTCATTGAAATTGATTAAACGAATCAAAATATAAAATAATATCTCACA
>JAIRYP010000002.1 GCA_031267755.1 Clostridiales bacterium | reverse complement strand
AAACGAAGAAGCCAAAGAAGTTTTAGTGAAAAAAATTGGAGACGCTTACAAAAAAGATGATGTTAACAGAACAGTTCTAGGCGAAGTTGCTAAAAAACCCGACGACATGATAAAATTTGGGCAAAGTGGCGCACAAGCGGCTGATTTTGCACCAGGCAAGTAGTAAAAATTGCCTAGGGATAATTTACTATTCATAAATTATTTATTATTCATGAGCGAGTTTTTGTGTTTGATTGGATTGGAATATTAAAAAATAAAAAATCTATTTTATTATAAACTTTTGAATATTTTTTCAAAATTCAATAAATAATTTCCAATAAAACACTTATTTTTTTGGTATATTTATTAATTAAAATACAAATTTGTTATTTTCAATATCCTGATTATGTGTTGATGCTCCGCCATTTTCATCTTTTTGCTATTCTAAATATTTATTAAAATATTTAAACAATAATTAAATCTTTTGATTACACAAAAATCTAGAAATTTTTACAAATATATTTTAAACAATTGAGACAATTTATCTTAAAAATATTTGTTTTTGATATACATTTTTTCCATTTTTTTTATTAATTTAAATATAATTTTAATATTTTTAAGTTAATTCGAATAATAAATGATATAGCTAAAAATATTTTATTTATTTCGCTTTGAACGAAACGAAATTTTCATAATTACAAATATTCATTCTTGCTTCGTCATAACAAATCCTTGTACCAATTTTAATTATAAATAAACATAAATAATCAATACTAAGATGAATATTTTTTTATTTTTTTTAAATATTAAATTAATGGGTGATGATTTTGAAAAAAAGGGTTGGTTCGCAAACAGTTGAAATAAAATCAAAAATCAGTATAGTTTCTGGAGGAACGGTTGCTGGAAAAAAAGAATCTGAAGGACCGTTTAAAGATTTTTTTGACATTAGATTAGAAAACGCCGAATGGGAACAAAAAACGTGGGAAAAAACAGAAAGTAAAATGCAAAAAGAAGCTGCACTTAAAGCTATAGAAAAATCGCACATTTTGCTTGAAGAAATAAATTATATATTTGGAGGAGACTTACTTAATCAATGTATAAGTTCAAGTTATGCAATGAGAGAACTTAATATTCCTTTTTTTGGACTTTATGGAGCCTGTTCCACAATAATTGAAGGATTAAGTCTTGCATCAATGATAATAGATGGAGGATTTGCAGAAAACATACTTGCAATCTCATCAAGTCATTTTTGTACAGCAGAAAGACAATATCGAACCCCTCTTGAATATGGAGGTCAAAGAACGCCAACTTCACAGTGGACAGTGACGGGAAGCGGAGCAATGATTTTATCAAGCACAGGAAACGGTCCATATGTCACTCATATAACAACTGGCAAAATAATTGATTATGGAGTGAAAGATCCAAACAATATGGGAGCCGCAATGGCCCCCGCTGCATGCGACACTCTAAAAAGACATTTTAAAGACACAAAACGAAAACCTGAATTTTACGACATAATATTAAGCGGAGATTTAGGTATTGTTGGAAAAGAAATGGTTTGTGACATATTAGAAAAAGAAGGATATAATTTATCGAAAAATTATGAAGATGCAGGATGTTTAATATTCGATATTAAAAAACAAGGAGTGTTTGCGGGTGGAAGCGGATGTGGTTGCATGGCGATTATGTTTTGTGGGTGGATGCTAAAACAACTTTTGAAAAAAAACTTTAAAAATGTTTTAGTAATGGCAACGGGTGCGCTTATGAGCCCAACATCTTCTCTTCAAGGCGAAACAATACCTGGAATTGCCCATGCAGTGTCAATATCAACAGTATAAATTTTATTTTTTAATATAAATTTATTCGAAACATTTTATTAGGTTAAAAAACAAAAATATACAATTAAAATTAACGGCACCCATCATAAATCTCCCTGAAATTTTAATAAACCATAATTTCGTTAAATGAACAAATTGGTACATATGAAAGGATTATTAAATGAAAAACCTAAATCTAAGCTTTAACAACAGTCTATACGGCTTGGGTATGTTCTTATCTAATTTGTTTTGCATCTTTCTATCGCTTTCATTCCACGAATTTTCCCACGCCTATATAGCATACAAACTTGGAGATAATACGGCAAAAGAGGAAGGAAGGCTCACGCTTAATCCCTTCAAACATATAGATGCTTTGGGAGCATTTTGTTTGTTTGTTTTTGGTTTTGGATGGGCAAAATCCGTTCCAATAAACACCAATAAATTTGGAAAAAATTACAAAAGAAACTTGGCTGTAGCAGCGTTTGCTGGGCCTCTTTCAAATTTAATTCTTGCACTTATTAGCATTTTAATTCTAAAAATTTTAAACAGTTTTACAACATTCTCTGGTGGAATAAGTTTTTTAAAAAACTTAGATACAATTCAAAATTTAACAATCAGAACACGTATGATTTTAAAAGATTTAATATTTACCAATATTAGTATTGCCGTATTTAATTTTATACCCCTTCCGCCGCTTGACGGCTCAAAAATGCTAAATATTTTTATCCCTGAAAAAATTTATAATAAATTTTTATTTCTCGAAAATTATGGATATTTAATATTATTTTTTTTGCTTGAGTTTACTTCTCTTAAGGTTTCTCTAAACAAAATTGTAATATATATCTACAAAAACTTTGAAAAAATAATAAATACTTTATTTTTTTTGAAATAAATAAATGTTTTGTCATAAAAAATTAAAGATGAAAAACGAACTTTTCTTTAAATATTAATCTTGCCACATTTTATATTAGCCCCAAATTTTAAAATCGAATTAACAACCTGTGTTTCTGTAAGAGTATTTATAATTTTCATGTTTTTATCTAATACTTTTATTACATAATAGCTATTATAAGTAAAATGCTTCAAAATTTTAATCGCAGGCAAAACGTCAAAAACAGCTATAAATTTAATTTTATTAATATTGCTTTTTGATAATTTGTTATTTGAATTCAGTATTTCTTTTAAAAAAATCAAATTTACTTGTCTGTTTTGAACTGTTAAGTTTCCAAGCAAAAAAGATCCAATTAAAATAAGAGAAAAATTAAATGGAGAAGTTAAAAGCAAAAAAAGTGAAACTATAATCAAAATAGAACTAAAAAAATATGAAAGCTTTATTAAAAAATTATAACTTTTAAGAATTCCCCAACTTTTTGTAAGAAGCGCTCTTAATATTCTTCCACCATCAAGCGGTATAATTGGCAACATATTCAAAATAAACATAAAGATATTCACAACAAATGCATAATCATAATAAAATTTATTTATACAAAAATATTTATTTATTATGAAAAGAATCATTAATATTAAAATGTTTGAAATTGGTCCCGCACATGCTATAATTATTTCAATATTTGGTTCTTTTATTACACTATTTTCAAGTTTTGCAGTTATTCCAAACGGAAGAAACTCAATGGAGAGTATTTTAACTTTAAAAATTTTGGCTAGCATTATATGGAAAAATTCATGAATTATGGCAGAGGTATATGCTATCAAAAAAAAGTCAAAAAATCTTCCAAAAAACGAAACCATTAACATAAAAATAAAAGCATAACTAATAGAAAATTTTCCAATTTTTATCATCTTAAATTTCCGAAGATCTTAAATATTTATACTCTTCAAGCTCCTCATCTTCTTTGGTTTCTTCGCATATTGATGCTTTCTCAATATTATCTTTAGCAAAAAAAGGTAGAAAATTCGTTAGGTTTTGAGAAATTTCTTTTAAATCCACATTATAATTTAAATTATATTTAAGAACATTTTTAAACTTTTCAAGATATGGATGATTCAAATCTTTAATCAAATAAAATCCTATGAAAATAATAATTGACCAAATCATTTGAGACAAAATTTTTTTAAAAAAATACCTTTTGCTTTCTTTTTTTTGAAAAACTTTTTCGTTGTTGTTTCTGTTTTTATAATTATTTCTTGTCCGTTTATCATAAATTGCTCTCTCCATAACTTTTTCTCCAAATTCTTAACGTTTTAGTTTGTTTTTGTTGCCATTCAACGTTTCCCCTTTTGCTCTCAAACTCATTTTTTTGTTTTTTCGTTTACATTCTCAAGCTTTTGTTTTCCAGCATTATCGATCGTAAAGTTTTCTTTGAACAACAATTTCGAAACCGGTATAATTTCATAACCATCTGACTGAAGTTTTTCTATTATTGAGGGGAGCGACTCCGCTGTATGTTTTGCGCCGTTATGAAATAAAACTATTGACCCGGGTTTAACTTTCGAAACAACTCTGTCATATATTTCTTTAGAAGACAAATCTTTCCAATCTAAACTATCAACATCCCATTGAATCGCTTGATATCCAATTTCTCTTGAAGCTCGAATTACTTCATCATCATATTCTCCATAAGGCGCTCTAAAAAGATGAGGTTTTATATTTGTGGCCTTGTATATTTTCTCGTCACATTTTTCAATTTCTTTCTTAACGCTGTCCGCACTGAGATCCGTCATGTGTGGATGAGTATCGGAATGATTCATAACTTCATGCCCTGCATTAAAAAGCGATTTTACAGAATCTGGATATTTTTCAACCCACCCGCCAACTACAAAAAACGTTGTTTTCAAACCATACTTATCAAAAATTTTCAAAATTTTATCAGTATCTTCGTTGCCCCACGCGGCATCAAATGAAAACGAAATATTTTTTTCGTTAGTATCAACACAATATATTGGCAATTCTTTTTGGGGGTTTGCAACAAACATTGTGCTATTTCGTCCTATGTAAATAAGTGAAATTATAAGAACAAAAATCAAACTATATATAATTCCAACCTTTTTATTTATCACCCATATTTTCATTTTTTTCTCCTCTATAAACTTATAGTTTTAATTTATTCAAAAAAATTCCCATTAGAACGAAAATTTGAATTCAAAAAACAGCTTCATGTTTTTATCAAGTTTATTTTGCATTACAGTTTTTTCTAACTTGACATAGAAAAAATCATTCTTTTGCAAGTATATATTTTTTACAACTGCAAAAAATATCGTACGAGCAACCCGATTTTCTGGATAATTTTTTAACGCTATTAAAGCTAGAGGAATAAAAATTTATGAAATATTTAAAAAACTTAATTTTTAAAAAAAGAATATATAATCAAATAAAAGAAAATATCGAAACCATTAAAGTTTCAAACGAAAAACTTAAAATCTTTTTCAAAAAAAATAAATATAAACCAATCGGTTTCAAAGAATTAAACCAAAACTTTGAATTCATAAATAATAAATTAAAAAAATTAAAAAGAGACATTTTAAATAATGATGTTATGGATTTTCCTATAAAAAAATTCAAATCTTATCCAAGTATATTTAATTATGTTAAAAAATATTTTTTATCAAACGACGGAATAATTGAAGAAAAATCTTTAATAGATTTTATGCTAGAATCACAAAAAATTAAATACTTTGCAGAAGATGAAATTTCAATGCTTGAAATGTTTATACAAATCTATCTAGGCGAAAAAATTGCAAAATACTGTAAAGACATGATGTACGTAAGAGATAAATATAATTTATTTCATGAATTAACGAAATATTTTATAGAAAATAAAAATACTCATCACATAAAACAAACTTTAAAATTGGAAACTAGCAATTTTAAAAATACTGATTTGCTTATTTTAAACTATTTCTTTTTAGCAAACATCATAAGACATTCAAACGAAAACCTTAAACCAATTTTGGAATACTTTAACAAAGAAATAAAAAAAACCAACACTTCTTTAAAAGAAATTTTAATAACGAAACTTAATGTTCAGGCAAAATCATTTAATGTATTTAAAAATTCAATCCAAAGCTTAAAAACACTGCAAAATTTAGATTTTGATTATATTTATGAAAATCTAAGTGATGTACATAAAACCTTGTGCTACGATCCAAGTAATGTATATAATCAAATGGACGACTCAAGCAAAGAATATTACAAAAAACGTATTAAAATAATTGCTAGAAAAAAAAATATAAGCGAGTTAAGCGTAACAAAAATCGCCTTAAACTTAGCATTAAAATATGTTCCAAATGACGAAAAAAGAAAACACATTGGGTTTTACTTAATAAATCAAACCTTAAATGAAAAACCCCTTTTGTCACAAAAAAACAAAAAAATTATATATGTATTAACAAACATATTTTCAAGTTTTTCTCTCACCTATGTTATAAAAAAAATATTTAAAATTTATCTTACATCAGTAAATAATTTTTTGATCTTTTTTATTGTCTTGGCCATATCTAGCGAAATTGCAATTACTTTTAATAATCTTCTAATTAAAAAATTATACCCAAAAAAAATAGTACCAAAATTAAAACTTAAAAAAATTCCAGACACTGCCAAAACATTGGTTGTTATTTCTTGTATTATAAATTGCAAAGAAGATGTTTTTGAACTCGCTAAAAAAATTGAAACTTACAAAAACGCAAACAACTGTGAAAATTTATATTTCGGCTTGCTTTGTGATTTTAAAGATTCAAGTGTCAAACTAAACAATTTTGAAACGATTTTAATTAAAAATCTTGAAAAACAAATAGATATTTTAAACTTGAAATATGGAAATTTTTACCTTTTTGTTAGAAAAAGAGTTTACGATAAAATTAACAAAATATACACAGGATTTGAGCGAAAAAGAGGCGCCTTAAATGATCTAAATTCTATTATATTAAATCAAGAATGTGATAATTTTTTAAAAATTAAGGGCGATAAACAAAATATAAAAAAAATAAAATATGTTATCACGCTAGACACCGATACAAGACTTCTTTTGGAAAGTGCAAAATCCATGATATCAACAATGTTACACCCACTTAACAAACCAGAAATAGAAAACGGAAAAGTTAAATCGGGATATGTAATTTTACAACCAAACATTCAAACAAGCATTGAAAGCGCAAACAGAACTCATTTTTCTAAGGTTTTATCGGGTCAAGGTGGAATTGAATCATATTTTACTTCTAACATATTCCAAAATCTCTTTGACGAGGGAACTTTTTACGGAAAGGGAATTTATGATGTTAAGGCTTTTGATCAAATTTTAAAAGGAGTTTTTCCTAAAAATCAGGTTTTAAGCCATGATTTAATTGAAGGTTCTTATGCGAGATGCGCTTCAATAAACGAAACCTTGTTAGATAATTTTCCGCCCGATTATATCTCATATTGTAAAAGGCTTCATAGGTGGATTCGCGGGGATATTCAAAACTCAATTTGGTTATTCTTTAATAACATTAAAAATGAAGAAGAAATAAAAATAAAAAATCCAATTTGTATAATTTCAAAATGGAAAATATTTGATAATTTAAGACGTATTATTCTAAATATAAGTCTCCCATATATCACTTATCTATCTCTTTGTAACGAAAAATATAAAAATTTTATATGGCTTACACTTCTTATAACGTTTCTTCCATTAATGATTTATGCGTTTGATAAAGTTTTGACACTTAAAAAGTCATCCCAAACCAAGATAACAAAACTTCATTCAAAAATCATTTTTGGTTTTAACGAATCTCTACAAAAATCTATTTTTCAACTTATATTTTTTCCAAATATTGCCTATGTTTCGTGCAACGCATTAGTAAAATCTTTATGTCGAACACTAATTTCAAAAAGAAAAATGCTTGAATGGACTACTGCCCAAGAATGCGCGCAAGAAAAAAATAATTTTGCTTATTATTTAAAATACATTTTTTTCAGTGTTGTATATGGAACCTTTGTACTAATAAAAACAAATAACTGCCATTATTTTTCTAGAATTATTTGTATTTTATGGATATTTTCCCCATTTATTGCAAAAATATTAAGCGAAGAACAAAAAGAAAAAAAATTCAACGTTTCTTGTTATGACAAAAAGTTGCTTGTAAATCTCGCATACAAAATATGGAAATATTTTGATAATTTTACGAACGAAGAAAACAATTATTTAACGCCCGATAATTTTCAAGAATATCCATCAAACGGAATTGCATCACGAACTTCTTCAACCAACATCGGGATGACTCTCATGTCATTTATGGCAGCTTATGATCTAAATTTCATAAACCTTAAAATATTGATTCAAAAAAATTTAAAAACGATTGAAACTATAGAAAAACTTCAAAAGTGGAACAAACACCTTTACAATTGGTATGACACAATCAGTCTTGCCCCTCTTTTACCCAAAAGTGTCTCAACGGTTGATAATGGTAATTATATAGCATTTTTAATGACTTTAAGACAAGGTTTTTTGAAACTTTTGTGTAGTAAAGAACTTTCAATCGAAATGCGCGAAAACATAAAAAAAATTATTAGTTTTTTTGAAAGAACCATATCTGAAACCAAATTCAAAAATTTTTTAGATAAAAAAAAGAAGCTTTTTTCACTTGGATATGACTGCGAAAATAACGTTATGAATGAAATAAAATATGACTTATTAATTTCAGAATCGAGACATCTTAGTTTCATAACAATCGCAAACGGAGAGGTTGATAAAGAACATTGGTACAAACTCTCAAGAAAATTTACTTTAAACAATAAGGTTTGTGGCTTACTTTCTTGGACCGGAACAATGTTTGAATATTTGATGCCACTTATAATCATGGAAAATATTCCAAACACACTTCTTTCTGAAACTTATAATTTTGCAGTTCTTTGCCAAATTGAAAACGCAAAGAAAAAGAAAATACCTTGGGGAGCATCGGAATCGGGCTATTATAAATTCGATGATTATTCAAATTATTTGTATAAAGCGTTCGGGGTGAGTGAATTATCTATCAGCAAAGAATATGTAAACAATTGGGTAATCTCACCTTACTCAAGCATTATGGCAATTATGGTAAAACCAAAGAACGCTATAATTAATATAAAAAAATTAATAAAAAATGGTTTTTTAGGAAAATATGGATTATATGAAGCCATTGATTATACCAAAACAAGAATGCCAAAAGGATGTAAACAAAAAATTATAAAAAGCTTTATGGCGCACCACCAGGGCATGAGCCTTTTATCAATAGACAATTTTATCAATAAAAATATAATGCAAAAAAGATTTGGTAATGATCCAAAAATAAAAGCCATAAAAGAACTTCTTGAAGAAAGAATTCCAACGTGTGTTGAAATCTAAAAATAAAAAAATTTATTGAATTTTGTATAAAAAATTGAAAAATACTTTAAGGAGACTTCATATGTTAAAAAATCTCAATGATTCAAATTTTTTTAAAACTAGCCCATCTGATTCAAAGTTATTATTTAACTCACCAAAAATACATGTAATTTCTGATTCTGATTTTGCAAGCGTCAACACTGATTTTGGGACGGGATATTTAAAATTTTCAAATATTTTCTTAACAAGATTTAGAGAAGACGTTATTTCTGGAATTTATGGAATATTTTTTTATATTAGAAACCTAACAAACGAAAAAATGTGGAGCGCAAGCTTTGCACCAAGCTTTACTAAACCAAGCAAATATGAAGTTGAATATAAATCTCACCTAGCAACGTTTTCGAGATGCGACGAAAATATTTTAACAACGATGCAAGTCATAGTATCAAACAAACATTCGGTTGAGCTTCGCAAAATTAAAATAACGAACAAAAGTACAGAAGAGCTAAGTTTTGACTTGACAAGTTATATGGAAATAACGCTTTGTCCAATTGAAGCAGACATTGCACATATGTCTTTTAGTAACTTATTCATACAAACAGAATACCTAAACGATACAAATTCTATTATTGCAAATCGAAGGCCAAGAAGCCAAAACGAACAAAAACATTTTTTATTCCACACTTTATTAAAAAACGTCGACAAAAACAAAATAACTTACGAAACCGACAGAATGAAATTTTTGGGTAGAAACAAAACCGTTCTAAATCCAAAAGAATTAAAAAAATATGATGAACTATCAGGAACCACCGGCGCAGTTCTGGACCCCATCGCATCAATTCGAACAAAATTCACATTAAAACCTAACGAATGCAAAAGCTTTACCTTTGCCACCGGTTATTCACCTAGTCGAAGCGAAGCAATAAACACTATAAAATATTATCAAAACTCAACCTTTGAAAAAATCTTAAGTCTTTCAGAAGGCAAAAGCGAAATTGAAAATAAATATTTTGGCTTTTCATCGATTGAACAAAAATTGTATTATAAGTTACTTTCAAAAATAATTTTTTCACAACCGAAACCTAAAGAATTAGAAATCTTTACAGAAAAAAATACGAAGGGTCAGGATGGATTTTGGCAATACGGAATATCTGGCGACAACCCAATTATAACTTTACAAATAATAGATGGAAACTTTGAATATATAAAACAAATTTTAAACGCTCATGAATTTTGGAAACATAAGCTGTTCAAAGTTGATTTGATTTTAATATATGAAAACTTCGAAGAAAAAATTATAAATCTAGTAAATTCACGTTATTTAATAAACTTTAAAAACACTTCAGATGGAATTTTTATTTTGAATAGAAAAAATTTAAATGACGAGTTTATAAATCTTCTGTTTGCCGGGTCAAGAATCGTAATAAACGATAAAGAATTCTCAAACATTTTAGAAAATAAACCAAATATACTAAACAAAAAGGAGTTTCCTTTTGCGTTAGATTTCTTTAATTATTCTTTAAAGCCTCCAGAAATCGACATGTCGAAACTCAAATTTTGGAACGGTTATGGCGGGTTTGATGTTGCAAGCAATGAATATGTAATAATACTTAAAAATAACGAGTCCACTCCTCTTCCGTGGGTAAATGTAATTTCAAATCCAAAGCTTGGGTTTGTAATCAGCGAAAAAGGAGGCGGTTATACTTGGTGCGAAAACAGCCGAGAAAATAGACTAACTCCATGGTTCGGCGACACATTAACCGATCAAACAGGAGAAAAATTATATATTTGTGATAATAAAACAGGATGCGTTTTTTCACCATTTGAAAATTTCTCGAAAAATACAAACGAACATATAGTGCGCCATGGAATTGGTTATACAACATTTGAAAACACAACAAACAAAATATACCAAAATTTAAAGATGTTTGTTCCAAGAGAAGACCCAGTAAAAATCATATTTTTAAGTTTAAAAAACCTTGAAAATTCAAAAAAAGATCTAACGCTTTCTTATTACGTTCAAGTTGTTATGGGTGCATTTCCTGAGACGAACAACCGATTTATAAAAATAAAAAAACTTAAAAATGGCACCATTGTCGCCGAAAATAAATATAACTCTAGTTTTTCTAAAAAAATAATGTTTGTTCATTGTTCTGAAAAAATTTTCGACTTTACAAATAGCAGACTTGAATTTTTTGGAAACTCAAAATTAGATAAGATTCCACAAGGTGTTTTAACTGAAAAATTAAACAATAGCACAGCAACTGAAGGCGAGCCGTGTATTGCGTTAAGGCTTAACATCATACTCGAGCCAAACGAAGAAAAAAAAATTGTAATATTAGTTGGCGAAGAAGAAAACAAAGCCGAAATTTTAAAACTATGCGAAAAATATGAAAAAATAGAAAATACTGAAGGAGAACTTTTAAAAGTTGTTCAAAACTGGAAAAACATAACCGAAAAGATACAGATTAAAACTCCTGACGAATCTTTCAACATCATGATAAATTCTTGGCTTTTATATCAAACAATTTCATGCAGAATTTTTGGAAGAAGCTCAAACTATCAATCGGGCGGAGCATATGGATTTAGAGATCAACTTCAAGATTCATTGGCAACAATTTATTCTCTACCACAAATAACAAAAAATCAAATTATAAAGCATGCCAATCATCAATTTTTAGAAGGCGATGTACAGCATTGGTGGCACGAAAGTCAAACCGAACACGAAATAAATGAAAGTGTTGAAAAAAATATAAATAATGAAATTTCACACAATCAAAAAAAAGACGCAATCGGTTGGGAAATAAAAAATAAAAACAAAATCATTGGTTGTGGAGATAAAGGTATACGCACAAAATTTTCAGATGACTTGCTATGGCTCCCTTTTTCGGTGTGCGAATATATAAAAAAAACTGAAGACTATAAAATATTAGACGAAAAAGTTCACTTCATTGAAGGTAAAATTTTAGACGAAAATACCGACGAAAAATATTTTGTACCAAACGTTTCACAAAAAGAAGAAAATATTTATAAACATTGCATTCGCGCCATAGAAAAAAGCTTAGTTTTTGGAAAACACAAAATTCCTCTTATGGGAAGCGGAGATTGGAATGACGGAATGAATAAAGTTGGAAATCAAGGAAAAGGGGAAAGTGTTTGGGTTGGATGGTTTTTAATTGACATATTAAATAAATTTTCAGAAATTTCAATTTTAATGAAAGATAATCAAAGATCAGAAAATTATAAAAACATTGCTAAAGAAATCTCGAAGTCTATAAACGAAAACGCATGGGATGGAAATTGGTATAAACGTGCATATTTTGATAATGGATCTTGTATTGGCTCAATCGAAAACAAAGAATGTATAATCGATTCTATCGCTCAAAGTTGGTCTGTAATATCTGGAGGAGGAGAAACAGAAAAAACTAAACTAGCAATTGAAAATATGCAAAAATACTTATTTCATAAAGAAAATAAATTAATCAAACTCCTGACGCCTCCTTTTAAAACAAGTAATCCAAGTCCGGGATACATTGAAGGATACGTTGAGGGGGTTAGAGAAAACGGTGGCCAGTATACTCATGCAGCAATATGGGCCATTATAGCTTTATCTCGACTCAATATGTGTAACGAAGCATATGAAGCTTTTGCAATGTTAAATCCAATAAATCATTCTTTAACGAAAGAAGGTGCTGATAACTATAAAATAGAACCATATGTCTTGGCAGCTGATGTTTATACAAATTCTCAGCATCGTGGTCGCGGAGGATGGTCGTGGTATACTGGGGCCTCTGGGTGGATGTATAGAACGGGAATCGAAGAAATTATAGGTTTTAATTTAAATGGAAACGTTTTAAATATAAACCCGAAACTTCCATCATATTGGAATGAATGTCAAATTCAATATAAACACGAAAACAAAATAATAGAAATAAAAATCAAAAATCCAAACCAAAAAAATAAACTTAAAAAACCGCTTGTGATTGATTTAAAAACAATTAAAAATAATGAAAATTTTACAATAATATTAAATGATTAACTAAACACAAATAACCCAAAACAAGGTCAAATCTTAAATTGATCCACACTAATTTTAAAACTTAAATACTCTTAAAACTGATATTTAAAACAAAAATACATTTTATTTTTCAAAGTCTCACACAAAATGTTGATTTTTTATAAATGCCAGACCAACAATATCATCAAATAAACATTTAACACAAAATTTTACAAAACAATTTTAAATAATATCACCAATTGCCACAAGCGCTCTTATCTAAACGCTCAAACTCAATCACAACAACACTTCCAGTCTCAACGTGCACGCCCCCTTCGATAGATTGAAAAGAACACACACCAATGTTTTTATTAAAACTTTCGCTTATTTTTATGTTTAAACCAGAATCAATCAGATTTTTCTTAGCATCCTGCATATTCATGCCCACAACATTTGGCACAACAACCTTTGTTTTTCCGTTTTCATAATTAGTATAAGCTATAATTGAAGAGCCTCGTTCAAAACTCATGTAAGGTTTTGGAATTTGTTCGATAACTAAAACACCGCTTCCTTGAAGAACAACATTTACTCCAATGGCTTCTGCGGCCCTTTTTGCTTCATTCACAGTAAGCCCAACCAAATCTGGAACGGAAACGTTTGTTTTTTTTAATTCTTCCTCGGTATAACGCGGTTCAACTCCCAAATATTTAAGAGTCTCGTCGAGAATTCCACCCGCAACAGGAGCTGCAATAACTCCACCATAATACTGTTCACCCATGGGTTCATCAAGTGTGATTAATATTGATATTTCAGGATTGTCAGCTGGAGCAAAACCTATAAATGAAGAAATATATTTTTTGCTGCCTCTTGGTAGTTTTTCCGATGTTCCTGTTTTCCCTGCAATTTTAAAACCCGCCACATATGCGTTTTTCCCTCCTCCGGTAGATACAACTGTTTCGAGTATTTCCGCAATAGTTTTACATGTGTCCGAAGACACAATTTGTTTAATCTCTTGCAAATCAAAATTTTTTATTATGTTTCCGTCTGAATCGATAATTTGTTTAACTAAATGCGGTTTGAGCATTTTTCCACCATTTGCAATCGCTGAAACAAAGTTTATCATTTGAAGGGGAGTAACTTGAAAACCTTGCCCAAAAGAAGTTGTTGCAACCTGAACATCTTTGAAGTCTTTCTCATTAAAAAACACACCTGACGTTTCGCCAGGCAATTCAATGCCAGTTACATCTCTAAAACCAAAACCTTTGATGTAATTATAAAACTTAACCGAGCCAACTCTAGAAGCAATTTCTATAAATACAGGATTACAAGAAGTTTGTACGGCGGTTAAAAACGTTTGAGGACCATGTCCTTTTCTTCGCCAACAATGCATAGTGTGAGGACCAACTTTTACACTTCCCTTACAAAAAAACGCTTCGTTAAGTTTAACAACTTGCTCTTCTAAAGCTGACGCAATAGTTGCAATCTTAAAGGTTGATCCTGGTTCGTAAGAATCAACAACGGCCTTATTTCTCCAAAGAGGAGAAACGGTTTCGGTGAGACGCTTTGAATATTCTATGCCCTTCAATTCTTCAAGTTCTTGCTTAATTCCGGGAATTTTATTTTCAATATCAGGAGTTATGTTAAACGGATTATTTGGATTATAATCGGGTTTTGTGGCCATTGCCAAAATCCCTCCCGTTTTAACATCCATAACAATTGCTGCTGCACCACAATTTAATTTATTCTCAACAACCGCAGTTTCTAAAAATTTCTCAACAATATGTTGAATAACCTCGTCTAAAGTTAAAAAAATATTTGCTCCATCAACTGGCCTTATATATTTTCTGATTCTAACGGGCATTTCAATTCCAGCTGCGTTTTTGGTTGAAACAATACGACCAGGCTTTCCTCTTAAATTTTTATCAAAAGCTTTTTCTATCCCCTCAAGACCCTGATTATCCTTTCCAACAAATCCCATAATATGAGATGCAAAATTTTCATATGGATAATATCTCTTGGTATCTTTCACAAGCTCTAACCCACTTACTTTGTTTTCCCAAATAAAATGTCTGATCTCGTCTCCTTCGTTTTTTTCAATTCCTCTTTTAATGTCAACACCACAACTTTTCTCAGTAATTTTTTTTAAAATTACATCTTTATCGATTGAAATAATTTCAGATAAACCATCAATAATAACTTCTTGGTTTTTGTTTGTTTTGATTTGTACGGGTGTTGCAACCAATCTTTCTACATCTGCACTCGCAGCCAATGTATTTCCGTTTCGATCATATATTGTGCCACGAGCCGATGCAACAAACTTATCTCCCGTTTGTTGTTCAATTGCTTTGTTTGCAAGCTCGTTTCCTCGATTAATTTGAAACCATCCAATGCGACCAATAAGAACAAGTGCAAACAAAACAAATAAAAAAAATAGTATATTTATTCTGATTTTTTGTATGCGACCAACCGTATTTATTTTCAATGCATCGCCTCAAAAAATTATAAAATATTTTTATCAAAAATTTTAAACTAAATAAAAAACCATTTTAAATTAATTAAACAAAAACTTCAAAAATTTAATAACCTTAAATCGTTCCTTTAATTCAAAATTAAATAAAAATTTGCTTTGTTTTTGCAATATTTATAAATCACAACCACGCAATTCATATAACTCTAAAGTTTTAACTTTTGATATACACAAAGCTCGTTTAGCTTTAATTATTTTTTATCAAGATTTTTCTTATATATATTTTATAAACACGCAATTTAAACAATTATAAATTTAAATATGTACTAATTTTAACATAAAATATAAAATTCGATAGTTGTTGGCTTGTTTTTTCATAAAATTTTTCATTGTAATGCATCAAACACAACTTAAAGTAAATAAAATAATTTTTAAACAATTAAAGAGAAACAATATCTAAAGGTAGTTTGGTTTCTTTTTTTTATTTTTATGTCACATATTGATTTGCTTTATCCGTGGCTTATCTTCCTAAAATTTCATTCTAAAAACACCAAAATTTTCATCGTATGAGATTTTTCAACATATGTAAAATTTTAATAAGCTGACTTAATATAATCGCGCTTTTCATATTATTATAAATAAAAACTAATCATCTAAAAATAATATTGAATTTTATAAATTATTAAACGCTCAAGCTTTAAATATAAAACAAGAAGTAAACTAATAAATCAAAAAATAATTTTTAAATTTTTAATATGGATAATTAATTTTGTTGTAAACATAACAAGCTTTTTTATAATTAATAAAATTAACAAACTTTTTAAAATTAAAGCACCCAAATTATAAAAAATATTTTATAATAATTATTTATAAATTTTTGCGCAGTAATGTAAAGTCTAAATAGCTGAACAAAAATTTTATCAATACTAAATATTCGTTTTTGATAATTTTTTAAAATTATATTAAGTTACTTATTTTTTAATTTGTTGTTTGACAAAAAATAAAAACATTCACAAATTGTTATATATTTTTTAAAATATAAATTTACCCACAAATTTTATAAAAAAACAAGCACATTTTCTAATTTATTTATTCAAACACAAATTTTTATAGCACATTTTTTAAAAATCCAAAACGCTCAAAACTAAATCTTTTTCGCTCAAAGCTCAAACAATTTTTCGTTCTTAATAACTTGCAAAAAACAAAAAAATAATTGCAATACTTCAAGTTTCCAATTCATCGTACACGTTCTAATAACAAAACTTCTTAAAACTTCTTTAACAAAATACATTAACTTCTTGATTTTTATTCTATTCTAATTATTAAGAATTAATTTTCTAAATTTAATATTTTCAACGTTTTGTTTAAAATTGCCTTTGTTTCCAAAACTATTCAAAATCTTCCCGAATAATCCACAATGTTTTTGTTTTTAATTTATTAAAAACTTAAAACAACAAACAATATTGCTGATTTTAGCTCCCCTTTTTGTCTTTAAGGATCGTCGCCATCAATTTTCACGTAAAATACGTCTCTGTTGTCGGGAGAGCTCATTTTGAACTTGTCACATAATAATTTTTCTATGTTTTTAAAACTTAACTCGTTTTCAAGTTGAAAATACAAATGACTGTTCTCGCTTAAAATCGTTTCATAATTTTGTTTAATCTTTTTTAATTTAAAAACAATCTCGTTTGATATCGATTGAACCCCAACCAATATACATCCCACACACAAAAATTTTATTATCTGCAACCAAAATTTTGTTTTTTTAATTATTGTATTAGTACTTAAAAGATTTTTTTCAATTTTAAAGCTCCTCTAACGCCTCATAATACCTCAAAACACACAGCCAAGTTAGGCTATTCTTTCAATTACCCGAAGCTTAGCGCTTCTAGAACGACCATTATTAAGAACTTCTTCGCGGGTTGGCGTGATTGGTTTTTTTGTAATGATCAAAAATTGCGACCCGTTATTACATGTGCATGTCGGAAACCACCCAGGACACGTGCAGCCAATAGACTTCTTAGCAAAAGTTCTTTTCACAATCCTGTCTTCTAGCGAATGAAAAGTTAAAATCAACATGCGTCCACCAATGTCCAAATGCGACAAAAAATCTTCAATTGCATTTTCAAGTCCACAGAGTTCGCGATTAACTTCAATCCTAATTGCTTGAAACACTCTTTTGGCTGGATGTTTAATGTCAAACCACAATTTTGTAGGAATTGATTTTTTAATAATTTCAACAAGTTTAAAAGTAGAGTTAATGGGGCTATTTTTTCTATATTTAATTATATTGCGCGCAACATTTTTGGAGAATTTTTCTTCGCCATAATTAAAAAAAATTCTTGTAAGTTCAGGTTCGTCATATGTATTTACTACGTCATATGCGGCAAAAGGAGAATCTTCGTTCATCCTCATATCAAGAGGTCCATCTAAACTATAACTAAATCCTCTATTTCTATCATCCAATTGAAGAGAAGATATTCCGAGATCCAAAAGCGCTCCGTTAATTTTCTTTACTCCAACATTATTTAAAATATTTGTGATATTAAAAAAATTATCATTAACGAAAAAAGCATTTCCAAACAAAACCGCATACTTTCCGTAATGGACCCTATCGCGCGTTCTAAAACGGTCAGTATTAACAAAGTCGTGATGTGTTTTGATGCAACTCACAAAACCTTTGGTGGCTCTATTATACAAAACATCAAGAGATGAACTGTCAATGTCAATGCAAATAAGCTTTCCTAAATCACTAAGTGAAGAATATATTTGAGACGCATGGCCACCACAACCAACAGTCCCATCAACGTAAATACCATTTGGATTTAGATTTAAAAGTTTTATAACCTCCTTGAGCATTACTGGCTTGTGCATCAAAACACCTCAAACGCTGGGGGCAACAATTTACTAATAACCGCTTGTTTTAAAATTCAAAACACACACGTGAAGCGAATGCAGTGGTAATTATAACGTAAGAAAAAAATAATGCAATACCTAAAATAAAAAAATTTTTAATTTTTATGTTAACGAACACTTTTAATAAAACTGCGTTGTGAGTCTGCGACCAAGAAAAGGTACTAAGACAGCACAGGAGGTATAACGACATCAATGATACAGCAGAAATATGACAATGTTAATAATATAACAAAAATAAAAAATAACAAATGAATATTTTATTCACCCGTTCAAAAAGCGAATGATAATAAGTGTACAAAACGCACTGACAGATATCGCTGTGATAAATAGATATGGTAAATATAATAAATCAACAATAAAAATTAATTTTATAGACTATTACACATTACAAAATGACGACAATAGTATATAATATATATATACTAGAGTTAATGTGTAAGATCTTTATAGTAGTAGTAGGGCCTGTGGATAATGTGGAAAAGTCATGTAAACGCGCTATAATCTAAGACGTAGCTCGTGTTGATAATGTGGATAACCTGTGGATAAATTGTGGATAACTCAAAAATCGTCACTTTTTTGGTTCTGGAATTTTTCTGCATTTTTTTCTATTTTTGTTATTCTTTTTAGGTGTCTTCCATTGTCGAAATCAGTTTCAATAAATGTTTTTATGACATCGATTGCTGTATTTTGTGAAATTGTTTTTTCGCCTAAGCAAATTATGTTTGCGTTGTTATGTTTACGAGAAATTTTGGCATCAAAAAGGCACGTAACCCTTACGGCTCTAATGTTTTTATATTTGTTGGCTGCCATGCACATTCCTATCCCTGTTTTACATATTAGAATTCCAAAGTTGCAATCACTTTTTGTTAGTTCTGCACAAACTTTTTCTGCAATATCTGGATAATCTACTGATTTTTTTTCGTGGGTTCCGTAATCTTTAAAAAAGATATTTTTTAAATCTAAGTGTTTTATAATTTCTTTTTTTAATTTAATTCCTCCGTGATCACTGCCGACAGCTATCATTTTTCTCTCCTTTGATGAAAAATTCGTATAACTTAATGAAATTTAGTTTTCGTAATAACAATTTTTTATGTATAAAGGCAAAATTTCGTTATAATTTATAGTTTTATTGTTGGTTATTTTATCTAACGACAATTGTACAACAGATGATGCAAGCCCTGAATTTATAAGAAATGGGGCCATTATTGCGTTTGATATTTTTAGGTTTGTTAATTTTTCATAAATAAGCGCTTCATCGCTTATAAAAATTATCTTATTTTCGTAATTATTAATTTTTTTTGTTAATGCGCTTAACGAAATAATGTTTTCTTCTTCTAATTTTACTAACGTTTTATTTTTTCTTTTAAAAAAACACGAATAAACATAATCGTTTTTTGCGTCAATTGTTGGGCAAATTAAAAAATTTTCCCAAGTTATATTGTTAGCCAAACATTCAAGGGTTGAAATTGGTATACATTTTTTTTCTAGTGATTGTGACAAAGCTTTAATTATTGAAATCCCTATTCTTGTTCCTGTAAACGATCCTGGGCCCACGGTTGTTGCAAAAAAATCTATTTCGGAAACCTTTATATTCGAGAAATTTAAAATATTTTTTATTTGTTTTATAATAATCTCAGAGCTTCTTTTTTTGTGTTTGTTTGTGCTTGTTTGAATTAAAAGATTTTTATCGTTTGCTATTGCAACCGAACACGTTTCACAGCATGTATCTAATCCTAAAACTAACATATTGTTATCTCCCTAAAACTATCTCCCTTAGATAAATTTTTTTTGATTTCTATTTTAATGCAGTTGCTTGGAAGAATTTTTGTAATTTTATTTGCCCATTCAATTATACAAATTCCATTATTTGAGAAATACTCCTTTATTAATTCTTGAAAATGAAAATCACAAGCTTCTGTGCGATAAACGTCAAAGTGATAAATTGGAATTTCGCCTTTGTATTCATTTAAAAGAACAAACGTTGGGCTTGAAACAATTGTTTTGGGACTAATTTTTTTAACAATTCCTGTCACAAACTGTGTTTTTCCTGTTCCCAATTCACCGTTTAATGCCAGAACATTATTTTTTTTTAGATTTTTTGCCAAATTTTTCGCTATTTTAATTGTGTCTTTAAGACCTTTACTATAAAATATTATGTTTATTCATCTCCTCGACATTAACGTTGCGAAATTTTTTATAATTTGGTTTTTTGTTTATTGTACAATCTCAATTATATAAGTTTACAAAATTTATTTATTATTATATATTATAATTAATTATACACAAAAACGACGTTTTTTTATCAAGTGTGTTGATTTAATATATTTATATGTGCTAATTTGTTTATTGAAACTAAGAAATTTTAAATCAAGTTGATTTTTGATTGGAGGTAATAAATATGGCAGCGGATGGATCTAATCCCGAAGAAGCAAAGACTGAAAGCGAAGAAGAAGCCAAAAAAAAGGCCGAAGCAGAAAGAATAGAGAACGAAAAAAAAGCAACGAAAGATGAGGAGAATAATAAAGAAATCGAAGGCTGGAAAGAAAGGGTCCTTACGGCCCTAAAGGTTACTGGAGGTTTTTTTGCGGCCGTGTTTGTGCTGGGTCTTTTGGCAGTTTCCGTGGCTCCATTTCTGGCGGCTTTTACGGCAATTGCGTTTTTAGGAACAGGGGTAGCGGCCGTTACAGCTTTGGGCTTTGGGATAACGTATGGCGTTAAAAGATATAGACGTGATCATCCCCCTCAAGAGAATCAAAGCGCGGACACCAAGGGCATGGATGACGAAGAAAGAACAGATGAAATGGAGAATGAAAACGAAAACGAAAATGACATGGAAAACGAAAACGAGCACGATTTGGGAAGAGAAGAAGCCTCTGACGATTTGAGTGTGGAGATGCCTTTTGAACCTCAACCCGAAGAACACGAAACTCAAGAATCGCTTGAAAGAGCTGAAGAAGTGGAAGGGGTTTTGGATTCTGAACCTCAACCCGAAGAAGCTAAACCTCAAATACCCGAAGCCGAGGAAGACAAAGTTCGAAAAATAGTAGAAGGCGCCAAAGCAGAACACTCTGCGGCAGAAGTTACTGAGGAAAGTTTTGATCATTATGATACGGCAACGAGAGAGCTTACCACCAAGTTTAGAAGCAGAGAAAAAGCTAGTGATGAACGTCAAAAAGGGGCGGGCCCGGAAAAGTAAACGATTTATTAAACCGATGTTTTGATAAACAAACACAACCATTGTATTATGATCTATTTGGGATTTGTGTTTTAAAGGAGGGTGAATGGAATGCCGGATAAAGAAACAATAAACGAAGAGGAAGAAGAAAAGGATAAAAAAGATGGTCCCAAAGAAGAAGCAGAGGATAAAGGGGTCGAAAAAAGCAAAGAGAAAAGACCGATAAAAGGCAAGGAGCCTTACAAAGAGGGCGCCATTAGAAGCTTGAAATTTGCTGGTGCTTTTTCGTTGGCGTGTGTAAGTTCATATTTTGTTATGTTTATTTTATTACCGTTCTGTGCTTTTTCTGGGGCTCTTGTTATTCTTTCTATCGCATTGGTTAGTGTTGCTTTAATCTCGGGACTAGCTATTGGAATATCGCTTTTGGCGGCTTTGGTTTACGGAATAATGCATTTTACTGCGGAGAAGAAAATGACGAACCAAAGCGAAAACAACAAAGCAATTGAAACACAAGGCTTAGATGATTCTGACCTTGAGAAAAGACACGAAATCGAGCTTGAAGGTAAATTTGAGAACGAATACAAAACGGATTCTGAAAATAAAATCGAAAGCGAGAACGAAAGAGATGATGAATTTGGAACAAGCGATATAGATGATGTAAAAGAAGAGGGGCACGAAAGCGAGATTAGTAATGAGGTCGATGGCGAACTCAAAGGCGAGCGAGTTTCTGAGTCTGAAGAAGCAAATGCCGGTCTTGGAAATTTAGAAATTAGTGAGCGACCGGATGAAGCTGTAACGGACGAGGAAGAAAAACCAGAAAACAAAGAATCTATCGTTATGGATGCTATAAATGTTATTAAACAGCAATGCAGCACTTCAGAACCAGAACCAGTGCACTATAATGCCCACGACAATAACGCTCAAGAATCTTTAAAAAAAGATTTTGGCGATAAAAAACCAAAACCACACGACAAGAGTTCGGATTCTAAAACAAAAACATAATTTTGCTTGTCAATATGTTTTTTTTTGATAAACTTGATGTTGTTTGTTTGAAAAATTTGTTCATAAAACCACTTAAGGGAGTTATGGGTGAAATATATTTTTATTACTGGCGGAGTTGTTTCGGGGATTGGTAAGGGAATTGTTGCGGCGTCGCTTGGAAAATTACTTAAGTCTTGCGGAATAAAGGTTTCGATTCAGAAGCTTGACCCTTATTTGAATGTGGACGCAGGAACGATGAGTCCGTATCAACACGGGGAGGTTTTTGTTACGGAAGACGGTGCCGAGACCGATCTTGATTTAGGACATTATGAAAGATTTATTGATGAAAACCTTACGCGTTGTTGTAACGTGACAACCGGAGAAATTTATTCTTCTGTAATTAAGAAAGAGCGTCACGGCGAATATTTGGGAAAGACGGTTCAGGTTGTGCCTCACATTATAAATGAAATTAAAGAGAATATTTTTAAGGCGGGAGAAAGAAGTAAGATCGATGTTGCGATAGTGGAGATTGGTGGTACTGTTGGCGACATTGAAAGTCAACCGTTTATTGAAGCCATAAGGCAAATTTATTTGGATTTGGGACGAGAAAGCGTTATGTATGTTCATGTTACTTTAGTTCCTTTAATACCCAACTCTAAAGATCAAAAATCGAAGCCAACCCAACATAGCGTGAAAGAATTGCTTAGTTTTGGTATACAACCCGATATAATAATTTGTAGAAGTGATTCATTACTTGATGGTGATTTGAGACGAAAAATAGGGCTTTTTTGTAATATTTCATCCGATTTGGTGATTGATAATCCAAATATTTCAAATTTATACGAAATACCTCTTGTGTTCGAAAAACAAAATTTATCCCAAAAGGTTTGTAAAAGGTTGAGGCTTAAATATATTAAACCCGATCTTGAATTGTGGCGAACTTTTTGTGTAAGGGTAACTAATTTAAAAAAGAAAATTATAATAGCGCTTGTTGGAAAATATGTTTCTTTTCCTGATGCATATTTAAGTGTTTGTGAGGCCCTTAAACACGCAGGCGTTTATTTGGATGTATTAGTTGAAATTAAGTGGATAAACTCTGATTACATAAGCCAAGAAAACACCAAAGATTTATTTGGTGACGTGTGTGGTATTTTGATTCCCGGAGGGTTTGGAATAAGAGGTTTTTTGGGAAACGTTATTGCTGCAAAATATGCACGAGAAAACAACATTCCTTTTTTTGGCATATGTTTGGGGTTACAGGTTATGATTGTTGAGTTTGCGCGAAATGTTATGAAGCTTAAAAATGCAAATAGCACCGAAGTTGATTCTGAAACAGCGTATCCCGTTATAGACATAATGGAGAACCAGAAAAACGAACAGAATATGGGTGGTACTATGAGATTGGGTGGTTTTCCATGTGAAGTTTTGCGAAACTCTAGGGCTTTTGATGCATATAGAGAAACTCAAATTATAGAGCGTCATAGGCACAGATATGAATTCAACAATACATATTATGAAGATTTCGTTTTTTATGGAATGGTTTTTTCAGGAATTTCGCCCAATGAAAAACTTGTTGAAATTGCGGAATTAAAAGAAAGGCCATGGCATGTTGGTGTTCAGTTCCATCCAGAGTTTAAAACGAGACCAAATAGACCTCACCCTCTTTTTTTGGGTTTTGTAAAACAATCTTTGGTATTTTTTGATTCTTAGAATTTTTTTCAAAGAACAAAAAAGACGATTGGAAATTAATTCAAGATATCAAGAAATGTTTTAATAACCAAAATGTTAATTTGTTTAAAAAATTAAAATGTGTAACCTATCTTTAAAAAATGTGCAAATAAATTTTTTGGTTTGTGATTGTATAATTTTATTTTCACATATTTTTAATTTTTTATAAAAAACAAAATTTTATTATAAGTATTTTATTTATAAAGTTTTTATATCAAAAATTATTTTTTAATGTTTTTAAATTACAAAATATAGTAAATTAATTTTTAAAAATTTTTGTTATTTGAATTTCTAATTTTTAATGTAAATTTTTATTTTTGATAAGTTTTTTAATTTAATTTATTTGTGTGATAAATTTATACAAATTTTCGCTTAGGAATCTTTTGTTAATTCTTTTAAGGCGATGTTTGGTTTTTTGTGCATTTATTTAAGTTATGTATTTTTGAGCGAAATCTTTTGGGTTGTATCTTTTGAAGATTTGGGGGTGCCGTTATTTATTAAGTTAGGGCTTTGTTTTGTTTGTTAAAATTAAGTTTATGTAATGAGTCGGCGCATGTTAAACTAGTATATTTAGGTTTTTAATTTAACTTTTTCTTGTTTTTATATTGTTAATGTTGTTTTGTGAATATTCATAATTTTTATATTATGTTTTTAAGGTTTTATCGGTCCCCCATAGAACTTGTATGAGTTTTTTTCTGAGAAGATTTTTGAGATCTAATTCCGCTATCTTCCTCGGTTTGTGATTCTGTTGATTTGCGTTCTGGGCTTTTGCGAAACCCTTGAGTTTGAGTTCTTTTCGAATGATTAGTTTCATCACTATCTTCTGTTTGCGACTCTGCTGATTCACGTTCTGGGCTTCTACTAAATTCTTGAGTTTGAGTTCCTTTCGAAGGATTAATCTCATCACTATCTTCTGTTTGCGACTCTGCTGATTTTTTCAAAGGGTTTGGACTAGACTCTTCGGTTTCTTTTTCAATTTTAGGTTTGGGATTCATTTTCGATGAAGCTCGACATCTGTCTTTATCGATCTCGCGTGTTTCGTTAGGCGTTCCTTCGTTGGCTCTCTGAGAGCTTTCGCGTTCATTTAAATCTTGTAAGGAATTTGATGGAGTTTTTTCACTAATTGTTTGTAAAGAGTTTTCGCGAGCTTGAATGTGGAACGCTTTATTATAATTTACTTGTCTGATAACAAGGTGGCAAATTTGACCTATACATGCAGATACTAAGAGAATTCCTAAGTAACACGCAATCCCTACGGGAATTCCTCCGCCAGACATTATACAAAATACGCAAAAACCTGTCCCACCCACTCCAATTAGAGATAAACCTATAATTGCAAATATTGTCGTCGCGGTAGAGACTGGTTTTTCTTTGTTAAGGTCGGGTAATTGATGTTGAACGCTTTGTTGAGCACGAACATGTTGTTGAACAGGCTCTTGATTAGTATTTTGAATATTGTTAAATTTAATTACCTTGTTTTCTTTTTCTTTTTTTTGAATAGTTATAATATTTTCTTGTTTATTCAAAATTCTTCACCTCTTAAGATTTTTTAAATATTTAAAATAAAATCAAATTATTGTTTTTATTCATTTGCTAGATTAGTTTAACATAATTTTTTTAATTGTCAAGTGTTTAAAAATTTTTATTTTTAAGAAAATTTTTTGATTGTGAGGTAAAATTTGGCAAATAGAATAATTTCAATTGTTGGACCAACAGCTTTAGGGAAGACAAAAATCGCAATTATGCTTGCAAAAAAAATTAAAGGTGAGATTGTTTCGTGTGATTCTATGCAGGTTTATAGACACATGAACGTTGGGACAGCAAAGCCGTCTAAAGAAGAGATGGGAAACATTCCTCATTTTATGATCGATATAGTTGATCCGAATAAAAATTATAGTGTTGCTTTGTTTGCGAAACAGGCAAAAATTTGCATTGAGAATATTATAAGTAGAAAAAAAGTGCCGTTGCTTGTTGGTGGTGCTGGTCTTTATTTTGATGCCATTACGAAGGATATTGATTTTGTTGAGTGTGAAGCAGATTTGAAATATAGAGAAAAATTGTTTAAACTTGCCAAAACCAGAGGAAATAATTTTGTTTATTCAATTCTTGAAAATATTGATTTTTGTTCTTTTAAAAATTTGCATCCTAATAATTTAAAAAGAGTTGTTAGGGCACTTGAGTTTTATCATTTAACCGGTAAGACCATTACACAACAAAAAAGCGCGCAAAAGACGTTAATATATGATTCGCTTACTTTTGGATTGTCGGTTTCACGAGAAAAATTATATTTAGCAATTGAAAATAGGGTTGATGAAATGTTTAGAAGAGGTTTTGTTGAAGAGGTCAAGGAGCTTTTAAATATGGGAGTAAATAAGTTTAATACATCGATTCAAGCAATTGGTTATAAAGAAATAATGAATTATCTCGAGGATGGCGAAGATGAAAAAAGACTTGCCGAAACTATAATGTTGATAAAACAAAAAAGCAAAAACTATGCAAAGAGACAGCTTACTTGGTTTAGAAAAAATAATGATATAAGATGGATAACGTTGCAGAATTGTTATGATGTAAAAAAAGTTGCAGAGGATATATTTTTGCAGATAAAAAATTTGTTTTAACTACCTAAAAATCATTACATGATTTTGAGAAAGAGTTGGCTATATACATGAGAAAAAAATTAATTTTTAAAGTTGAGTGCAGGGAAAATAGGTATCGCGGTGTTTTAAAAATGTTTAAAGCTATAAGGTTTGGGTGTTTTTTTATTGTTTTTTGTTTTTTAGCGATTTTTGTTCGTAGCAAAATTATTTCATCGCTAACTTATATAGTTGAGAATGGTTTTATTGAGAAAAAATTTACTGCACGTGGTTTTGTATTAAAAAACCAGTATTTGATGAATAATTTAAATGACGGTGTGTTTTTTTTAGTTAATGAAGGGGAGAGGATTTGCAAAAACAAGTGCATTGCCTCATGTATTGAAACGGTAAAATATAGGGCTTGTGATAAGAAAATGGATCGTTCAAAAAACAGGAAGTATAATTGGAGAAGAAATGCAAAAGAAAGTGCAGAAAAATTCGATTTTTCTTACAACAAAATGAACAATTGGAGAGAAAAAACGAATATAGAAAAAAAAACTGATGGCTGTTGTGCAGGGATAAATCGAAATTTTGAAGTGTTGAAATTTTGTGAAGCGAGATCTAAAGCACAAACGAAAACGAACTATCAGCAAGACGTTTCGAACGAGATATTTAAATTAATTGGTTCGATTTATAAAAAAGATGTGTCTCAAATTTTACAAACAAAAGAGAATATTTATAAATATATTTATCGTAACGTCGAATTTGGTTCCGATTTAATTGATTTAAACGATAACAATCAAAATAAAGATGCGGTTTCAAAGTGCGGCGCAGAACAGGCCAAAAAGATGCTTGCTCCAGCAAGCGGAATATTTACAAAGTTTATTGATGAAGATGAAAAAATTTTATCAAATGTTGATTTAAGTCAAATAACTCCAGTTTTTGTATCTCGTTTAGAAGATAATTTCATACATAAAGATGAGTTTGCTACGAATAAATTTCAATCATCAACGCACGGAATACCGATTTGTAAGGTTATTGATAACTGTGAGTGGAAGTTTGTTGCGAATGTTGATTTAGAAAATTTAAGCTTATTAAGCGAAGGAGACGTTGTTAAAATACAGGTTCACGATGTGAGTTGTGAGCCCGTTTTAGGAAAGATTTTAAAAATTTCTGGTGCAGAAGATAAAAAATGTGCTATTGTAATTTCATCTTTGTTTTTAACTGATTTTATGTATAATATATCGAGAGCAACTGTTGACGTTATAATTGGAAATGTGGAAGGCCTTAAGGTTCCGAAAAAAAGTGTGGTTTGGGAAAACGGAAGAATGGGAGTTTTGGTGAAACAAAATAAAACTTTAAAATTTAGAACAATAGATATTTTAAGCGAGGATGAAAATTATTTTGTTGTTGAAGAGAAAACAAGCTTAAATGGGCTTAAATTGTACGACGAAATTGTTCTTGACAGAAGTTAAAAAGTTTATTACAAGCATGATTGTTTGTTCGGTTTTGTTTTTTATATATTTAAAATTGAACGTTACATAAATAATAGAATATGATATTATGCTTGAGAGAAAAGGGAGAATTTGAATGAGTTTGGTTAGCAAAGTATTGAATTTTGTTGGTATTGATTCAGAGGAAGATGTTAGCGAAGAAGCACCCGAAGAAAACGAAAAGTTTGATGATAATTTTTTGAATCACGACTTTAAAAACCCTTTAATAAATAAAAAAAATAAAGCTGTGAATAAAATTTCGTCGGAGCTTCAGCTTGTTGTGACCAGGCTTGAGTCGTTTGAAGAAGCAAAAGATGTTGTAGATCATCTTTTAAGCAAAAGACCGGTTGTTGTTAATTTGGAAAGTGTTGAAAAAGAAGTTGCAAGACGGATAATTGATTTTTTAAGCGGTAGTATTTATACATTGTCGGGTAATATTCAAAAGGTTTCGAGTGGTATATTTTTGTTTACACCTCAAAATATAGGTGTTTTGGGAAACCTTAAGGATGAAGTTAAGAGGAGCATGTTTCCTTGGAATTAATTGAAGTTTATAAATTTTGTTGGTCATACTATGTTGAGACGTAATTTTTGGTATTTTTGTATGGTTTTCTTGCTTGCTGCGTTTGATGTTTTGACCAAGCTTTATTTTACTAAAATATGCGAAAATGGTGCTGTGCCGATTATAGGCGGTTTTTTGTGTTTGATGCTTGTTCATAATTTTGGAGCAGCGTTTGGTCTTATGAAAAAATCGCGGAGTTTTTTTATTATTTTTTCGTTATTTTCGATTTTTTTTATTTCATTTTTAATGAAGATATGCAAAACCAAAAATTTGTTATTTGAGTTTGGTTGTTTGTTTTTGGTTGGTGGAGCTTTAGGAAATTTAATTGATAGGATTTTACATGGTTTTGTAATAGACTTTATATATTTTAGTTTTATAAACTTTCCGGTTTTTAATTTTGCGGATGTTTTTATAACGTTTGGCGCTGCTTTGTTGTTCGTTTATTTTGTATTGTTTGATAAAAGTTTGGTTAATTGAATGTCAATATTTTGTGAAGCATTAAAACAAAAGTATGATACAGGCAACGAAAAATGTTTTTGTGTCATTTTTAATGAAGTACATGCTCAGAGAATTGATAAGTTTTTGGCCAAGCATTTTTCGAAATTTACGCGCTCGCATTTGCAAAAACTTATACGAGAAAAGAATGTTTTGGTTAATGATAAATTAGTAAATTCAAGCCGTTTGCTAAAAATGGGCGATAGGGTGGTTGTTTGTGTTCCAAGACCCAAACCCTTAAGTGTTGCGCCTCAAGAAATTTCTCTTGATATTGTTTATGAAGACGAAGATATAATTGTTGTCAACAAACCTTCTGGCATGGTCGTGCATCCGGCGTGTGGAAATTACGATGGAACATTGGTCAATGCGTTATTAAATCATTGTAAGGAAAATTTGTCTGGAATAAATGACGTTTTGCGTCCGGGGATTGTTCATCGGATCGATAAAGACACTACGGGGCTTTTGCTTGTTGCAAAAAACGATAAAGCACATCTTGGTTTATCAAATCAAATAAAATTTCGTTCGTTAACGCGCGAATATAAGGCTATTGTGCATGGTTGTGTATGCGAATCGGGCGTTGTAAATAAACCTATTGGAAGAAGTAGCAAAGATAGAAAAAAAATGGCGGTGATTTATAGAAATTCCAAAGAAGCAATAACGAATTTTTTTCCAATTGAGGTTTTTGAAAAATACACACTTGTTAGACTTAAACTTGAAACGGGAAGAACTCACCAAATAAGAGTTCACATGAAATTTTTGGGTTATCCTATTGTTGGCGACAAAACATATGGTGCAAAAAACGAGGAATTTTTGCTTTCTGGCCAACTTCTTCACGCGTACAGACTTAAGCTTGATCATCCAATTTCTGGAGAGCATTTGGAGTTTGAGCGCGATCCTCCGCAAGAGTTTGTTGAGGTTTTGAAGCAACTTAGGTGTAGTGTTGGTTTTTAAGGGTTTTGATGATATTTTGGATTAATTGAATTAGCTAGTCTTTTGGAATTTTATTGAAAACTTAGTAAAATAATATGAAAAAACCAATTTTTTAAAATGTTTAATGAGATTTATAGCAACACAGACTAATTTTTTATAAACGTTTTTTAAAATTTGATTGATGTGTTCTCGATTAAATGCGTCATAAACTTAAATTTTATAATATTTAGTTATAAAAAATTTAATTATTAATTTGAATTTAAAATATTAAAATTATTTCAAAAAATTAAGTTGAAAACCATTGTATTGCTCTGTTTTTTAATGCTGATTTTTTTAAATAGAGGTGAATTTGAGATAATCAATAATCTTTTTGGTATAAAAGATTTGCCGAGAGAAGAAATTGTTAAAATTTTGAATTTTGCTGCGGAATTCAAAAGAGAGTTTGTGAATGGAAAACGATGTTTTGATAATCTTTGCGGGAAAACGGTTGCTTTGATGTTTTTTGAAAATAGCACGAGAACTAGAGTTTCGTTTGAACTTGCCGTTAAGCATTTGGGTGGAGTTTTAATTAATATTTCTCTTGGCGAAAGTAGCATTTCAAAAGGTGAGAGTTTGGTTGATACATTTAAAACGATTGATGCGATGAAGATTGATGTTGTTGTAGTTCGTCATGAGGCATCGGGTTTTCCTTTGTATATATCAAAATTTTTAAGTGCAAAAATTATAAACGCAGGAGATGGATTGAATGAGCACCCAACCCAAGCCTTGGTTGATGCGATGACTCTTATTGAGAGGTTTGGGAGCAATATTAAGGGACTTAAAATAGCAATAATTGGTGATATTTTGCACAGCCGCGTTGCGAGGAGCGATATTTATATTTTTGATAAATTGGGGGCGAAGGTTGTTGTTTCGGGGCCGCTTACACTTATGCCGGTTGGAATAGAAAATTTTGGTGTTAAAGTTTATGGTGATCCAAAAATCGCAGTAAAAGAATGTGACGTTGTTATTGCGCTTCGAATTCAAAAAGAGAGACAAAAAAAGGGATTTTTTCCTTCAGAATCCGAGTTTTCAAAGTTTTTTGGAGTGAATCAAGAGCTGTTAGAGGGTGCGAGTTCACGCGTTATTTTTATGCATCCTGGGCCTGCTAATCGAAATCTTGAAGTGACTTCAGAGGTATTGAATAGCGAAATTTCTCTTAAAGATATTCAGGTTACAAATGGTATGTTTGTTCGAATGTCTGTTTTGAAAAACTTATTTAAATAATTTTTAATTTTTGTTTCGTTCGATAATTTTTAAAATTTAAAATTTGCCGAACAAATTGTTTTAATTTTTAAAATTTGATAATTTTATTTGTGTTTTTTGATTTATAAGCATAGAGTGTAGTTGTTTTGAAAAATCTGAAAAAAAGGAGAAGAAGTATGAAAACTAAAGTTCATTTGAGGTTTGCAGCAGTGGGTTTAGCAGGGGGTTCAGCGGTGGCCTCCAGTTTGGAAGATTTGGAGGAGCGCGGGCCTTTACCGGGATCGGCACTTGCGGCTTTTTGTAATAGTGATGAGGTGTTGTCAACCGATGTTAGCAATAATGGGAGGATTGCCAGACAGATGGTGATAGGACGAACGAAGATAGCAGAAACGAGATCGAAACCATCGTGTAATGTTTTATAAGACAATAAAAAATAGATTTAACGTTTGGTAGTAATATGGAAATATATAAAATTTTAATGAAGAAAAAACAAAAAACATCAAAACGTTATTTGGTTTTGTTTTTATTACATTTGAATAAGTGTTTCGTATTTTTTGAACAATGCTATGAAAAATAAGAGATAAAAAAATTAAGGTTTGTTTGAAGTTTTGAGAATGTCGATTTGTATTGAAATTGTTTTTGATCGAAAGAGTGACAAAAAATGTAATTTATAACGATATGTAGAATTAATTTTTTATTTGTTGTTTATTTAGAAACTTTATAGAAAATGTTGTTTTTCGTTTTCTGAGATAATGTAAGATTGTTTTATGAATTTTCTTAAAAAAGAGATGTTATAGAGTTTAACGAATTTTAAAATGGCATTAACGAAGATATTGGTTTTTGATACCATGCATATATTTTATGTGTTTTGTTGGTTAAGTAGTTAAATGGGTGAAGAATGAATAGTGGATTTTTTAAAAGTAAAGATTTTTTGGAATTTAAAGTTTGTAAAAAACATATTGAGAATATGTTAAAGATTAATAAAAGAAGGTTTTTATTAGACGGAAAGAAGCCCTTTGCATGCGTTAAGACTTATGGTTGCCAGCAAAACCACAATGATTCGGGGAAAATTCTTGGCGTGCTTTATAAAATGGGTTATGGGTTTTGCAATGATATGTGTGAGGCCGATATTATAATATTTAACACTTGTGCAGTAAGAGAAAATGCCGAAAACAAAATTTATGGAAATGCTGGCGCTTTGAAGCAACTAAAGAAAAAGAAGCCAGGTGTGCTTTTGGGAATTTGTGGATGTATGACTGAGCAAAAACATGTTTTGGAAATTATAGAGAAGAAATATAAACATATAGATTTTGTGTTTGGAACTAATTTGATTCATAATTTACCAGAGATAATTGAAAGATCTTTGAAATCAAGAACGTTTAAGGTTTATAAAAGTTCTGAAATTATAGAGAATATACCACAAAAACGGAGTAGTTTTCCTGTTGCGAGTGTTATGATAGTGCAAGGTTGTGATAATTTTTGTACTTACTGTATTGTTCCGTATGTAAGAGGGAGAGAAATATCGCGCGAGCCTGGCGCGATAATCTTTGAGATTAAAGAATTGGCAAAAAATGGTTATAAAGAAATAATTTTACTTGGACAAAATGTAAATTCTTATGGAAAAAACTTAGGAACCAAAATAACGTTTTCTGAGTTGCTTGAAAATATTTGTAAGATTGACGGAATAGAAAGAATACGTTTTATTTCTCCGCATCCAAAAGATGTTTCGGATGAATTAATTAAGGTAATTTCGGATAATGGAAAAATATGTAAGCAGCTTCATTTACCCGTTCAGGCTGGTTCGAATGAGATTTTAAAAAGAATGAACAGAAAATATACCAAAGAACAGTATTTAAGTTTGGTTTTAAAGATAAGAGAAAAAATTCCGAACATTGCAATTACTACGGATGTGATAGTTGGGTTTCCTGGCGAAACTAACGAAGATTTCGATCACACACTAGATGTGATTCAGAAGGTAAGATTTGACATGATTTTTTCATTTTTGTATTCAAAAAGAAGAGGTACGCCGGCGTTTGATATGGTTGATTTTTTAACTTCTCAAGAAAAGCAGAAGAATTTTAATAAATTGATTGAAATTCAAAATAAGATATCAAGGCAAAAAAATGATGCGTTTTTAGGAAAAATTGTTGAAGTGCTTGTTGAAGGAACAAGTAAGTCGAACATGGCAATGATGTTTGGCAGAACAGATGGGGGCAAGATTGTAAATTTTGGCGGAGGCAAGGAATTGATTGGAAAAATTTTAAATATAAAAGTTATTGAAACCAAAACGTGGTATTTGATTGGTAAAGTTTGTTAGGAAATTTAAAAATACATAGGTAAATTTGTCGAACTGTATAATGATTAATTTTTTCGTCTCTCGTTTTTCTCAAAATGTTATCAAATATTTTAAAATAAAAATCGCATAAGTTATTGGTAAAAATTTGATTAAAATAAATTTATAAATATAAAGCAATCATTCTAACGCAAAAACAAAAAATTACAGCGTAATTAATATGCTGTAAAATTTTGATTTATTTGATTTCGTTAGAACTTTTATAAAGTTTTGGGCGTTCTGTGGATCGTTTTGTGTTTATTTTTAGTCAGCGAATGAAGCTTAAGTTAAAAGGTGGCATTTGGACAAACGTGTGGTCATTTGGGTAACCTTGAGTGGAACTTAGACTGATGTGGCCGTTTGGGCAATTTTGAGTGAGGTCCGGATTAGCGTGGGTACTTTGGCAAATTAAGTGATTGTGGTCGCTTGTTCTTTTAATCGGTGCGGGCGAAGCTTAGTTGGCGCTGTCACTTGTGCAAACGTGATCACCAGAGTAACTTTATGTGGGGATCATTTGGGCAAATGATGCAATCTTGATCACTTATTTTTTTAGTTGGTGCAGGTGAAACTTGAGTTAGTGGTGGCATTTGGGACAGCGTAGGTATAGCAGCCCGAGTTGATGTGGCTAGAAGCTGGGTCAATGTAGTAGGAACTTGGGTAGGCGCGAGCGGAACCTGGATTATCTCAGGCAGAACTCGGTCTAGTGTGGACGGAACCCGGTCTAGTGTGTCCAGAATTTCGGGCGGAATTTGAATTGTCACTGCATCTCTTTCAAGTCTTTCTATCCTTGATTCGATAGTTCTTATTTTTTCATCACAAAAGTCAGCCAATTCTTTTAACGAGCTTAAAAATCTTTGGTTTAATATTTGTGTCCTTAGTTTAAATATTTTATGAATTTTTTTTAGTTTATCATTTTTGCGTTCCGTCGCTTGCATTTTAAGGCCCTCGAATACTAGTTTTAGTTTTGATTCACGTTCTTTCATTTCAGAAATAAATTTTTCGTGAACTTCTCTTAACCCCTTAAGGTTTTCTATATTTTTAGTTATCATTTCTGTTCTGAGGTTTTCCAATTCTTCTAAATCTTTTTTTAGTTTTTTTTGTCTTTTTTCATTATTTATATTTCGTATAGTTTCGAGTTTCTCTCTTCTTTCGTTTAACTGTTTTAAATCTATTTCTAATTCAATTTCTAACAGTTGCAACATATGAGGATTATTTGAATAAAGCTCGCATGATTCACTATACAAGAGTCTTACCTCTTTTTCATCAGCATCAAGTGCTGAAGATTTTTTATTAAATTGCTCTTCAAGGGAATTTGTGTTAAAAATGCACTCTTGTATTTTTGATCTTTCTGATTTTTCTATTTCGCTAATTAAAGTGGAGAAATTCTTACTTAAACGTTTTTCTTTTTGCTGTAAATTTTCTTGCGCTATTTTTACGTTTTCAGATAAATTTTGTTCATCTTGTGAATATGTAATTTTTATTGTATTTATTTCAATTTTTTGTTTAGCTTTTGCCATGTGTTTTTTATACTCTATTTCACGAGACATTGTTTCTATGTCGGATATATATTGTTTTAGCATATTTTTTGATTTTTGAGTGAAAAGATAGACAAGATTGTTTATTTCGGTTTGAAGCACAGTCGCGATTTCCGGGTCTTCTGAAGGTTTTAGCGGAGTAAGCGATTCTATTAATGATTTTTTTGCTTTTTTTATTTCATCTTTAAATGTTTTTGTTTGCGCTTCAATTAGTTCTGAATATATTATATTATCTTCGGCTGATTTTTTAATTTTTTCATACATGCCTTTTCGCAGACCTCCTTGTAGATTCATAATTTCAATAGTGTCTTTTAGTGGATCTCTTTGTGGGTGCGGTATGGTTTCGGTGGAAGAAGGTTGCGTTAATGGCTGAGGTTCAAAATATTTACATAGTTGAAAATTAAGTGAAAGTTTGGCAGAACGCGAAAGTAACCATGAATTCATTCTATCAAGTTGGAGAGAATTCGTTAAAAAAGCACGTGATAATTCTTCTAGTGTTTTTGGTTGCAAATCCCCAGCTTCTACTGGTTGTGAGTCCTGATCTTCTACTGGTTGCGAGTTCTGATCTTCTAAATGAGGCGGGGTTTCTTCTTCTAAGGAAAATTCCCTAGTTTGCAATGCTGGCTCTAGTGCTTCCGGTTGCGAATCCTGAGCTTCTGAATGAGGTGGGATTTCTTCTGGGGAAAACTCTCTAGTTTGCATAAACCACCCCGGCACTAGATCTATTTCTAATATTCTGGAGGCTTCTAATGTTGTTTCTGTAAAACGCCGTCTTGTTTTTTCAATTTCTTTTATTTTTTCTTCAATTTCAATTATAAAATCAGGCTCTGTATCTTCGGGTGAATTTTTAGGGAACTTTTCAAAAGGTGGTTTTTCTCGTAAAAGTAAAAGATCTTCTGTTTGTATATTAAAATTTTCATATACAATATAAATTTCTTTTGTAAGATACTCAATGATATGACCGTAGACTCTTCCGCGATTGATGTCGCTTTCGTTTAAATCAAGAAGTTCTAATATTCTTTGTATCGTAGGCATTTTGATGTTTGTGACAAACGGTAATATATTATTCTTTTTTATTAGTTTCTTAATTACTTTTTCAAATATTGATGCATTTTCAATGTTTGCTTCTATTTTTTTAACAAGGTATAAAATTTCTCTTCTTTTTTGTTGTGCGGGGGTTTCATGAAACAATAAATCATGTAAATCTTGGCCGCCAACACTCTTGTCGTCTTGTTTATAATTTCCAGACATTTTGAACCCCTTACTTAATTTAATATTTTGTGTTTTGTTTATTAAACTATTTTAAATTTATTGTGTCAATACAAATTTGAAATTTTTTGAAAAAGTTTTAAAATAATTTTTTAGGGTGATTAAAGTGATTGAATTTGAAGAGTTTAAAATAATTCTTGAAAATGTAAAAAAAGAAATTATAGAAATTGAGGATTCATTTTTTAAAACAAAAATTACAGCATAATTAATATGCTGTAAAATTTTGGTTGATTAGTTTTGTTAGAATTTTTATAAAGTTTTGGGCGTTCTCTGGGTCATTTTGTGTTTGTTTTTAACCAATGTGGGCGGAATCTGAGTCAACACGGGCATTTGTCAAACATGGTCATTTGGGTAACCTTGAGTGATGAAACCCGGGTTTGGAATGAGTACTTGGGCAAATGATGCGATCGTGATCATTTGTTTTTTTAGTTGGCGCAAGCGAAACTTGAGTTAGTGGTGGCATTTGGGACAACGTGGGTAGAGCAGCCCGAGTTGATGTGACTAAAGTCCGGGTCAATGTGGCAGGAGCTTGGGCAGGTGTGGGTTGGGTGGTTGTCTCAGATGGAATTTGGTCTGGTTTGGGAGGAAGCTCAGTTAGAATTCGATCTAGTTTGGACGGAACCCGGTCTAGTGTGTCCAGAATTTCGGGCGGAATTTGGATTATCACTGCTTCTCTTCTAATTCTTTCTATCCTTGATTCGATGGCTTTTCTATTTTGATCACTAGAGATAGTCGATATTTTTAACCGGTATAAAAATTTTTGTTCCACTTCTTGTATGCTTAGTTCAAATGCTTCATCAAGTTCTTTGAATTGAGCATTTTTACTTTCTAATCTTTCTTTTTTAAGATCTTCAAACTTTTGTTCTAGCGTTACTAAACGTTTTTGCATCTCAACACTAAGAAGTTTGTCAGCTGCTTCTATTTGATCAAGATTTTCTTTATTTTTAGTTTGCGTTGTTTCGATGATTTTTTCTAATTCTTCTAAATTTTTTTTTAGTTTTTCTTGTTTTCGTTCGGCATTTTTCTTTGTAGCTTCTTCAAATTTCTTTTTTTTCCTTTCCAAAAATTGCAAATCTATTTCTAGTTGTTTTTTAAATTCTTGCTGCGCAGAAAAATCATTTGGATAAAGTTCAACTCCTTCAGTGTACGCGAGCGTTGCGTTTTTTTCATCATCAGCAAATTCTAAACGTATTATATCAACCCGTTTTTTTTCCCAATCTTCTGTAGAAACGTAATCTTGCATTATTAAATTTTTTAACTCTTCTGTTTCGTATAATAAAGCTGAAAAAGAAATTTCTAAACACGTTCTTCTTTGTACCAACGTTTTTTGCATACTTTCTATGTCTTCTAACACATCTTGTTTATCTTGTGAAAATATAGTTTCTATTGTATATATATCGGTTTCGTGTTTAGTTGTTATTTGTTTTCTTAGTGATTCCAATCTAAAAATCTTTCTTTTCAACTCGAATTCAAAAAGTTTTAGTCTACTTTTTTTCGTTTCAATGAAAATATGGATAAAATTGTTTATTTCGGTTTGAAGTATATTTGCGATTTTCGGGTCTTCTGAAGGTTCGAGTGGAGCAAACGAGTCTCTTAATTGTTTTTCTGCTTTTTTTATTTCAACTTCCATTGCTTCTATTTTTGTTTTCACTAACTGTGAATATTTTTGATCATCTTCAAGCTGTTTTTTTAACTCATTACATGATTCTTCTTGCGAATCCCACGGCAAGCTCGGCAATTCAAAGGTCGAGGGTTGCGTTGACGGGTTTTTGCGTTCATTAAAATTAAGCCTAACCAACCGAAAATTAGGCGAATGTTCAACAGAACGTGAAAGTAATGATGAAGTCATTTGTTTAAGTCGTTCACATTTCGTTTCAACAGTGTTTGTTATTTTTGATATTTCTAGTCGCCAATCCTGAGCTTTTATTGGTTGTGAAGCCTGAGCTTCTGAATGAGGCGGGGTTTCTTCTTCTAAGGGAAAATCCCTAGTTTGCAATGCTGGCTCTAGTGCTTCCGGCTGCAAATCCTGAGCTTCTGAATGAGGTGGGATTTCTTCTGGGGAAAACTCTCTAGTTTGCATAAACCACCCCGGCACTAGATCTACTTCTAATATTCTGAGTTTTTCTAACATTGCTTCTGTTAAACCATTCCTGTGTTTTTCAATTTCTTTTATTTTTTTTTCAATTCCAGTTGTATAATCAAGTCGTGTATCTTCGTATGAATCTTTAGGAAAACTTTTTAAAGGTGATTCATCTCGAAAAAGCGAAATCTCTTGTATTTGTAGATTAAAATTTTGGCATATAGCATAAGTTTTTTTCACAAGTTGCTCAACGAGACAATCGTAGATTTTTTCGGGATTGATGTCATGTTTGCTTAAATTTAAAAATTTTGATATTTTTTTTATCACATCTATTCCGATATCCGTGACAAGTTTTAACATCTCTCTATATTTTATTAATTTCTTAGCTGCTTTATCACAATTAAACGCATCATCAATGTTTTGATCTATTTCTCTAATAAGGCATAAAACTTTTCTTCTTTCTTGTTGTGCAGGGGTTTCGTGAATCAATAAATCATGTAAATCTGTGTAATCAATACTTTTGTCGCCTTGTTTATAAGTACCAGACATTTTGTTCTCCTTAGTTAATTTAATGTTTTGTGTTTTGTTTATTAAACTATTTTAAATTTATTTTGTCAATACAAAATTTGAAATTTTTTTGAAAAAGTTTTAAAATAAATTTTAGGGTGATTAAAATGATTGAATTTGAAGAGTTTAAAATAATTCTTGAAAATGCAAAAAAAGAAATTATAGAACTTAGGGATTCACTTTGATATAGATAAAGCTGTTTTAAAAATAAAAGATTTAGAAAATGAGAGTTGCAAAGAAGATTTTTATAAAGATTTGAATAAATCGACAAATATATTTCAAAATATAAAAAGCCTTAAAACTAAAGTTAGTAGATATGAAAATTTATGTTCTCAATTTGATGATTTATACCTTATTAATTCGCTTGCAGATGAAGAAAACGATTTGAGTTTGTATGATGAGATAAAAAGAGGTTATGATGATCTTCGCGATAAACTAGATAAAATAAAACTTGATACGCTTTTATCGGGAACATATGATAAAAATAACGCAATACTTACTTTTCATTCGGGAGCCGGAGGCACTGAAGCACAAGATTGGTGTGAAATGCTGCTTCGCATGTATATGCGTTATGCTGAAAAGTGTGGATTTGATGTTAAAATTTTTGATTTTCTCACAGGTTTTGAAGCAGGAATTAAAACAGCAGCAATTGAGATTATAGGGACGAATGCATATGGTTATTTGAGGGGTGAAAAGGGGGTACACAGATTAGTTCGAATATCACCGTTTGATGCCTCGGGAAGGCGCCACACCTCTTTTGCTTCGATTGATGTTATGCCTGAAGTTGATGAAAACTTAAAAATAGAAATAAAAACAGACGATTTAAGAATTGATACATTTAGAGCAAGTGGTGCTGGTGGTCAACACGTAAACAAAACCGAGTCTGCGGTTAGAATTACACACAAACCAACCGGAGTTGTGGTGAGCTGTCAGAACGAAAGATCACAACATAAAAATAAAGACACGGCAATGAAATTATTGAAATCCAAGCTTATAGAAATTGCTGAAAGAGAACATAAAAGCGAAATTAAAGATATAAGGGGAATTCAGAAAGATAATGCTTTTGGAAGTCAGATTCGTTCGTATGTTTTTCATCCTTACAACATGGTTAAGGATCACAGAACAAATTACGAAACAGGGAATGTTTTAGCAGTTATGGACGGAAGAATAGATGGTTTTATAAGTTCTTATTTAAAAGCAAGAAGTCGTGGAGAAATTTGAGTTTGTTAGATTGGGCGTTTTGTAATTTTTGCCGAACAATAAAAGAATTTAAAGTTTAAAGAGGGAAATATGTTTGAGAAGATTTCTTTTGTCAAGGAGCGATTTAAAAATTTAAGCGATAAACTAAGTGATCCAGAAGTTATTGCAGATAATGATTTGTGGAAAAAACTTTGCAAAGAGTATTCTGATCTTTCGCCGATAATGCAAAAAAATGAGGAATATGAATTTATTGTTGATAATATTAAAAAGTCTTCTGAACTTTTAAAAGATAAAAATATTGATAAAGAGTTCAAGGTGATGCTCGAGAAAGAAATAAATGAATATGAAAATAAAATTGAGATTTTAAATTCTGAGCTTAAGCTACTTCTTATTCCTAAAAATATAGTTGATGAAAAGAACGTTATAATTGAAATTAGAAGTGGAACCGGCGGAGATGAGGCGGCGTTATTTGTGTCTGCTTTATTCAGAATGTATTCCATGTACGCTGAGAAAAATAGAATGGTTGTTGAAATTTTGAATTTAAATGAAATTGGAATTGGAGGAATCAAAGAGGTTTCGTTTTTGTTGAAGGGGAAAAATGTTTATAGCAAGCTTAAATTTGAAAGCGGAGTTCATCGAGTTCAAAGAGTGCCCGAAACCGAAACGAATGGTAGAATCCACACTTCGACCGTAACTGTTGCAGTTCTTCCGGAAGCAGAAGATGTGGAGGTTAATATAAATGTTGATGATCTAGAATTTGATACATTTAGGGCAAGCGGTGCTGGTGGTCAGCATGTGAACAAAACCGAATCTGCCATAAGAATTACTCATGTTCCATCTGGAATAGTAGTGTCGTGTCAAGCGGAAAGATCGCAGCACAAAAACAGAGATTGCGCCATGAAAATGCTTCGTTCGAAGCTGTATGAAATGAAACAAAGAGAACAGGGTGAAAAAATAGCTTCAAATAGAAAAATGCAAGTTGGAACTGGCGAAAGAAGTGAAAAAATCAGAACATATAATTTTCCACAAAGTCGCGTTACTGATCACAGAATTAATCTTACGCTTTATAAAATCGAAAGCATAATGAACGGAGACTTGGACGAATTGATTGATACTTTAATTGCGTACGATCAAAGTGAAAAATTAAAGGCAGAAAATTAACAAATGGTTGTTAAAACTTATATAATTTTGTAAATTCTCAATATTAAATTTTTGATTTCTTTTTATTTTATTTATTTCAAATTAATTTTAATTTCTATCAAACTAAATGCAAAATCGATAATTTATCAAATTTTATTATTTTTCATAAATATTTTCAAAATTAAGTTTTGCTTTTTGAACGTTTAAACAATTGGCTAATATTATGATTTGTAAATAAATTTTAATCGATCGAGAAAAGGTTGTGTAAATTTGAGTTGTAAAATTTGTGGAATTCGCAAAAAAACATTGCTTTTTATTTCTATTTGCTTTTTTGTATCTATTTGTTTTTTTGTAGTAATTTTTCTTCGTTTGTTCGATCGAAACAAAAAAACAGATTTAAAAAAGATTAGGTTAAGTGAAGTTACGCGTTCTGTGTTTTATTGCCCTCAGTATGCGGCAATTGAACTTGATTTTTTTAAATCTGAAGGATTAAATGTTGAATTGTCTACCAGTTCGGGTTCCGATCAAACAATGACAACACTTATTTCTGGGCAAAGCGATATAGCATTACTTGGTGGAGAATCTTTAATATATGTATATAAAGAAGGCAAAAAGAATTATGCTGTAGCGTTTGCTGGGCTTACAAAAAGAGACGGAAGTTTTATAGTTGGAAGAGATGAAGATTTTTACTGGAAAAATTTAAACGGCAAAAAAATAATTTCAGGAAGAAAAAGTGGATTACCTCAGATGTCTTTTAAATATGTTATGGATCAAAATAATATTAAAGCTGAAGTTGTCGATAATATTAAGTTTGATGCGATGGGTGCTGCGTATTTATCTGGCGAAGGTGATTATGTTGCGTTATTTGAACCTACAGCAAATGAGCTTGCGCTACAATCAAACTCCAAAGTGCTTGGGTCGATAGGCGCTCAATTACATGAAATTCCTTATACTGTATATTGTTCAAGCAAAGATTTTTTTGTCTCAGAAAGTGAAACATTACAAAAATTTACAAATGCTATTTATAGGGCTCAAATTTGGGTAAATGAAAATTCTTCTGAAGATATTGCGAAGGTTGTTTCGCCTTACTTTGCGTGTTCTAATCTTGAAACTTTAACTGATTCAATAGAAAAATATAAAGAAATTGATGTATGGTCAACTACACCGGTGATTGATGAAAAAAATATTGATTTTCTTCAAGAAGTTATAATAAATTCTGAGGAAATAGAAGAAAAAATGGATTTAACTGATGTGTTTAAAAATGATTATGCTGCAGTTTCAACAAAATATATAGAGGGTTTAGACTGTAGAGATATTAAAAAATGATCAAAAAAATTATAGAAGCAAGAAACATCTCAAAAGTTTATTATAGTTTAAAAAATGAAAATATTGCAATTGAAGACATTAGTTTTGATGTTTATGATAAGGAATTTTTAACAATTGTAGGGCCAAGCGGATGCGGAAAAAGCACCTTGCTTTCTATTTTGGCAGGTCTTATTCAGGCAAGTTCGGGTGAGGTTTTTATAAATGGAGAATTAGTGCAAGGCTTTAATTCCTTGGTAGGTTATATGTTGCAGAGCGATCATTTGCTAGAGTGGCGCACCGTTAAAAATAATGTGCTACTTGGTTTGGAAATAAGAAGATTACTTAATAAAGAAAACGAAGATTATGCTTTGGAGCTTTTAAATAAATATGGACTTTACAAATTTTTGAATTATTATCCGCATCAACTTTCAGGGGGTATGAAGCAAAAGGTTGCGCTTATTCGCAGTCTTGCACTTAAGCCTGAAATTTTATTTCTTGACGAACCTTTTTCTGCTTTAGATTTTCAAGCCAGAACAACAATTTCTGATGAAATAAAATATATTATAAAAAAGGAAAACAAAACCGTAATATTGATTACTCACGATTTAAATGAAGCGATTTGTTTATCGGATAGAGTGGTGGTAATTTCCAACAAGCCAGGAAAAATTAAAAATATTTTAAAATTGGAAGTTTCGGGGGAAAATTCTATTCAAAAAAGAAAAGACAAGAATTTTAGCAGTTATTTGGAAATCTTATGGAAAGAAGTAGATGGAAATTGAGTAAAAAAAATAATTTTGAAAACTTCTCCAAAGAACATATTGCTTTTTTAAAAAAAATTAAAAAGGAAGAAAAATTTATATCGATTTTTCAAATATCACTTTTTTTGTTGTTTTTGTTTGTTTGGGAATTAGCGGTGCGTTTTTGTTTGATAGATTCTTTTGTAGCAAGTTCGTCTTATGAAGTGGTTAAAACTTTTATAAATTTACACAAAAGCAATCAACTGTGGAACAATATTTTTATAACTTTTTTTGAAGTTTTGGTTACTTTTTTATTAGGGAGTTTTTTAGGGGTTTTAATATCTATATTTTTATGGTGGTTTAAGGTTTTTGAGAAGGTATGTAGACCATATTTAATAATTTTAAATGCGTTACCCAAGATTGCGCTTGGGCCCATGATAATAGTGTGGGTTGGCGCAGGAATGAAATCAATTATTGTGATGTCGCTTTTGATTTCGGTGATAAATGTAATTATAAATGTCACTTTGGGATTCAAAAAAGTAGATAGAAATAAAATATTATTGATGAAAACTTTTGGAGCAAGTAAAATGCAAATTTTAAAAAATGTAGTACTGCCTATAAATATTCCTAATATAATGTCAACACTTAAAATTAATATTGGAATGTCTTTGATTGGTGTTATAACGGGTGAATTTTTGGTGTCCAAAGGGGGTATAGGTTATTTAATTGTGTACGGCGGACAAACCTTTAAGATAAATTTGATAATTACTGGAATTGCGGCTTTGTCGTTGCTTGCTTTATTTTTTTATTTTGCAATAAACAAAATCGAAAAATATGTTAATAATTGTATTTATAAGTTTTGATTTTATTGTTATGTAATGAGTATTAATGTATCGAAAGTCTATGTAATTTTGTTTGTGAAGCATATGAGAATGTTTAAAATATTTTAGCATTAATTTAACTAATGCAATTAAAGGGTTGTTTTTTAAATTATTTCTTCAAAGATCGTTTCTTCTTGAGATATTTTTACAATCTGAGCGCCTAGGTTTTTAAGTTTTTTTTCAAAACCTTCATATCCTCTATCTATAAGTTCGGAATTGTAAATTTTAGTTACGCCGTTTGCGATTAAGCCGGCTATGACGAGAGCGGCGCCCCCCCTTAAATCTGGAGCACGAACGGGAGAACCCGATAGCTCTTTTATGCCCTCAACCACCGCAATTCTTCCTTCGGTGCTTATATTTGCACCCATTTTTCTGAGTTCATCAATATATCCAAAACGATTATCCCAAACTCCTTCGTTGATTATACTAGCCCCCTTCGCGGTTGTCATCATTGTTAAAATTTGAGGTTGAAGATCGGTTGGAAATCCCGGGTATGGTAAAGTTTTTATATTCGTTCTATTCGCTCTTGAATTCATTGAAATTTTTATAGAATCTGTCATTTCTTCAACGTTTGCACCGATTTCTACAAGTTTTGCGGTAATTGATTCAAGGTGTTTTGGTATTATATTTTTAATCGTAATATTTCCATTTGTAGCGGCAGCGGCAATCATAAAAGTTCCCGCCTCTATTTGATCTGGAATTATTGAATACGTTCCGCCACCTAAATATTCTGTACCTTTAATCTTTATAATATCTGTTCCAGCACCTCTGATATCGCCACCCATTGTATTTAAAAAGTTTGCAATATCAACAACGTGAGGTTCTTTGGCAGCATTTTCGATTACGGTTATGCCTTCAGCTTTGGTTGCGGCAAGAATAATATTTATCGTTGCGCCTACCGATACAACATCTAAATAAATTACTGCACCTTTTAGTTTTTTTGCTTTTGCAATTATATTGCCTCTTTCAATTACAACCTTTGCTCCAAGCGATTCAAAGCCTTTGATGTGTTGGTCTATCGGCCTTACTCCAAAATCACATCCGCCTGGAAAGCCGATATTAAATTCTTTGAAGCGACCGAGAAGCGCCCCCATAAAATATGTTGATGCTCGTGTTTTTCTTACCATGTCATACGGTGCATTAAAGTTTTTGGCACACGAACTATTTATGTTAACAATATTGTTATCTTCAAAGTTTATTTTTGCTTCGATATGTGTTAATACGTTAGCGATGTTATTTACATCATTTATTTTAGGAACATTTTCAATTCTACAGTTTCCGTCAACCAATATGGTTGCTGGAATTATTCCAACTGCCGAGTTTTTTGCCCCGCTAATACATACTTCCCCTAAAAGCTTTGATTTTCCAATTATTGATAATTTATTCATATTAAATCACTCCAGTATAACTGTTTAAAATATATTATAAAAATGCAATTAAAACATAATATGATTTCAAAAAATTGAGCATTTAAAAATTTTTATGACATTTGTTCAATTTTTTGTTTTTCAAATCGAAATAACTCGAAATTGAAAGTTAAAATTCTAGTGAATATAACTTTATAAAAAATGATATTAATTTAAATTAAGTCTCCGATCAAATGAAGGCCATCAAATTTGGTTGTCTTTGCTGTGACTATTTTATTTTTTATATTTTCTTTGCTTTTAATAATTATTCCTAGATAATTTTTTGAATTTCCAAAGTATGTTTCTTCTTTTATTTTTTTTTCAATTAGAATTTTAATATTTTTTCCTATATATCTCTCATAAAATTCTTTTCTCATTTCACTTGATAACAGAATAAATTTTTTAGAACGTATAACTTTTTCTTTTTCGTCAATATGATTTGGCATATTAAAAGCTTTGGTACCGTTTCTTTTTGAATATTTGAAAACGTGAATTCTGGCAAATCTAATTTTTTTAACAAAATTATAACTTTTATCAAATTCGTTTTTGTCTTCTCCCGGGAAGCCAACGATAATGTCTGTTGTAATGGCGACATCTTTTATTTTTTCACGAAGCTTTTGAACAATTTTTTCATATTCATAAGTTGTATATTTTCTTCCCATTCTTTTGAGTGTTTCATCGCAACCACTTTGAAGTGATAAATGAAAATGTGGACACAAATTTTTAAGTTTTTTAATTCTTAATATAAAGTCATCAGTTATTATGTTTGGTTCAAGCGAGCTGAGTCTAACGCGTTCAATTTTAGTATATTTTTCTATTTGTTCTAAAATGTTTATCAAACTAGTGTTTTTATTTTTAAAGTTTTCTCCATATGAGCTTATATGAGTTCCAGTTAAAACGATTTCTTTATAATCGTTTTCGATAAATTTTGTAATTTCTTTCAATATATTTTCGTTTTTTCTGCTTCTCGATGGTCCTCTAGCTTTGGGAATTATGCAATATGTGCAAAAATTGTTGCATCCTTCCTGTATTTTAATGTTTGCGCGAGTTCTTTTTTGGGTTCCTAAAACATTTAACTCTTCATAATCTTTTATTTTGGAAACGCTATTAACTTCAATAATTTTTTTTGTTTTATTTTTAAAATTGTTATTATAGGAAAATTCTTCGATTTTTTCTAGTATTTTATATTTATTTGATGTTCCTAAAATAATGTCGATTTCAGGCATTTTATTTATTTTTTCAAGATTGGTCTGTGGCAAACAACCAACAACTGCTAAAATTGAATATGGATTTCTTCTTTTTTCTTTTCTTATTTTTTGTATACATTTAAAAGCGCTTAATTCAGTGACTGAACAGGTATTTATAACGCATATTTCATAATTATTTTTGTTTGAAATTTCATAGTCATTTTTCATAAAAATATCAATAATTGCACTTGTTTCGTAAAAATTTGTTTTACATCCGAAATTTATAAAATAAACTTTTTTAAAATGGCACATTATAATTTTATCCTTTGTTTAAAAATCAGAGCTATTATACTTTTAAAATTGTAAAATAAAATTTTGTTGCAAATTTTAATAAGGAAGAGTATATATTATAAAAAACACATCACAGGATTTGTGAAGTAGTGGCAAGAAATTGTTTCTTCACAAAGTTGAATGTGCTGGAAGTTTAAACTGCAAAGGGTGTGGAATATATAAATGAGTATAGTTCAAATGAAACAATTACTTGAAGCCGGTGTGCATTTTGGACATCAAACTAGGCGTTGGAATCCAAAAATGGCAGCTTATATTTTTACAGTGAGAAACGGCATATATATAATTGATCTTCAAAAGACCGCAAGAAAAATTGATGAAGCACATAAATTTATTTTTAATACAGTTTCAAAGGGTGGAGAAATTCTTTTTGTTGGTACTAAAAAGCAAGCCCAAGAAGCAATACGGGAAGAGGCCGTGAAAACTGGTGCGCATTTTGTAAATGTTAGATGGCTTGGCGGAATGCTTACAAATTTTAAGACAATAAGAAAAAGAATTGGAAGGTTGTATCAACTTGAGGAAATGGAAAGTAGTGGAACGATGACGCTTCTAACGAAGAAAGAAGTTATCAAGTTAATGCTTGAGAAGTCGAGGCTTGAAAAATTTTTGGGCGGAATTAAGTTGATGAAAAAATTGCCTGATGCTATTTTTGTTGTCGATCCCAAAAAAGAGAAAAATACAATTTTGGAAGCGCGAAAACTTGGGATTCCGATCGTTGGGATAATTGACACAAATTGTGATCCCGATGATGTTGATTATATAATTCCGGGGAATGATGATGCAATTCGTTCGGTTAAGTTTATTGTATCGGTGATGGGAAGCGCAATTTTGGAAGCCAAGCAAGGCAAGCAAACCGATGAAATTATCTTTACTGAAAATGTTATTTTAAAAGATGCTTCGAAAACCGAAAACGAGGTTGTCGTAATTAAAGATGTTCAAAACGATTGTGAGAAGCGCGAAGAGGTTGTAATAGAGCCCGTTGTGTTACCAAAACAAGTAGATGGCATTTCTTAGTTTTTCTATATTAATTTATTTTTAATTATTATTTTATGTGCTTTTTATTTTTTTGAAAGTAGGTATTGTTTTGATTTCTTCAGAGAAGGTGAAAGAATTAAGATTAATTACTAATTGCGGAATAATGGCTTGCAAAGATGCACTTGTTGAGGCTGGAGGTGATAAGGATCTTGCTGTTAAAATTTTAAGGGAAAAAGGTCTTGCAACGGCTGAAAAAAAATCAGGAAGAATTGCAGTTGAAGGAGTAGTGTGTGCTAAAGTTTCAGAAAGTTTTGGATGTATTCTTGAGGTCAATTCTGAAACGGATTTTGCTGCAAGGAACTCTTGTTTTGAAAATTTTGTGTTGAAAGTTTTAAATTGTATAATAGAAAAAAAGCCAAGTAATTTGGATAGTTTATTAAATTTAAGTTATGAAAATGGTCGAACGATTTTTGAATCATTAACTGAGCTTATTTCAAAAGTTGGCGAGAATATAGTTGTTCGTCGTTTTAAGGTTTTTGAGGGAATAAATGATTTTTATATTCACGGTGAAGGTCGTTTGGGTGTTTTAATAAATTTTGATTTAGATGATGTTGAAAAATCTAAAATACAGAAATTTAAAGAATTTTCGAAAAATATATGCATGCAAGTTGTTGCGTCAAACCCACTTTATATAAAGAAAGAAGATGTTCCGCACGAGATACTAGAGAATGAAAAGAAAATTTTAAAAAATCAGGCTTTGAACGAAGGTAAGAGTGAAGCGATAGTTGAAAAAATGCTAAACGGAAGAGTGCAAAAGTATTATAAAGAAATTTGTTTGCTGGAGCAGCCATATATAAAGAATCAAACCGAAAGTGTTTTTCAATATATCGAAGAAGTTTCCAAAAAAATTGGAACCAAAATTTATATAAAATCATTTGCTAGATTTGAAAAAGGTGAGAAGTTTTAAAATAACGAATGTTTATTTTGAGATTTTATGAATTTTTATTATGCACTTTAAAATTGTTTATAATTTTGGCTTAAATATAAAAGTGATTATTTTAGATTCATTTTAAAATCTCGAAAATGAGGTTTTTGCGGTTTGAGTTTTTTGAATTCTTTTAAATTTATAAATAGTCTTAGTAAATTTGGAATTAAACCAGGGCTCGAGCGAATTAAACAGTTGCTTGAGTTTATTGGTAATCCTCAAAAAAAATTGAAATTTATACATATCGCGGGAACTAATGGAAAAGGTTCAATTTCGTCTATGATTTCCCAAGTATTGATTGAGTCGGGTTATAAAACCGGTTTATTTACTTCGCCTCATTTGTATAAAATCAATGAGAGATTTCAGATAAACGGCGAATGCATTGACAACGAAGAGCTTTCGAAAACAATGTGCGATGTAAAAAAGTTTGTAAATTTTATTGAAGATAAAGTTACTGAATTTGAATTTTTGACCGCTATTGGTTTTGAATATTTTTTTCAAAAGAAATGTGACGTTGTTGTTTTGGAGGCGGGTTTAGGAGGTTTTTACGATTCAACTAATGTTATTGATTTTTCTGAAGTTGCGGTGATTTCTTCAATAAGTTACGATCACACGGAAATACTTGGAAATTCTCTGGTTCAAATTGCATCGGAAAAAGCTGGAATAATCAAAAATAATTCAGATGTTGTAGTTTATGAGCAAGAAAAGAGTGTTTATGAAGTTATAAAGAAAAAATGTTTTGAAACTGGATCGAAAATTTGGAACGTTAATTTTTCAGAGATTGATATTAAGAAAATTGATTTGGAAAGTAGCACATTTGTTGTGCCCAATCATCCAGAGATAACTATAAAATTACTTGGAATTCATCAAATTAAAAATGCATGTACGGCAATTAAGGCATTGGAAGTTTTAAAAGCTAAAAAAGTTTGGAACGTGACTGACAGTAGTTTATGTAGCGGTCTTAAAAACGTTAAGTGGCCGTTTAGGTTTGAAATTATTAATACAAATCCATTTATAATTTTAGATGGAGCTCATAATCTTCAAGGTATTGAAATTTTAGTTGATAATTTAAAATTTTATTTTTTAGAAAAAAAAATAAGTTTTGTTGTTGGTGTTTTGCGTGATAAAAGTTATTCTTTAATGTTTAAATTATTAGCTTCAATCGCAAAATGTTTTTATGTTGTAAATTTAAATAATCATCGTTCCTTGGATGCAAATTTTTTATCTTTACATCTTAAAAAATATAATTTGCCAATTTTTTCATTCAATAATGCTTTTAATGGATTTAAAGCTTGTGTAAATAATTCCAAAACCGAGGATATAATTTGTTGTACTGGTTCATTGTATTTGGCGAAGATCATAAAAATTTTATAGCTTTAACTTTTGTTTGAAGTTCTTTTAATTAAAAAAATATTTCATTCTTTAAAAATAATAAATAAATTTTATTTAAGGTTTTGTATTAAAACAATAACTTGAACTTTACATAAAATTAATAAAAAACACCTATTAATTTAAATGGAGGTGTTTTTTATTTTAATTGTAAAATAATTTTAAATTATAAGAGATATTAATTTTCGTTATTTATTTAATAGTCTTTGCGCTTCCTTTTCTGTTTTTTCTGCCCAGGTAGTTGTTTGTACTGATCGAGAAGGATCATCAAAACTGTCACGTGTTCTTTCGTTATCTGAATCATCATCTTCAGTTGTTTTTTCCGATTTTTTAGTAACTTTATCATAGATTGTTTTTCCACCCGTCACAACTGAACCGGCCCCAACAACACTGCCAGTTGCTAAAAGTGGAACGAATAATGGGGGGGTAAGAAGGGCTGCAATTATTAAAGCAAATGTAATCGCTGCTGTGGCAACGAATAATACTGCAAAATTAAGCGTTTGCTCTGTTTTTTTCTCAGTTTCTTTTTTTTCTTCTGTTGGATTCGTCGTTTCTTCTTCTTTTTCTCTTTCTTTTTCGGAGCCCGTTAATGTTTTAAATTCTTCTACAGGTTTTTTTAGAAGGTCTTCGGGCTCTTCTATTTCCTCTAAAGATTTTGATTCATGTTCGATTGACGATTCTTCGGTTGATGATTCTTCGCTTGATGATTCTTCGGTTGGTGTTTCTTTTGGAGAAATCGGTGGATCGATTGTGGGAGGCGGTTTTTTTGGCGTTAGTGAAAAAAATTTTAAATATGAGCAAAGATCACAAAAATCTTTATTTTCATCATAAAGAATTCTTTCAAATTGTTCATAAATCTCTTCATCTGATGAAGCCCAATTCAAAAGCCCAAAAATTCTTTTAAGATTAGGGATTTCAGCATGTCTCATTTTCTTATCTTTTATTATTTCCCCAAAATGTTCATATACTTCTGTTCCTGGACCCAATCCTATTGATGCTAAAGTCTTCGGAACTCCTGATAAAGTGATCCATTTTAGCTTTTCATGAACTTTTTCTGAGTACTCTTTTTTAACGAATTGAGCAGCATAAATTTCATTAAGAGATTTTGGTTCTACTTCTTTCGTTGTCGAACCATATTCTTTTTCAAATTTGGCTATGAATCTTTTTTTCTTTTTTTCCATTTCTTTAAAGTGTTTTTCAATGTTTTCTAATTCGACACCTTGTTCTAGTGCTTTTATTGTTTCAGGTAAATCAAATTTTTCTCTACTTATTATTTTATTATATAAAATAATTCTAACTTTGTTTTCTATTTTTGCTTGAAATATAGCTTCAATATGTTTAATTAAATTCGGATTAAAAGTTTTAATTTCATCAATTATAGATTTTTTTTGATTAAATTCTGTTCTTATACGAGCTACCTCTTTATCGTAATTTATTAAAATTTCCCTGATCTCTTCTTCCATTGTTTGAAATATTTTTTTAAAACAATCTTCTAAATCTTTTAAAGTTTTTTTTGCATCATCAACCTTTTTTATTTGATCAAGATCATTTAAAATTTTGTTTATTTCATTTGCTTCAAGAATAAATCCTACTGTTTTAATTTTTTCTAAAGTTGCAAGAATATCTATTTTGGTTTCACTTATTTTTATTTCACATGAAGTAATAAAATTTTCTCTAGTGTTTACTGTTTTGAGTGCTTGATTCACACTTTCTTCGTTTCCCAGTTCAATTTGTTTTTTATTAACTATTGTCATACATAATAATTTATATTGTTTAGAAAGTATAGATAAGTTTGCTAAAATTGGAGGAAATTTTCTTTCATTTTCTGGTAATAATGGGTTTAAATTTTGTGGTTCGTTTTTTTCTATTTCGATTTCGTGATTTAATTCAATAATTTTCCTTGTTGTTTCTTCCTCCCATAATCCTTTTTCTGCAGAAAAATCCTTGTTAGTTCTGATATAAATTTTTTTTGTTCCCCCCCACCCACTGTCAATATTAATTTCTTGATAGTCATATTTTTCTTTATTATTATTAAATTCTGTTAATGTTTTTCCAGGATTATTATCAATTGCTTCTTGTACACTTTTTTCCAAGTCTCTATTGTTATTTGCAAAATCTTCTGAATCTTCTATTATTCCGTCTAAATCATCTTTTAAAACTATCCCTAAAAGATTTGCGCTTTGATGAGATTTATTTTGTTTTTTAAACAAAGTTTCTATTTCGCTTATTTCTTCAATGCTAACAAAAATTTTTCTTTTGAGTGAATCATTTCCGTTTATTAGTTTACTGAGTTCTTTTTGTATTGTTTGGATTTTTTGGATATTCTCTTCTCCAATAGATATTTCTGAAATAGTTTCTGGACTATTTACTTCACTAAGAGCTTTCATTTTTTTGTTTACTATTTCATCGCATAATTCCCTATTTTCACTATTTGATAAATCTATTTTAAATTTTAAAATTTGTAAGTAAAAATTTTCATTTTCACTGTTAAAATTTGGATTTAAAAAAATCTTTATTGCATTTTCAAAATTATTTTCTGGAATTTCATTTGAAGAAGCGAAGTCATATGCTTTTTTAATATTAAAGGTTGCCAAATCTCCTGCATAACAAATTAAAGCGCGTATTGCAAAATTAAAACTTCTTTGATCAAGCTCAATATTGTTTTCCGTTAAATATTTTAAAAGATCTATAACAATTTTTAATTTTTCGTTGTCTTTTTCGAAAAGACCATCAAATTTTGAAAACATTTTAAATGCCGATCTAAATTTTAAATTATTTGCTGTATTATTTTGTAAAAAATCTTTAGGTAAAGTACAATTATCTAATACTTTATAAATTTTTTCCGGAACACTTTGTACGTTTTCATTGATTAATATAATTATATCTTCAGCAAGAAAATCCATTAACGAGATTGTCGAAATAGCATTTTTTATTTGAACTTCTGTTAAATTTGCATTTTTTATTTCCGGTAAGTATTTAAAAATTGTATTTATGATTTTCATTTTTTCTTCTTCAACTTCTGTGTTAGAGATTAATTTTTCGGCTGCATTAATTAATGAAACTGGTACTTCATAAATTATTGCAAAACATTTTAATATTAGTAGTTCTTTAGTTTTAAAAGATTCTTTTAAAGCTTCTGCGCTATAAAAATGTTCCGAATCCCCCAGTCTTACTTTATCTACGACTTCGGATAATGAATTTATAATATCAGATCTAATCTCTAATAACATATTGCAATATTCTGACGATAATTGTTTGCTGCTATTATGTTTTGTTGGATCCATCGTTAATAGATTTAATATTTTTGGGTTTTTAGAATTTTTAAAAATATAAAATAAAACTAGCATCGATACAGCCGTTTTTGAAGTATCATCATCATTTTTTGTAAGTTTCGTGTTTAAATTTGTAATATTTTGTTCGTTTGAATTCATTAAAAATTCTTCAAAAAAATCAGCTTCATGCGTGATTCCAGAGAATTTATTAAAAATAGCTGCAATAATTTTATCTTCTTCTGTTGCATCTTTTCCACCAGAAACAATACGTGTCCTACTTGAAAAATTTTTAAAAAAATTTATTATTTGTTCATTTTTTTGTTTCAAAAAAACATCTATTGAAGATTTTATTGTTTTTGATTCAAGGGGTGATCTGTTCATATTATTTAACCTCTTTTATTTTTAAATAATTGTATTATGCAAATTTAAATTTGAAAGACATTATAACATAAAAATTTTAAAAATTAAATTGAATATTGAAAAATAGTAGAATTAATGTTATTTATGTATAAAAATTTAATTATTATTTTTTAATAAAGAAAAGATGTGATTGAGATTAAGGTTTTAATTTTTACCGTCACTGTGGGAAAAGGACACAATCAAGTGGCAGATTCGATTAAAAAATATTATAGCAATAAGAATATTTTTTGTAAAATCATAGATATATTCGGATACGTAAATCGAAATTTTCAAAGATATCTTTCAAATGGTTATTTATTTTCCACAAAGTATCTTTCAAATTTATATGGAAAGCTTTATGGAAGGGTTGAAAAAAACGGAGAACGCATAGATATTATTTTTAAAATTACCAATATTTTTCTTGCGCAGAAAATTATTGGTTGTATGTTGGAAAACAGTCCTGATGTGGTTATATACACGCATGTATTTGCGGCGCAGTTTGTGACGGAAATTTTTAAAGCGTCTAAGAGTTTTTTGGGGGGTAAAATTTATGACACAATAAATTTTAAAGTTGGGCAAAAACAAAAAAGAAATTTAGAAAGAAAAAATATAGAAAGTTTGTTTAAGAGAATTATTAATGTTGGTGTAATAACTGATTTTACAATTCATCCATATTGGGAAAATGTACTTGTTGATTATTATGTTGTTGCAAGCGAACAGTTTGAAAATTGTGCAAAAAAGAGAGGAATTGAGGCTCAAAAAATAAAGCCTTTTGGTATCCCTATTGATGTTAAGTTTACTAAGATTTTGGATAAAAAAATTGCAAGAGATATGATTGGAATTGAAGACAAACGTACTGCGCTTATTACGACGGGGGGTGCGGGTTATGGGGAAGTTTTAAAATCAATTAAGGAAATTGTTTGTTCTTCGCAGGATTTTCAAATTGTTGTTGTGTGTGGATTAAATGAAAAGTTGAAAAAACGAATCGAAAAGCTGGAATGCTCTAAAAAGATATATATCAAAGGTTTTGTAGATAACATGGAAGTTTTTATGGACGCTTCTGATTTTATAATTGCAAAACCGGGCGGAGTTACGACAAGCGAAAGTCTATCAAAAGGATTGCCCATGATAATTATAAGTCCAATACCCGGACATGAAGATAGGAATACTGAATTTTTGTTAAATAATGGCGCTGCGATAAAAACCAGCAAAACCTTTCCGATTGATGAGGCAATTTATCAATTGTTTACAAATGAGAGAAGATTTAAGGCTATGAAAGAAGCTTCACTTGGTCTCGCTAAACCTAATTCAACAAGGGATTTGTGTGATTTTTTAGAAGAATTATGCGTTGTAGAAAATGATTTGTTAAAGAATGATTGTTCGTGAGTGAGTTTAAAATTGAAATTCCACATTATGTGAAAAAGATAATGGATGAAATTAAGCGAAGAGACTTCGAAGCTTATATTGTTGGTGGGTGTGTGCGCGATAGCATTTTAAACGTAACCCCAAAAGATTGGGATGTCATTACAAATGCAAGGCCCGAAGACGTGAAAGAAATGTTTGATTGTTGCAGTGAAATAGGTCTTAAATACGGAGCTATTACTGTGTTTTTAAATGGCCAAAAAGTAGAAGTTGCTACATACAGAATTGATAAGAATTATGTGGATGGAAGGCATCCCGAGAGTGTTTTTTTTGTTGATAATTTAGATGAAGATTTGAAAAGACGAGATTTTACAATGAATGCCTTAGCGTATAACGATAAAGAAGGTTTAAGGGATATTTTTGGAGGTATTAAGGATATAAATTTAAAAATTATAAAAGTCATTGGAAAGGCGCAGAATAGATTTTGTGAAGATTATTTACGAATGCTAAGAGCCGTGAGATTTGGGTGTCAGTGTGGTTTTGAATTGAACGAAGAGATTAAATTTGAAATTAAGAAAAGTTCTTATTTAATTCAAAATTTGGAGGTTAGTTTAATTAGAAGTGAGTTTGATAAAATGTTGTTGAGTGATTTTCCTCAAAAGATGAAATTATTGGTTGAAACTGGACTTGATAAATATATTGTGCCTGGTTTTGCGGAGTGTTTTTGTGTTGAACAAACTTCAAAATATCATATTTTTAATGTAGGCGATCATATTATGGAGGTTCTTAGGAATATTGAACCAGGTTTGGAGTTGAGGCTTAGTGCGTTTTTTCATGATTTTGGAAAAATTAAAATAGGAATTAAGCATGGTGAAACGGTTCACTTTAAAGATCATCAAATTGTTTCCTGTGTAATGGCAAACGAGATAATGTTGAGACTTGGATATGGTTTTAAAATTAGAAGAAAGGTGATGAAACTTATTGAGTTTCATGATGCTGTATTTGATATTGATTTTGATTCAATAAAAAATGCAGTACATGCAGTTGGTGGAATTACTCAGTTCAAAAGGTTATTAAAACTTCAAAGGGCGGATTCTTTGGGTAAAAATCTTGAGTATCTTTCAAAAAAAATAGAATATATAAAAACAATTGAAAGCGTACTTGACAAGTGTTATAAGTGATGTTTGTGGCTCAATGTAATTTTAAGTTTTATATAACAGATATTGACGTTTTGTTGAAAAGTCTTATTATATAATTTTGTGTATAGGAGTATAACTCAGTTGGTAGAGTAGCGGTCTCCAAAACCGCCTGTCGTAGGTTCGATTCCTACTACTCCTGCCATTTTGTTTTATAGTTAGTAAGTTAATTTTTAGATGAAATAAGTGAAAATTAAGGTTTTTGTATTATGCATAATGTTTTTAAAAAGTTTAATTCTAATATAAAAAACAATAATAAAATCGAAGATTTTAAAAACGATAAAGCCGAAGAGTCTGATTATATAATAAAAGTTCAAAGCATACATAAGTTTTATAGACTTTATAAGAGGCCACTTGATAGATTGATCGATATATTGTTTTTTTCTAAAAGCCCTAAAAAACTTATTCAAAGTTTTTGTGCACTATCAGACATCAATTTTATAATTAAAAAAGGCGAGACAGTTGGAATAATTGGTAGAAATGGGTCAGGCAAATCAACGATTCTTAAAATTTTAGCGGGTATTTTAGTTCAGTCCTCTGGAACAATTAATATAAAAGGCAAAGTTTCAGCGTTGCTTGAACTTGGCGCAGGTTTCAATCCTGATTATACTGGAATTCAAAATATTTATTTGAATGGAATGATATATGGTCTTAGCAGAAAACAAATTGATGAAAGAATTACTGAAATTTTGAATTTTGCCGAAATTGGTGATTTTGCAGTTCAGCCTGTTAGAACATATTCAAGCGGGATGTTTGTGCGTCTTGCTTTTGCCAGCGCCATAAGCGTAGAGCCTGAAATATTAATTGTTGATGAAGCATTATCGGTTGGTGATTATAGATTTCAGGCTAAATGCTATAAAAAATTTGAAACATTTAAAAAAAGCGGAAAAACAATTTTATTTGTTACTCACGATATAGATGCTGTGAGGCGTTTTTGCACAAGAGCGATTTGGATTGATAAAGGGGAAAAAATTTTGGATGGGGAAGTTCTTTATGTAACCTCGAAATACATGGAGTTTGTGACAAACAACACTTTATTTTTAAATGGATTTTGTGAGAATAAAGATGGAACCATCAAGAATTTCGATAAAGATAAAGTTGTTCCTATAAATAGATTTGGTTCGAATATTGGGCTTATTAAAAGTGTTGAAAGTTATAAAAATGATGTTTCGTGTCTTGTTTTTTTAATCGGAGATTTTATTGAAGTTAAAATTATTTTAGAAGTTCCAGATGATATTGATAGAAACATTGCGGTGTCTCTTGGAGCCAAAAATAAGGCTGGACTTGATTTGTTTGTTTTATCTACTTTTGATAAAGGTATTCTTTTGAATGGTTTTCAGGTTGAAAATTGCAGTCAAAAGAATGTAATTGAAGTGATTTTTAAATTTCCAATTTTTTTAAATGTTGGCGAGTATGTGTTTGTCGCGTCACTTGAAAACAGAAGCGAAAAGCCAATAGTTTATTATGATTACATCGAGGGTGCTTTATATTTTAAAGTTATTTCAGAAAAGGAGCATTATGGAATTTTTAATGTTTTGTTTGATGTAGAGGTGAAGAATGAATGAAATAAATTCCGAAAAATACTGGGATGAAAGATTTTTAAGTGGTGATTGGGCCGATAAAGATGGAAGAGCACAAAGCCGCTTTTTTTATAATATAATGTTTGATAATTTTCCTAAATGGTTGATTGATGACATAAATGAAAATTCACTTTCAATATGTGATTTGGGTTCCGCCGAAGGTGAAGGCGTATACATTTTTGATAATAAATTTAAAAATTCAAAAGTTTCAGGATGTGATTTTTCAAACGAAGCAATAAAAAATGCAAAAAAAAATTTTAAGCAGTGTGATTTTTTTTGTGCCGATATGAATAATTTAGAAAGACAATATGACGTTTTTTTGTTATCAAATGTTTTAGAACATTTTGAACATCCTCAAGAAATAGTAAAAAAATTGATTCCTTTTTGTAAGAAGTATTTAATAATTCTTGTTCCTTTTAGAGAGTTTGAAAGAATTGATGAACATTTTTATACTTTTGTTTATGATTCGTTTTTTTTAAAAATTGAAAATTTTCTTTTGGTCTATCATAAAGAAATTAATTGCAAAGATTTTTCTAATAGTTATTGGAATGGTTATCAATTATTTATTATTTATGAAAATATTGAATTTAAAGATTTTGAAAGTTTAACTCTTGAAAAAAGTAACAATAAAAATTTTGATAGAATTATTTGTCTTGATAATGATATTTTTAAAAAAAATGAAGTTATTTCCAACTTAAGAAAAAACATAACAAAAATTTTATCCGAAAAAGATAATTTGGTGTTTTGTTTAAAAGATGAAGTTGAAGAGCACAAAAATGCAATTATGCAAATTCAGTTTGAAGCTATGCAATTTAAGCAAGCATCTCTTGATGCAAAAGAAACTTATATTTGGAAAACAGGGGCAAAAATTGAAAAATTTTTTAAAAGAACTGGAATATATTTAATAAGATCTATGCTTGAAACCTTGGAGTTTAAGCGTGTTGGTTTTTTTTTATCGTTAAGGAAAATTTTAAATGAAATTTTTGAAAGAAAAAAAATTAAAACAAAAGAAAAAATGCTAATTTCAAATTCGAAATTTGAATTTATAAACAATACCTTAAAATCAAATATAGTATTTAAAGATATAAATTTCTTTCATGGGCAAAAACTTGTTTCAATTGTATTAAAAATAGATTTTAGGACCGATGTAGGAGAAACTATTGAAAGTATATTAAAACAAACGTACGAAAATTTTGAGTTAATTTTATTATTCGAAAATTTATTCGAAGAAAATTTAAAATATGTAGATTTTTATGAAAAAATGGATACTAGAATTATATTAGGAAAAAATTTATCAGATTTAAATAATGTTCATTTAACAGGGGAATATGTAACGTGGTTTGAGCCAGGAATGATTTTGGATAAGAATTGTATAGAATCTTTTGTGAAAGAGTTTGAAAAAGAAGATAAAGTTGGTATTTTGTACAGCGGCGTTCTTGTTATTGAAAAAAGAAAACAAGAAAAATTAATAAATTCATGTCTTGGTTCAAATATTAACAAATTTGTTGAATCTGGCTTTTCTTACGGAATTTTTATGTATAGAACTCAAATAGATGTTATTACAGGTTATGATTTGATTAAAAATTTTGTTAAAAGATATTGCTATTTGGAAAACATTAACAGTTTATTTCATTCTAAGTTTTTAAAAACTAAATTAAAATTGTGTAAATTTTTTTGTAATAAAAATATTGTTGAGCAAAACAAACCAACATTTAAATATGATCAGAATTTTTTTTCTACTCCCACGATATGGCTAATTTTGGCGAAAAACACTACAGATAAAATTTGTGATGAATTTATAAAAAGTGCTCAAAAAAGATTTGATATAATTATTAATTATAAGGATTTTCAAATTTTAAAAAAAACATTAAGCAATAGTGTTCATTGTATATATTTTAAGAATCGTGATTATGAACAAATTAATGATAAGGCAATTAATTGTTTGACTAAAATTGTAATTAGTGATAAAAGTAGTGTTAATAAAAATATAAAAAATGAAGAAAAAATTTTTAATTTTTCAGTAACTGAAGAAAATAAGTTTTATGAATTTTTTAGTTTAAAAAAAAATTACTATATTGAAGATTTTGAAACATTTTTTTTATTTTTAAGTTCAAGGGCAAAATTTATTGAGAAGAATTGTTTCGAAGAAAAAATAAAAAATATTGTTTATGAGTTTAAAGTTTCAGTGATAATTTGCACATATAAAAGAAAGGACAAGCTTTGTGATGCGGTATGGTCGGTAGTAAGACAATCGCTTAGCAAAAAAGATTATGAAATAATAATTGTTGATAATTCTCCGCTTTGTTCAGATGCAGAAGAAATTGCAGCATATTTTAAATTAAAATATTCTGAATTTGAAGGATTTATAAAATATATAACTGTGTTGCCCGAGGGTTTATCTTATGCCAGAAACGAGGGGATAAGAAAGGCTAGGGGTGAGTTTTTGTTATTTTTGGACGATGATATATTGGCTGATTATCATCTTATCGAAGAGGTTTTTTCGACTTTTAAATATCACGAAAATGCTGGAGTGGTTGGTGGGCAGATTATTTTAGACGTGCCTTTTCCAAGACCGGAAGTTATAAAGCGTGGTTTTGAATCTTTATGGAGTCAATTTAAGGTTCAATATTCGACGTACAAAGCGATTACGCAACATTTTGAGCTTCCGTTTGGTGCAAATTATGCTGTGAGAAGAAGTGTTGCATTGCAAGTTGGTGGGTTTGATACTTCGTATGGACGAATTGGAAATGATTTTTCAGGTGGAGAAGAAATTGTGTTTTCATTTAAGGCTATGCAAATGGGTTATGAAGTTGGAGTTCAGCCTCGCTCCAAGGTTTTGCATAGAATAGATATTAAAAGATTTGACAAAGAACACGTTAAAAAAACTGTAAAGTCAATAATTTTTACTATGTATAAGCTTCAGCAAGATGTTTATGTAGAAAAAAGGTGGACTAAAAAATATGTTAAAAATCAAATTTCTATTATTAAAAAAGAAATTTCTTTATTTAAAAAAAAGAACATAAATAATATTGATATTTTCTATAAAAAATGTTTTCTAGGAGCTTGGAAAGAACTTTTTAAAGTGATTTAACAAAATTAATTTTTAAGAAAGTTTTTGAATTAAAGTTAAACTTTATATTTTATAAAAGGTTGGCGTTCTTTTTCTAAATACTACGTAGTATTTGAAACCGTAGTTTTTCAATAAATTTTCAATAGTATTAAATTCGAAGCCAATATTCTCAGAGACGTGAGCGTCACTTCCAATGGTTATAATTTCACCGCCTAATTTTTTATACATTTTCAAAATTTCACCATGTGGATGGGGATAACCAAGACTTCTGAGTAATCCTGATGTGTTTATTTCAATACCTTTTCCTTTTGATATAATTATTTTAAGAATTTCTTCAATTGTTTCAGCATAATCTTTAAATTCGAAGAATTTATTTTTATTTGGGCCGTATCTAACAACATAATCTAAATGCCCATAAATGTTGTACTCATCGAATTTTTTTACATTTTCAAGTATTGAAATAAAATATTCGTTATACGCTTCTTTTTCAATTCTGTTTTCATAGAAACTTCTAAAATATGGATCTTTTCCATTTACTAAATGTGATGAACCAATTAAAAAATCGAAATCATATTTTTTTGTAAAGTTTTGTATTTTTTCTTTTAAATTTGGCATAAGCCCAAGCTCTACACCTGTCAAAACTTCAATTTTTTCTTTATAAATATTTTTCATATCGTTCATTTTTTTAAAGTATTTGTTGACATCTAATTGGTATTCTGGTCCTTGAATACGCGAAGGATAATCAAAATCTTGATGGTCGGTTATGCAAATTGTTTGAAGACCAATTGACGCTGCTTTTTCAATTTGCATTTCCACAGAGGTGTTTGAATCGCTTGAAAAATTTGTGTGAACATGCAAATCTGCTGAAATCATATTTTTTATTCTCGCAAGTTTATTTTATATAACAAATATATAACACAATTATTTTTATACTGTTTCTAATTTTTTTAATAGTGAGTTTAATTTTAAAGTTAATTTGCTCTTTTTTCTTGATGCATTATTTTTGTGAATTATTCCTTTTGAAACGGCCTGATCAATTTTTTTTATCGTTTTCCTGTAAAAATTAATTGCTTCTTCGGATTCTTCATTAATGTTTGTTAAGAGTTGTTTAACTGTAGTTTTGAGTTCTGATTTAATTTTTTTGTTTCTTAATGTTTTTTTTTTGATAATTTTTACTCTTTTTTTTGCTGATTTAGTATTTGGCAAATTTTTCATCATCCTTTTAAAATTAAAATAAATAAGCTTTATTTGAATTGAACAACGAAATTATAATGCATTTAAAAAATATTTCAATTTTGATTGTTAAATAAATTATTTTATCGTAGGTTAACCTGTCGTATCTTTAAGGATTAGTTATATAAATATTAAATCAAAATATTGGATTTGGTTTTTATTTTTTATTATTTTTTGTCTGCTCCTTTAGTCCAAACGAAAAACGCATAGATCGAATTTATAAAATATGCTCCCCACATAAGAATCATCATTGATGCTTCTTTACTGTTTGCTTTTAGTCTAAAAGTCCATTTTACCACAGTCGTTATATTCAAAACAGTATATGCAATCCATTGCTCTCGGAATCGAAGAATTTTTAAAACTCTTGCTATATTTGATATTATAACTGTTGAGCCATCTAAGAAAGGATTGTTTTGGTTTTTAATTTTAGATAAAAATGTTCCAACAAAAAAGGTAATTATAACACTTGTCAAAATTAAATATACAATTTTTTTTACACTTAATTTTTTCATTTCAACTGTTGAATTTTGAGAGTGTTTTTTCCAAGCAAAAAAACTTATAACTGTTGCTGGAACAGATAATAAAATGCATGATGCAGTTTCTGCATATAGATGATTTTTAAATGATAAACAAGCATATGCAATGGAACTATATATACCAAACGGAAAGTTCCATACACTTCCTTTGGCTGTAAGTATAACGCAAAAAGCTCCAGTCATTGATGTAGAAAAATCCAAAAATGATTTTTTGAAATAAAATTTTATAAATATTGCAATAATTGAGAAGACCGCTATCCATGTTAATTCATAAGTGTTCCATTTTTTGGATTTTATATCATTGCCTCCAATTTTGGCTAATAACGTTAAAGAAATGTTTTTGATTTTTTTAAAATTGTTTATATTAAAGATTTTGCCATTTGCTCTTGTAATTATTCATTTGTTTAATTAATTAATTGACTTAAAATTATATTTTTTTGTAAAAAATATTATGTTGATAGAAAAAATGAAAAGAAAAAGATTGAAACCTTAAAGATCATAAATTATGAATATTTTGTGGAAAAAATAATAATAAAACTACTATTCATTTTCGTTTTTGTGAAGTTTTTTTAGCTCACAGGAGCCACAACAATTGTTACATTCTGTATTTTTTTTAGTGTTATAAATTTCTTTTTTGTGTTCGGTTTCTTTTTTAATTTTTATACCACTATTTTTTTTGTAATCATCAATTGCTGCATGAATGCCATTTTCGGCAAGAACCGAACAATGTATCTTTGATGGCGGTAAGCCATTTAGCATATTTATTACTGTTTCGTTTGTCAAATGTTCTGCTTCCTCAATTGTTTTTCCTTTTAACGCGTCAATCACTGCATCGCTTGAAGCTATTGCTGCAGCACAGCCGTAGGTTTGAAATTTTGCGTTTTCTATAATTCCATTAACAATTTTTAAAAATATTTTCATAATATCACCACATTTTGGATTACCAACCACTCCTATTCCATTAGCATCTTTAAGTTCGCCCACGTTTTTTGGATTTATAAAACGTTTTTTAACCTCTTCTGTATACATAAAATTCCTCCACGCCTTAACTTTAACAAGATAGAATTTTTTTCTTTTGAAATTTTCATAAAGTGTTTAAAATTTACTTAAAACGGTATATCTATCACCATAGAGTAACATTAATTTTAAACAAATGAAAGCGCCATAAAGACAAAGTTGTAATCAAGTCTAAAATTTTATTTCATCAAAATTCATTAAAAAATTTTTTATGAATTGCAAGCATGGCCTTTTTTGCATCTTTTGATTCCACCAAAACAGTAATTTTTATTTCGGAAGTTGATATCAAGTGTATATTAATTTTTTCTTCGTGAAGGGCTTCAAACATTTTGCTTGCAACACCTGGATTACTTATCATTCCCGTGCCAACAATAGAAATTTTACTTAAATTTTTGTCGCAAAGAATATTTTTAAATTTTATAATATTTTTATTCTTATTCAATATTTTTAAACTTTTTTCTAAATTATTTTTTGAAATTGTAAATGAAATATTTTTTTCATTTTCATTCATGTTTTGAATTATTATATCAACATTTATTTCTTCTTTGGCAAGTTTTGAAAATGTTTTATATGCGGCTCCTCGTTTATTTTCAAGACCAATTAGAGATATTTTAGCAATATCCGAATCTTTTGTGACTCCCGTTATAAGCATTTTTTCTAAATTTTTATCTTCATTTTTTATTATTGTTCCTTCGATATTTTCAATACTTGATTTGACTTCGAGTTCAACATTGTATTTTTTTGCCATTTCAACGCTTCTGTTATGCAAAACTCCGGCGCCCAAACTTGCCATTTCGAACATTTCATCATAATTGATAGAAGAAAGTTTTTTTGAGTTTTTTACAATCTTAGGATCTGCTGTAAAAACCCCTGAAACGTCGGTGTATATTTCACATTTTTTAGCTTTGAGAACGCATGCCAAGGCGATTGCTGTAGTATCGCTTCCGCCCCTTCCTAAAGTTGTAATATCTCCAAATTCATTTATACCTTGAAAGCCTGCAATTATTACGATGTTTCGTTTGTTTAACTCCGTATATATTTTTTCTGTATTAATCTTTTGTATACGAGCATTTCCAAAATTTGAATTTGTAATAATTTCTGCTTGCCAACCCGTAAAAGATACGGCCGCATATCCCTTTTTTTCAATTGCCATAGTAAGTAGAGATATTGTAATTTGTTCGCCGCAAGACAATAAAACATCCATTTCTCGGGTAGATGGTGAACTGTTAATTTCATAGGCTTTATCAATAAGAACGTCAGTTGTGTTGCCTTGAGCTGAAACTACGCCAACGATATTTTTATTATTTTTGTATGAAGAAATTATAATATTTGCAACTTTTTCAATTTTTTCAGGATTTGAAACCGAAGTTCCACCAAATTTTTTAACAATTATGTCGGGCATTTTGAGACTGCCTCCAAAACTTAAAATGTTTTTATAATTAAAATTATTTATTACATAATATATTAGAAGAAATTTTTTTTGCTAATAAAATTAAAATTTATAATTTTAATTTGAAATAAAATTTAGTTAATTTGAAATTATTACAAATTTTAATAAAATCTAGCAAAAAGATAATAATAAAAAAGTAATTCAAAATTTAAATTACGCAAAAAAGGGGAGGCGCGATATTTATGAAATATTTTATTGCTGGTTTTTTTACAGGGGCGTTAATTGGTATAAGCGTTGGAATTGGTGCTAATTGTTGTTTGGATGATAAAACTGTTTGTAATTTGAGCAAAAAAACTAAGAAGCTTATAAAGAATTTAGCAAAGAGTATGAATTTTTGAAGTTTTTGTGACATTAATAATTATTTAAATCGGTTGGCGTTCTTAAAAATTAAATTTAATTGTGTTTTAATTTTTATGTTACGCCATTTTCAAAAAGATTTTTTATGTCTAAATTTTGTAAAAATTACATAAAAATTTTTAAAAAACCAAGATTTTAAATTTTTTCGTTTTTGTTGCAAAATATGATATAAATGGAATATATTTCTATTTTTACTAAAGGAGGAAAATTTATTTGGAAGATTTTTTGTCAAAAATTAAGAATAGGGCTAAGAACGAAAAGAAAAATATAATTTTACCCGAGTCAAAAGATAAAAGAATAATTGAAGCTTCAAAAAAAGTTTTGGAGGAAGAAATTGCAAATTTAACGCTGTTTGGTGATGAACAAGAGATCAAAGGTTTGCTTAAAGGTTTTAATTCAGATTCGTTAAAAATAATTGAACCGAATGATAAATTTCGTAAAAAAATAGCAAAAAAATTACACGAATCAAAAGGGAAAATGGGTATTACTCTTGAAAAATCAGAGGAGCTTATGAAAGATGATTTAAATCTTTCTGCTGCGCTTGTTGAATGTGGAGAAGCTGATGCAATGGTTGCTGGTGCCGTAAATTCTACGACTAATGTTTTAAGAGCCGCCTTTAAAATAGTTAGAACTGCACCAAATGTTACCTTTGCTTCATCTTTTTTTGTTATGGTTGTTTCAAACAAGAGAATTGGTGAAAATGGTGTGATAATATTTGCTGATTGTGGAGTAAACGCTTGCCCAAACGAAGAGCAGTTAGCTGAAATTGCAATTTCTTCTGCGAAGTCTTTTAGAGAATTTATTGAAACTGAGCCAAAGATTGCTCTACTTTCATATTCTACTCATGGAAGTGCACGGGGGGAGTGTGTTGAAAAAGTTATAAATGCTACAAATATTGCAAAAAAAAAGGATCCTAGTTTGATAATTGATGGAGAACTTCAATTAGATTCGGCAATAGTTCCTGAAATTTGTGAGTCTAAGGCTCCAAAAAGTCCGATTAAAGGTGAAGCAAACGTTTTAATATTTCCAAATTTAGATTCAGGAAATATTGGTTATAAACTTGTTCAAAGGTTTTGTGATGCTAAAGCATATGGACCAATTACGCAGGGGCTCGCAAAACCAATAAATGATTTGTCGCGTGGTAGTAATATTGAAGATATAGTTGGAGTGATTGCAATTAGTGCTGTTCAGGCTCAAAATGTTTAAAAATATAGTTTGATCTTAAAAATGTTTTACTTTTAATTTTTATTATATTTTTTAGACATAATGTTTTGCAATATTTTATATATTGTTTTTTAAGTATTTTTTAATGGAAGTGATAATTGGGTTGAGCCAAAAGTTTTCAGTTAAGCTTACTGAAATGATTGATAGAATGAATCTTGAGATTTTATACTGTCCGGAAAAAGAGCTGCTAATTGAGACTTCTGATGTAAATAGGCCCGGTCTCGAGATTACAGGTTATTTTGAATTTTTTGATAATAGCAGAATTCAGCTTTTTGGAATGGTTGAAAATATTTTTTTATATGGCGTTAGTTCCGAAAACAGAAAAAAAATTTTTGAAAAATTATTTTCTACTAAAATACCTTGTGCGATTTTTGCCAGAAGTATAGATGTTTTTCCAGAAGTATTTTTGGTGGCTGAAAAATATGAAATACCTTTGCTTAGAACCAGTATTCCAACTTGTAAATTCATGAGTGATCTAATTATTTATTTAAACACAGAACTTGTGCCCAAAATTCGAAGACATGGTGTTTTGGTTGAAATTTGTGGTGAGGGCATATTGATTATGGGAGAGAGCGGAATTGGAAAAACCGAGACTGCTGTAGAGCTTATAAAAAGAGGGCATCGTTTAATTGCAGATGATGCGGTAGATTTAAAAAAGGTTTCGGCAACCACTATTGTTGGTGCTTCTCCAGATTCGCTCAAACATTTCATAGAGCTTAGAGGAATTGGTATTGTAAACATTGAAAAAGTTTTTGGAGTTGGTTCAACTAAGGATAGTGAAAAAATTGATATGGTAATTCAGCTCGAATATTGGAAGGAAGGAAACGCGTACGAGAGGCTTGGCATTGTGACAGAATATACTGAAATACTGGGCGTTAAAATACCAATGCTTAAAATACCAGTAAGTCCTGGTCGAAACTTGGCTGTTATTTTTGAAATTGCAGCCATGAATAACAAATTAAGAAGAATGGGTTATAATTCTGCTGAGATGCTAAGCGAAAGATTTGTGGAAAAAGATTCACGATGAATTATTTGTTTTGAAATGAATTTTAGAAATTTGGTGATTAAATGAAAGTTTTGGTTGATACTCATACACACACATGTGTTAGTGCACATGCTTACAGCACATTAAAAGAAAACTTGGATATAGCAAAAGAAAAAGGCCTTGAGATGATTGTTATGACTGATCATGCGCCAAACATGGTAGATGGTGCTCATATGTGGCATTTTTATTCAATGGCTTGGTTGCCAAAAAAAGTAAATGGAATTAAAATATTGTCTGGAATTGAAGTTGATGTGTTAGATGGTGGGATTTTGGATGTTTGCGAAAAAGATTTTGTAAATCATTTTAAGCCTGAAGTTGTTGTTGCGTCTTTTCATGAGCCTCTTTACAAGCCAAAAACCATGCGTGATCATACCGAGGCGTGGTTAAATGTGGTCAGAAATCCAATGGTTGATATATGTGGACATAGTGGTGATCCAAGATTTATATTTGAAATTGAACCTGTTATTATGATGGCCAAAAAGTATAATAAATGCATTGAAATAAATAACAATTCTTTTGTTGTAAGAAACGGTTCAAGAAAATTTTGTTTGGAAATTGCTAAAATGTGTAAAAAAATTGGTACTAAAATTGTTGTTAGTTCCGATGCTCACAGTTGTTGGCAAGTTGGAGAATTTGGTGATGCAATTGAAATGCTTAAGGAAATTGATTTTGATGAAGAGTTGGTTATGAATATAACGGCCGAAAAGTTTATAAATTATTTGGAAGAATTGCACTTTAAAAAAATTGATTTTTAATAATTTGTATTTTTGAGACTTTGTCCGAAAATTTTAAAATTAAAAATAATAACAAAATATTTTTGGGTGTTTTATGCATTATATTGGAATAGATTTAGGTGGAACATACATAAAGTTAGGTATAGTCGATGAATTTGGAAAAATAAAACGCGAAAATACGATTGAAACAAAGAGAAAAAGGCATTTTTCGGAGATCATTAAAGACATATTGGTTTGTCTTACGCATGAATCATTTGTGGGTGACTTAAAACATGAAAGTATAGGTTGGATCGGGATTGGAACGACTGGAGTTGTGGATAATCAAAGGGGAATTGTTAGTTATTCGTGTAATGTAATGTTTGATAATTTCCCCATAAAAGAAGAAATACAAAAATGTATAAATAAACCAGTTTTTTTTGAGAATGATGCAAATTGTGCAGCGTTTGGTGAATTTATTTGCGGAGGGGCACAAAATACTGGAAGCTCTGTTACGATTACTTTGGGCACTGGAATCGGTGGAGGCATGATAATAAATGGCAAAATTTATTCGGGGTTAAATGGAGCTGCGCTTGAAATTGGACATATGATAATTAATCCTGGCGGTAGACTTTGCACATGTGGAAGAAGGGGGTGTTGGGAGACATATTCTTCGGCAACCGGTCTTATAAGAATTACGAAGGATAAATTAGAAAAAAATAAAAACAGTTTAGTTTGGAACATGTGTAATAAAAATTTAGAAAATATGGATGCAGCAATGATATTTGAAGCTGCAAAACTTCATGATGACATAGCTCAAAAAATAGTTGAGTTATACATAAGGTATTTGGGTGATGGAATTACGAATATTGTAAATATATTTCAACCTGAAAAATTAATAATTAGCGGCGGCATTAGTAAACAAGGAGAGTATTTGCTTAAACCGTTAAAAAAATATGTAGACGAAAACAAGTATACTAGAAGTTGTGATGTGCGTCAAACAGAATTATCTATTTCGTGCCTTAGAGAAAAGGCGGCAATTGTTGGTGCTGCTTTTTTGGGAAAACAAAATTGAATTTAAAATATATGTTTTGTATATTTCCTTAAAAAAAATATTTAAAACATTGAGATGTTATAGAATTAGTATTTATAAATTGAGGTAGTGTGAATAAGAATAAAGATTTTGAAAAAAATAAAATTTTAATTAATTTAATAAAGATTTTAGGTGAAGAAAGTGTTTTGTTTGACGAACCCTTAAAAAATCATACCACTATTAGGTTAGGTGGATGCACAGATTTTCTCGTAACTCCAAACAATTTTGAGAAAATTATTTTAACGCTTGAATATCTTAAAAGCGAAAATATTAATTTTTTTGTTATCGGCAATGGTTCAAATTTAATTTTTAGTGATGATGGTTTTTGTGGCGTTGTGATAAAAATAAATAAAAATATGAATGAAATTGTTGTATCGGATGATTTTATAATTTCAGAGTCTGGTTCAATGTTACCAAAAATTTCTTCTTTTGCTTTAGATAATGAGTTAAGTGGAATTGAATTTGCATGCGGAATTCCTGCGACTGTTGGAGGGGCTGTTGTAATGAATGCCGGTGCAAATGGTGGTGAAATGAAAGACATTATAGAGGAAAGTGTTTTTTTGAATGAAGATTTAGAAGTTTGTGTAATCGATAAACATTCTCATAATTTTAGTTATAGAAAGAGTATATTTCGTGATAAAAAAGCTATAATTTTAAAAAGTACATTAAAACTTAAAAAAATGAATAAAAAAACAATAGAGGAAAGAGTTAGATTATTTACTTTAAGAAGGGTTGAGAATCAACCTTTAGATAAACCAAGTGCTGGTAGTGTATTTAAAAATCCAAGTAAAGATATTTGCGCGTGGGAATTAATAGAAAAATCAGATTTGAGGGGTAAAAAAATTGGTGGTGCTTTGATTTCTCAAAAACATGCTGGTTTTATTGTAAATGATTTAAATTCAACAAGTAAGGACGTGATAAATTTAATTAAATTTGTTCAGAATGCAGTGTATAAAAAATTTAATATTATGCTTAAAACCGAAGTTAAGATGGTTGACAAAAATGGAAAAGAGATATTTTAATTTTTGTAGTGTTTGTGTGTTATTGTTATTAAAGACATTATTTAAGAATTAATATATAATGAATTTTAAGGGGTGTTGATTTTAATAATGGAAAAAAAATATGTTTACATGTTTAATGAAGGTAATTCTACAATGAGAAACATTCTTGGAGGAAAAGGCGCAAATCTTGCTGAAATGACAAACCTTGATTTACCTGTACCTCAAGGTTTTACAATTTCAACTGAAGCGTGCACTAATTATTATGAAAATTCTCAAAAAATTTCTAGCGATATAAAAAAACAAATTGAAGATTCGCTTAAAAAACTTGAGCAAATTGCAAAAAAGAAATTTGGTGATGATGAAAATCCGTTGCTTGTTTCAGTTAGATCTGGCGCCAGAGCTTCGATGCCAGGTATGATGGATACAATTTTAAATTTGGGACTTAACGATAGTTCTGTCGAGGGCCTTGCAGAAGCTACAAAAAATCCACGATTTGCGTATGATAGTTATAGAAGATTTATACAAATGTATTCTGATGTTGTAGAAAATGTTCCAAAACATGGTTTTGAATCTATTATTGATAAAATTAAGACAAAAAAAGAAATTAAACTCGATACTGAGCTTAATGTTGAAGATTTAAAAGAAATTATATCAACCTTTAAAGAACATTTTAAATTTCAAAAAAATTTTGATTTTCCACAAGATTCAGCAGAGCAAATTTTTAAAGCGGTGGAAGCTGTTTTTAGGTCTTGGGAAAATCCACGCGCCATTGTTTATAGAAGAATGAATGATATACCTTCGAGTTGGGGAACGGCCGTTAATGTTCAAATGATGGTTTTTGGCAATATGGGTGATACTTCAGGAACTGGGGTTGCGTTTACTCGGGATCCGTCAACTGGAGAAAATAAGTTATATGGAGAATATTTAATAAATGCTCAAGGAGAAGATGTTGTTGCAGGTGTTAGAACGCCAGAGCCAATTTCAACTCTCGAAAAGATTATGCCTGAAATTTATAAGCAATTTGTTGAAATTTCTCAAAAGCTTGAAAAACACTATAGAGATATGCAAGATATGGAGTTTACAATTGAAAACGGAAAGCTTTATATGCTTCAAACGAGGAACGGCAAAAGAACGGCACAAGCCGCAATTAATATAGCTGTTGATCTTTTTGATGAAAAAATGCTTAGCAAAAATGAAGCAATTCTTAAAGTTGAACCGAAGCAGCTTGATTCTCTTCTTCATCCAACGTTTGTTCCCAGTGTTTTGAAAAAATCAAAAGTTCTAACAAAAGGTTTGCCGGCTTCGCCTGGAGCCGCTTGTGGAAAAGTTTATTTTACTGCTGAAGATTGTGTTGAAGTTGCAAAATCCAAAAGCGAGAAAGTGATTCTTGTAAGACTTGAAACTTCTCCAGAAGACATAGAAGGAATGGTTTCTTCTGAAGGAATTTTAACGGTTAGAGGTGGTATGACGTCGCATGCAGCAGTTGTTGCAAGAGGAATGGGTAAATGCTGTGTTGCTGGATGTGGAGATATAAAAATTAATTATGAAAAAAAGGAGTTTTCTGTTAATGATATAATCATTAAAGAAGGAGATGTAATTTCTATAGATGGCGGCACAGGATGTGTTTTTGTTGGTTCGATCGAGATGCAAAATCCTGAATTTACAGGTAATTTTGGGATTTTTATGTCATGGGCCGATGGAATACGCGTTACGAAGATTAGAACAAATGCTGATACTCCTGAAGATGCGAAAATAGCAAGAGATTTTGGTGCTGAAGGAATTGGGCTTTGTAGAACTGAGCATATGTTTTTTGACAAAGAAAGAATTTCTCATTTTAGGAAGATGATTGTTTCAAAAGGTTTGAAACAAAGAAAAGATGCATTAAATGAAATTTTTCCAATGCAGCGCAGTGATTTTGAAGGCGTGTTTAAGGCAATGCAAGATTTTCCTGTAACCATTAGATTACTCGACCCTCCACTTCATGAATTTTTGCCGCATTCTGATGAAGGAATTAAAAAATTGGCTGATGATATGAAATTATCTTTTGATGAGTTGAAAATTACTATAGAAAGCTTAAAAGAATTTAATCCTATGTTGGGTCATCGAGGTTGTAGACTTGCAATAACGTATCCTGAAATCGTAATTATGCAAACTAGAGCGATAATTGAGGCCGCAATAAACGTTTCGAAAGAAAATATAAAAGTTAATCCTGAAATTATGGTGCCTTTGGTTGGAGACGTTAATGAGCTCAAGTACATTAAAAGTATTATTGCAGAAACCGCTGATGAAATAATTGAAAAAAGTGGCATTAAAATCGAATATACAGTTGGCACTATGATTGAAACTCCAAGAGCCGCAATTTTGGCTGATGAAATTGCGAAGGAGGCTGATTTTTTTTCATTTGGTACGAATGATTTAACGCAGATGGCGTATGGTTTTTCGCGTGATGATGCGAGTAAATTTTTAGAAGATTATTATGTGAAGAAAATTTTTGAAGTGGATCCGTTTGCAAGACTTGACCAGAAAGGAGTGGGTTCTTTTATGAAAATTGCTTCTGATCTTGGCAGGAAAACAAAACCTGATATTAAAATTGGAATATGCGGTGAGCATGGAGGAGATCCTCAGTCGATAGAATTTTGTTATAAATTAAACTTGAATTATGTTTCATGTTCTCCGTTTCGCGTTCCAGTAGCTCGTCTTGCTGCAGCTCAGGCTAAGATTAAGTCCGAACTTGAATAATAATATATAAAAATTTTTTCAAAATAGTAATTAAATTTCTGGTAAAATAATAATTATCGATAAGTAAATTTTTTTAAAAAGTAATTGATTTTTTGAAAGAATATTATATAATGCTCTCGGTTGAGTTTTTGCTGGTGTAGCTCAATTGGCAGAGCAGCTGATTTGTAATCAGCAGGTTGCGGGTTCAAGTCCCATCACCAGCTCCAAAGTTTATTTAATAGAAGGGAAGAAATCAGTTTGAATGAAAATATAAGTGAATCAGTAGATAGCGCAAGAGAGAAAGAAGAATTAGAGATGAATTTGAGTATGGGTGTCAATGTGATAGGGTTTGATAAGCCGGGCGAGGGCGAAGGCGGTTCTTCTGGTGGTCGTTTTGTTGCGCCTCAAAGAAAACCGTAATTTAAATTTTGGGTTTTATTAGAAAATGGAGGAATTCCTGAGTGGCCAAAAGGAGCAGACTGTAAATCTGTCGCGTCAAGCTACGGTGGTTCGAATCCATCTTCCTCCACCATTTTGTGTTGTATTTTTGATTTTATATTTTAATATAGTATTTATAGCATAATTTTTTAAAAATTTTTATTAAAATTTTGAGTCTTTATTTTCAACAATTTCCATAATTAATCACTATTTTGAATCTTAAAATTAGTTTATTTTGTTTTTATTATTTTAAAAACTTAAAGTTTTTATTGATAAATAAACAAGTGTGTTTTGTTTGATTTTTTCATTTTATAGTTTTTTTAAATATGGTTTAATGAAAATACACAATTTTTAATATTTATTTTGTAATTTTAAATTTGAGAAAATTAATATTCTTTAGATTTTTTAAAGTTTTGCATATTTTAGTTATAAACAGGGTTTTTTAAGAATTTTATTTATTGTTCTGAAGTCATACATTTTAATGTTTAATTTCAATTGAATTAATAATTAATAATTTGAGTAGTTGTTAATATTTGGGATCTTTTGCTAGATTGTGTAATTTTTGGAAATTATGAAATTTGAAAATAATATGCGCAAATTTTTGGGTTTACTATTTTTAAGTTATTTAAATTGATTAAAAGTGCAGTTTTTATTATTTTTATTTTTTAGTGTATTTTTTTTGTAATTTGTGATATAATTTATGTGGAGTTATGGATGATAAATAAGAGGAAAATAAAAGCTTGAAAAAATATATTTAAGATTAGGTTATTTTAAAATAGATATAAATTTTAATAAATGTTTTTATCAAGGTGAACGTTTTTTTAATTTTTATAAATTTAATTAAATATATTTTAATGATTGAAATAAAGAAAATTAGAATTTTTGGGGAGGATAAAGGTTATGTCAGGTTTAGGAACTTCAATAACGAGTTTTAGTCTAAATGAATCTATTGAAACAGCTGAAAAAATTTTGTATGGATCAATGAGCAATTTTCCTAGCAGTAGTTTTGAGTATGTTTGTGGACCCAAGAAACGCGATTCTAAACATGGAGGGATTGATTTAAGGTTTTTTTATAGACCAGGAATGGAAATTGAATTTAATTTATTGCCGCTCGGATGCGAAGATTTTGTGAGAAGATGTCTTGGTTTACGTAAAATTTTTTATCAAGAGAAAGATTATGTTTTTAATTTGCATCTTCATGCGTCGCCGAGCGTAGATACTTTAAATGATAATGATTTTAGTAGTTTTACCTTGTTTTCAGTTCCAAATTCTGAAATTATTTGTGGCTGTGTGGGTATAACAATTTTTGCAAAACAATCGGAGGAAATGGTATTTTTTTTAAGAGATTGGTTGGGTATTGATCCAGAAAGTGGAAATTTTTTGCCAGATAAAGGTAATGGTGATGATTTTCATACTTTAATCAATGGAGGATTACCGGGTTATTTTGGTGCAGAAGGGCTTGGAGCGTTTGTTGTGAAGGTTTACGAAATTTATAAATTTTTAAGGGAAAGAGAAGGAAACCCTGTACGTTTCGATAATAAATCAACTTTAAATTTTAGGAGAAGTAGAGTTCTTGAAAATATAAAGGAAGATATTGATTTATATAAAAAAGGAAATGCTTTACACGTTTTAAAAGCAGGATCTGTGCGTGATAGAGGATTAATGGTTCCGAATTTTGCAAATAGAGTATTAACTCAGCTTGAGGCACTTAGAATTTATCCAGATGCTGATCAATTTTATGAGTTTTTAAAGAAATTTGGCTATGAGGGCGATAAGTTTGAAATTGGTGATGTTCCTGAGTATTTGAAAAGTGTTTCATTAGATTGTAATTCGTTGTTTCGTGATTCGTCGCAAAGTTCTGAGCCACTTTTCGATTTGGCACCAAAATTTAGACTGAATGTAGAGCCGGACAGCATGGTTTCAATTGATTTTTCAATATTTACTGGAAAACCGAATGAGACTCAGGTTAGAAGTTTAGCGCAACTTAGGGAAAAACGCCGAGTACCAGTGTTTGGCAAAAAGAGAGTGAAACCTTCAGAACAATGTAGAGGTGCTGATATTTGTTGGTTTGATCTCAAAGGTATGGAGGAAATAGTTTTTGGAGTGCCAGAATCTTTTGATCAAGCATCGAAACCGTTAGAAGCATTGCGGAGGACGTCGACACCGCCAACACTACCGGTGCAACCGCAACCAGTAGCGTTATTGAAACCGTCGTCAGGGCCGTCGGCAGAATCGCCACCGCCAGTTGTCAACCCTGGTGAATTAGTTACTATTGAAACATTATCGACGGAACCATCAGCAGCAGTGCAACCGTCGTTAGAAACATCAGCACCACCGACAAGAGCAGCAGCACCACCACCGAAACCGCCAACAGCATCACCAGCGAAATTAGCAGCAGCATCACCGCCACCTGACAGAGTGAAAGTAAGATTAGGAATTTTTGAGTCTCAAGATG
>JAIRYP010000009.1 GCA_031267755.1 Clostridiales bacterium | reverse complement strand
CTTCGTTTGAATCACCAACCAAACTTCCACTTATTCCATCATCAGATGAATTTTCAAGTGTTTCGCTATCAGGTAAATTTTCTCCATCGTTTGGTTTCTCGTCTACATTATCATTTTCACCATCTGGAATTAGAGTTTCAGTTTTTTCTTCTTTTAAGGGAACATCATCATGAACGACTAATTTAGATTTTTCATTTTGAACAGCATTTGATACTAATATTTCTTTAATTGTTAATAATAGTTCGATTCTTTTTTGTCTTCCTTCGTCATTTTTTACATAATCGACATATCGTTCTTTTAAAGATTTCAAATAATCAACATTATCAAAAACGTCTTGAATTGTTGCTTCATCTGTCATTTCTATATCAAGAAGTAAACGCAACCACACTTTAAAATGTTCTTCATTTTCACGATCATATTCCACTAATAAATGATCAGTGTAATTATTAAAAAAACTAAGATAATTATTAATTGTTACACTAAAAACAAAATCATGAATGGTTTTTCTAGGATTTTTTCCATTGAGAATTTCTAAAATTTGTTTTATATCTTCATATGAAAAAATTCTCATAAAATTTTTGGTTAATATTATTCTATATCCTTCATCTGGCATAATTTCTATATTTAATCCTCTATAAAGACTCTCAATATAAAAAGGCAAAAGTTTAACTTCTTCATAAACATTTTTTATTTCTTTTTCAATTATTTGTGAAACTTCAAATAAAACATTCATTTGGTCATCTGAAAAACTATTTTTTGTAAAAAAAATACTCTGACTAAATAAAATATAAAATATATGGCTTTCTACAGGAATTTTGTGTAAAAATTTCAAAAAAATTTCATTAGGACATCCACCATTGAGAATATCCATAATTTTAGATAATTTTTCTTCATTATCGTTTTGGGGTATTTCAAATAGAACAATGTTTAGCAAAAAATTAAAAAACTCCGAATCACTAATTGTTACTTCTTCTGATCCATCTTTGATTTGCGAACCAATGCATCTTAATATGTTTCTTATGATATCAGTTAGAACTTCCTGCGATTTAAAAATTTGCAACAAATTATCTTTAAATTTAAATAACCCTTTATGTTCAATATATTTAACAAAATGATCATAAAGTTCTTCATAATTTTCCTCAAAATTAGTAACTAATAAAGAATTTAAATCTCCAATAATAGAATTCGAATCATAAGCTACATTAACTTTCAATTTATTCAACACACCTCAATAATAATTTTTTAATAAAATTTTGTAAAAAATAAAATGTTTAATTTTTTATTGATTAAATTTTTTTAAAATTGAATTTATTTTTGAATTGCTAGATAACATTAGCAAATCCTTAATTTCAATTATTCTTAATAAAAAAATGTTGATTATATACAAAATGAACGACATAAAAATCGTCACTAACAGACTTATTATATCTAAAAATTTAAAATTAGCAAGATAAAAGTCTTTAAAAATTTTAATTCCAGAAATAAAGTTGTATGAAAAACATGAAAAATAGTACATAATCATGGATGATAAAAATATTTTTATAAAAAAAATGGATTCTAATTTTATTTTAAAAAACTTAAATATAAAAAATAAATTTAATAAAGCGATTGAAACATAACAAATTATTGTTGAAATGGGTACGGCATCAACTCCATAAATAGGAATAAGGAAAAAATTAAAAAAAATTTTTATAATTCCTCCAATTAACATACTGAAAACAGGTAAATATAATTTTCCATATGCTTGTAAAATAGAATTTGAAACCGATACGATTGATACAAAAAAAATTGCAAGAGAAAGTTTTTGAAGAACAAATTTTGCGTCTGTATCGCCATTATAAAGAAAAAATAAAATTGGTTTTGAAAGTGCACATACTCCAAACGAACATGGCATTGCAAAAATAGATGTTATTTTGAGCGCATTTTGGGCTTTCTCTTGCGCGTTTTTAAAGTTTTTCTTTGCAATTTCTGAGCTAATTGCAGGAACTAAACACATTGCAAGTGCAACAATGATTGTAAGTGGCAAATTAAATATTGGAATTGCATAACCATTATACATACCGTATAAAATGTTTGACTTTTTTTCTAAAATTTCTGAATCGTCTAGATTTTTATTAGAAAAATTTTGATAAAACTTGGTGCCTTCACAAAATAAATGATTGTATCTTTCAAATACTTTCGGGTTTACAATAAGTCTATTCATCGTGGTTGCTAGGTCTACAACGCTTGTAATACTTGAAACAGATGCTCCGATTGTTATGGGAATTGCAATCATTACAAGTTTTTTTAAAATGGTTCGTTTTTTGAGTTCTTGTTTAATATTTTTATTATTTTCTTTTGTTTTTTGACGGATATACATGAAAAATAAAATCAATAGCGATAGAAAAGTTCCACATGTAACCCCAAATATTGCACCACTTGATGCCATTTGAGTTTTTATCTCAAGCGATTTTATTTGTTTTGTTTGTAGGCTAAAAATTTTATTTAAACTTGGATTAATAGTCATTTTGGTAAAAAAAATAGTTAAAAATAAGCCTAAAAACAATTTTACACTTGCTTCAACAATTTCGCTTAAAGCTGTCGGATACATATTCTGCATGCCCTGAAAATATCCTCGAAATACCGAAAGAATTGATACAAAAAATATGGCCGGAGAAATTGCAATAATACTTAAATACGATTCTTCGTTGCCTAAAAAACAGGCAAATTTTTTTGAAAATAAAAAAAGTAATATGCTTCCTAATAAACCGATGAAGCCTAACAACATTAAAGCTGTTTTGAATATATTTTCACAATCTCTATATCTTTTTTTGGCTTCATATTCAGAAATCATTTTTGAAACAGCAATTGGAAAACCAGCAGTCGCAATTATAAACATAAAAGTATAAATTTGATACGCGACACTAAAAAGCCCCATGCCATTTTTACCTAAAAAATTTGCAAGAGGAATTTTAAAAATGGCACCTATAATCTTTACAAAAAAATTTGCGGTAATTAAAATCAATGCTCCGCGAACAAATGATTGTTTTTTAACTTTGATCAAATATCTTCCACATCCTAAAAATATGTTTATAAAACATATTATAAGATATTCTTGATAATGAGCAAATTAATAAACATAAACAGTTCGAAATAAATATTATTTTACGCATTTAAAAAATGCAAATATAGAATGCTAAAACTATTAAAGTAAAATAACATAGACTTACAAAATAACAACTTATTTAAATACAACTAAATAATACAATTATAAAGTTTTTTTAACTTTTCCGTTTTCGTCAATATTGCGTTTGTTTTGTATAGAGGTCCTCATTGGCTTGGTCGCAAACGAACCAAGTGGCACACCTTGGTCTATTAATTTTTCTCTTTTAACAATTAAATCTACATATTTATCAAGTTCTGTTCTTTCATGTTCATTTAATTTAAGTTTTTTCATAAAATTTTCTTTTGTGGTACGAGAAAAACTCTCTCGATAATATACAAAAATTCTATAAATATAAAATGCAATATAATCTAATATAGAAAAAAAAAGGTCAAAATTAATTGGTTCAAAATAATCAGGTATTTCTTTTTCTATAAAAGAAGGCAAGCGTTTACCATTACACTCATAATTTTTTAAATTTCTTACCAGTTTTTTATAAGATGACCGGTTTTTCTTATTAAGACTTTTAGCTTTTCCATCCCATTTAACAAAAAATTCAATTTTAAATTTAGTATCAAGAACTGAATAATAACTAATTGTATTATTTTTTATTCCATAAATCATTTCTGCTAAAGATAAAAGTGCGGAGTTTCTAATATAATTAGAAAAATTTTTTTCTTGTTCTTTTTTTCTTTTTCTTTTCTCATCTTTTCCTTCTTCGTAGCTAAAATTAAATTTAACGCGTTCTAAACCTAATTCTCTTGAGAGACGATTAACTTCTGAAATTTCTTCTAAAGTTTTTTTAAAATTTTTAAAATATTCATTTAGAACAGAAATAATTTCGAGATCCGTTTTTTCTTTAACAGACCATAAAACGTCATGCGTTTCCACTATTTCTTTTTGAAATAATAAAATAGTCCTAACATTATCACTTTCTACTTTAATATCACTATAAAAACTAATGTAACCCAAAGCATTAATAAGATCATAAGAATCAACTACACTAGTTGCGATTTCTCCATCAAGCGATTCATTTTGAATAATAAAGTAAGTTGGAAGTTTACATTTTTTGCCTGATAATTCTTCAGGATTTTTTTTTTAAAAAATTTAAAACTATAATGAAATTTTAAAAATTTATTCGACGTTTTTTCGTCATAATTTAAAAGTTCAAGCGTTTCCCTAAAACTACACGATGGCTTTTTCTTTTTAAAAAATGAGCCAAAAATTTCGTCATTTATAGTTTTTTTATCGTATGTTGTGTATCGTTTGTTCATTTTAAATTCAACGCCTTCATTAAAATATTTTAATAAAACTTTTACAAAGTTTAATTATACACTAAAGTAAAGAATTTTAAAAACATTTTTTATTATAATATAATTAATAATTAAAATTAGTAAAGCCACGCGAAAAAGATTTAGATGCTTCCGCATTTGAAAGCGGAGTTATGAGGCCAAGTCCGTTTAAAATAGCGGAATCACTTTCATCAAAAACTTTAAAAAAATAAGCTTGAGTGATAATTTTTAAAATTTTAAGCTGTAGCTGATGGTAAAAATCTTTATCATCAGCTTTTGGCTTGTA
>JAIRYP010000004.1 GCA_031267755.1 Clostridiales bacterium | reverse complement strand
AAAAATTAAAAAAATTAAAGATTCAGATTTTTCTGAGGAAGAAAAAGAAACTCTCATAAAAGAACAAATTGCTAAAACTGCCAAAGTAATTAGTGAAATTGCTGGAAAACCTAATCTTTTTTTGCGTTTTTATTATTTAATAATTGAAATATTAACAAATATTAGAATTTTAAAACCAAAATCGTTGGAAGAACATCTGTCAAAAAACGAAGAAGCCAAAGAAGTTTTAGTGAAAAAAATTGGAGATGCTTACAAAAAAGATGATGTTGACAGAACAGTTCTAGGCGAAGTTGCTAAAAAACCCGACGACATGATAAAATTTGGACAAAGTGGCGCACAAGCGGCTGATTTTGCACCAGGCAAGTAGTAAAAATTGCCTAGAGATAATTTACTATTCATAAATTATTTATTATTCATGAGCGAGTTTTTGTGTTTGATTGGATTGGAATATCAAAAAATAAAAAAATTTTCGCTAAATGTTTTTCTAATTTGTTCATAATTGATTAATTTTTGATATTTAAATAAATTTTTTTACATGGTGTTTTTATCACCTCATGATGAAATTACTTAGTTAATTTTTTTTTTGGATTTTTACTTTTTGAAACATATTACAAAATTTAAGCATATTAGTTTTAAATGAATTTTAAAATTAAAAAAATTTACATTAAATATTTTTACTTTTAAAATTTTTTAGAAAATTTTCACATTCCTATGTATGCCTGCATATACTCTTTAATGACTACGTGGTCAAAATAAGCCCTTAGAGGCATTTTGGGAGGAATTTATGTCGGGAATTTCAGGCATAGTTAGCTTTAATAAAAACGTTTCAAAACAGGAAGAAAATGTTAAAAAAATGGTGGAAAAAAATTCTCATAGGGGAAAAAAAGGAATAAAAATTTTATCTAAAGAACATGTGGTCCTTGGAGTTGCCAATTTTTATAGTGGCGATGAGCTTCAACCAATTTCATACTATGTTGGCCAAAACGAATTCATAATAGCATTTAGTGGAGAAATTTATAATTTTAGTTTATTAAAAAGTGATCTTGAAAATAGAGGACATAAAATTGTAACAGAATTACCACAGGAAATTGTACTTAAGTCCTTTGTTCAATGGGGCCCTGGTTGTTTAACAAGGTTTAATGGTATTTATGCGTTTGCAATTTGGAATAAAGATGAAAAAGAATTATTTTTAGCGCGAGATAGGTTTGGAATAATTCCAGTTTATTATACATTTTTAAACGATTTATTTGTATTTTCATCTGAAATTAAAGGTTTGTTCGCTCATCCAAAAATAAATGCAGAACTTGATCTTGATGGAATAAGTGAAGTTATAGGTCTTGGACCTGCTCATACACCTGGAAGCGGAGTTTTTAAAGATATATACGAAATTAAACCTGCACATTTTGCGACGTATAACAATAATGGTTTTAATGAACGAAAATATTGGGAACTCGAAAACAAAAAACATGAAGATGATTTGGATACGACAATTGAAAAAGTTAAAAAATTAACTACGGATGCTATTAATAGACAACTTAATGCGCAAGAATTATGTTGTTTTTTATCAGGTGGAATCGATTCAAGCACAATAGTTGCTCTAGCAGCTCATAAATTTGAAAAAAGTTTAAATACTTTTTCACTTGAATATGAAGGAAACGATAAGTATTTTTCACAAAACGAATTTCAACCAGATTCTGATGAAGAATTTATTAAATTAGTTTCTGAAAAATTTGATACAAAACATGAAATAATAACAGTTACAAATAAAGAATTAGTAGATTTACTTGATGAAGCAACATATGCAAGAGATTTACCTGGTATGGGCGACATTGACTCGTCACTTCTTTATTTTTGTAAAAAAGTTGCTGAAAAATTTAATATTTCAGTGTCCGGGGAATGCGGCGATGAAGTATTTGGAGGCTATCCGTGGTTTCATAAAAAGGAAGATTTGGAAAACGATATATTCCCTTGGGCAAAAAATCTTCAATTTAGACACGATTTTATATCTCCAGAAATATTAAAAAGAGTTGATATTACTAAATATATTAAAGATAAATATAAAAACAGCATAGATAGCATGAATAAATTTAGTTTAGACACTCAAGAAGAGGCCAGAAGAAGAGAATTTGCGGCACTTAATCTTGAATGGTTTATGTATTCTTTAGGAGAACGTAGTGAAAGAATTGGAATGAGTCAGACCCTTGAAATAAGAATGCCATATTGTGATTATGAATTAGTTGAATATGTGTGGAATGTACCTTGGGAATTTAAAGCATATAAAAATCGTGAAAAAGGTCTTTTAAGAAAAGCTATGGAGGATTTACTTCCTGAAAAAGTAGCATGGCGAAAAAAAAGTCCTTATCCAAAAACTCATAATCCGGAGTTCGAAAGTTTAGTTAAAAATAAAGTTAATGAAATCATAAGTGATTCAAAGTCGCAAGTTTTAAAACTTATAAATAAAGATTTTGTGGTTGATACAATGAAAGCAGTATCAGATTATGGAAAACCATGGTTTGGCCAACTTATGGCAACACCGCAATTATATTCATATATTATACAACTTGATGCTTGGTTTAAACATTATGATGTAAAATTAGTTTAAATTTAAAAAAACTCAAAACAACGCGTTTTGGGTTTTAAATTATTTTAAAATTGCTAACAAAATTTAAATCTAAAAATAAAAAATATTTAAACAATGATTAAACATTAATTTTTTATTTTTCAAAAATTTAATCAAATTCAAAAATACATTTAAACATCTATATTCATTTACAAATTCCATTTTTATTTTCTAATTAAAGTTTTAAAAGTTTAAATCTTTTACATATTTTCTATATTTTTTCGTCTTATAGGATTTATCTCATTTACATAAAATAAATTAAATATTATTTAAATTATTTTTTACAAAAATAGTATACTTTTAAAGTAAACTTCAAATACTAGAGAATGTAAAAACTTTTCATTCTATGAAAAATATAAAGATTTTTACAAAAGAGGAGTTGAAGTTAAATGGCAGAAACAGGTAGACAAAAATTGACAGATCAAATAAAAGCAATCGGAAGATTAAATTTCGAAGGTTTTATTGAAGTTTTGAGTCAAGCATGTGAATGTACAGCAGATACTATTCAGCAGAAAATAGAAAAATTAAAACAAGAGTTGAAATGCAGCGATAAAGATTTAAAAGATTCTTTTGATCAGATCTCAAAAAACACGGAAGATATTGTACAAAAAATAAAGGAATGGGATAATGTTATTGTAAGAGAGGGGCTGCGAGAGGGAGCAATACCTGGTTTTTTAAAAGACGAATTCGGGTTATCTAAAATTTCAGCTAAAGTTTACGAACAAGGTATAAATATGGCCTTTGTAAAAGAACACGAAAGACCTCTTTATTACCCTTCTCAATCGTACGATGATCGGAATTTTCGCAAAGAAGAAATTCCTCTATCAGAACAAAAAGATTCACAGATTCCATCTTTGCCAATAGATCCGAATTTGCCTAGAGAACGAACTAGTATAGAAGAAATAGTTCCACACAAAAAATCTTCCGAAATATCTAAAGAATCTAGAAAAATCGACAAAGAATTTAAAATTGACGAACAAGCAATTCTTAGCGGAGAAGATACAAAAATGCGTGAAAAACAACAGAAACCTCGCGACTTAACACCATTTTCAAAAACAGCACCAGACACCGTCAGAGCCTCACGTAACCTTTCGGATCCTAAACCTCTCAGAAGATAAATTTTTGTTTTATCAAACCGCAAAAATTCAATTAAATTATTAATGCAAAAAAATTCTTGTTATATCATTCCACGTTGCAAATATCATAAGTAAAATAAATAACGCAAAACCAATAAAATGAACAATACCTTCATGTTCGGCTTTAATTGGTTTTCGTCTAATTAACTCAATTATTATAAACAATACTCTTCCACCATCAAGCGCTGGAAAGGGTAATAAATTAAACAACCCAATATTTATACTAATAAACGAACTCAAAAACAATAAATCAACAATGCCAGTTTTAGCAGCTTTCCCAAGCATGTTTGCTGCGCCAACAACTCCAGACATTTCGTTCAGATTCAAAGCTCCGCTAATCAACATTTTTATTGAAATTAAAACAAGTTTAATGGCCCAAAATGTTAAATAAAAACCTTCTCTAATTAAATTAAAGAGATTTATTTTTAAAATTTTTGGTATAAAACCCACGCATGTAAAATTATTATTCCCAAATTCATAAACATTTGGTTTTACTGATTTAACAATAGTTTTTCCTCTTCTATTTATTGTTAGATCGTAATAATCATCCGCTCCAATTTTAGAAAATTCAAATTCTATGTCTCTTTTTATATGAATTTTTGAATTATTGATTTTAACTATTTTGTCACCACTTTGTAAGAAATTTTCAATCGGGCTGTTTAATTCAACTCTATCAACTATCACAGAAGAAATGTTTTTTTGACACAAAACCATTGCACAACACATAACAAATCCAAGCAAAATGTTCATTAAACCGCCAGCTATTAAAATAATACATCTTTTATACCATGATTTTTTGTTGAAGGAGTTTTCGCTTTCACTTTTTTCATCTTCGCCTTCCATTTTACAAAAACCACCAATAGGTATCATTCTTAGACTATAAACAGTTTCTGATTTTTTTGTTTTCCAAATTGCAGGCCCCATTCCAATTGAGAACTCATGAACCGCAACTTTAAAAAGACGAGCAAAAATAAAATGTCCAAATTCATGCACAAATACTATTAATGAAAAAAACATAACTGTTATTAAAAATGTATTCACATTTATCTCCTTTGTTTATGCGTTTATGTTTTTAATTGATTATTTTCAAAAATGGAACCAAAGAAATTGTTACAAAAGTTACTGCAAGATTTGCAATTATGCTTCTAATTATTCCAAATAATGCAATTTTAACATCAAGACCTAAAAAAAATATTTTAAAGAAAAAATATCCTAAAGCTGTAATCACAAAGTATATAAAACATGCACTACATAATATTATATATTTTTTTTCTTTTCTTGTAATGATTCCAAAAATAAATCCGGATAAAAATTTAATAATTAAAGTTGGTATTATAAAAACATTATAACCCTTTATGTAATCCGCCAAAGCTTGACCAAGGCCTCCGACAATTCCGCCTTCTATTGGTCCTAACGATATTGCACTTAATTGTGAAACAACATTTCCTAAATGTAAATAACTTTTTCCTATCGGTATTTTAGTAAAAAGAGTGAGAAGCGTTGACAAAGATGTAAAAATTGACAAATAGCATATCTTTTTTGTTCTGCGTGAATTTGTCATCTTAATCAAGTGTCCTTTTTTTATACTTTTCCTTTATTTCGCTATCCATACTCAAAATATCATCAATTGTGGGTTCTAGTATATTTTTATTTTCCTCTAATTCGCGTTCTACAATTCTTTCAATATCCAAAAATTTTATTTCATCATTTAAAAACTTTTCAACTGCAATTTCATTTGCTGAGTTTAGTATACATGGCATTAATCCACCGCTTTTCAATGCTTTTTTAGAAAGTTTTAAACAGTGAAACGTTTCTTCATCCAATTCCCCAAAAGATAAATTATTGATATTTTTAAAATCAAGTCTTTTCTCAGTTGAATAAAGTCTCTCGGGAAATGTTAAGGCATACTGCAAAGGATATTTCATGTTTGGTATTGAAAGCTGAGCTATGACATTGCCATCAATATATTGAACCATTGAATGAATAATACTATCAGGATGAGCTATTGCCTCAATGTTTTCAACATCAAATAACCATCGCGCCTCAATTATTTCAAATCCTTTATTCATAAGCGTTGCGCTGTCAACAGTGATTTTTTTACCCATCGACCACTTTGGATGATTAAGCACTTCTTTTTTAGAAACATTTTCAAGTTCAGTTCTTTTTTTATTATAAAAAGGTCCACCTGAAGCTGTTAATATAATTTTTTCAACGCTCGTTTGTTTGTTCCCCCTGAGGCATTGAAAAATTGCTGAATGTTCACTATCAATTGGTAAAATTTTTATATCATTTTTTTTTGCTTCTTTAATTATTATATTGCCCGCTGCAACAATCGGTTCTTTGTTTGCGATTGCAATATTTTTTTTAGCCTTAATAGCTTCAATAATTGGAAGAAGACCGGCCATACCACTGATTGCACATACAACTAAATCAACTTCTTTTATGGCGGCAATTTCGCAAATTCCTTTTATTCCCGAGAGTATTTTTGTTTTCTCATTCAAAATTTTATTTTTTAATTCTTTAGCCAGTTTTTCATTCAAAACAGCACAATATTTTGGCTTATATTTTTCAATTTGTTTTTCTAAAAGGCTAATGTTCAAATTTCCGGAAATTCCAACAACCTTTATATTTTCAATATGGTCTAAAGTTTCCAAAAGTTGCGTTCCTATCGAGCCCGTTGAACCCAAAATCGATATTTTTTTTATATTATTCACTTCCAATAAAAAAGTTTCAAAATTTTTATACATTCGCTTTTCATTTTTCATTTTAGCGAACACAAAAATTTTTACCAAGTAATTTTATTTTTAAAATATATAAAAAAGAATTAACTTTATAGGTGAACTATTTTGATTAAAAACAAAGCTTAATAAGAATATCAAAAAGTAAAATGCATCTAATAATAAAAGAATACGTTTTTTGTTAACTCTTTAATTGATTCATTTGATATTTTAATTAGCACGTATTGAATATTTTTCACTTTAAATTTTACTTTATGTTACTTAAAAATCGATTTTTAATTATCTCATAATTTTAGTATGGATTAAAAAAAAGTATACAATTGGAGCAACAAAAATTAAGCTGTCGAGCCTATCTAGTATTCCTCCATGGCCCGGAAGAATACTGCCGAAATCTTTTATTTTATGTTTTCTTTTTATAATTGAAGCAACAATATCTCCAGATTCTGCTGCTAAAGCTGTTAAAAACCCCATGATAAAAACAAGTAGCAGATTCAATGAAATATTAAATATTTTTTTAAGCAAAAACCCAAAAACGCCAAAAACAAAGATGTTACCTATAATACCTATTATTGCTCCTTCAATTGTTTTATTAGGACTTATTTTAGGGATTAGTTTATGTTTACCAAAAAATTTTCCTCCAAAATATGCAAATATATCAGTTGAAAACGCTCCTAAGAATATAAACCATACAAAATATTTACCTAAAACTTCAATTTTTCTTGTAGAAATTATGTATGATAACATATATGGTATATAAATATTCCCAAATATAACTAAAAAAATGTCTTTAAATTTAGCATTGTTTATAAATATAAAATAGAATAAAATCACACCAACGCATAAAAACACTGTAAAAAGTGCAATTTTTAAAGTTTTATTACAAAAAAAAATAACAAAAAAACAAATTAAATTTCCTAAAAATAACAAAAATTTATTTTTTACGATTTGAGTTGCTTTAAAAAATTCAAAAATGCCAACATATGAAACCAACAATACAGTTGAAGAATAATAAATTTCTTTCGACAACATAATAAAAACTATCATGGGAATGCAAACAATTGATGTCAACAATCTTTTTATTAACATTTAATTCTCCGCAACATCTATGTTTTAAAACTTATTAATAAAATTAATTTTATAAATATTTAAAACCATTAAAAAATTACCATAAAACTAACTTGCAAAATAAAAAATCAAAAATGAAAAACAAATATATACTATGAAACCGATTCTTCTTCGCCATCTTTTAATTTATTTGATTCAATAATTTTTAGAGGTTTTCTATTTGAATTATGAATAATCTTAGGTTTTTTACCTTCCGTTACACATTCTTTTGTTACGATAACTTTTTCAATTGTTGGATCAGATGGCATTTCATACATAATTTCATTCATCATTTTTTCGATGATGGTTCTAAGACCTCTTGCACCAGTTTCTCTTTCAATTGCTTTTTTTGCAATTTCTTCTATCGCATCATTTTGCACCTCTAGTATCACATCATCAAATTCAAATAAAGCCTTATACTGTTTTATTAATGCATTTTTTGGTTCAATCAATATTCTTTTTAAATCATTTACATTAAGATCATCGAGGGTAGCAATAACTGGTAGCCTTCCAATAAACTCAGGAATTAATCCAAACTTAAGCAAATCTTCTGGAATAAGTTCATTTAAAATTTTTCTTTTATTCTTATCTTTTTTGCTTTGAACTTTAGCCCCAAAACCAAGTGCGCTACCTGAAACTCTTCTTTCAATTATTTTTTCAATGCCTTCAAACGCTCCACCACAAATAAACAATATATCCGTTGTATCAATTTGCAAACACTCTTGGTGTGGATGTTTTCTACCACCATTCGGAGGCACTGATGCAACAGTTCCTTCAAGAATTTTAAGAAGGGTCTGTTGAACTCCTTCTCCGCTAACATCGCGAGTTATGGAAAGGTTTTCTGATTTTCTTGTAATTTTATCAATTTCATCAATATAAACAATCCCTTGTTGAGCTCTTCCAATATTGTATTCAGCGGCTTGAATAAGTTTTAAAAGAATATTTTCGACATCCTCGCCAACATAACCTGCTTCGGTTAACGAGGTTGCATCAGAAATTACAAATGGAATATCTAAAGCTTTGGCCAAAGTTTGTGCAAGTAAAGTTTTTCCACAACCAGTTCGACCCATTAATAAAATATTGCTTTTTTGAATTTCAACTTCAACATCTTCCTCTTTTTGCATTTGAAGACGCTTGTAATGATTACGCACTGCAACAGAGAGTATTTTTTTAGTATCACCTTGACCTATTACGTACTGATCTAATTTTGCATAAATCTCAGCCGGTGTCAATAACTTTTCTTTTACATCTTTAACTTTTGAAAAATTATAATCATCTTCAAACATTTTATAACATAACCAAATACATTCATTGCATATACGAACACCAGGGCCAGTAATCATTTTTTTTACTTGTTCTTCGTTTTTTCCACAAAAAGAACAATTGGGTTTTTTGGAACCATCATCAAGTTTAATCATTATTGACCGCCTTTCTCAAAATATAAATTCTAAAAATTTAATTACGTTTATCAACAATCTTATCTATTAATCCATATTCAAGAGCTTCTTTGGCTGACATAAAGTTATCTCTTTCGGTGTCTTTTTGAACTCTTTCGAGAGGTTGATTAGTATTTTCGCTAAGCATTTTATTAAGTTGTTCTTTCATGCTTATAATTCTTTTCGCATGAATCGCAATATCAGTTGCCTGGCCTTTTGTACCCCCAAGAGGTTGGTGAATCATAATTTCGCTATTTGGTAATGCAAATCTTTTTCCTTTTTTGCCACTTGAGAGCAAAAAAGCACCCATGGATGCAGCCATACCTACACAAATTGTTGAAACATCCGCCTTAGTATATTGCATAGTATCATATATTGCCATACCCGAAGTAATAGATCCACCCGGACTGTTTATATAAAGATTTATATCTTTATCAGGATTCTCACTATCTAAAAATAAAAGTTGTGCAACTACTAAACTAGCCGTTACATCATTTACTTCATCCGACAAAAATATTATTCTATCTTTTAAAAGCCTAGAAAAAATATCATACGAGCGTTCTCCTCGGCTAGTTTGCTCAATGACGTAAGGTACAAGCGACATTCTTTAAACCTCCAAATTTTATAAGGATTAACTAATTATTTTCAATTATAATTGCTTTATCTTTAAGAAGTTTCAAAACCTTCCGTGTTTTTATATCATATGCGATATTTTCTTTAGATATATAATTTTTAATTTTTTTTACATCAATTTTATTTTTTTGTGACAATTTATTATACTCATTTAAAATTTCTTCTTCCGACACTTTAATATTTTCAATTTTCATAATTTTATCTATAATAATCCTTGTTTTAATACTGTTTTGTACAGCAGATTTGTGTTTATTTTTTTCATTTTCATCCATTGATTCTAAAAATTTTTTAACATCAAACCCATTCACATTTAACTGTTCAAAATAATTTTCAAATGTTTTTTTAAGTTCTTTTTCAACCATCACATCCGGAACAACAACTTCAGTTCTTTTAACTATTTTCTCAAGTATATCATTTTCTATCATATTTTCGACTTTAATTCTATTAATCCCTTCAAGCTTTTCCATTATATTTGTTTTTAATTCTTCCAGAGTATCAAATTCGCTCACATCTTTTGCAAATTCATCGTTCAAAATTGGTAATTCTTGAATCCATATTTTATTTATTTTAATTTTAAATTTTCCATTTTTCCCTTCCAAATCTTTATCGTAAAATTCGTTTGGAAAATTTAAATTAAATTCAATTTCTTCACCTAAAGATTTTCCTATTAATTTTTCACCAAATCCTGATATGACCTGATTCGAACCAACTTGAAATACAAAATTTTTTAAACTTTTATCTTTTTCTTGTTTGTCATTCAAAAAAATTTCATAATCTATATTCACAAAATCATCAACTTGAACTGGTCTGTCTTCTACAACTATTTCTCTTGCATTTTTTTTTCTTTGTTTTTCTAACTCCTCGTCTACTTCATGAGACGTTATTGAAAAATTTTTCCTTTGGACTTTAATACCTTTATATTCACCAATTTCAAACTCTGGCAAAATGGCAACAGTCGCAATAAAAGTTATTCCATTCTCTTCTGATATTTTAGATATTTCAATTTTAGGCTTTTCGATAAAATTAAAAGCCATTTTCTTCTCGATTTCATCATATTTTTCAGGCAAGATCTCATTCACTGCATCAGAATAAAACATATTTTTGCCATAAAACTTTTCTAAAACCGCTCTTGGAACCTTACCGTTTCTAAAGCCAGGTATCTTGAAACTTTTTCGTTTTTTATCATAAACTTTTTGAATAGCGTTTTTAAATATTTTTGGCTCTATTTCAAATTCAAATTTCAAAATACCTTTATTGTTTTCAATTACTTTAGCATTAGTTATCATAATGATCCCCTATCCTCATACAACATTTCTAATAACTTTTGAATTTTTTGATATTACGTCAAAAGCAACTGCAGTGATAAGAGCAATTCCTTTAATTGTCATTTGAACATCCGAAGCTATACCCATAATTGACATGCCATTATTCAAAACACCCATCACTGTACCCCCAATTATTGCCCCCATAATCGTACCAATTCCTCCACTTGCTGATGCTCCGCCAATATAACACGATGTAACAGCATCTAATTCAAAATTTATGCCAGCCTGTGGAGAGGCCGAATTTGTGCGAGAAGAAAAAACAATTCCAGCTATTGCTGCAAGAACTGACATATTTACATACACATAAAATAAAACTTTGTTTGTATCTATTCCAGAGCATTTTGCAGCTTTTTCATTGCCACCAACCGCATAAACATATCTTCCATAAATTGTTTTTTGAGTTACGAAAGAATAAAACAAAGTAATTATTCCTAAAATTATTAAAATTATAGGTATTCCTTTAAAATTTGCAAACGGTGTTACACACAAAAAAATAACAATACACACAAATACATTCTTAATTAAAAACAAATATATATTATCACGACGTTCTTTTTTATTTCTTTTTAAAACTTGTAAACAAATATAGATTATTGTTAAAATTAAAGCAAAGGTATACGTAACAAATTGAGTTTTATATTTAATTTTTAAAAAGTTAAAAACAAAGCCACCGCTAATTTCTTGAAAAATATTTGGAAATGGTGTTAGCGTCATTCCTTTAAGCGTCAATACTGCAAGGCCTCTAAAAATAAGCATTCCAGAAAGCGTTACTATAAACGAAGGAATTCGAACGTAAGCAATCCAAAATCCTTGCCATGCACCAATCAAAAAACCTAAAAAAATTACTAAAGAAATCACAAAATGTATTGGCATTTCTTTGGTGATGATTAATTTACCATTAATTGCGCCCACAAATGCCAAAACAGACCCAACGGAAAGATCAATGTTACCTCCAGTTAAAATACAAAGCATCATGCCAATAGAAAGCAACAAAATACAACTATTTTGCATGATTAAATTTGTTATATTTTGTGGAGAGAGCAAAACACCTTTTGTCAAGAACTCAAAAAGCAATGTAATCGCAATAAGTGTAATTGTCATTGCATACTGCTTTATGCTTTTTTTTATTGACAAATAATTCACTCATTAACCCCCATTACGATGTTTTTACAATACATTCCATTATGATTTCTTGCGAAACTTCAGAATTATAAAATTCTCCAACAATTTTTCCACTATTCATTACATAAATTCTATCAGACATACCAAGAATTTCTGTCATCTCAGATGAAATCATTATAATCGATTTTCCTTGTTTTACTAGATTATTCATAAAAGTATAAATTTCATGTTTCGTCGCAACGTCAATACCTCGTGTGGGCTCATCTAAAATAAGCAAATCTGGATTTGAAAATATCCACTTACTAAGAACAACTTTTTGTTGGTTGCCGCCTGAAAGCTTTCTTGTTTCGCATTCTATTGAATTAGTTTTAATATTGAAAATTTGTTTGTAATAATTTGCAATCTCTTTTTCTTTTCTTTCATCGATAATTTTTGATTTAGTGCATATTTTTGATAAGTTTACGATTGAAATATTCCTTTTTACATTGTCAGATAAATCAAGTCCATAATTCTTTCTATCCTCAGATACGTAAGCTAATCCATTATTAATTGCATCCGAAACAGAATTTATGTAAATTTCTTTACCATTTTTGTACACGCTTCCCGAAATATCTCTGCCATATAATTTGCCAAAAAGACTCATTGCAAACTCAGTTCGTCCAGATCCAGCAAGCCCTGCTATTCCGACAATTTCATTCTTTTTTATATACATGTTTAAATTTTTCACAACATATTTATCTTTAATATTATGATGTTTAACATTCCAATTTTTTATTTCATAAAAAACATTACAATCAACACAATCGGTATTTGAATTTTTTTTTGGAAAATAATACTCTACTTTTCGACCAACCATGCCACTTATCAATCTGTTTCTCGATATTTCATCAATTCCTTTTACAAGTGTTTCAATTACTTTACCGTCTCTTAAAATAGTTACTGAGTCAGCAATTTTCATAACTTCTTCAAGTTTATGTGAAACAAGTATTGAAGTTATTCCGGTTTCTTTAAATTTTAAAAGTAAGTTAAACAAATTATTGCTATCTTCTTCATTCAAAGCGGCTGTGGGCTCATCAAGTATTAAAACTTTAACTTTTTTATTTAGTGCTTTAGCAATTTCAGTAAGCTGTTGTTTCCCAATACCTATATCTTTAACACTTGTTTCTCCGTTTTCTTTAAGTCCAACTCTGTCTAAAATTTCTTTTGCTTTATTCTTTGTTAATTTCCAATCGATTATAAAATTCTTATGTTTTTCATTTCCTAAAAATACATTTTCAGCAATCGACATTTGAGGAATCAAAGTAAATTCTTGATGTACTACAGAAATTCCAACATCTTCACTATCTTTCACTTTTTTAAATTTACACTCTTTTCCTTCAAGGAATATTTTACCAGTGTATTTATGATGAGAATATATACCGCACAGTATATTAATTAATGTTGATTTTCCAGCACCATTTTCACCAACTAATGCACGTATTTCCCCCTTTTTTATACTTAAATTCACCTTATTTAAGGCTTTTGTTTCGCCAAAAACTTTTTCAACATCGCAAATTTCTAAAACATTTTCATTATATTGTTTGTTTTCACTCACAAATTTATGATTCATAGTTTTTTCAACACCCATAATTAAAATGAAACACATAATAAAAACATTTATATTTTTTAGAATTTAATATCAAGTTACAAAGTTACCTATTTATTTTATTGTTTCATAAATAAAATATTTACCAATTACATTCTTCTTTTTTATAATACCCACTTTCAATTAACTCTTTCACGAGATTATCTTTTTCAATACAAACTGGTTCAAAAAAATACGTAGTGACATCTTTCGCACCATTGTTGAATTTTTCTTCACCATTTATTTCAATTTCTTTACCTTCATATAAAGAATCAATTATATCCTTAACTTTATCGCCAAGTTTTCTTGTATCTTTAAACACCGACATCGATTGTTCGCCCTTTACAATTGACGCAACATTTGCTTTATCACAATCTTGTCCAGTAATAATCGGATTTAATAAAATATTTTCAGAATTAGTTTCAAGATTTTTTATGATATCTGCTGTTTTAAGTGCATTTATAACTCCAAGCGAAAGACAATCGCTCGTTGCAAGAACTGCATCGAGTTTTTTTTGCCCTAAATAATTTGCAACTATTATATTATCCATTCTAGATTGCGCTTTCGCAGTTTCCCATCCTGGTGTTACAACTTTTTCAAAAGCAATTTGGCCACTTGGAACTATTAGTTTTCCTGAATCTATATATTCTTTGAGAACACTCATTGCCCCATTATAAAAACTATGTGCGTTTTCATCCGCTTGATCTCCTGCAATGAATTCAATATTAAAGGGTCCCTTTTTTTCTCTTAAACCTAATTTTTTTTCTACAAATTTGGCTTGCATAACCCCAACTTCTTTATTGTTAAATGTTACAAAAAAATCAACATCTTCAGTATCAGTGATCAATCTATCATACGCTATAACTGTTATGTTTTGTGTTTTAGCTTTATTTAGCACATTTGCAAGAGACTTTGTATCAACAGCTGCAATTACTATTACTTTTGCTCCTTTAGCTTCCATGTCTTCAATTTGATTTATCTGAGTATTTGCATCCCCTGCTGGATATTGCAAAATAGTTGAATATCCTGAATCTGTTAATTTTTTTTTCAAATATTCTCCATCCTTGTTCCATCTTTCAAGTGCTTTATTTGGCATTGATATACCAATTGTCCATTTATCTGGTGTATCTTTTTTGCCACATCCACACATTGGAAAAACAAAAGACAAAGATACAAAGAAAATCAACAATTTTTTCATTTAAAAATTTCTCCCATTTTTTTATTTTTGAGACTGTTAATAAAACAATATTCAAAATTTTGATAATTTTGTGATTAAAATAATCAAATTTTTTAAAACATGATTACAAAATATAAAAAATCTTTTAAAACTTTCATTTTTTTAAAAATTATTACAAACCTTAAATTTTAATTTCATTAAACAATAGTAATAAAAATTTTACTAAATTACAATACTTGATAGAATATTTTATGCTTCCATAATTATAGGCAATATCATTGGTTTTCTTTTCGTCTTATCAAATAAAAACTCGCTCAAGCGCTTTTTAATATTAGACTTTAAATTTGACCAATCTTTAAAATTTTTCTCATTGCATTCTTCAATTGCTAATTTTGCTTTTTTTTTGATTTCATTCATTAAAAATTCTGATTCTCTAACATAAACGAAACCTCTTGATATTACATCCGGTCCAGAAACAATTGATCCGCCCACTTTATTTATGATAATTACAACAATGATTAGCCCATCTTGTGCAAGATGTTTTCTATCCCTAAGTACGATATTGCCAACATCGCCAACGCCAAGTCCATCAACGAACACTTTTCCTGCTGCAACACTTCCAGTAATTCTCGCTTCGTTTTTTTTGATTTCCAAAACATTTCCAATATCCATTATGAATATATCTTTGCTATTATAACCCATACTTTTTGCAATTTCTTTATGTCTGATAAGATGTCTGTGCTCGCCATGAACAGGAATAAAAAATTTTGGTTTTGCGAGGCTTAACATTATTTTAAGTTCTTCTTGACATGCGTGGCCAGAAACATGTACGTCTGCTATAGGTTCATATATTACATCTGCTCCCCTTCTAAAAAGTTCATTTACAACTTTTGAAACGGTACGTTCATTTCCAGGAATTGGATTTGCTGAAATTATTACCAAGTCTCCAAATTCAATTGTAACTTTTTTATGATCAGACGATGCCATACGACTGAGAGCTGACATAGGTTCGCCTTGGCTACCAGTTGTTATTACTACTATTTTTTCTTTTGGAAATTTGGTTATTTCATCAACATCTATGAGTGTATCTGTCGGAATTTTCATATATCCAATGTCAAACGCAGCATTTAAAACATTGATCATACTTCGACCACACACTGCAACTTTTCTGCCAAATTTAACTGCTGAATTTATGACCTGTTGTACTCTATGTATATTAGAGGCAAATGTTGCAATAAAAATTCTTTGCTTTGTCGATATTTCAAAAATTTTCTCAAATTCTTCTCCGACAGTTCTTTCGCTCATACTATAACCAGGGCGTTCACTGTTAGTGCTATCGGAAAGAAGAGCTAAAACGCCTTCTTTTCCAATTTCTCCTACTCTTGTTAAATCGAGCATTTCTCCATCAATTGGCGTACAATCAATTTTAAAATCCCCAGTGTGAAGAACATTTCCAATGGGAGTAGTAATTAAAGTTATTATAGCATCCGCTATACTATGATTTGAACGTATAAATTCTATCTTAAAACAACCAAGAGTGAAAGTTTCGCCTGGATTTACTGTGATTAATTTAGTTGTTCTTAACATTTTATGTTCTTTAAGTTTAATTTTTAATATTTCAAGGGTAAGTTTTGTACCATAAACTGGAACATTTATTTCTTTAAGCACATACGGCAAAGCTCCAATATGGTCCTCATGACCATGAGTTAGCGCTATCCCTCTAATTTTATCTTTATTTTTTTGAAGAAAAGTGATATCTGGTATGACAATATCAACTCCAAACATTTCATCGTCGGGAAACGTAAGCCCACAATCGAGCACCAATATATCTTCGCCACAAATAAATAAAGTAATATTTTTTCCAATCTCATTAAGCCCACCAAGTGGTACTATTTTCAAAGAATTCTCAAACATATTTTTCATTTCTCCAATCTCAAACTCTTCACGTAATAAATCAAATAATTTTAAAAAATACAAAACACCCGTCTCAAATTATTTATGAGTTTGTTCTAATTTAAACCGCAAAACTCCAAATTTAAAACATAAAACTATTAAATTCTATATAAAAATAATTTTCTAATTAAACTTAGAAGGTATTGTATATTAAATTTTACACATTAGCAATACGACTTATAAGTTTTGTAAAAATGTCTGCCATTTCCTCAGTTTTTTCTTTTTCAAATCCGTCTATAATAATTCTACAAATATTTTTATAATTATCCGGTATAATTAAAACCCATCCCGAATCTTCGTAAACTTTGATACCATGTGTCAGATTTAGCTTCTTATCTTTATAGTGTCTCATAATCTCATTTATGACATTTCCTTTATCTTTGTTGTTGCAATTTATCTCAATTTCTTTTTTATAAAAATTAGGAATATGTTTTAAAATTTTCCCCACGGTTAAATTATTTTTAATCAAAAAAGACAAAATATAAAATGCTGAGTACAAGCCATCAGAAAATAATTTAAATTGAAGTTCGGTACCATCTTCCATTATTTTCTTCAAAAAATCTCGATTTGACATTTTTGAATACGAAACTGTTCCGCCAAAATTTTCAACTAAATCTTCAAGATTTTTTGGAGCATTCACAGGTAAAACAAACGTTGTATCAGGATAATCCATTAAAACAATTACAGCAGCTAACATCATGTATTGATCAAATGTTAATTTTTCGGTTTCACTACTATACACCGTTAAGTTCTCTCCACTAGAACTTATTTCGCTTATAAATTTTTCTTCTAAAACAGGTTTTTCTTCATCGTCTTTAATTTCATTAACTATAGTTTGTAATAAATCAATTACTGTTTTAGAACTGCATAAAATTTCAAAATTCTTTGTCATATTTTCATCTGTTATTTTTTTTATCACACTATCAATGTAATAGTATTTATAATTTTCAACCCTTACAACAGTTTTGATATCTACGGATTCGCTTCTAATAAAATCTTCTTTTAGAAAAACAGTTTCAAGTTTTCTTTCAATTTCTCGAGAAATATCTGTTCCATCAGGAGATAAAAATTTTATTTCAACACTTCCTGAACTTTCGTTTTTTAAATCTGAACTAGAAAGTTGAATATGAATAGCACCGCTCAATTCATAAAAGCGTACTGCACTTCGAGTAATTGGTAATGGTTGTTCGCCAAACTCATATACACTAAGGCCAGAAGCCAAAATACCTGATATAATAGCATTCTTAATCATTTCATTTCCATTACCACAATCGTATCCAATACCAAGTTTTCCAGTTTGGATTATTGAGCTAAAACTAGACGCGATTTTTACTAGAAATTCAGGAGTTATATCAATATTAATTTCTCCAGAAGCCGCATCCCCTGAAAAAATTTTTTTAATCTTAGTATTTCCCCAAACAAGATTTTGAGAAATTTTTAAATCATCTTCAATTGTTTTAAATGGCCAAATTCTAATATTTGGTTCTATTATAGTTTCTTCGCCTACAATGCTTTTCATGCCGATTACTGATCCTTCAAAAATTTTTGAATTTTCTTTCGCTTTAACTTTTAAACAAAATATTGATCCTCTAACTTGTGCCTTATTTTCAATTATACAATTATCCCAAATTATGCTTCTTTTTACACTACTTCCAGGTTTTATAACGCAATTTTTTCCAATAACGGTGTAAGGACCAACTTCGGCGTTCCCAAAAATTTTCGTACCAGATTCTATAAAAACTTTATCCTTAATTAAGGCATTTTTATCAATCGAAACATTTTCTCCTAAATAAATGTCTTTTGATTCACACTCTGTATTTTTATATTCTTTTAAATTGATTTTGAATTTACCTTCAAAAATATCAAAATGGCACTTTCTATAAGTTTCAACATCTCCAATATCACACCAGTAATCATTTGAAACAAATCCATATATTTCTTTGTTTTGTGAAATAATTTTTGGAAATAAATCTTTGCTAAAATCAAAAAATTCGTTTTTTGGGCAAAAAGATAAAATTTCAGGGTTCAATATATATATTCCTGTATTTGCATTTTTGTTGAAAACTTCGCTCCATTCAGGTTTTTCTAAAAAACGTGTGACTTTTTTTGTTTCGTCAATTGTAACAACACCATAAAAAGTCGGATTTTCGACTTCGGATAATACTAGAGTCGCCAAAGCTTTTTTTGAATTATGAAATTCTATTGCATCTGTTAAATTAATACTAGTTAACGCATCGCCACTTATAACAACAACATTTTCATCCAAAAATTTTTCAGCGTTTTTTACACTTCCGGCGGTTCCAAGAGGCATATCCTCCACGAAATAACTAAGTTCAACTCCAAATTTTTCTCCATCTTTAAAATAATCACTAATTTCATTTGGCAAATAATGAAGCGTAACACCTATTTCAATTATGCCATGACTTTTTAAAAGATTTATTACATATTCCATAATAGGCATTCCCATTATGTTGATCATAGGTTTTGGTTTATCGCATGTAATAGGGCGAAGCCTTGTCCCTTCGCCGCCTGCCATAATAATTGCCTTCACAAAAGCGCCTCCCTTAAGAACGAATAAATGTTATTGTTCGCAAAGAAGACGCAAGTATACGCTTAGTATTGTTTTATTATTTTAATAATTATCTTTTTTATTTTTGAACGCACAATCGTGAAAAAATTATTATTAAGTTTGATACCAACAAAAACTTTTGTTGTTATCAAAATATTAATTTCATTTAAGCATATAGATTCCTTTACTAGCTAAATTAAACACAAAAAATTATTAATTTATATGAACAACAAATAAAATAAAAATTTTAATTATTTTTAATTGAGCAAAATATGTATTAAACAATTAAAACATTTATTTTTATTATTTTTGAAGTTTTATAATAATGTTAAACCAAAAAATAAATAATTATTCGTAGTCAAGACCAAGACTTATTGCAATTGCACTATTTATTTTTTCCATAATATTTTTATCTAAATGACAAATTCTTTCCTTAAGCCTTTTTTTATCAATTGTTCGAACTTGTTCTGCTAATACGACAGAGTTTTTTCCAAGTCCATATTTTTGCGCACAAATTTCAATATGTGTTGGCATTTTTGTTTTGTTGGTTTGAGAAGTTATTGCAACTCCGATAACAGTTGGACCGAATTTATTACCTACATCATTTTGTACAACTAAAACCGGTCTAGTACCTCCTTGTTCTGAACCAAGAACAGGATTTAAATCCACATAATATACGTCGCCTCTTCTCACGGTTTTTACGTTCATTCTAACACTCTCCAGTTCATTTATTTACAAATTACTGTTTTTTTATAGTATACGCGAAAAAACTTTTTTAGCTCCTTTATTTCCATAATTTTTAAAAGAACAAATATAGGGAAATTGAAATAATGCTTAGGTATTCAATAAATCATTCATTATTTTAATAACCTTTCCATTCTTTGTGTAAATTCTTGGCACTCTTTTGGATATCATGCAAAGCATTTCATAATTTATACTATTATTAATTTTTGCAAGTTCATCTATTGAAATTGATAGATTTCCTTGCGTACCAAACAAAATAACTTCATTGCCGATTTTTATATTATTAACATGTGTCACGTCAATCATACATTGATCCATACAAATTTTTCCAATATTTTGAGAAAGTTTATTTTTTACTATAACTTTCGTTTTATTTGATAAAAATCTTGGATATCCATCTGCATATCCAACAGAAATTGTGGCAATTTTAGTTTTTTTGTCAGTTTTATAAGTGTTACCATAACTTACGTATTGATCCTTTTCAATTTCTTTAAGGTGCGCAACCCTTGTTTTAAATTGCATTGCTGGAATCAAATTTAAATTATTATTTTTAAAAAAATTATTTGGATACAAACCATAAAGAATAATTCCAGGGCGAACCATATCAAGGTGCATATTTGGAAAATTAATTATTCCTGCGCTATTTGCACAATGTTTAATTGGGATGCTAATACCAAGTTTTTCAAGCTCATTTACTAAGTTCATAAATAATTTAAATTGAATTTTTGTAAATTCTTTATCTTGTTCACTTGATGAAAAATGAGTGAATAAGCCTTCAATTTCAACATAAGAAAGTTTTGAAATTTCCACAATATTTTTTATCGTTTCTTGTTTTTGACTATAATCATCATTATAAATAAAACCAAGTCTATTCATACCAGTATCTACTTTAATATGTATTTTTATTTTTTTATTTCTTTTACATCCTTCTTTTGAAAGATTTTCAGCAAATTCATTTGTAAAAACAGTTAATATTATATTATAATCAAAGGCGTACTTTATTGCCTCAAAGACAGTATAACCAAGAACCAAAATTGGTACATTTATTTTTGCTTTTCTAATTTGAATGGCTTCGTCAATAAAAGCAACCCCAAGACCATAAGCGCCCCCCTTAATAAAAACTTTTACAGATTCTAAAAAACCGTGTCCGTAAGCGTTTGATTTTACTATTGTAAGTATTTTAGATTTTTTACATAACTTTGATATTTCGTTTAAATTATTTGAAAGCGCATCTAAATCTATTTGGACCCACGTTCTAAGTAATGACAATATTTTAACACCTCATAGTATTTTAAATTGTACTCAAAAAATATTTTAATGATATGATTTATAAAATTAACTTATTTTTGAGATTAATTAAATAAAATTTTTGTAAACTTTTTATTTACAAAATTATTTACAATATATTTTTTTTGAATATAATAATAAGCGAAATCAAAATTTATTTAAAATGAGGAGATTGAATATGAGAAAAACTGCAAAAGGAACTAGAACTGTAATGCCGGTTGAAACTGAAACGAGTAGAAACAACTCTTTTATGCGTAATTCTGCTACAAGTTTTTCTATAATTGGTGCTATTACAGGTTTTTTTGTTGGTCTTTATTTTGCTTGGTTAATTGGGGCGATAATTGGAGTTTTAGTTGGAATTATAGGTGGAGTACTTCTTGGTATTTTATCTGGTGTAATATGTTCAATGGGTACAAATATAAATTCTGCTATAACAAAAAACACTGACGATGATAATCAAAAAAAAAGAGTAAAATATATATCGAAAATTATGAAAGCTAAAGGGAAAGGCGCTATCGAATTTGAAGAAGCAAAGAATAAAACGAAGAGTGTCAGCAAAGAAGCCTAAATAATTAAAAATTTTCAAAAGTTTCATCGTTTATATTTTCATTAAGTTTAAAATCAGTGTATTCAACACGTATAACTTCCTTATCATTGACATCATAAGTAACTAATCTTAATGGAAGTTGTGTCTTTTTATCAAACCATAGCTTTTGGCAAAAATGTCTTTTACAACCTCTAACGACATCGGTTTCATACACAAGTTCGTTTGTTGTCTTTTTGTTTGTTTTAGCTATTCCAGTTTGGGTTTCATAATAACTTTTGAAAAAATCACCTAAAAACATACAATTTTTTTCAACTGGAATTGTGTTTAAAGTTATTGGTTCACTCGAAAATGGTGAAAAAAATACAACCTCATCTCTTTTAAAAATATATTTAAGATTTTTTATCTCATCGGGAGAGACACAATCTATTCTATATTTGTCTGGACTTTTATAATATTCTTTCAAACAATAATTTCTAGAGGATAAATTTGATGTCACCAAAACGTCAATCTTTGAAATATAACTTTTTAAATTATTGTATATTCCATATATTTTGCAATAAGAATTGTATGTTTTCTCTTTTTTTGTTTTTTTGATTAACCTCATTCCCAAAACAAAAGTTCCAAAAATTATAAGCATTAATATAAAAATAGCTATTACTTTTTTCAAATATTCGTCTCTACTTTCTAAAATATTAAATGAAATATATTATAAAAAAATAGATTAAATACATGCTTTAAAAAATTTTTGCGATATATTACTACTGCAATTGCGTTTTCTTTTGAATGGGTTATACTTAAATCACAGTTTTGAATTTTTTTTTTGAGTAATAAAATAGGTTTTTTATTTTTATTACGAAGAATTTCAATATCAATTAAAGAAAAACCACGAATGCCTGTTCCTATAGATTTGGAAAAAGCTTCTTTGGCTGCAAAGTTTCCAGCAACAGTTTGAATTACATTTTCATTTGTTGAAAAATATTCATTTTCTTGTTCGCTGAAATTACGACTTAAAAATTTTTTATGTTTTTTAATTGCTTTCTTTATTCTGTCGATTTCAATTATATCAATTCCAATTTTAATATTCATACATAATTTATTTTCCTCAAGTATTAAAAAGATTTATGTTACATTTTTAAAATTTTAACCCTTGTTCGTTTTTTTCTTCAGTTTTTAAAATTTTAAACTCATTCAAACGTTGAAAAGATGCTCCGCAAGTATGAGTTAGGTTATAAAAAAAATCACAAATCGCATCATAAATTTTGTAAAAAAAACCATGTAAACCATCTGTATTTTTAAGAAGTTTTTCTGCTAAAATTACACCTTCTTGCAAAATTTTTTTAATTTTATCAATATCCGTTTCTTCTTTTAATTCTTCTAAAGTTTCTTTAAAAATTTTCAAAGCTTTCTTTTCTCTATTGTTTAAATCAGTGTTATTACTTTTTTCAAAATTATAAATTTTTAAAATAGATTTTAGTGTTCTAATGTCTGAATTTTTAACCACGCCTCTTTCTGCAACATTCGAATAAACTCTATCATAAAAATCAAAAAGAGAAATTCTAAATTCTTCAACTAAACTTTCTGAATTTTCTTCTATTATAGATGATGGAATAATTTTATTATTATATATTTCTTGAGTTAAAACTACCTCTTCTAATTTTTCAAGCGTTGAGGCGTCGTCCGATACGTTATCTAACAATATTTCATTTAAATTTTTTTCTTCAAGATCAATTGGAATTTCTAAATTTTCTTTTGGAATTGATTCATCTTCATGTGCTACGTCATGTAAATTTTTTTCTTCACAAAAAATGCGTACTTCATTAATTATTTTTGAATAAGATTTTCCTTCATTATAAGCTCGTTTTGCTATTTTAACAATTTCGCTGTCTTGAACTGAAATTGAAGAATCTTTAAATTTTATATTTCTGCATAATGCATAGATTGCAATTTTAAAAACTTCTTTCATATCATTTAATCCTAAATTATTCTTTAAAATAATATTTAATAAAGCATTAAAATCATCGTAATGCATTTTGCAGTTATTCGAAACTTCCATAAGTTCAAGTATAATTTTAGATATTTCATCAAGATTTATTAAGGGATAAGCATTAATAATTTCAAGGTATGAAAAAAATATCCAAAGATGATGAGTATCAATTTTTTCGTACGATTTTTGAAATTCTTCAAGAATTATTAAATCAGCAAGTGCTAATGTAAGTTTTTCATGTTCTAGATGAAAAATTTCGTTTGCTAAATAACAAAAAACCAACATTTTCATAACTTCTTTTTTTTCAAAATTAATGCATTTATTTGAAGTTAAAAAATTAATAACCTCATGTGAAGCTAAAAATTTTTCTGCAAAATTTACCGCTTTTTTATCATCTTCATTTAAAACTGTCTTGCCTTTTAAAATATCATTAGCTCTTTTACTAATTGTATGAATTTCGCCCATTAATTTTCCTCTTTTGAATTTGAAATATTTACCCCAAATCGTCCGGCTTTTGATTTGTTTTGTGAGGCGTGTGAAACCAATCATTTTCGCGTTTCTTGAAAATTCCAATAAACACTATCGGAACCCAGCTTATTATGTAAAAAATATATCCAAAAATTCCGGATAATATATACTTTCCAATTTTTTTATCTTTATACAATCCATAAAAAATTACAAACAATTCCCCAATCAGTATTGTATTTAATAAAATAAAATTTGTTGGAATAGTCCAGATATTGTTAAATATAAAATATCCTTTTGAATTTAAAATAATTTTTATCGCTTTAATATCAAAGAGCAAAAGCAAAACATACAAAATTGGAAATAACGAAGAACTAAAAAAAGTTAATAAATCATTAAATGGTTGAAGTTTTTTTTCTTTTATACCCTTTTTAAAAAGAGGAATAATAAAATTAAAACCTGATTTTGCAATTCCCTTAGCCCATCTTATTCTTTGCATTATTGAAGTTTTTAGTTTGATTGGTTTTTCGTCGAACACTTGTGCATCATAGGAATAACCAACTTTTATGTCTTTTATTGCAAGTTTTAATGTAAATTCAGCATCTTCAGCTATGCAATAAGAACTCCAGCCAATTTTGTCTATTAAACTAGTTTCAACTACAAAACCAGTTCCTCCAATTTGGCAACTAATGCCAAGATTATGTCTTGAAAGCTGGAACGTTCTATTGTTAATCCAATACCAGGTTGCTATGGACAAAGAAATCAAAGAATCAAATGGATTTTTACTTTCGATGCGCCCTTGAACTGCTTTATAACCAGCATTCACTTGTTTATTTATATGATCAAAAAAATCCTTACGTATTATATTATCACAATCAAAAACTGCAAAAAAATCATATTTTACAGGTAAATCTAAAATTTTTTTAAATGCAAAATCAAGCGCAAATCCTTTACCACAATTTACGGTATCGAAACGTTCAAAAACTTTAGCACCACACTTTTTTGCATTTAGTGCGGTTGAGTCTGTGCAATTATCGGCAACAACAAAAATATCATATTTTTTTCTTGAATAATCTAATTTTCTTAAACTTCTTAAAATGTCGCATATAACATTTTGTTCATTATGAGCTGCAATTACAATAGCATAAGAGTTTAATTTTTCAATTATTTTTATGTTTTTTCTTCTTGCGAATGAAAAAAAAGATATAATAAAATAATATGTCGAAATAAAGAAAACAGAAATTTGAAAAAAATTTGAAACAAAACAAATTATCGCCGTATTTTTATACAATACCATCCCTCCAAATTTTATCCAATGTTTGGTAAATTAAATTTATTTTTTGTTTATGATAACCTATCCTTCCGATTTTTTTAAATTTTTTTTAATTTCCTGTGCAATTTGGGGTATTTCATATATTTTATTATTTAAATTCATGCCGTTCTTTTTTAATCCATTTACAATTTTTGTAATTTGCGGAACGGAAAGACCAATACTCTCAAGAAATTCTGTTTTTGAAAAAATATCTTGCAATTTTTCATTTAAAACAATTTTTCCATTGTTCATTACAATAACTTTTTCGCAAAATTTTGATATTTCTTCCATTGAATGAGAAACAAAAATAACTGTTGTTTGTGTTTCATCTTTCAAAAATTTTATTTGATTCAAAATTTCATCTCGAGCCAAAGGATCAAGGCCTGCAGTTGGTTCATCTAAGACTAAAATTTTTGGTTCCATGGCAATCACACCAGCAATCGCAACCCGTCTTTTTTGCCCACCTGATAACTCAAAAGGTGATTTACTTAAAATTTTTTCATCAAGACCAACAAATTTAATCGCACGTTCAACCCTTAAATTTATTTGTATATCGTTTAAACCCATATTTTTGGGACCAAAAGATATATCTTTATGAACTGTTTCTTCAAATAATTGATATTCAGGAAACTGCATAACTAGTCCAACTTTAAAACATAAATCTTTTGTTTTTGTATTTTTATTTGTAATATCGACTTCATCTATAATCACTGTTCCGCTTGCTGGTTTTAAAATACCATTTAACATTTGTGCAAATGTTGTTTTTCCAGAACCTGTATGTCCCATTACTCCAACAAATTCATTTTTTTGTATTTCTAAATTTATGTTATTTAATGCAACTTTTTCAAACGGGGTTCCAGGCATATATATGTATGAAACATTTTTAAATTCTATTATGTTTTTCATTATTTTCACCAATTTGCTACTAAAAAACTCAATCTTTATTTATTTTCTTTAAAAATTTTAGTTAATTCATTTACACATTCCTCGACAGTTAAAATATCGCATTTCAAATTAAATTCATATTTATTTAATTCGTGTATAAGTTCTGTTGGTTGTGGAACATCGAGACCTATTTTTTTTATTTTTTCTACATTAGAAAAAACTTCCTTAGGCGTGCCTTCAATTATTTTTTTTCCTTCGTTTAAAACAAAAATTCTTTTTGCATAAATTGCTTCACTCATATGATGTGTTACTAAAATTATAGTTTTATTTTCTTTTTCATTAAGCTTCTTTATTGTTTCAATCAAATTTTTTCTGCCAATCGGATCCAGCATAGCAGTTGGCTCATCCATTACTAAAATGCTTGGGTTCATTGCCAAAATTCCAGCAATTGCAATTTTTTGTTTTTGCCCACCAGACAGCATATGTGTTGAATGTTTCAAATAATCCAACATATCAACAGACTTAAGCGCACATGCAATCCTATTTTCCATTTCTTTTGGTTCAACTCCTAAATTTTCAAGAGCAAATGCAACATCATCTTCAACAATCGTAGATACAAGTTGATTATCAGGATTTTGAAATATCACGCCAATTGTTTGTCGTAGATCAAAATTTTTAGATTCATCTTTAGTGTTTATACCATTTATATAAATTTCACCGTGGTCTGGCATTATTAATGCACTCAAAAGACCTGCAAGAGTAGATTTGCCTGAACCGTTACGCCCAATTATGGAAATAAATTCACCATGTTCTATATTTAAATCAATACCCTTTATTACTTCATCTTTTTCATCTTTAGAATAGGAAAATCTGAGATTTTTGACTTCGATTATGTTCATGTTTAAATTTTCTCTTTTCAAATAACTCAGTTTTTCAAATAAAATCTTAAAAAATTATACAGCTCGTTAATCGTATGTTTATTTTTATTTAAAGAATAAATTTTCTCTATTTTGATATTCAATCATTATTCGCAATGCTTTTTTTAATATTTATATATTATAAAAATTATAAACATTTCAATTTTGTTTTAAGTTATATCAAATAATAATAAATGTCAACTATAATATTTTAAATTATAAAATTTTATTAAAACCATTAATTTTTTAATTCTATTGAAAAATCTTAAAGTATTTCCATTAAGCAAAAACCTTCTTTTTTTGGTAGATATTCAAAAATTTTTTTTGTCAAAGCAATTTCAGAATATAAGTTTTCAGACTGTTTTTTTTCGGCAAGCAACTTAATTCTGTACAAAGAAATTTCCATATTGCGAGTTTCTTCCGAATTAATTGTCATGTGAAGCCAAAATGATTTTTTAATAAAAACTTTTTCCAACGTATCACAGTGTTTTGCCGCACCCTCCCATTCTTCTTCGTCAACACACTTTTCGATTTTGCTCAAAATTACAAGTATTTCGTTGGACAGTTTGCGTATTACAAAACCATGCACCACCATAAATATGATGACAAACGATATAAGTGAAATTGCAACCTTAAATGCTTTCAATAAGATCACCATCCGTTATTGTTTCTATAATTGTCATTTTAATTTTTTCACTTTTCGTTCTTTACAAGATATACTTCTCCATTTCTATCTGCTCCCATATAAAACACATCCTTTATATTTTTTATTTTATTTTTTTTAAGTTTTTCATCGAGCCATTTTTTATCAAAATTCAAATGTTTTAAATTTTCATAATTTATAGTTCCTAAATCAATAATTACATAGCAAAGTTCAACGGGCGGGACAGTCAATTTCATATCTTTTGGAGTCGTTGGACGATTATCAGAATTAAATATAACGCTTACCGAGCCACTTGTTTCCATTATGACATAATCAACTTCAGATGGATTGTAAATTCCATGCTGACGAAGTTCTTCCATTAGGTCGTTTATATTAAATCTTTGCGCTTCCATTTCTTTTTGATTAATTTTTCCTTTTTCAAGTAAAATACTTGGCGTTCCATAAATCATACTTCTAAATTTTTTGCTTCTATAAGCAATAAATGAAGAAATGATTTCAAGTGAAACTATTGTAAAAATTCCAACAAAACTATTTGAAAGGGATTTGGCTGGATCTTGAATTGGCATCGATGCAAGTTGAGAAATTATAATTGCAACAACAAGCTCTGACGGTTCGAGTTCACCAATTTGACGTTTTCCCATAAATCTAAGCATAATCATTACAAAGACATACATAAATATTGTTCTGATAAAATTTACAACCATTGATCTGTCTCCACATGAATATTTCTGCACATAAGTTACTAAAAATTATATTAATAATATTTATTTTATACTGCGGTCAAAGTTAAAACAATCTTTATCATGTCCAAAATTTTTTAAAATAATATTTGCGTATCTATAGAAAATAAGTTCAATTTAAATAAAATAAAAATTAAAACATATTATTAATATTTTTTTAAAAAAGTTAAAAATTGATCAATAATATGTTAAACTATGCGAAAAGGAATTATAAATGAACTGGTGATGAAATAAGATGAATATGATAAATATTGGTTTTGGAAATTTGGTGTCTCAAAACAAAATAGTTATGATTGCAAACCCTGATTCACTTCCAATAAAAAGAATTGTTCAGGAGGCAAAAATTAAAGGTAATGTAATTGATGCAACTTGCGGAAGGAGGACGCGTGCCGTATTAATAACAGATAGTAATTACGTAGTATTATCTGCAGTTCAAACTGAAACGCTTGCAAATAGAACGATACCAAAAACGTAAGTATTTTAAAAACGAATGAAAAATAAAAAAGTGAGAGTTTGAATATCGTAATGAAAAATTTAAATAAAAATGGGTATTTATTAAAAAAAGAAAAAAAAAGCAAGTTAATAATTATTTCAGGTCCTTCAGGTGTTGGTAAAAGCACTATATGCAAAGAGATTATAAAAAAATATAAAAACATATTTTTTTCGATTTCGGTAACAACAAGAAGCCCAAGGTCTGGCGAAATAGACGGTATTTCATATTTTTTTAAAACTGAAAAAGAATTTATTGAACTGATAAATAAAGATGAATTGCTTGAATGGGCAAAATATGGAGAAAATTATTATGGAACGCCAAAAAAAGTGGTTGAAGATTTACTCAAAAACGGCAAGAATGTTCTTCTAGAAATTGAAACTCAAGGAGCACTTAATATTAAGAAAAAATTTCCACAAGGAGTTTTTATTTTCATTGTACCAACAAGTCTTAAAGATCTGCAAGATCGTCTTATAAAACGAAGTACTGAGGACTTACAAGACATTGAAAAGCGAATATTAATTTCAAAAGGAGAGATGAAGTTAAAAAATGAATATAAATATTTAGTGATAAGCGAAAACGATAAAATAGAAGGCACTCTTGAAAAGATCGGTCAAATATTTAAAGTTGAAAATATTTCAGAATAATAATCTAAAAAACTCGAAGTTTTAACTTAAAATATTGTCAAATTTTTTAATATGAGGGTTTATTAAGATGATAATTTTTCCGTCCATAAATGAGTTAATGAAAAAAAACGACAGTAAATATTTATTGATTGTGAAAATCGCCAAAAGAGCAAGGCAACTCATAGCAGGCGCGCCTCCACTTACAAAAATTTCTTCAAATAAAGAAGTTACAATTGCAATAAATGAAATACGCGAAGGAAAGATTCTTCATGTGAACAGAAGCCAAGAATAATTGTTTATATAAAAAAATATTTTGCAGAATTTGCAAATATAAAAAATAATTTTAAAAATGTGAAAAAGTTTTATAACTTGAATTATAATAAATTGAGTAAAGGTATTTTTATTAATTGGTTTATTTGAAAAAGTTTGTAAATTTTATAAAAAATTAAAAAAATAAAGATAAATATTAAAATTAATCCATTGAAGTTGTAATGATAGGGGGGTTGTAATGGCAATTAGAAGAATCATGTTGTATGGTCAAGATGACATTTTGATGAAAATAAGCAAACCTGTCGATGAAATAAACGACAAGATTTTGAATATTTTGTATGATATGATCGAAACGATGAATGAAGCAGATGGAGTGGGGCTTGCTGCTCCACAAGTTGGGCTTTTAAAAAGAATTTGTATTGTAAAGGATGAAAAAGGAGAAATATTAAAATTAATAAATCCGATAATAATTGAAAAAAAGGGAAACCAAAATGGATATGAAGGATGTCTCAGTGTTCCTCAAAAACGTGGAAAAGTTAAGCGTGCAAACATTGTTGTAATTAAGGCGCAAGATGAAAATGGTATATGGAGAGAAATAGTTGGCAAGAAAATAGTTGCTAGAGCTTTTGAACATGAAATTGACCATTTGGACGGAAAGTTATTTGTTGACATGGTTACGAAATGGTCAGATAGATAAAAGGAGATATAAATTAGTGAAAATTAAAAATGATTTTAAAAAATGTCTTTTGAAATTTTTTGCGGTTTTTTTACTTTTAGGAAGTTTTTTTAATAATGTATATTCTACAAATGAAGTAATAGAAGATGAAAAACAAGTAACAATATTAGGTGTTCCTTTTGCAGTGTGTTATGAGGAAAAAATTTTTGGTGATAAATTTTTTGGCGGCACCTTTACGTTTTTTGATGAAGAAACAAAGCAATTCGCCAGTCTCGCTCATAGTGCTTCTGATTCTGCAGGAAATTATATGGATTTAGCAAACAAAAAGGTTCTCGAAGCTGAAGTTAAAGGTGTTAAAAGAACAAGCGATGGAAAATTAAATTTAGGATATTTAGTTTTTAAAATTTCATATAAATTTCCCAATCCACTTAACCCATTTAAAAAAAATTATTCTGTGATGGGAGAGGTTTTAAAAAATAATGATTGTGGTGTTTATGGTAGATTAAATAAAAAAAGCAATGAAAAATTTAAAAGTTTTTCAAAAATGTCAATAGCAAATAGAGAAGAAGTTGAAATTGGAGATGCACAATTACTTACAACTTTGGAAGGAAAAACTCCTAAAAAAATTAAAGTAAAAATTTTAGGTTTTGATAAAAATAATGAACATGGGATTCATTTTGAATCTGAGGATGAAATTTTACAAGGTCAGAGTGGTTCCCCGATAGTGCAGAATAAAAAAATAGTAGGAGCTATTTGTTCTAACACAATTGACAAACGCCCCAAAGAAGGTTTTGCTACATTCGCAGATGTAATGTATGAAGAAATGCTAAAATAATGTGAAAAAAATAAATTGAAAAGAAGAGAAAATATGCGTATTTTATTTATGGGGACTTCGGAATTTGCTATAGTATGTCTTCAATCTTTATTAAATTATGATTACGACGTTTGTGCAGTTGTAACGCAAAGTGACAAACCTTGCGATAGAGGTCAAAAATCAAAAGCTTCTCCCGTAAAAAAGTACGCTGTTGAGCATAATTTAGAAGTTTATCAGCCTGAATCTTTAAAAAATAAAATTTTTAGTTCGAAGCTTTTTTTGTTAAAACCCGATATTATAGTTGTTGTTGCATATGGAAAGATTCTTCCAGAATATATTCTTAATTTTCCTAAATATGGCTGCATAAACGTTCATGCATCTCTTCTTCCAAAATATCGCGGAGCTGCGCCAATTCAATGGAGCATAATGAATGATGAAAAAGAAACTGGCGTTACTATCATGCAAATGGATGAAGGGCTTGATACGGGAGATATTATTTCACAAGTCAAAATAAAAATAGATGAAAATGAAACTTTCGGAAAACTCCATTCAAGATTATCCGTCGTGGGTTCTGATTTATTAGTTGAAACTTTAAAACAAATAGAAAGCAAAAAAATTGATAAGGTGAAGCAAAACAATTTATATGCTACATATGCTCCGTTAATAAATAAAGAAACATCGAAAATATTATGGAGAAATACATCGAAAGAAATAATAAATCTTATAAGGTCAATGAATCCATATCCTGGCGCTTGGACAGTATACAAAGGAAGACCTGTAAAATTTTTTAAAGCTCAAGTAAAAAAAAATTTGGAAAAATTTTTTTTGGAATTAGATATTTTTCAGAAAGAGTATGTTCCTGGGCAAATTATAAATTTTAAAGATGATTCAATCCATGTTTTTGTTGGAAATAATGAAATTGTTTCTATCAAAGAAATTCAATTTCCGGGCAAGAACAAAATGAAAGTAAAAGATTATTTAAATGGCAATAAAATTGAAATTAACGAAATATTTACTTAATTTTGAAAAATAAATTAAGTATTTTTTTAAATCATAGAAAATTCAAATAATTTATAAAAGTATCAAATGATTGATTTGAAAAAAATTTTAATAATTTTAAAGTGAGGATGAATTGTTTGAACGTGGCAGTACCAGAAATTTTTTCAAGAACAAAAATTCCGAAAGAACTTGAATCCATACTTAAAAATCAAGAAATATCTAAAATAATTGTTAATACAAAAAAACAATCAATACTTCTTGAGATCATATCAAATGTGTTGATTGATGTGAATGAATTAGAAAATTTTAAAATACAAGTTAAAAATGAGTATTCCTTAAAAGAATTCAATATTAAAATTAAATATTTAGAATGTTTATTAAATAAAGAATATTTGTCAAATGTTTTAAAAATTATTTTATTAAGATTGCCTATTATAAAACCTTTTATATCAGGCGCAATTTTAGATATTGATGGTAATACTGTTAAATTGAAAAACTTGTGTGGTCCGATATATTTTTTAGAAAAATATAATGTAAAGAATATCATACAAGAAATTATTGCTGAAGAAATGAATATAAACGTTCAAGTAATATTTGAGTGTAAGAAATATGTTAATGAAGAATATCATATAAGAAAACAAACTACAGAAGAAGAAATTAATTTAAATAACGAAACAAAAGAAAAAATTAAAAATTTAAAATTAGGCGAAGAAATTAAAAATAGTAGTTTACCTTTTAAGGTTAAAGAAATTTCAAATTATAATAAAAAAAAGTTAGAAAACAAAACACCGATAATACAAATTACTTCAGAAAGTGGCAAAGTAAATGTTCAAGGAAAAATTTTTTGTGTCGAAACACGTGATTTTAAGGACGAAAAAACACTTATTGTTTTTTACATATTCGATAATACTTATTCCATTGTATGTAAAATAATTAGCAAAAGAGATTCGAACTATAAAGAAAAAATCAAAAAAGATGCGCACGTAAAAGTCAGAGGAGAAGCGGTCTATGATAAATATTCAAGAGAAGTTTGCATAAACGTAAAAGCTATAGAATTTCTCGATTCCCCACCCCAAAGAATGGATAATTTTACAGGAACAAAAAGAGTTGAACTTCACGCTCATACAAAAATGAGCGCAATGGATGGAATGGTTGATGTTAAAGAATTAATAGAATGCGCATCACGATGGAATCATAAAGCAATTGCAATAACTGATCACGGTTGTGCTCAAGCATTTCCAGATGCATATAATGCAGGGAAAAAATTTGGCATTAAGATTATATATGGCATGGAAGGATATTTTGTAAATGATGAATCTATAACTAAAGAGAATGAAATAAATTTAAATGAAACATATGTTGTGTTTGATATTGAAACAACTGGACTCAACAATAGAAATGATGCCATAACTGAAATAGGAGCTGTTAAAATTTTTGGTTCGGAATTTTTGGATGCTTTTAGTGCTCTTATAAATCCCGGAAAACCCGTGCCTCCAAAAATAACTGAGCTCACTGGAATAACGGATTATATGCTTAAAGATAAACCAATTATTTCCGAAATTTTACCAAAATTTTTAAATTTTTGCAAAGGTAGTACACTTGTTGCTCATAATGCTAATTTCGATGCTGGTTTTATTAGAGAAAATGCAAATAAATTAAACCTTCCGTTTGATTTTAAAATAATAGACACGCTTGCAATGTCAAGAGCAATGCTTAAAAATTTAAATAAGCATAAACTTGACGTTGTTGCAAAGCATCTTGGAATAGCTCTTGATAATCACCATAGAGCAGTAGATGATGCTACGTGCACCGCAAAGATATTTTTAAAACTTTTAGAAATAAAAGAAAAAAAAGATGACTTAATTCAAAAACATGATAAAATTGTCGACAAAAGCATTATTAAACAAATGTCTTATCACATTATTATTCTTGTTAAAAATAAAATTGGTCTTAAAAATTTGTATAAATTAATATCGCTTTCTAATTTAGAATATTTTTATAAAAAACCTAAGATTCCAAAAAGTGTTTTAAATCTTTACAGAGAAGGTTTAATATTGGGATCTGCTTGTGAATCTGGTGAATTGTACAGAGCAATACTTGAAAACAGAAGTGAAATAGAAATTGAAAGAATTGCATCTTTTTATGATTATCTTGAAATTCAACCGTTAGGTAATAACAATTTTTTAATAAAAAATGGAAATGTAACAAATGAAGAGGAACTCAAAGATATTAATAAAAAAATAGTGCAACTTGGGAAAAAGTTTAAAAAAAGAGTTGTTGCAACTTGCGATTCACATTTTTTAAATCCGGAAGATGAAGTATATAGACGTGTTTTGTTTGGTGGGCAAGGTTATAAGGACGCAGATGATCAAGCTCCGCTTTATATAAAAACAACTGAAGAGATGCTCGAGGAATTTTCATATTTGGGCGAAGAAGCACATGAATGTGTGATAACAAATACAGTTGATATATGTGATGATATTGAAGAAATAAAACCAATACCTGATGGTTTGTATCCTCCAAAAATTGAAAATTCTGAAAAGGAATTAATGGAAATATGTAAAAAAAAAGTTCATGAAATTTATGGCGAGAAATTACCTGAAATTGTTGAAGACAGATTTAATCGTGAACTTGGATGTATACTTAAATATGAATTTGCAGTTATGTATATAATTGCTCAAAAACTAGTGAAAAAATCAAATGATGAAGGATATTTGGTAGGTTCTCGAGGTTCTGTTGGTTCGTCATTTATAGCATTTTTAGCAGGAATAACTGAAATAAATGCACTTTCTCCTCATTACGTTTGCCCAATTTGCAAAAAAAGTGAATTTATTAAAGATAACAAATATAAAAGTGGAATAGATTTACCTAATAAAGTTTGTGAGTGTGGGATTGAATTTAAAAAAGATGGTTTCGATATTCCCTTTGAGACATTTTTGGGATTTAACGGCGATAAAATACCTGACATTGATTTGAATTTTTCGGGGGAATATCAAGCCAAAGCTCATAAATATGTCGAAACCCTTTTTGGTGAAGGTTATGTTTTTAGGGCAGGTACAATTGGAACCATAGCTGATAAAACTGCTCAAATGTTTGCAAAAAAATACTACGAAAAAAAAGGAGAAAATCCACCGAGTAATGCTGAAATAAAACGTGTCTCAATCGGTAGCATAGGCGTTAAAAGAACTACAGGACAACACCCGGGAGGAATTATAGTATGTCCAAAAAACATGGAAATATATGATTTTTGCCCTGTACAACGACCGGCTGATGATACGGGAAGCGACGTGATAACAACACATTTTGATTTTCATTCTATTCATGATAATCTTCTTAAACTCGATATTCTCGGTCATGATGATCCAACTACAATTAAAATGCTTGAAAATTTAACAAAGGTAGATTCAAAAACTATTCCACTTGATGATAAAGGTACCATGTCGCTTTTTAGTTCAAATGAAATTTTAAACCTGGATGTGGAATCTGAGGATTTTGAAGATGATGTTGGAACAACTGGCATTCCTGAATTTGGTACAAAATTTGTAATGCAAATACTTGCCAAAACTCTTCCCACCACTTTTTCCGAACTTATTTTAATTTCTGGAATGTCGCATGGAGAAAATGTTTGGACGAATAATGCGCAAGATTTAATTAAAGAAAGAACTGCAAGTCTTGCTGAAGTTATTTGTGTACGTGATGATATAATGCTGTATTTAATGCGTAAAGGTTTAGAATCAAATATTTCGTTTGAAATAACCGAAAATGTTAGAAAAGGTAAAGGATTAAACTTAGAACAAGAAAATATTATGAAAAAAAATAATGTTCCAAATTGGTACATTGAGTCATGTAAAAAAATAAAATATATGTTCCCTAAAGCTCATGCAGCAGCTTATGTAATCATGGCATTTAAAGTTGCTTATTTTAAAATATACTACCCCATTGAGTTTTATATAACATATTTTACAATAAGAGCAAACGTGTTTGATGCAGAGCATATGATACACGGAAAAGAAAAAGTTAAAAAAGCAATGAATGACATAGAATCAAAAGGAAAAGAAGCAAGTTTTAGGGAAAAGGAAATGCTTACAATTTTAAAAGTTTGTTTTGAGATGTACTTGAGAGGAATAAAATTTCTTCCAATTGATCTGTATAAATCACATGCTTTTAATTTTCAAAAAATAGAAGACGCGATACTTCCGCCTTTGAACAGCTTACCGGGGCTTGGGGTGACTGCAGCCGAAAATATTATGCAATCACGAAAAGATGGAGTATTTTTATCACAAGAAGATTTGAAACAACGCGCCAAATTAAATAAAAACGTTATGGCTCTTTTTGAAAAAAATGGCTGCTTTAAATGCTTACCCGAAAGCAGCCAAATAACATTTTTTGAATAATTTATAATGATAAAAATCAAAGAAAAAAATTTCAAAATTATACATTTAAAGTAAAAATTAAAAACAAATATATTAAAATAAATTTGAAGTTTTAAAAATTGTTACGTTTCTTTTGCATTAAATATTTTTTTGTAAATCGCCCTAAAATATAATTCAAAAAATAAAATAATAATATATTATTGACTAACGCTATAAAAACTAATATTGTTTCAAAGGATAATGAAAATTTCGGTTTCTTTCAGATGATTTTAAATTTTGTAGCTTAATCTCTATACCAAGTAAGTTTTAAAAGGGCTTATAATGAATCAGGAAAAATTAAAATTTCTTAAAGAAACTGCGAAAGATGTAAGAAAAAAAATACTTCTTGAGATATATAGTGCGCAAAGTGGCCATCCTGGAGGTTCACTTTCTTGTGCAGATGTTTTAACTTTTTTATATATGGAAGTTTTAAATATTGATTCACAAAATCCACTCGACCCATTTCGCGACAGATTTGTATTATCTAAAGGTCATGCGTCAAGTGCATTATACGCAATTCTTTCAATTAAAAATTTCTTACCACAACATATTTTAAAAGATTTCAGACAATGCTCAAGCATTCTTCAAGGCCATCCAGACATGAAAAGAACTCCAGGAGTTGACATGTCAACAGGTTCGCTCGGTCAAGGGGTAAGCGCTGCAAATGGAATAGCACTTGCCGGGAAAATTGATAAAATGGATTTTAGAGTTTATGTTTTAATAGGTGACGGCGAACTTCAAGAGGGCCAAGTATGGGAAGCTGCGATGTTTGCAAGTCATTATAAGCTTGATAATATTACTTACATAATAGATTTGAATGGATTGCAGATCGATGGTAAAACCGAAGAAATCATGAATATCTCTCCAATTGAGCAAAAGTTCGCTTCATTTGGTTTTAAGACTATAGAAATTGATGCTCATGATTTTTTAGAAATTGAAACAGGTTTAAATCAGGTTAAGTTAATAAAGAAAAAACCAACTGTTGTGATAGCTAAAAGTATTAAAGGAAAAGGCGTAAGTTTTATGGAAAATAATCCCAATTGGCACGGAACTGCTCCAAACAGTGAACAATTCGAAAAAGCGATACGAGAGTTGGAGGAGAAATATGTCTAAGCGAGCGACGAGAGAAGGGTATGGCGATGCTCTTTTAGAAATCGGAGACGATAAAAAGATAGTTGTTTTAGATTCTGATCTATCTAACTCTACAAGAACTTGCGTTTTTAAAAAAAAATATCCACTTCGCTTTTTTAATTGCGGAATTGCTGAAGGCAATATGATTTCAACTGCTGCAGGTCTCAGTTCTGCAGGGAAAGTTGTTTTCGCAAGCTCATTTGCCATGTTTGCTGCAGGAAGGGCATTTGAACAAATTAGAAATTCTGTTGCTCATCCAAATTTAAATGTAAAAATCTGTGCAAGCCATGCAGGAATTTCGGTTGGAGAGGATGGAGGCTCACACCAATGTAATGAAGATATTGGAATTATGCGAACGATTCCAAATATGACCATTGTGAGTCCATCGGATTATTATGAAGCAAAATTTTTGATTAAAAGTTCAGCGTATATCGATGGACCTTTTTATATAAGACTTGGAAGATTAGCAGTCGATAACATATTCAATGATTCCTATAATTTTAATCTTGGAAAAGGTATATTGCTTGAAGATGGCAAAGATGTAACTATCATAGCAACAGGTCTCACCGTGTTTTTTGCACTCGAAGCAAGAAAGATTTTGCGTCAAGATGGAATTTCGGCAAAAGTTATAAATATTCACACAATTAAACCAATTGATAAAGAAATTATCATTAAATCTTCAGAAGAAACTGGTGCCGTTGTAACCGTTGAAGAACATAACATAATTGGAGGACTAGGAAGTGCGGTATCTGAAATTTTATGCGAGGAAAATCCAATTCTTATGAAAAGAATTGGAATTCAAGATTTGTTTGGAATTTCAGGAAAACCCACAGAACTTTTTAAAATTTACGAAATCAATGCTGACTCAATCGTAAAATACACAAAAATTTTACTTAAAATAAATTTAAACGTTTTCAATAAATTAGAAGATTTTCCTTAAAATCAAATATAAAAATAATTTATAAAAGTTCAAACTCCGCTACATTAAAATATTTTATAGAAATAATTGTAAGCAAATTTAATAAAATTATTAAAAATTATGAAATAAATTTAGAAAGGCTACATAAATGAATTTTATAATGAAAATTCTTGGACATTTTTTAGAAATTTTTTACAGATTTACAAAAAATTATGGAATATCCATAATACTTCTCACAATTTTTGCAAAAGTTGCAGTCTTGCCACTTGCTTTGAATCAAGTAAAAGCTATGAAAAAAAATAAGGAAATAAACCCCAAAATTAAAGAAATACAAGAAAAATACAAAAACGATAAAGAAAAAAAGAATTTAGAAATTGCAAACCTTTACAAAGAACATAAGTTGAATCCAATGAGCAGCTGTATAACTTCTTTAATGCAACCACTCATTATTTTTTCTCTATATTGGGTAATAAAAAAACCCATCATATACATTATGGGAGTCGATTACTCTGAAGTTTGGCGAATTGTACGCGCATGTAATGAATGGGCAACTTCATATATAAAAAACAATGGTAACTCATCAAAATCAATCGAAATGTTAAACGATCTCAGCATTGCAAATTTTGGTATACATGAAATTGAAATTGCAAGACAAATGTTTCTCCATCCAGAAATTTTAAAAAACGAAATAATAACTCCAAATCTTTTTAAAAACATAACTCTTATAAATTTCAATTTTTTAGGTATGGATCTATCAAGTACACCAAATTTTATAAGTGTTACGAATCTCTTTTTTTTAAAATGGAAGGGAAATTTAAATGAAATAATGCTTTTAACAATTCCGTTTTTTTCAGGAATTACAACTTATTTTTCAAACAAACTAACGCTAAAGCAATCCCAAAACACCACTCCAAATTCCGAAAATATCGATGTGACAAATTCAATGAATTCATCCATGAAATGGCTCGCTCCAATACTTAGCGCTTGGATAACTTTTTCTACGCCTGCAGGTCTTGGAATTTACTGGATAATTAGTAATTTATTTCAAATAGTTCAACAATTTTTTATTGAAAAATTTTTTTCAAACGGTAAAGATAAAAAAATTATAAAAGCTAAAGCTATAGAAACGAAATAAAAATTATTTATTATTTTTTTGATAACCCTTTATTGATTTTAAATAATTCTTAAATATACTATTTTCTAATTTAGCAACATATTTAACTTTTTCTATACTCCTTTTAGAATACCAAATTACTAATCTACAAGGTTTTTTTAATATTTTCCATAAAAAAACAACTGGATAAGTTAATTTTTTCCAAAACCATAAAGAAATTTTAATTAATATGTTTATAAATTTTACACTTATAATTAAAATAAAATCTTTAAATATTATTTTATAAAAAATCATACCTAATAAAATTGCAAAAAACTCAAACATCCTCATTCTTGAACTATTTAACTTGTAGGCAACAAAAAAAATAATTAATGCGGAGACTAAAAAAAAAGATATATCTTGAATTGTAACAAAAAAATCATTAGTTTTAATCAACTTTCTATATATTCGAAACACATCATAAATAAACGCCAAAATAAAACCTGCAAATATTGACCACAAAAAAAAACATATCTGCCCATACAAGGTTTCTTCCAATTTTGATGCCTTTCATAAAAAATAATTTTTTATTTTTTTAAAACAAAATTTCGTCATTATAAATTAATTTTAAACAAAATGTTTAATAATTTAATAAAACAATCATTTAAAAATCCTAGAAAAAAAACCTATTTTTTTTTCTTTAAAATTTTTATCGCTATAATTTATAGAATCAATTACGCCTTCAATAACAACTTCACCGTCTTCAACGTTTAATCTATTTATCCTAAAATTGCTTCCTTTTATTTCCAAAATTCCCATAGAAGTGTATATGATAATCGATTCTTCATCAAAACTTTCAACATCCTCAATACTTGTTATAATCATTTTTTCGCGATTTTCAATCATTATAGAATGTATTTTCTGATTAGGTTGTCTTTTTTCTTCCATCAATTCTCCCATTTAATTTTTATATAAATATTTTTACTAGTATATTAAAATGAGATTACCGTATGAATAAAACCTGTGCTAACAACCAACATTATTTTAAAAATTACTTTAAAATAAATTTAAACGAACTCACTTAAAGTTTTTTGCTCTCTGAAGTACGTTTTATATAAAAATAATTAGAATATTTTTTTATATTGCAAAAACCAAATTTCTATGATACATTGTCAAAATGTGCGGGTGTGGCGGAATCGGCAGACGCGCTAGACTTAGGATCTAGTGTCATTGACGTGGGAGTTCAAGTCTCTCCACCCGCACCATTTTTACTTAAAAAATTACGAATATTATTTGAAATTTTCTCTGCACATGGTCCCGTTAGAAATGCAGTAACAATTGTGATGATTCCAATTTTCCCGCCTAACAAATAACCAATTATTAATGCAGAAACATCGACCACCATTTTCATAATCCCAAAGGATTTGCCAAATTTATCTCTAAGAATTAAACCAAGCGCCGCCCAAGGATTAACACCAACTCCAGCGGCAACAAACATTCCAACTGAAAGAAAGCATAAAAAACATCCTACGATAGAATCAAATATTTTAATAACTAAAATATTTGGTATATTCAAAAAATCATACAAAAAAATTATAAAATTTATCGCATGTCCCATAAATACTGCATAAACTATCGTTCCAATATTTATATATTTTTTATTTTTAATAAAAATAACAATCGACAGTACCGTGTTAATAGTATTGGCTGTAAAACCAATGTTTAATTTTGTAACTTTCGAAATTCCGCTAAAAAGCGTTGCAACTGAATTTGTTCCAAAACCTGATTTCATACACAGTGCTGTGCTCATTCCTAGTAACATAACGCTTAAAAAACATAATAAAATTCTCTTTGTTTTATCATTATTTTCACTCATAATATATAATACACAACCACTTCAAAACTTTTACTAATTTTTTAATCAAAAAATTGCATTTGTTTCTTGCAGAAAAATTGTTTTATTTTTAAAATTTTAATCTTAAATAAATATCATTGCTTTTTGCCAAATTTATATTGTTTTGCTCCTTTAAACTTTTTAATTGTCATGCTGCTTACTTTTTTTATTTTTATATCTATAAAATATTCCATATTATCAACTATTCCACCACGCATTTTCAAAGAATTCTCGAGAGTTATCGGGTCCCCAATAGCTTTTATTTCAAAAGGGGAAGTATAGCGAGTATTATTTATACACACCGTTGGCCCAACACAACGAATTTCACTTGTCGAAATAATTCTCTCATCATTTAAAGACAGTGCTTCAGCTCCAGCAGCACAAAGTTCATTCAATGTATCTAACAAATTCGTATCATGTACGACAAACAAATTTCCATTTTCAACTGGTGAAAATGCTTCCTTTTTTTCAGAAAGAGTGACAATAACTCCCGGACCAGATATATCTACAATCCCTGCATCCATTTCAATTTTCTCAAGCTCATTCTTAAGAATATTTATAAAATTACTTCCGCTCGAATTTTTTTCTTTATAATTTTCTATTTCTTCTTTTAATTCCTCATTTTGCTTTTGCAAACTAAAATTTTTTTCAATTTCTTGCTTATAATCTTCCTGAAGTTTATCAATTCTTGCTGAAGTCTGCTCAGTTGCTCTTGAAAATTTCCGAACTCCTCTATATTGCCAAGTAATCGCAAAAGAAAGAAAAAAACAAACGAGAGCAATTGAAAACTGAAATTTTAATTTATTCATATTTTGCCTTTTTAAAAAATACTATTTTTAATTCATTCATATATTATCTTAAAATAAAAATCATTATTTAAAAATGCTAATTCACCACTTTCGCCGCTAATGTAATCTTCTAAAATTTGACACATAAACCTAATTTTATATGGAATATTTGAAGTATCTCCAATGGTTACAAAAATTTTATTCATATAGTTTAATTTTATGTCCTTAAGATCACTTAAATCTATATAAACTATTTTATTTAGTACGTTTTTTCTTTCAAGCGCTTTAACACAAGTTAAAAATTCAACACACTCAACATTTTTCGGAGAAATTTTTTTACCGATAACAGGTTCCAATTCTAAACCCAATACACTTGTCAGCCAACATTTATCAACATCAAAACTTTCTTGTAATTCACATCTTTCTTTTTCATTATGTAAAAATTCAAGCACAAAACCTTCGTCATCTATAAAAAAATTTCCATTTGAATTTAAAATTTTAATAAATTTTTTTCTTTCATTTATATTAACAAATATTTTATTTGGAAAAACTTTTTTTATTTTCACAATTTTTATGTAAGGATTTTTAAAAATTCTTTTTTTAGACAACCAAGAGTTTATCAAAAAAATACTTTTCCCAACTTTAAAATGTAATTCATTCAGAATAAATTCAGAAGACACACTATTTCCATCGTTGCAATAAATTTCTTTCACACTAAAGTAAGGATGGGTTAAAATCTTAAAGGTTGTAAAAAAAATAATAAAAATAAAAATAAATTCTTTTAATAACTTTTTTTTATTTTTTTTTTTTTTGTTTCTTTTAATTTCTCGTTTCACTTTATTTTTAAATTTTAATCGCAATTCAAACTCCTGTGTTTTTGCGCTTCATAAAACCTCGTATACCATAAAACTAATATTTTAATATTTTAAAAAATTTTATATCATTAAAAAATATAAAACTTACAAAAAATAAAATTTTTGCATAGTTCTAAATTTTATATTTAGAAAGTATAATTAATAAATTTTTAATTTGCAACGTTTTTGGAGGATAAACTTTGAACAATTATAGAAATGTTTATGAAGATATCGCAATTAGAACAGACGGAAATATATATATAGGGTTTGTTGGACCAGCCAGAACTGGAAAATCCACAATTATACAAAAAATTATGAACATTTTTATCATACCAAATATCGAAAATGACCTTGCAAGAGCGAGAGCAATCGATGAACTTCCTCAAAGCTCAGGTGGAAAAACAATTATGACAACAGAACCTAAGTTTATTCCAAATGAAGCTGTTGAAATTTTTTTAGGCAAAAATACTTCTGATGAAAATAAAACTTTAGGAGAAAACATTTCATTCAAAGCTCGCCTAATTGATTGTGTCGGATATGTGGTAAATAATTCTTTAGGTAGTGTTGAAAACGGTGCACCAAGAATGGTGATTACTCCATGGAGCACAGAACCTATGCCATTTTCTCAAGCTGCAGAAATCGGAACAAAAAAAGTAATAACTGAACATTCAACAATTGGAATCGTCGTTACAACCGATGGAACAATTACCGACATTGATAGAGAAGATTATATAGACGCCGAAGACAAAGTTATAAATGAACTTAAAGAACTTAATAAACCTTTTATAGTTGTTTTAAATACAATTGATCCAAATTCTGAAAGTGCAAAAAATGCAAAGAAACAAATTGAAGAAAAACATAATATTTCAGTAATTAATATAAATTGTAAAGAACTTGAAGCAGAAGATATAAGTAATATAATGGAAACAGTTTTATTCGAATTTCCTTTAACTGAAATTAGTATAAATATTCCAAAGTGGGTAAATAACCTCGATGATAAACATTGGCTTAAAGCGTCTATAAAAGAAAATATTTTAAAATCTGTCAAAAATATTTCTAAAATTAAAGAAATTAAAAGTATTACCGAGCAACTTGAAGAATTTGAAAATACGGAAAAAGTTTTAATAAAACAAATTAATCTCGGCGAAGGAAATGCTACGATTGACATCAAAACTCTTGAAACTTTATTTTATAAAATAATTGAAGAAACTTCGGGCTTTTTAATAAACGGCCAAGAAGAAATTATTAACTTTATGAGTGAATTATCGCTAATAAAGAAAAAATATGACAAAATTTCAGGTGCACTTGATGAAGTATCGAGAAAAGGCTATGGAATAGTTTCGCCGACCATTGATGAATTAACACTTGAAGAACCAGAGATAGTTAAGCAAGGTAACAAATTTGGTGTTAAGCTCAAAGCATCGGCACCATCAATACACATGATTCGTGCAGATATTGAAACCGAAGTAAGCCCAATTGTGGGAACCGAAAAACAAAGTGAAGAGCTGGTCCATTATCTTCTTAAAGAATTTGAAGTTGACCCTAAAAAAATTTGGGAATCAAATATTTTTGGAAAATCATTACATGAACTAGTTAACGAAGGTCTTCACAATAAATTGTACAAAATGCCAGAAGATGCTCAATTTAAACTTCAAGAAACACTTCAAAAAATTATAAATGAAGGAAGTGGAGGATTAATATGTATAATATTATAAATTAAAAATAAAGCTTTTTAAAAATTATAATATGAAATTAAGTTTAATTTAAATTAAAATAAATAATTATGCGGCTTATTTTAAGTCGTTTTTAATTATTTTTAATGTTATTTTGAAATTTTTAAGATAAAAATAATAAAATATTATTTTTAATATCTCAAAATATAGTACATTTGTTTTTTAAAAAGCTTGCAAAGCCTTTTAAAACATAGTATTGTATGCGAAACTTAATTATTTTATGCATTATGAGGAGAAAAAATGAACAAACAAGAATTAGTTTCATCAGTTGCAACAAAATCAGAGATAAAGAAAAAAGATGTCGAAAAAATAATCAATTGTTTTACAGAATCTGTGCAAGAAGCTCTTATTAAAGGAGAAAAACTTGTTATTGTTGGTTTTGGTACATTTGAAGTTAAGCAAAGAGCAAAAAGAATTGGTAGAAATCCAAGAGATGGAAGCGAAATAATTATTCCTGCAACAAATGTACCTGTATTCAAAGCAGGAAAAAATTTTAAGGATTTAGTAAATGGTAGAAATGAAAACGAATCCGAGTAGAAATTACTTTAAGCGCATACTTCAAATATATTAATTATGCTTCGTAATGCTTTATTTGCGCATTGTTTTTATATTTCTCTTCCGTGGACTTGCACGCAGTGAAACGATTTCGCATAAAATTCACTGATGTCTTTTCTGCGGAGGTAATTGTGCTTAATTTATCAATAGTTTTATTAAGACCTATATTATTTTTAATATCTTATATATCCGATAATAATTCTTTTCCAAAACCTTTATCGCCAAAAGACGAACAATTATACTTTGAAAAATATAAACAAGGTGATATTAAGGCAAGAAATAAGCTCATTGAGCATAATTTAAGATTGGTTGCGCACATCTCAAAAAAGTACATTCAAAGTGTTAAAGATAGTGAAGATTTAATTTCAATAGGTACTATTGGGCTTATGAAGGGCATTGAAAGTTTTGATCCTTCCAAATCTTCAAAAATATCTACATATGTGTCCAGATGTATAGAAAATGAAATTCTTATGCTTATAAGACAAAATAAAAAAATGCTAAACGATACTTCGCTCGAAGAAACAGTTGGAATTGATAAAGAAGGAAATGAATTCACACTTTTCAGTATAATGAGCACAGATGACAATGAAATATTTGAATCAATTATTTTAAATGACCAAATCAAAAGTTTATACGAAAAAATTAAATCAGAACTAGATGAAAGAGAAATAAAAGTTTTAAAATTTAGATATGGCCTTTGTTGTTCAAAAAAACTTACTCAAAGAGAAATTGCTAGGAAACTTGGTATATCAAGATCTTACGTATCTAGAATAGAAAAAAAAGCAATCATGAAACTAAAAAAAAAAATATTTAAAGAATATTTAGAAAAAACAGAAAAAGATTTTTAAAAAGAAGGTTGAATTAAAAATGGCAATTTTGGTTACTGGCGGTGCAGGTTACGTAGGAAGCCACACAATCGTAGAACTTTTAGCCAGAAATGAAAAAATTATTGTTATAGATAATCTGGAAAGGGGTCACCAAAAAGCAGTTTTAGGTGGATATCTTTCAGTTGGTGATTTAAGAAATGACGAATTTTTAGAAAATATATTTAAAAAAAATTCCATAGAAGCTGTGATTCATTTTGCGGCATATTCCGAAGTCGAAGAAAGCGCTTTAAAACTTTATAAATATTATGAAAATAATATTTTTTCAACATTGAAATTAATTGAAAAAATGATAAAATACGATGTTAGAAAAATAGTATTTTCATCTACTGCTGCAATTTATGGAAATCCAACAATAACTCCAATAGATGAAAATAGCCCAGAAACACCCATAAACCCATATGGCGAAACAAAACTTGCCGTTGAAAAAATTTTAAAATGGTATAACATTGCACATGATATGAGTTATATTTCCCTTAGATATTTTAATGCTTGTGGTGCACATAGCAACGGGAAAATTGGAGAGTGCCATAAACCAGAAACTCATTTGATACCGCTTATTCTAAAATCTATTCTTAAAAAAGAAAACAAAGTTGAAATATTTGGAAACGATTATAATACAAGGGATGGAACGTGCATCAGAGATTATGTACATGTAACAGATTTGGCTTTTGCGCATATTTTATCATTAGAGAAAATTAGAAAAGAAAACGTTGCATCTATTTATAATTTGGGAAGTGGATGTGGCTTTTCGGTAAATGAAATCATTGAAACTGTACGCAAAATTACAAAAACTAATATAAAGGGCGAAGTAAAACCTCGAAGAGCAGGCGACCCAGACGTTTTAGTTGCAAAATGTAAAAAAATCGAAAAAGAATTAAAATGGAAGCCAAAATACGATTTACAAAAAATGATTTTAAGTGCGTGGAAATGGCATAAAAATCATCCTAATGGTTTCGAAGATTAATTTCATTACACTAACTTATTTTAAAAATTTAATAATAACATCTTTATTTTTAACATTAAATTAAGTAATTTTATTAAAAAAACTTTCAATTTTCGTGACACATAACAAAAAAATATAAAAAAGAACAAAAATTTATAAAAAGACTTATATTTAAAAATTTTTATTATAAATTTCGAGAAAGTAAAATAAATTTTAGAATAAGATGAGTTGTTAACATTTGAAAAAAAATATTTTTATAAGAAGTTTCAATTTTTATAAATTTTTAAAAAATGTCTTATTGATTATTTTTTCTTTATATTTTTGCTACGAAATAATAACTCAATGTATTCTTATAAAAAAAAATTTAAAAGAAATTTCAAAATATGAAATAAAAATAAAGGAAGCAGAACTTGAGCAAAAAAAATTAAATAGGAAATTATCTGATATTAATAATTTAGACATCTTAAAAAAAATTGGAAAAGAAAAATTTAATTTAATAGAAAAAAATGAATGCATCTTTAGAGATTCTTCAAAGATGAAATACGAGTTTTAATATAAAACTCCAAAATTGAGGGGGACGTTCATATGCAATTTATAGTTGGAAAAAATAACACAAGTGAAACAAATATAGCTATAGGCTCTATTCATGAAGGAAAAGTAATTGCAATCAAAGATTACGGAGTATTTGTAAGATTTGGTAAAAATCAAATTGGGATGGTGCATATTTCAGAAGTTTCAAACGGATATGTGAAAAACATTAATGATCATTTAAAGATAGGTGATAGAATAATAGTAGAAGTAATATCAGTTAATAATGGTAAAATATCGTTAAGAAGAATGTTGCCGAAAAAAGATGGTCGAGAAATACCAAATAATATTAAAACTGCTCAGAAAAAAAATAAATACCACAGAACAATTACACTTGACGAACAAATTAATAAATTTAAAGCAGACTCTGAAGAAAAGCTTAAATCTGTTCGAGTTCGTGCTGAAAAAAAGGGAAGAAGCAATGGCGGTTATAATAACAACAGGAAGTGGAATAATAATTAATAAGTAAATTTCTGTATATTTAAATATTTTTAAAAACAAAAACAACAAAAATTATCAAAAGTTTTAAACTTTTATTCTCAATTTTAAATTATATTATTTTCTAAATTTTATAATGAAAAATTTTTAAATTAATGTTATGATGTTGGGACGCCGATGTGATGGAATTGGTAGACGTAGCGGACTCAAAATCCGCCGATGTTACAATCGTGCCGGTTCGAATCCGGCCATCGGTACCATATTGTTTTAATTTTTGTTCAGTCAATAAGCATTAAAATTTTTAGTTTTATAAATTCACGTTTTTTAAAAATTTTAATTTTAATAAGCAATAAAATAAGGATTAGTGATGTCAGACGTAAATTGTCACAACATAATAAAAGAGATTGAAAATTTGTTTCCCATTGGTCTTGCAATGGAATTCGATAATACGGGATTGCTAATTGGTTCTAAAAACGCTAATATCAAAAAAATATTTTTATGCCTAGAAGCAACAAAACAAAATATTTCAGACGCGCTAGATTACAGTGCAGATTTAATTATTTCACACCATCCTATTATTTTTACCCCTATTAAAAAAATTGTAGACACCGATTATAAGTGCTATGCCATTATTAAACTTATTGAGAACAAGACTTCTTTTTATTGCGCTCATACAAATTTTGACATTGCAGATAAAGGTTTAAATGATATATTGGCAAAAAAGATTGGTTTAAAAGATATAAAAAAGTATAATTCTTTTATCGGAAGAATTGGTATACTTGAAAATGAAAAAACTTTAGAAGATTTCGCTAAACACATAAAAAAAATTTTAAATTGCAAAGCGCTCAGATTTATAGGCAACAAAGACTCAAAAATAAAAAAAGTTGCTGTGTGCAGTGGTTCAGGAGCAAATTTTATAGAAAATATTTTCTCAATTGGAACAGACGTTTATTTAACATCTGATATTAGACATCATGATGCCATATTGGCTTCTGAACTTAATTTAAACATCATAGATGCCGGACATTTTGAAACAGAAAATTTATTTTGTGATTTTATGTTTGATTTTTTAACCAAAAAATTTCCAAAAATTGAAATAATTAAATCTAAAGCAAGCGGTTTTTTTAACACTTTTGACTAAAAGTTTAAGGCATTTTTGTACTAGTATTATACTTCGATAAATAAGTGAGGTGTCTTGTACGAATTTTTCAGATGTAATTTCATCCTTTTATTTAAATACTTATTTATTTCTAAAGGAAAATTTGTACACTGCCTTTAATTTTATAGAAAATTTTTTAAAGATTTTTTTAAAATACGGAAATTTTTTGATATTATTAATTGTAATAATTTTGTTAGCGCTTTGCATAGAAAATTACAGACATTCACTAAAAAACTTTATAAACAAAAAATTTATCATAAATTGTCTCATATTGTCAATTATAAATTTAATATTAAGTAGAATTTATTTTGTAATAGAAATTTGTAACGATATAGAATTTCATTTAAATTTCTTAGTAAACGCTTTTGTATCAATGTTTTATGGGCCTGTAATTGGAGGAGCTTTTTGTGCAATCAACGAAGTTGTGAGATTTGTATTTTCCCGAGAAGTTTTTTTTACTCCCATGCTATTTATAAATTCTTTGTTTTCAGGTATAATATATGGAATGTTTTTTTATGAAAGAGATATTGTTTTCTGGAGAATTTTTCTGTCAAAGTTTTGCACAACTTTATTCGTTAATATAGTTGCAAATTCTATTTGTTTGTCTCATTTCGTAGACGAAAACATTTGTTTGTGGTTTTCGCTCAGAACCGCAAAAAATATTTTTTTATTTCCTGTAGAAATTTCACTTCTTCATTTAAGCATAAAAACATTTATTTTGATCACAAAAAAGAAAAAGAAAAATATATACCAATTTGGGACCATAACAAGTGGAAAAACTTTTTAAAAACAGCGTTTGGCTTGCACCAATGGCCGGAATTACTGATAAAGCATTTCGAATTATTGCAAAAAAATTTGAGCCCGCTATCAGTTTTACTGAAATGGTAAGCTGTGAGGGTTTGTTTTTTAACAATAAAAAAACTGAAGAATATTTGGAAATATCAAATCAAGAAGGCATGGTTGGAATTCAAATTTTTGGTCACAATCCAACAGTAATGCAAAAAATTACTTACGAAAAATTAAACGGTAAAGCAAAATTTATAAATATAAATATGGGATGTCCGGCACCTAAAATCGTTAAAAATAAAGACGGATGTTATTTGATGAAAGAACCAAAATTAGCGGAAGAAATTGTAAAAGCTGTAGTAAAGGTATCGGATGTTCCAGTCTCAGTTAAAATTAGAAATGGTTGGAATGAAAATTTAACGAATGCTGTGGAATTTTCTAAAATATTAGAAGAAAGTGGTTCAACAGCGATCATAGTTCATGGAAGAACCAGGGAACAATTTTTTAAGGGACAAGTTGATTTAGGAATAATAAAAAAAATAAAAGAAAATGTAAAAATTCCTATTATTGGAAACGGAGATATAATTGACGAAGAATCAGCCGAAAATTTCATTAAAAAAACAAAATGTGATGCAATAATGATCGGGCGCGCTTCAAGAGGTAATCCTTGGATATTTAGAGAAATTAATTATTATTTGAAATATAAAAAAAAACTCAAAAAGCCTACTTTAACAGAAAAATTAAATATTTCTTTAGAACACGCTAAATTTTTACTTAAATATAAAGGAGAAAAAAGAGGGATAAGAGAATTTAGAAAGCATTTGTTTTGGTATTTAAAAGGAATAAAATTAAACAATTCTTTAAAGGAAAAAATAAATAAAATGAAAGTTATATATGAAGTAGAGGAAATTTTGTTTAATATCTCGAATGGTATAAATAATTTGGAAAACATAAATTTCTATTTTTAATTTTATTTTTTAACAAAATTAAAATACATTTGACAAACAAAATAAAAGCATAAATAATGCTCTTTAACAGTTTAAAAATTTTTAAACTTAAGTTTTAATTATTTTTATATGCTTAGATTTTTTTATCCTGGCAATTAGGCTCGTTGGTCAAGAGGTTAAGACATCGCCCTCTCACGGCGATACCGGGGGTTCAATTCCCCCACGAGTCACCAATTTTCATAACTGTTTTCTATTTTTTGACTTCCAAAACACTCTTATAAATCTATAAAGAAAATTTCACTTTCAACTTTCTCCGTACCCTTTTTCATTTATCACAATCAAAATTTTATTTATTTTTTTCTTATTTTATCTCTAATTTATTCACATCAATCCTGGAATATTTAAACCACCTGTAACTGCGCCAATTTTAGTCGCAATATCCTCGCTAGATTTAACCAAAGCATTATTTATAGCGATCATAATTAAATCTTCAAGTGTTTCTTTATCGTTGTTTTTTATTGTTTCGGGAGAAATTTCAATTTTTGTAATTTTCATCTTTCCGGTTGCCACCACAACTACTGCACCTGCACCACTTGTTCCAACATATTCTTTCTCCTCAAGTTCAGATTTAATTTCAGTTATCTTATTTTGCATTTCTTGAGCTTGCTTAATCATGCCACCCATATCTTTTATTTTTCCAAAAAAACCACCCATATTATCTCCTTTTCATTTATATAAATTAATTTTTCTCATTCTTCAATCATCATTACTCCCGGAAGTTTATCCTTAAAGCTCAAAATTTCATTTAAAGATTCGTTTTTATTCCCATCTACTTCTGTATCATTTATTATCACTTCAAAATCTTCTGAAGAAATTTCACTAATAACATCACGAAGATATTTTTTTCCTTTTGAAGTGTTGACTTTAATATAATCCAAACCTCTTAAATAAATTATAATTTTATTATCTCGCATTTGCACTTTTGCTGAATATAAAATTTTAAAAAGTTTTTTACTTTCACTTCTTATTTTTTCAAGCAATCTACTCCACAAATCACCAGAGTTATTATGTTCTGCTGTTTCATTCAAATTTTTTTCCAAAACTTCTCCTTCGCAAAAATTTTTATTTTCTGTTATGTTAAAAACATTCTCTTCGTAATTTTCATTTTTTTTATTCATTTCTTCACAATCCATATCATTTAAAAAACTTTTTTCAAAATTCGAAACACATTCGTTCCTTTTATTATTATCTAATATTTCATCATTAAAATTTTTATTATTTAAAACAATTTCAATATTTTTTTTAATTTTTAAAATTTCTTTTTCAAGCTCACAAAAGTTCTTTTCTAAAATTTCATATGATTTTTTTTTGCTGCATATTCTAATAAGAGCAGCAGTCAAGGCAAGAGAAGAATTTTTGCTACTGTTTAATAATAAAAAATATTCGTTTAAAATATTTATCGTTTCGGAAATTTCTTGAAAAGAAAACTCCTTTGCAAAAAATGCACATCTTTCGGACGTACTCAAACCATCTTGAATCACTTCATTAGCATTACCTATCGTTTTATAATGTAAGATATTTTCGAAAAAAGATAAAATTGATTCAAAAATCCTACTCGAGTCTTTTCCTAAATCTAAAAGTTCATAACTTGTTTTTAAAACATTTTTAATATCCTTATTTTTTATATCTTGAGTCATTTTAAAAATGAATTTTTTATCTATCGAACCAAAAATTTCTACTACATAATCATATGTCACTTCACATCCTGCTACCATGCACACGTCCAAATAATTAAGAGCATCTCTCATTGAGCCATCTGAAATTTCAGAAATCATCCAAATTGCATCAAACGTTATATTGATATTTTCAAATTTTGCTATTCTTTCGATATTTGCCACAATTTCTGCAGTTTTAATTCTTTTAAAGTCAAACCTTTGACATCTTGAAATTATTGTTTCCGGAATTTTATGACACTCAGTAGTTGCCAAAATAAACACAACATTCTCTGGCGGCTCCTCAAGAGTTTTCAAAAGCGCATTAAAAGCACCGGAAGATAGCATATGGACTTCATCTATTATATAAATTTTATGCTTAGTTTGAAATGTTCTATATAAAATTTCATCATTTATTTTTCTAATATTGTCAACACCATTATTGCTCGCTGCATCCATTTCATAAACATCAAAAATTTTTTCGTTTAATATTGCAAGACATGTTTTACATTCATTACAAGGATTTCCTTCACATGTTTTTTCACAATTTACAGCTCTTGAAAAGATTCTTGCTACTGTAGTTTTGCCAGTACCTCTTGAACCGCAAAATAAATATGCATGAGAAATTCTTTCAAAATTAATAGAGTTTTTTAAACTTTTGATCACGTGCGATTGTCCAACAATTTCTTCAAATGTTGATGGTCTAAATTTTCTATATAACGATCTAAAAGACATAAAAAACCTCGATTTTTCACATAAACAATCTGTATTAAAATAATTTTTCTTTAAAATTAATTTAAATAAAAATTAATAAAATTTTCAAATTCATTTTTTCCAAAAAAATAATCCATGATACTTTCACGCTTTGGATTATTTAAAATTTAAAATTTTAATTTTTATACACCTAAACTTTTTTTGATCACAAATAATAAAATTTTGCGAAACAATTTCCTGTTTGTAATATCAGGTTAGAACCAAAATTTTGATATTTATCAAGTTTTAATATCAATTTAATTTTTGCTTTTGGCCTTCTTTTTATATTTATCATAACATTTTGCCACGCCATCCCTATTTGTATCACGGTAAATTTTTATTTAAATAAACTTTATTTATTTTTCAAACAAAATTTAATTTAAAATTAACTTTTTAAAATCCCAAGTTCTAATTAAACTTTTAGATTTTAATTAATAGAAACATTTTTTATTTTTTAAATTTGTTAATTATTAAAAACATAAATTCAATTAAATTATCTAATTCATAAAAAATAATCCATGACGTTTTCACGCCTTGGATTATTTAAAATTTAAAATCTTAATTATTTACCATTAGCAGCAGGCTTTGCTGTGGTTTTTGTTGCATCAGCACCCCCCGCAGGCTTTGCTGTGGTTTTTGCTGCATCAGCAGGCTTTACTGTTGGGGCTTTTGCTGCATCAGCACCCGATGCCTTACCGCTTCCTAATTTTTGCGCAATTTTAGAAAGTTCTTCTTTTTCTCTTGTCTTTACTTGCAGTTCTTTAACATCTTCTGGTTTTGGAGTAAAAATGGAATAAACTTTATCGGATGGTTCTACTTTAAATGTAACTTCTTTTACTTTAGAAGCTTCAACAATCTCTTTTTTAATTATCTCCCAATTTCTTCTCTCGGCACAAAGTCCTAACACACCTGCAATTGCAGAACCAATTGCTATAATGAAACGTACAATAGCATTATCATGAGTGTCGCCCGTAATGAGTGCAGCAGCCTCTTTTACCTTACCTTCTTTCAAAAGTTTCCCATATGCCTCGAGTTTTTTTGGATCACTCTTTGCATCTGAAAGAATAGCTCTAAGTTTACGAGCGTCAGCAACACTAATAAGTTTTTGATCCTTGCCATCAACTTTTTTGTCTTTCATTTCCAGTGCTGAAGAAGCAACCACCAAAGCTAACAATGCAACTGAAGAATCATATGGTTTATCAACAACTTCGAAAAAATCTTTTTGATTCTGAATCAAAGCTGCGACATTAAACGTTCCTTCAGACACAATTCTTTTGTGAAAAGCATCAATTTCAGAATCAATTCTTGCTATTTCAGCATTTACTTGTTCAAGAGTTTGTGGTTGAGCTGATAGATCTGAATCGCCCGGACCTTTTCCTGGTGGTTGAGCTGATAGATCTGAATCGCCCGGACCTTTTCCTGGTGGAATTACAGCCGGCGCCTTGACAAGTGCTTCAAGTTTGAGTTTAGAAAGTTCATTTGAAAAGCCTGCACCGGTTTTACCCTTAGCTTTTTCAATTTCAACCTGAATTAATTTTAATTCATCGACAGGAATTTTCACAAAGGCATCAACAGCTTTATATAGAGAACCATCTGTTATAGGAGCGCCTAATTTTGACAAATGTTGTTTCGCATCATCACCTAGCAAAATCGCTTCATCAACAGTTGGTAACTTAACAACTAAAGCTGATGATTTATCTGAACTCTTAAATTCATTTCCAACAATCGCGCCTGCAACAGTTCCATCTTGTGCAATGATTAAATCATCAACTACATAATATGGAGAAGCGTCTTCGGCATCGCCTAATTTAAGACTATATTGCGTAGCATCTTTCAATAACTGAGCATTTGCAGCAGCTGGATCAGTTTTTGCCAAATCATTCCAACGTTTAAGTAATAGTTCAGAGCCAGGCAGAGCAACAAAACTTGTAATAGTTGTAATTTGAGTATCTGTTAACGCTTTTGTCGCGGGTGCTGCAACACCACCTGCAGCTGATGCTGCAGCTGATGCTGCAGCTGGTACTGCACCAGCTGAACCTGATTCTCTTATAGCTTTTAACAAAAAAAGTTTTTTCAACATAAAATTCATCCTCCAAAAAATTTTAAATTCATCTAACTAAAAAATACAACATAGTCATGATAGCACAAATAAATTAAAAAATCAATATAAAACTACAAAAAATTTTATTATTTATAATACACATTTATTATTACTAATATCTTAAATATCATCCCCATCCTTCAATATTTTTTAAAAATTTTAATTCTTATTATATATTAAACAACACTGAAATTTCAATAAAATTTTAAAAATAATTTAAAAAATTAAAATAATAATATCATATGTCTTAAATTTTTATTTTATTATGATTAAATTTTGGGCAAAACATCACTCCTATCCTTAGTTTCTTTTGGAAATTTAGCTAAAATCTCTAACTCTCTATGTTTTTCAATTTCATCTGCATTAACAAACAAACATGTAGAAACTCTTTCATTTAAAAGCACAGGTTTATTAAATAAAAAACACAAATCTGAATCGCATGTTTCACAAAAAGTTTTTTGCACTGCTTCAACAGTGCGTTGATTTTTTTTATAACCAAATATATCCAAAAAACCATTTAAAACAATCACAAAAAGCTGCTTTAAATTACCAATTAGACCCGAGCTAAATCGTTTATAATTTTTAAAATATTCTAGGAAATCTTTTTCATTTCCATTTTCAAATAATTCAAATAAGTCAGTTTGTGCTTTAGGATTATTCTTAAAAATATCTTCAATTTTTTCTTTATCTTCTGTGCTAAAAATTCCATTTTTTGCAAACAAATCAACCGTATAACAAAAAAATATTTTTTTAAAAAGAGTTTCTTGATCATGGTTTAAACCAAGCGTTTGATATAATGACAAAAGAATACTACGACGGGTCTCAAAGTCTTTTTGTATAAAAGCTTTAGAACGCATTTTAAAAATTTCTTCTTTACGTTTATCGCACAATTCAAAAGTTTCTACCGATTTGGTTTCATCATTTGGTTTTGGAAGATTCGATGATAACGGAAAAACAGGATCAGATTCTAACTCATTTTTAACAACCTTTGGAATATGTGCGGCTATAACATGAGAATCTCCAACAATATCTGTATGTTTGCTGTGTTTTACATCATCATCTGCATGTTCATCATCCGTGTGTTTAACTTCTACATCGTCATCTTCTGCATCACCATCATTCCACTCTACTCCTGGTACATCTTTCCTTAATGCATTTTGCATTCGTTCTAATGTGCTTCCATCTATATCTTCTTCCTTTTTAAAAAGTTCGTAAAAAGCTTCTTGTGCACTTCCACTAAAACCAAGTAATTTCTTTAAGTTTTCAAATACTGCAGGATTGCCCTCTGCAGGATCTAAATTTTCAATATCAAAAACATAGTCTCCTTCTATTTCAATAAGAAGAGAATTGCCATCCAATTTTGTCGCATTAAGAACTACATCAGGATGGCCCTCAGACATTATAACGTTTCCCACTATCCGACCCAAAGTTTCACCAGAAACCGCCGAATAAATTTCATTATCAAACACAACTACTTCTGTTTTCACACCTGAAATTTCAACTTCAAAACCATTAAACGATCTATCATTTAAAAAATAAGAACATGTTTCTTCAAATTCTTCAACATTCTCCAAGCCCTGCAAAAGTGGTAAAATTTTTAGTACAAAAGGGTCACTTTTGCAAGCTTCAAGTATATCCCTTTGATCTTTTGTAAAAGCCTTTTTAAAAGATAAACCATCAATCTCACGTACCATAATATCAAAAAATTCATCTTCAACTAATATACGTTTTGACTCTATTATTTCATTATTCATAAAATCTTGAAATTCATCATAAGCTACATCCCCACGTTCTTTAAACAATACTAAGAGTCTTTCCAAAATACTACGATCAGCTAACAAACTAAGTACAAGTGGAGAAATTTCTCTATCAGAAGGCTGATTCATATTAATATTATTTAAATCTTTAATTTCTTCTTCGTTTATTATTAAAGTAATTTCTTCACCAAAAAAATTTATAAAATTGCCAGACTCATTTACATAGAATAAAGGTTTAAAATCCTTATCGTACACAATACCGTGTTTTTTATCAATATGTATAGTACAATCTGAGCCATTAACGTTAGCACTATATTCCAAAAACAAAACATTATGCGAAATAGAATAAATAAAATTATCGATTGTGGTATCTTCTGAAATATTCGTAAATATTCCATGCAAAAACGCCCAATAATCACTTTTTACAATTTCACTCAATAATTTTTTTTCATGGGCGTTGAAAACATTAACTTCTTCAATATCACTTAATCGTAAAGAAACTTTTTCAAACATTTCATTTGACATTGATGACAGATTAGAAACCGCGTAATCATGAAAACTTTTTAAAATTTCTAAAGTACTTAAATTCAAGTATTGAAAGGGATGCAAAAAATCAGGCAATTTATAACAATCACTATTAAAAACCAAATCTTCTAAAGTTAAAACTTCTAGAACTTTATTTTCATCTTCATCTTCATCTTTAACGTATACTTTGATTTCATTTAAACTTGAATCTAAAAATTTATCTGAATCTGGATTGAAACTAGCAACCAATTTTAACGTTTTAATATCAAATAAATCATTACCTATTCTATAAACAGAAAACTCAGAATTATTAATAACAATTTTCGTAAAATAAAATAAATCAATATAATTTCTTTCAAAAATATCTTTTAAAATAAAAAAAAGTGCGTTATGCTTAGAACCAATATTAGTATTATTAGAAACTATATTTTCTAAAATACAATCAAAAAAAGGAAATGAAAGAAGTTTCGAAAATTCTTTTATAAAATAAGAATCATAAACGCCAAAACTTTTATTTCCTAATGCTCTGTTTGAAAGAGCATCGGAATTAATAATAAATTTAAATTTTTCAAATTTTTCACTTAAATTAAATCCAAATAATTCTTGTGAAATAATTGAAAATGAATATTCAACATTATTTCTTCTAAAAAGATTAAAAAATTCTTTAAAAATTCCCAAATTATAATTAAGTTTATGAACTGGAAGAAAAATTGATCGATTTAAGTGATAACACTCACTAGTTCCATCATTTAAATTCGAAAGATCTAACGCTTCACCAAGTACATCCTTTAATTCAACAAAATTTCCATAATCATCGAATGCTTTTTTATAAGAAAAATCAAAACCGCATAACCTAGTTCCTGATTCTGCATCAAATAAGCTTTCTCCCCAAATGTAAACAGTTTTTAATTCACCATTTATTAAAATTCTATAAGTATTAAAAATTTCTAAACCATCATCTTCGTTTTTTTCAATTTTTTTCAATGCATTAAAAAATTCACTTTTAAATCTATCACCTAAATATTCACAAAAAAAACTTACTAGACAATTATTTCCTCGAAGAAAATTTAAAGTATCTTCGTCAACTAATGTTTTTTTCATTTGTTTAAAATTATTAGCACAACTACTTGGTGAAAATTTTATGTATGAGTATAAACTTTCAAGTGATGTCTTTAAATCTAAATAATTTAATTCCAATTCATTAATTAAATTTCGAATTATAGGTAAGTTTTGATCTTTGAAGTCGTATGACAATTGCATAGCAATAATATCGTCAAAATTTTCATTACGGGGTATATATAAAGGACGCCCGCAACCATCAATTTTAACCCGTTCATCACTACCATATTTCTTAAAAAACTCATCTTCATGATCAAATTCATATAATAGTTTAAAATCAGCAGAAAATATTTTTGAATCACAATAAAAACCTAATATTTCAACGCCATCCAATGTAAATTTAATTTTTTTAATTTCTGAACTTCTACCTTCTAAATAATCTAAAATTTGTCTTGCAAAAACAACGCCATTTCCCTTTATTTCATTGACTCTATAAAAAACTTCAAAAAAATTATTTAAAATAACATTTTTAAATAAATTATCAATTACACCTCTTTGTTCATCGCTAAAAAAATCACTGCTTAAACCAGCACCATCTGCTGAAAAACGAATATAAACTTTATAATTATTATTTAACAACATTCAACTCACCCCTACAGTTCAAAAAATTTAAATATTCAAAATAATAATCTTCATTATTACATAAATAAAATAAAAAGTAAAGAATTATTTAAAAAATCAAAATTTATAATAAAATTTTATGAAAAATGATGAAAATACATTCTATAGGAATATTTTATAAATTATTAAAACAAAAATTAAAATATTTTTAAAAAAAATTTAAACAGTGTTGACTGCAAGAAATAATTATGATAGTATCCGGCGTAGTGTTTTTATTGACACTAAATTTTAAGTTCGTTGAACGAAAAAGTGGGGTTGTGCAATGGTAAAGAAACAAAAGGGAAAAGTAAAGTGGTTTAATGCTGAAAAGGGTTATGGTTTCATCGAAAGCGAAACCGGTTCGGATGTTTTCGTGCATTTTTCAGCAATTGAAGCAGAAGGTTATAAAACGTTGGAAGAAGGAGCGAACGTTGAATTCTATATCGTAGATGGACACAAAGGCCCTCAGGCATCTGAAGTTTGTCCTTGCGATTAAATAAAAAAATTATAAAATTCTCCGGCTAAATTTCCGGAGAGCAAACTTTAATATTTTAAGATAAGCATGTTCGATATTTTTAAGGGCGCATAGCTCAGCTGGGAGAGCATCTGCCTTACAAGCAGAGGGTCACAGGTTCGATCCCTGTTGTGCCTACCATTTGGCCCGATAGTTCAGATGGTTAGAATGCCAGCCTGTCACGCTGGAGGTCGAGGGTTCAAATCCCTTTCGGGTCGCCAATTTTATGGTTGCCTTTGTAGCTCAGTCGGTAGAGCAGAGGACTGAAAATCCTCGTGTCGGTGGTTCAATTCCGCCCGAAGGCACCAAAAATGTAAACAATTGTAAAACGTTCGCATTAAAATCATATAATTATATTTTAAAAGGAATTTATTTAAAAATTTACAAAAGACAAAAAATTAATTTTTTTACACTTCTACGGCGGTTGTACGTATACTAAAATTATAAAACTGAAGAAACAATGCGGAAGTGGCTCAGTGGTAGAGCATCACCTTGCCAAGGTGAGAGTCGCGAGTTCGATCCTCGTCTTCCGCTCCATTTTTTAGGGAATGCTATCTTAATAATTGGCGCCATGGCCAAGTGGTAAGGCAAAGCTCTGCAAAAGCTTTATCCCCAGTTCAAATCTGGGTGGCGCCTCCACTAATAATTATAAGTTTTATAGCATACAATCTATAGTTTTATCTTTCAAAAGGTCTATGATACACTCTAAATAAATTGTTGAGTATCAAACCTTTAATGAATTCGCTTGTAATTTTTCTATTAAAATATCCGTATTCATAATGCTTTGGTGGGTAAATAAAATTTTTATTCATGTTATTCTCCCTCCTTGAAATGTTGGTATTTTATTGCTATTATTATATATTATGTCTAGTTTATTTCTTATGTGCATTTAAATATTCATGTAAACATTCTGCTATAAAATAATATATTTCAACATAATAACTGCAAAACAAATAACCTGAGAGATTTATCGAATGGCGAATAATATAAAACTGTGGCATACCGTAGAAACAAGAATACTATGAAATTCACTGAAATTTATAGAAGTACTATGAAATGAAAAATAAATTGATAACTCAATAATAAAACAAAACCAAATCTCAAATAAATTAAAATCTGGAAAATGTGTTGTTGCTGTAACTATGCGACTGTAACGCTGAAGAATCATCATTACAATTTATTGATCTATAAATTCCCTTTTGTTCTATCAAATTTCTTTTTTCATAAAATATCGCAAAACATTGCTTCAGCGCAAATAATGTAAGCTTTATAAAATTAAAAAAACGAAAATGGTAAAATCTGCTCTGATATTTTTTTCAATGCGACTTTAATTGCAATCTCATCTTTATTTTAATATATTCAAAACTCGACAATCTTACATTATGTTTTTTTAAACAAAAAATTTCAAATGTTTAACTCTCTTGAAATAAATCACTTAACAGTTTATCATTCGTTTTATCTGTTTTATTTTAAAAATTCTCTGTACTCTCTCCTTACAATTTGAGATGATAACAGTTCAAGTGATAATTTTCTTTTCCTCTCAAGATTACTTTGTTTTAATTTGCCCAGTTGTTTCAGGCGTCTTTATCTGTTTGTAGCTCTTACTATTTGACATCTCTCGTTCAAATCTCTAAAAAATCTGGTCCTACCAATTTCATCTCTTAACAATTTTTTGTATTCAGTACATTTCGTTTGTTCAAAGGTACTTCTAATACATTCGCATCGGCCCAATATACATACCATACGTTCACGTTGTTCAAAGGTATGTTCGATACATTTAAGTTGTTCAAAGATAAGTTCAATAAGTCTGCCAAAGTATGTGTAAAGTAATTCCAAATCATTTTCATTTTCATGTTTAAGGATACGATCAATTTTAAAATCCATAACCTCCGAATACGCTAGATACGTCTCTAAAGTATCAACACTACAACGTCTCAACTCGTCTGAACTGTCTACAACACTCCAATCCACAGGTTCCTCTTGTTTAGCACATTCTCGAATTAAAGTTTGAAATTCTTCTTTTGTTCTAAAATTTTCTATAGCAGGTGGTGCTACTGGAGGTACTTCAGAAGAGGCAATTTTACTTTCACAAGTAGGATATGTTTCGAGGTTTACTTCTTCTATAGAAAATGTTTTCGATTCTGCCGATTCAGCAGGTGATTCTAAAACTATTTCTTCCGATTCAGGTGATGCTTCAGGAGGGGCAGTTTCATTTTCCCAAACTGAAGACGTTTCCGCATCTGTTGATTCAGGTGGTGCTTCAGGAGAAGCATTTTCCTTTTCCAATTTCAAACGTAATTTGTATAAATTAGATAAAAATTTTTCCATTTCAGGATAATTTTCCGCTTCTTCTCCCAATGAATCTATTTCGAATTCAGTATTTTCTATCAATTCTTCAAGATCAGACAGATTTTTTATTCCATATTTTTCAACGATTGATTCCGTTGCGCTCAACTTTAAAATTCCTCCTAAAATTAAAATAATTATTTTTTATCTATATAGTTAAGCTTAGCATTATTTTTCTTTTTTGAAAATAGTTTAGTTGAATAACTTTGTAACACTGCTGTAACTGATTCTAAAACAACAGGCCCTAATAAGTCCTCACAAATATTAACATCAGTTTCAATTGAATTACAGCTTTATATTTATGTTTTCAAACACGGAAGGTCTCAATGTTTTCGGCGGCCATTCCGCGTGTTTTTGCGCGCCTTATCTCGGCAATTATTTTTTCTCATCTATTTATTCAAACCCCTTTTCAATAAAGTTTATTATTGAAAAACTTTGTAGAATTTTCATTTACAAAAATAATTCTATAACAAACAATATCCTAATAAAATTTTAATTCATAAAAAATAATTATTTATTTCCATATTTTTCCTAAAATAACTTTTTATAATCTTTAATACAATTTTGTTATAATGAAGCTTGAAATATTTAAATTATATTTAGAATGGTGAATTAAAATAAATGAAATTTTTTGATGAAAGTAAGCTTAAAATAATTCCTGTTGAAATAAATGAAGAAATGAAAAAATCCTATATAGATTATTCAATGTCAATTATAATCGGCCGAGCGTTGCCTGACGTAAGAGATGGCCTTAAACCTGTTCATAGAAGAATTTTATATGCTATGAATGAAGATGGTATTCACGCTGACAAGGCATTTAAAAAATCAGCAACCACTGTTGGAAACGTCCTTGGAAGATATCACCCTCATGGTGATGCCGCAATATACGACAGTTTGGTTCGTATGGCGCAAAACTTTTCTCTCAGATATCCTTTGATTAATGGTCATGGAAACTTTGGATCAATTGATGGTGATGCGCCTGCAGCGTACCGTTACACAGAAGCCAGAATGTCAAAATTATCCATGGAAATGCTTGTTGATATAGAAAAAAATACAGTAAATTACGTACCAAATTATGATGACACAAGAACCGAACCCTCAGTTTTACCTTCGAAATTTCCAAACTTACTTGCAAATGGTTCAAGCGGCATTGCTGTGGGAATGGCAACAAATATACCTCCTCACAATATTTCAGAATTAATTGATGGTATAATTGCACTTATTGAAAACCCCGAAATTACAATAAACGAACTCATTGAATATATAAAAGCCCCAGATTTTCCAACTGGAGCTACGATTATGGGGTTAGAAGGAATAAAAAACGCTTACAACACAGGCCGCGGAAAACTTATAATTCGAGCAAAAAGCGCAGTTGAAAATTGGAAAGAAAAACGTCAAAGAATAGTTTTCACAGAAATCCCATACATGTTGAGCAAATCAAAACTTATTGAAAAAATGGCTGATGTAATTCGTGACAAAAAAATCGAAGGCATATCTGATATGCGTGACGAATCTGGAAAAGAAGGATTAAGAATTGTAGTTGAATTAAAACGTGACGTAAATTCATCAGTAATACTCAATCAACTTTATAAATTTACCGAACTCGAAAATTCATTTAATGTGATTATGCTTGCACTTGTTGATAACGAGCCAAAAATTTTAAATTTAAAAGAAATTTTAGTTAATTATTTAAATTTTCAAAAAGAAATTTTAATTCGCAAACTGAATTTCGACAAAAAAAAAGCTGAAAATCGTAAACATTTGCTTGAAGGCATAAAAATTGCTCTAGAAAAAATAGATGAAATCATAAAAATAATCAAAACTTCGAAAACAATTATCACCGCCGAAGAAAGTTTAAAATTAAAATATGGTTTGGATAACTTACAAACGAAGGCAATTGTTGAAATGCGTCTTGGAAAACTTGCAAATCTTGAAACTGAAAAAATCGAAAAAGAATATGAAGAACTTGTTGGAATTATAAAAAAAATTGAAATAACTCTTGGAAATGAAGAAAAAATTTTGGAAAATATCAAAGAAGATCTTTTAAAAATAAAAAACAAATTTGGTGACGAAAGAAGAACTTCAATCGAGCCTTTTGATGATGAAATTTTTATCGAAGATCTAATGGAAGAGACTGATAACGTCATAACCATAACACAATTTGACTATATCAAAAGAATGTCTACAGATGTCTACAAAGTTCAAGCTAAAGGTGGAAAAGGTGTTACAGGAATTCAAACACGTGAAGAAGATTTTGTTAAAACAATGTTTGTTACAACAACTCATTGTCATATCCTCTTTTTTACAAACAAAGGCAAAGTTTATAAACTTAAGGCATACCAAATTCCAGAAACCGGAAGACAAGCAAAAGGTATGCCAATTGTTAACATATTGCAATTAGAAGAAAACGAAAAAATTTCCACTGTAATTCCAATTAGAAAATATGAAGAAGGCAAATTTCTTATAATTGCAACAAAAAAAGGAATTATAAAAAAAACGAACTTAATTGAATTTGAAAATATAAATAGAAACGGCAAAATTGGAATCGTACTCGATGAAGATGATGAACTTATAAAAGTTAAAATTACAAATGGAAAAGATGAAATATTAATTGGAACTCGCACCGGTTTAATTATAAGATTTCATGAAAAAGACGTAAGATCAATGGGACGAAAAGCACGTGGAGTGAGAAGCATTAAGTTTCACGAAAACGATTTTGCAATAAGCATGAATAATATTGTAGACAACGCTAAACTTTTAATTGTTACGGAAAATGGTTTTGGTAAAAAAGTAAAACTTTCTGATTTTAAAGTTCAAAATCGAGGTGGAAAAGGACTTAGAGCATATAAAATTTCAAAAAATACTGGTTTTGTAATAGGCTTTAAAATCGTAAATGATAAAGATGACATTATGCTTATAACTTCTGAAGGAACAATCATCAGAATGAATACTGAAAATATAAGAACAATAGGAAGAAACACAATTGGCGCGAAGCTTATGAAATTTTCTAAAAACACCAAACTAGTTGGAATCGCAAAATTAAACTCAGAAAAAGAAAAAATTGAGGAACTTCATTAATTATAATAAAATACATAATTTTTGAATAATGTATTTTTATTGCTTTTTAATTATCATAAACTGAAAATAAGGAAGGTGACAAAATATAAATAATCAAACAATCTCTTTGATAATATTCTCTTTATTTATTATGGCAGGATTGCTACTTTATTTACCATTAAAAATATTTTTAAAAAATAAGCAAAAAAACATTAAAAAAGAATTAAACAAAAAATCTGAAGAAATAATTTTGGCTGCAAAAAAAGAAGCTGAAAACTTGAAAAAAGAAAAAATTTTTGAAGCGGGAGATGAAATTCATAAAAAAAGAATTGAGTACGAAAATGAGGAAAAGGAAAGACGAATAAATCTTCAAAAACAAGAAAAAAGAATACTTGAAAAAGAAGAATTTTTAGAAAAAAAAAGTCAAATGATGGATAAAAAAGAAGAAGAAATGCAAATAAAACATAAAAACATTGAAAATATTGAAAAAAAAATTGAAATAATGAAAATTGAACAAGAAAAAATTCTTGAAAAAAACGCTAGAATGACCGTAATCGAAGCAAAAAGTTTTTTGTTAAAAAAAACAGAAGATGAAATGAAACATGAATTTGCTCTTCTAATAAAAAAATTTGAAGAAAAAACTAAAGAAAAAATGAAATCTAGAGCAAATGAAATCATCATAAGAGCAATACAACGCTGTTCGTTTGATTATGTTACCGAATCCACAGTTTCGGTAGTGCATCTTCCAAATGATGAAGTAAAAGGAAGAATAATTGGCAGAGAAGGAAGAAACATAAGAACTTTTGAAACATTAACTGGAATTGACTTAATAATTGACGATACTCCCGAAGCAGTTGTATTATCAGGTTTTGAGCCAATTAGAAGAGAAATCGCAAGGCTTGCACTTGAAAAACTTATACTTGATGGAAGAATACACCCAACACGTATTGAAGAAATGATTAAAAAATCTAAAAAAGAAATAGAAGAAGTTATAAAACAAAAAGGTGAACAAGCTGTTCTTGTTACATGTGTATATGGTATCCATCCTGAATTAATAAAACTTTTGGGTAAACTTAAATATAGAACAAGTTTTGGACAAAATGTTTTAAAACATTCAATTGAAGTATCACTTATTGCAGGATTTATGGCATCAGAACTTGGAGAAAATGTAGATTCTGCAAAACGTGGTGGGCTTTTCCATGATATAGGCAAAGCAGTAGATGGAGAAGCTGAAGGTTCACATATTGAAATTGGTGCAAAAATTGCAAAAAAATATGGAGAAAGTGAAGAAATTATAAATGCAATTTTGTCTCATCATGACGATGTTACACCAAATTCAGTTGTTGCATATTTAGTACAAGCAGCTGATTCGATTTCCGCGGCACGACCAGGCGCAAGAAGAGAAAATGTTGAAAATTATATTGAAAGATTGAGAAAAATTGAAGAAATTTGTAATTCTTATAAAGGCGTTGAAAATGCATATGCTGTACAAGCAGGAAGAGAAGTAAGAATTATAGTAAAACCATGTAGTTTAAATGATGATGAATGCATAATATTAGCAAGAAAAATTTCTGAAAGAATTGAAAATGAAATTGATTATCCTGGACAAATTAAAGTAAACGTAATACGAGAATTCCGCACCACAGATTATGCAACATAAATAAACACATAGTCCTACTTGTTAATATTTTCCACTTGAACCAAATAATTTGATTTTATGCCTCACAGTTTCTATGACATTCTCTCTTGCTGGTGCAAAAATTTTCCTTATATCAAATTCATCTGGATTTAGGGCAATTATTTCTTTAATTTTATCAGTAAAAGCAACTCTCAAGTCCGTGTCTATGTTTATTTTGTTTATTCCAAGTTTTATAGCTTTTTTTATGTCCTTTTCAGAAACTCCTGATGCGCCATGTAAAACAATTGGAATTTCTAAACTTTTCTTAATAATCTCAAGCCTATCAAAATCAAGTTTTGGAATGCCTTTATACTTTCCATGAGCAGTTCCAATTGCAATTGCCAAATAATCAATTTCAGTTTCTTTTACAAAAGTTATTGCTTCATCAGGATCAGTAAAAAATTCGTCTTCTTTAGAAACGTTTACATTATCTTCAATTCCGCCAAGTCTTCCAAGTTCTGCTTCAACTGATACGTTGCATGCATGAGCAACTTCAGCCACTCTTGCTGCTAAAAAAATATTTTCATTAAGTGATAAATGTGAACCATCAATCATAACCGACGTGTACCCACTCCTTATACATTGCATTGCAACTTCAAGGCTTTTGCCATGATCCAAATGTAAAGCAACAGGAACATTGCTTCCTTTTGCTAATTTTTTAACAATTTTTGAAATCAAACTAACGCCTGCATATTCAAGTGCACCTTCAGTAGTTTGAATTATAACAGGAGAATTTTCGTATTCAGCAGCGCGAACAACAGCCTGTGCCATTTCCATGTTGACTACATTGAAAGCACCAACCGCATAACCGTTTTTGCGTGCATCATTTAAAATTTCTTTTCCCGTAACTAACACATCTCATCAACTCCAATCAAAATAACAGCATCTTATAATCTGTACGTTTTTATAATTTTTATTACTCGATTAAATTTATTATTCATTTAACACTTAAAGCCGGTAAATTTTAAAATTACAAATATAAAACATATTAGTTATAAGAATAATCCACTAATAATTTGGGTTTTAAAAAAACAAAAATCGCCAAATGTTAAACAATAATCATATTATTAAACAATAAATAAAAAAAATTTTAAAAAGAAGATAAACGAAAAATAACGACAAAAAGCCAAAAACAAGCTCTTAATAATAACATACAAAACTGTTTCATGGCATTTTTCTTGAAAAAAAATTTTAAATATAAAAATTCTTAACCCATTCAACGTTTATAAAAATCCAGAGATAAGTTTAAAAATTATTTATACATTATTTTGTCAGATCATTAGGAGATTTAACCTCGTTTGGAAAACTAAAACTAACTGGCGATAATAATTGTCCTCTAAATTTTATTTTTTCCACAATGTCCTCAAATTTTATATACAAACGTTTAAAAACTTTCACCGATTGGTTCCTATGGGTTTTAAAATTAAAAAAATCACAAACTTTATTCCAAATCTTCACAATAAACCTAAATATCAAAAAATTAGGCATTAATTGATCCCGAAGTTTTATACAAAATTTTTTCGCTGTTTAATTCAAATTTAGTTGATTATATGGTTTATTGTTTAAAATTTTCATATTTTTTGCATAATCTAAATAGATTTTTAAAATTTCTTCATCTTCTATATTTGAACCCTGCAATAATTTTTTTAGAATTACTTCTCCTTCTTTAAAAATTTCAGGATATACTCCTAAAGCAAGTATTTGAATATTGCAAAATAAATCTACAAGTTCTTTATCGTCAAGTGAATTAAAAATTTCATTTTGTTTATTAAGTTTTTTTTAAAACCTTCCGAAAGCTCTAAATCGCCGAGTACAATAAAATTTGCTATTCCGTATAAAATTTTCTTTTCTTCCAATAATTCTAAAAATTTTTCTTCATCAAGTTTATCAATTTCAGATGGCAAAGTAAAAGTGCTAGGATCATACATTGAATTAAAACGATTATCAAAATATTCTTTTGTTAGTTCCATAATGACACTCCCTCCACATCAAAATATTTACATATGTAATACTTTAAAAAAAGACAGACGTTGAATTTTATAAAATTTATAATTCGATTTATAGTAACCAAAATTATACTTTTATAATTTTAGCTTCCTTTATAAATAAATTTTTTTCACATGTATTTTGCCATCTTTTTTTAATTTAACAAGTTCCTTTTTAGTAACTTTTATTATCTTCACATTCTTACACTTTTCACACAAAAATTTAATATTTTTTTTGTTCAATGTTAAAATTATGTCTCTATTTTCACATTCGCAAACAATTCTATTATTTTTGTTTATTTCTCTTATTACATTTACAATTTCAGCAAACACAACATGATTTTCACCTCTTTCTTCAAGAAGATTTTCAATACTTGAAGTATTTATGTCTTGAGTTTCTTTCAAAGTTTCAACAAATTTAAAAACATTATTTTTTTCTCCCGTAATTAAAGAAACTCCATTAGTAACTTGACATTTATAAATAAAAATTTCACTTCTCCAAAAAATCGACGGATTTAAAAATGTTTCGTGAATGTTTCCACATTCACAACATAAAAATCTCATTTTATATTTTTTCATACTCTCAACAACTATTTCAACCACAACAGATTTACAATTTTCACATATGATTGTTTTTCCCTTTAAAGTGTGAAAATTAAAAAAATAAACTTCTTTAATGCAAATTTCTTCGCACTCAGGACAAAAACAAACAATAACGTTGTCATCATTGTAAATCATAATGGACTCCAAACTTTACACTTTTGTTATTACTTTATTCTTTTTAAAATAATAATAGAGATATTGCTGAGCAATTCCTGCATAATTACCAAATTTTTGAACTACAAATTTTTTCACTTCTTTTTTACTAATGCCAAATTCTGATTCCATAATTCTATTTATCCAAACATCTTGCGGAAAAGCTTCATATCTAGCAAATGAAAAAAGTAAAACACAATTTGATATCTTTTCTCCAACACCATTCAATTTCAAAAGTTTTTGAAAAATATCCTCATTTGAATCCCTTTCAATTGAACAAAATTCATATTTCAATTTCAATATTTTTCTTGCTGTTTGGATGATATATTTATCTCTAAAACCTGCAGAAATTGGCGCTAAATCTTTTGTTTCTAAATTTGCAATTGTTTCAATTTTTGGAAATGAATAATATTTTTTACCACAAAAACATTCAGGCGTTTCAATTTCTTCTCCAAAATATTCGCAAAATTTTAATATTATTTTCTTTATTCTCGGAATATTGTTGTTTGCCGAAATTATAAAAGAAATAATAGTCTCCCAAAAATCTTGTTGTAAAATTCTTATACCATAGCCTTTTTTTATACATTTCTTCATGACTAAATTTACTTCAAGAATTTCTTTTATTTTTTTATAATCCCTCAATAAATCAAAGTATTTGATCCATTTTTTCTGATGTAACGACCCAACAATAAAAAGTTTATTCCCTTCGGTATAAACATTGATAACTTCATTTTGCACAACACCTGTAAAACCTCCGTATAAATTTCTTTCCCACCTAAAACATTGTCCACATTCAAAAATTTGTTCAATATTAAAATGTTTTTTATCTATATTAAACACACATTTTTTATTCAAACTTATTACCTCAAAATCTATTCTTATGTAAGTTTTTATTATTTTTTAAAAACAATTGTCTTTACATTAACTTTTATATTCTTTACATTGAGTGATGTAAAATCTTCAATTTTTTTCCTAAGTATTTTAGAAACTTTACTGCAAACGCCTTTTAAATCAGAAGGATACAATAAAATAAGATCAATTACTAAGCTTAACTTTTTAATTTTAATACCAAAAATTCTGACATTAACAATCTTTTGAACTTCTTTAAATTTCAGAATTTCATAAACGCAAATATCAAAAATTACTTTATTTGAGACAAAATATTCTCCAAAAAAACTAAAACTCGGACGAATTACCGTTTTTTCCTCAACAATCACTTTATTTTTTCTTATAAAACTGAGTTTTATAGGATCTAAAAAATATCCTAAAAAATGCTTCCTAACTTCAAGTGTAGGAACCGGAATAATATGTTTGCCTTGCTCTTGCCTCATTTTCTTTGCGTATTCAATAATTTCAGAAGATGAAATTTGTTCCATACTAATAAATTTTGAAATTTTAAAAGGTCCCAAATTTTCAGCAATTTTTTCAACCATTTTCTTTGATGTTCCAAGTATGAGAAGAAAATTTATCTTTTTTTCTTTTATTGTTTTTTTCATATCATCTCTATGTTTTTTATCGAAAAATAAGGCGCACTTTACTGAAGCAACTTTTGTACGCTCTTTTTTTGCAGACTTTCCACATAAAATTTTATTTTTGTGAATAAGTATTCCGTCATCTATAACATAATATATATTATTTTCCTTAGCAACTCGCAGACTATTATAACTTTTCCCGGTTCCGCTTTCACCAACTAAAGCGTATACAATCATTTAAACCTCAAAAATCGTCCAAATACAATAAATTTTAAACTATTATTTTTAAAATTTCCTTTTTTACAAACTGCAAAATTTCATTTTCTTCAGTCATTTTTTTAGAAACAATTAAAACATTTTCATTTTTTCCAAGTATGTCAAAAACTCTAAAATAATTTTCTCTAATTTCATTCATTGTTTCAATATCTCTTTCAAAAACCTCTATTTTTTTTCTTTTTTCAAAAATTCTTTCACGACAAATTACTGGCGGAGTATCTAAAAAAATACATAAATCTGGTTTTATTATTCTTGAACAAGATAAATTTATAGTCATAACCCAATCCAAACTCATTGTTAGGCTTTGATATGCAAAAGAAGAATAATAATATCTATCGCATACTACTACATATCCTCTTTTTAAGTGCTTTTTAATTCCATATTTTGGATGTTCCAAGTGTTCAATTCTATCAGCCAAGAACAGTGCAGACTGTGAAAATCTATTTTGTAAAACGTTAGCCGAAAGAATTTTTTTTATAATTTTTCCAGTCTCAAGATCAGTTGGCTCTTTAGTTGAAAATGTTTTGATACCCTCACTTAAAAGTTCTCTTTCAATATTTTTGCATAAATTAGTTTTACCACTTCCATCGATTCCTTCAACAACAATAAACTTTCCTTCTTCGGCCAAACTTAATCTCCCCTAACACTCATTTATATTACCACAAACATCACATCAAAAATATTTTACACTTTCTTGATAATCCACATATATCAAATTTGTAAAAATACTAAGAAAATTTTTAAAATATTTTACTAAAAAATATTAAGAATCTCATGTAAGTTATATATTTACAAAAAAGTAATTGTATGTTAAAATTTCTTTAATGGCCAGAGGAGGAAAAACTTTTTGTATAATAAAAATGATTTAATAAAAATTAAAAATGCTATAAGAAAAAATATTGGAAAAAAAATAACGTTAGTTTCTAAAAAAAACAAAAAAGATAATAACATACAAAAGGGCAGTATAATATCCGTATATCCAAGCGTATTTGTTGTTAGATTCGATATCGATTCAAAAAACAATTTTGATAAGCTTACAACATACAGTTATATTGATTTACTAACCAAATCTATTGAGCTTTTTCTATGTTCCTGTAAATGAAGATATTGCCTAAAACGTTGATGCAAATTTATTTTTATATTTAATTTCATAAGTTGAAAATAAAAACAAAAAAACTAAAAACTTAATTTTAGCTCATAAATATTCATAAAATAAAAAAATCCATTAAAACATATTAAAAAATATAAATTTTTGGTAAAAATATTAATTATTTTTTTAAAAAAACTTGACAAATTTTGGAAATAATGTTTAAATTTGTAAAAAATATAAATCAAAGTTCAAAAATTAAATTAATTTATGAAATGTATTTAAACATAAATTAATAGAGGAGACTTTTGTGAATAAAAAAATTAAAATTTTAATAGCTGATGATAACAGAAGCTATAGAGAAAGTTTGCATCAATTTCTTTCTTCAGAAGGAAATATGGAAATTGTTGGAGAAAGTTCAGACGGAATTGAAACAATCGAATTAATACAAATTACTAAGCCAGATGTTGTACTACTTGATGTTGTTATGCCAAATCTAGATGGTATTGGAGTTTTAGAGAGAATAAACAGAATAGATCTTGATTTCAATGTTACATTTATAATAATCACATCAATGTCGCACGAAAAAATTGCTCAAACTTGCACGGAACTCGGTGCAAAATATTATATGATTAAACCTATAAATTTTGATTGTTTAGTAACCAGAATAAAAAATATAGTAGATGAATCTTCAAACGAGCGCAACAAAGGAATGAGCATGAAATCTGTAAAAATTGCTGACACCGAAACGCTTGTGACCGATATAATGCATGAAATAGGAATTCCTGCACACATTAAAGGTTATCAATATGTGAGAAGTTCAATAATGATGGTAATAAACAACTTACATGCAGTAAATTCAATAACAAAAGAACTGTATCCAATGGTCGCAAAAGAATACGATACAACACCAAGTCGTGTAGAACGCGCCATAAGGCACGCAATAGAGGTTGCCTGGAGTAGGGGCGATATCAATATTTTAAATTCTTTTTTTGGTTATACTGTTGCAAATACTAAAGGGAAACCTACAAATTCTGAATTTATAGCTATGATTGCCGATAAACTAAGATTGCAACTTAAAAATATATCTTAAATTTATATTTTTTAAACAAAATTTTGCCTTTAACACTCACAACATGATTGAAAATTTTATATAAAATAATATACAATAGTTGCTGTTATAGTGAAATTTATTGTACATTTATTTTACTTAAAATGCGTGGTGTTAAGTGTGTCAAAGACCGGTGCACGTTCTAATATTTTTTTATATTTTTCTTCAATGATTATTAATTTCCTTTTATTAATTCTCAGTTTTGGAATTTATAATCGATTCGATAAAAATAAAAATAGTGAAAAAATGAAAAGTTATAAATTGCGTGAAGATTTAGCAGAAAAAGAAGATAAAAAAAATTTATTGTCAAAAGAATTTAATAAAGAACTCATAGCTAGGTTTGCAAACAGCGAAGGTACGTGTTTTTTAAATGCAGTTTTTCATGCTATTATAAACAGCAATATGTACCATCCGGTGTTATATGGAGAATGGAGTGAAGAAGAACAACCTCTTTGTCATGAAATGAAAAAAATTTTTACGAGTGTAGAAAATAAAGAAGAATTTGGAATATCAAAAATGAAGAAAATTGCGAGGAAAGTTTTAAACTTAGTTGGAATTAAAAAAATAAGCGGTGGAAATTTTCTTATTACTTATAATCTTTTTGTTAATAAAATTATTAAAGAAAGCCAGACAGCTTATAAAAATCCTGTAGAAATAGATTCAATTTCTCCTGTATCTGAAGAAATCGTGAAAAAAACTTTTGATTTAAAAGAAAGACTTCATTTTGGATATGGTTTTTCTGCTGTTAGCGGAAAAAAAACAGAAAATGAAACCAACGATGAAGAATGGTTAGGGAGAATGCCGTGGAAAACGCAAGAAAGAGAAGTGCCTAGATTTTTTGAAATTGAAGGTAAACCTCATGAATTGACTCAGGTTACAATAAATGTCACTTATATAAATAATAGATTTTGTTTAGAGGATGGAGGTTATATTGAAAAACGTAGAAATGGAGTTTTTTATCTTTTTTCACCGCCCAATAAAAGTGGGGATAGCGAAAAAACAAGAGAACTTTTAACAAAAGAACTTAGCGAAGAATATCCAAAAGCATATAAAGAATTCCAAGAAAAATGCAAGTTTGTGAGACATCCTGATGGAAGTATATCAAAATACAATAGTTCGGGTGTCCGTATAAGAACTTATGGCAAAAATGTTAAGGGGCTAGTGGGAGGACACAGTTATACGTGTCTTAAACTTAATGGAAAATGGTTTGAAGTTAATGATGATAAGGTAACTGAAACTTCGCCCAAGAATGTGATGAAACTATCACGAAGATTTGGAGAGCAGTTTCATTATAGTCCTTTAAAAGAAACTGTTTCTAGCACACAATTGACATATGACAAAGATGATTCAAATTTGCCAACAACAATTATGCATCCTACAATCACTAAGTCAAAAAAAGACAATACTGTTAAAAGTAGAATGTAAATAATATAAATGCTTATTTAAAATACATAAGGAGAAAAGGAGAGTTGTTTATAGAACAAAAAAGACTTGTTAAAGAAATTGCGCTATGCAGTTTGTTTGCATCACTTGTTGCAGCTGGCTCATTTATTAAAATAAATACTCCATGGATGGTACCTTTTACTTTACAATTTCCAATATCAAATGCTGCAGCTTTGATTTTAGGTGGAAGACTTGCAAGTTTATCAATCATAACTTATGTTTTGGTCGGCTTAATGGGTTTTCCGATTTTCAGTTGTGGCGGAGGATTTGGTTATATTTTTAAACCAACTTTCGGATACATATTAGGTTTTATTTTTGGTTCATATGTTTGCGGCACAATAATCGAAAAATTTAAAACTGAGTCTTTGACTGTTATGATTATTGCAAGTTTTATAAACTTAACGATAGTTCATTTTTTCGGAGTTTTATATGGTTATTTAATCATGAATTATTATCTTGACATACAAAAAAAATTAATTTATTTTTTAATAAACTGGTCTATGATTTTTTTGCCTAGCGATTTTTTACTCTGTGTTTTGAGTTCTATAATTTCAAAAAAAATAAAAATGTTTCGCGTAATAGAATTTAAAAACAAAGGATTAAAGAACACAAAAATATAAGGAGAAATTATGAAATTTCCGCTTGCGTGCATTAACGACTATGTTGATCTTGAAAATATAACAAACGAGAAAATTTCTAAAGCTTTAACTATGAGCGGAACCAAGGTTGAAAAAATAGAAAAAAATAAAGAAACAAATGAATACGTTTTAGAAATTGAATTAACTAGTAATCGACCGGATTGTTTAAGTGTTTTTGGCATTTCAAGAGAATTTGCTGCAGTTTTTGATAGGAAATTTAAAATTCCTGATTTGGAATTTGTTCAAATTTCAGGAGAAATAGAAAATGAAATTTCTGTTGAAATTACAAATTTTGATCTATGTTCTATATTTTCTGCCAAAGTTATTAAAAATGTTAGTATAAAAGAATCTCCAGAATGGCTTCAAAATCGTTTAAAATGTTTTGGAATTAAACCAATAAATAACGTTGTAGACATCACTAATTATGTTATGCTCGAGTATGGACAACCAATGCATGCATATGATTTAAATAATATTTCTAACAAAAAAATTATTGTAAGGTTAGCAAATAAAGGTGAAATTTTAAAAACTTTAGACAAAGTAGAAAGAAAGCTTGACGAAACTATGATTGTGATCAGTGATGACAAAAAAGCTATAGGACTTGCTGGAATTATGGGTGGTTTTAATACAATTGTAACTAATAGCACAAAAACCATCTTATTAGAAGCAGCAAATTTTAGTGCAGAAAAAATTAAAAATACTTCAAAAAAACTTGGAATTAAAACTAATGCTTCATCGTTTTTTGAGAAAAATATTCTTCAAGAAAACGTATTTTTTGCAATTAACCGTGCATGCCAATTAATTTCAAATATTGGATGTGGAAACGTACTTGAAGGTACAATTACTAAAAAAATTGATTCTGTCTTCAAAGAAAAAATTATCAATCTCGAAGCCGATCAAATAAATAAAATTTTGGGAAGCAACATACAAAAAAAAGACATGATAGATATTTTGTCTAAACTTGGTTTTAAAGTTGAAAACGATAAAATTACAGTCCCGTGGTTTAGAAACGATATTGAAAACTTTTTTGATGTTGCTGAAGAAATTTCAAGAATTTATGGTTATGAAAAAATACCTTCCACTCCTATAAACAGCGAAATTAACATGTACGGAAAAACTATAAAACATGAAATTGAAGACAAGATTAAAAATATTTTGGTTCATCAAGGCTATTTTGAAATAATTACTTCTTCCTTTTCCAATAATAAATTAAATACATTCGTTTCAAGTAAAGCAGTGGAGATTTCAAACCCAACAGGCGACGAAAGTAAATCTATGAGAACAAGTTTGATCGATTCTATGATTAACGTTATTTTAAAAAATATAAATTGTAATAACGACGAAGTTAGATTGTTCGAAATGGGAAACATATATCGATTAAACGAAACAGCGCAAGATCAAAACGAATATAAAGTTAACATGAACAAAAAAAATATTTTACCAAAACTCCCCGTTCAAAATCTTTTTTTATCTATTGGCATGTGTAAAAATTGTGATTTTTATGATTTAAAGGGAACAATTCAAGAGCTTTTTGAAAATTTAGGAATTTTTAATTATTCATTTGAAAAATTGAAAGACAACAAACTGCTTCATTCTGGAAAAGCAGCATCCGTTTTAATAAATGGTGTTTGTGCTGGGTTTATTGGACAATATCACCCTCACAAAATAAAAAATTTTAGCGCCACTTATGAAATATATCTTTGTGAACTCAGTTTTGAAGAAATTCTAAAAAATTTCAACTCAAATAGAAAATATTCTCCGGTTTCAAAATTTCCTTCTATTGTAAGAGATATTTCCTTTTTTGTGAAAAATGAGATAGATATTTCTGAGATTGAAAATTTTTTTACAAAAAAAAAGTTAGAAAATGATACTATTGAGAAAATTAAATTAATTGACATATACTTTGGAAATCAAGTGACGCCTAATACAAAAAGTGTCACATACTCGATAATTTTTAGATCAAGCGAAAGAACTTTAACAGAATTTGAAATTAATATTTTTTTCGAAAAAATGACAAAAGAACTGTTTAAAGAATTTAATGCATGTTTCAGATAATTTTTAAGAAAATTTAAAAAAATAAAAATTTAATTATAAAGGGGGCTGAAATGTTTTGAACGAAACTATGAATTTTGATACCGTTATAAATCGCTCTATTAATCATCCTAAAGAAATTATAAAACATGTGTATAATTCTCTCAAGGAAAAGGGTTATAAGCCAATTAAACAAATCATTGGCTATATAATGTCTGGAGATCCTTCATATATTACAGCGCATAATGATGCAAGAAATATTATTCAAAAACTTGAAAGAGACGAAATTTTGGAAGAAATTATGGATTTTTATATAAAAAATAACTAGTTGGTGTGTCTTTTAGTGTCCAAATTAAGAATCTCTCAAATAATTAACGAATCCATAGTTGATGGCCCAGGAATTAGAACGGTAATTTTCGTTCAAGGTTGTCCTCACAAATGTAAAGGATGTCATAATTCTCAAACCCACGGTTTTTATGGTGGTTATTATTTGGAAATTTCAGAAATAATTGAAATTATTACAAAAAATAAACTTGTCGAAGGTATTACTTTTTCGGGCGGAGAACCGTTTTGCCAGGCGAATGAAATTCTTGAAATCTCAAAAATACTAAAAAAAATGAAATATCACATAACCATTTACTCTGGATATACATTTGAAGAATTAATCAATATGGGAAACAATGTTATAAAAATTTTAAAAAATTGTAATTTGCTTATCGATGGAAAATACGATGAGACTCTTAGGGATTTAACTCTTAAATTCAGAGGAAGCAAAAATCAAAGAATCATAGACGTTCAAAAAAGTCTTTCTAAAGGAAGGGTTTTTATTTATGATTGATTTAGGTAATGATTGGGGCGAAAAACTCAAAAATGAATTTAAAAAAGATTATTATAAAAACCTTAGAAAAACTTTAGTTTATGAATACAAAAATTTTAAAATTCATCCAAAACCAAATGAAATATTCAATGCGTTAAAATTTACATCCTACAAAAAAGTTAAAGTTGTGATACTTGGTCAAGATCCGTATCATGACAAAAATCAAGCTCATGGCTTATGTTTTTCAGTCGTAAAAGGCGCCTTACTTCCCCCGTCTCTTAAAAATATTTTTGTAGAATTAGAAAAAAATACTGGTATTAAATTAAGACAGCATGGTGATCTTACAGCCTGGGCATGTCAAGGGGTATTGTTGCTTAACACCGTCTTAACCGTAAGGCACAAAAACGCAAATAGCCATAAAGGAATTGGTTGGGAAATTTTTACTGATAAAATTATTTCATTGCTGAATGAAAAAACACGGCCTGTAATATTTGTTCTGTGGGGGAAAAATGCATTAACTAAAAAACGTTTAATAACCAACCCAATACATAAAATATTAGAAGCAGCGCATCCGAGCCCATTGTCTGCCAACAACGGCTTTTTTGGATGTAAACATTTTTCTATTATAAATAAAATACTTAGTGATATGAACGAAGAAATTATAAATTGGCAAAATTAATTTCATCTAAAACAATATTTAAGAGAGGAAAGTATGAGACTTGACAAATATTTAAAAATTTCAAGACTTATAAAAAGAAGAACGATTGCAAATGAAGCTTGTGATGCAGGGAAAATTAGTGTTAACGGAAAAGTTTCTAAAGCTTCCTATGAAGTTAAAATTAACGATACAATAGAAATTAAAATAGGTAAAAAAAATGTTAAGGTGAAAGTTATAGGTTTTAAAGAACAAAAAAAAGACGTTTCAGTTTTATATGAACCAATAGAACAAAATCAAATTTAATTTATTTAAAAAATTTTAAGTCATTGGCGTTAAGATTAAATTAATTTTATATTTCATTAATGTTTTTTGGAGAGTTAAAATGCCCAAAAATAATCCAAATAAAACATATGAGACGATTTTTTTTATGATGGTCTTAATGTTTTTTTCTAAAATATCAGGGCTTGTTAGAAGCTCCTTAATTGCTTCGTTATATGGAATAAGTTCAGAAAGTGATATTATAATTGCAGCATCCAAAATTCCATTTTTATTTTTCGATATGACGCTTGGATCAACTATATTTACTGTTTTTATACCAATATTTAATAAGTATATTGGACAAAAAAATAAAGATGCTGCCTTCAAATTTGCAAATAATTTTATAACAATAATAATGATTTTTACAATTATTTTATCGATATTAGGTATCATTTTTTCAAAACAAATAATTAATTTAATAGTGCCAAATTTTAATTTAGAAAAAAAAATATATACAACAAAAATTCTCTCAATTTTATTTCCATCGGTAATTTTTACATCAATTTCATTCGTGCTTGCGGCAATACTACAATCTTTTGGAAATTTTACAATTTCATCAATTATGAGCCTAATATCAAATTTATTTATAATAACTTATTTAATTTTATTCAAAAAAAAATATGGTTTAATTGGTGTTGCATTATCAATGTTAATCGGATGGAATCTTCAGTTTATTATACAAATTCCATCAATTCAAAAAACGTGTTTTAAATATAAATTTTTTTTTGATCTCAAAAATTCAGCAATAATCGAATCATTTAAAATGTCTTATTATGTCTTAATAAGTTCGTGGATTCAACCATTATGTTATATGATTAATATGAGATTTGCTTCAAAAATGGGCGAAGGAACCGTATCTTCATTTGATTTATCTAATAATATTTTTTTAATCATAGTTGGAATATTTTCATATTCAGTTTCAAATTTCATGTTTCCTAAGATTTCAAAATTAAATTTTAAAAAAGAACAAGAAAAATTTTCAAAAATTGTAAGCAAATTCATAAGTTTTATTTTATATATAATTTCATTTATATCATCTATTTTTTTATCATTTCCACATCAAATTATAAAAATAGTTTATGCGAGGGGGAATTTTGACGAATATTCATCAAAAATTACCGCTATATCTCTCTTTTACCTAAATTTTGGCATGATTGCTAGTGCAGTATGTGAAATTTTAAATAAAAGTTTCTACGCTGTTAAAAATGGAATAATTCCTATGATCTCTTCTATTTTGGGAATAATTACAAATTTTATTTTAATGCTTTTTTTTGTAATTTTTTTGAAGCTTAAAATCATTGGAATATCTCTTTCAACCGCTTTATCAATAGTTGTTTCTGCTATATATTTAATTTTTTCATTTCACAAAAATATAAAATTTTTTAATTTACAAAAATTAATTTTAAATTTAACTAAGATATTTCTTTGCAATTTAATCACATTTTTAATCTATAATTTTTTTTATTTTGCGATTGAAAAAATATGTTCAAAAAATTTCATTTCGCTTAAAATTATTTTATCATCAACTTTTGGTCTTATAATTTATTTGGGGCTGAGTGAAATTTTTAAAATAGAAGAATTTATAGAAATTAAAAGATATTTTAGGAGAAAAATCAATGATTAGAGAAAATGTTAAAGAGAATTATTTAAAATTTTTCAAACTTAGTTATACATATAAAATATTTCAAAAATTACATATTTGCTTAAATAAAAATTTTAAAAATAGCTTTTTTGTACACACTTTAAATTCAAATATTACAAAAAAAAATTTTCTAGATGAAACTCTATTAATAAAAATTTTTAATTCAAAATTAACCTCAAAACTATCTGAAAATTTTAAAAAAAAAATTAATAATTCATTAATATTAAATTTTATTAAAAAACAAACAGAATCAATATCACATTATTTTTTATCTATAAATTCAAAATTTATAAGCAGTTTGTTTATTTCTTTTTTTATGTCTTTTTATGTTTTTTCTAAAATTTTTGCTAAAAATTCATATAATATTTCGTTGTTGACTTTATTTCTAATAATTATTTTTTTAATTCCTTTTTTAATTTTTGATATAAATTTTTTAAAATACTGCAAAAATTCCTTCATTTTTAATTTAATGGAAAAATTTATAGATCATAAAATAGATTATAATCTCGAACAAAAAAACAAAAAATCAAATCTAATTTATTTGTTAAATTCTGTTATTATCGGTTGTGTGGGTGGATTTTTTGGAGCACAATTTTCTTTTACTATGGGTTTAGCCATTGTTATAGGAATAATTATTTCAGCGCTTATTTTTTATAATACTTACTTCGGAATTTTTGTAATAGTCTTTTCTACTCCCATTCTTCCGACAAAAATAATTTTATTCATTTGTGCTATATGCGCAGTTTCATTCTGCCTAAAAATTTCAAATGAAAATATTAAAATAAATTTCAAAGAAACAGAATTTTTGATAATTGTTTTTTTATTTTTAACCCTTATTTCTTCTGTTACATCATTTTTTAAACTAAACAGCATAAAAATTTTAGGTATGCGCATTATATTAATCTCATCATATTTTATCTTAGCTAATTTAATAAAAAACAAAAATTTGCTCTTAAACGTTTTGAAAACAATCACTTTTTCGGCTTTATTAGTTTCGTTGTATGGAATATTACAATACTTTTTAAAAATTGAAAACTCTAATTCATGGCTTGATAAAGAAATGTTTAAAAATATTAGTGTAAGAGTTTATTCAACTCTTAGCAATCCAAACGTTCTTGGCGAATATTTAAATCTCGTTTTCTTTATTCCAATTTGTATGTTCTTCATAGAAAAAAATAAATTAATGAAACTTTTCTATATTTCATCAGCTGTATTGATTTTTTTTGCTTTAATTTTAACTTTTTCAAGAGGAAGTTGGGTTGGCCTTTTAATTTCTTTTTTAATCTGCGTTTTAATTTTAGATAAAAGAATTTTAATAATTTTAACTGTTTTGTTTATAATATCAACTTTATTTATACCAAATTTTATTTTTGAACGATTTCTAAGCATTGGTAATATTTCTGATACTTCAACTTTGTACAGAGTTTACATATGGTTTGGAACTTTTAAAATGTTAAAAAATTTTTGGCTTTTTGGAATTGGCCCAAGTGAAAAAAATTTCAATTTTGTCTATTCAAACTATCAATATAATGGAATAACAGCGCCACACTCTCATAATACTTTTCTTCAAATTTTTGTAGAATCTGGAATTGTAAATCTAATAATTTTTATTATTTTACTGCTGTTTTTCTTTAGAAAAATAATTATTTCTTCTAAACAAAGTTGTATAAAATCACAACATTTCTTAATTAATCTCGCAATCGGTGAATCTGTTTTGGCATTTTGTTTAAACGGGCTTTTTGATGACGCTTTTTATAATCATAAAGTTTCTACAATGTTTTGGATTATTATTGCAATTGGGTTAGCAAATTGTTCAATAATTGAAAATAAAACATTAAACGGAGGTGAGTTTGAATGATAAAAATTCTACATGTTTTGTCGGATTCAAATGTAGGAGGAGCTGGGAAGTGGCTTGTTGAATTTTTAAAATATTATAATAAAGAACGTTTTAAAATATCGGTTGCAATTCCCGAAGGTAGCGAATTAAAAAAATATATTGAAAAATTTAACAATGTTGATCTTTACCAAATTAAAGGAATTCGCGATAAATCTTTTAGTTTTTCGGGAATCGTAAATTCTCTTAGATTGATGAAAAAAATAAATCCTGATATCGTTCATACAAGCTCTGTTTTGTCTTCAAGACTTGCAGCTATATTTTTAAACATAAAAAGTATTTACACAAAACATTGCGTTTATGAACCTAAAAAAATATTTACTAAAAAAATCTTTAGAAAAATAAATAACTCTTTAAACACTAAAACGTGCGAAAAAATAATCGCAGTTGCTGAAGATGCAAAATCTAATTTGATTAAATTAGGAATAGATGAAAAAAAAATATGTGTAATTTTAAACGGAGTTTCAGAACTTAAAAAATTATCTCCTTTGGAAATAAAAGCAATAAAAGAAAAATACAAGATAAAACCAAATAAAAAAATTGTTGGAATTATCGCTCGTTTGTCTCAATCAAAAGGACATATGCTTTTTTTAGAAACTATAAAAACAATAAAAAATTTAGGAATTAAAAATATAATTTTTATAATTGCAGGTTCCGGGAAAATGGAAAAACCATTAAAGGAAAAAATTAAAAAATTATGCCTCGAAGATTTAGTAATAATGACAGGATTTTTAGATAATGTAACAGAAATTATGAACATAATTGATGTTCAAGTTAATTGTTCAATCGAAGGTGAAGCCACAAGTCTTTCGCTTCTTGAAGGTTTAAGTATTGGCAAACCATGTGTTGTAACTGATGCTGGCGGCAATTCTAAAATCATTAAAAATGAAGTAAATGGATTTGTAGTTCCAATTAAAAAACCTAAAAAAATGGCTGAATGCTTAATTAAGATTTTAAATGATGACGAAACTTATTTAAAATTCTCTAAATCTTGCATTGAAATTTTCAAAAAAAAATTTACAGCAAAAACAATGACTGAAAAAATAGAAAAGATTTATGAAGAAATTTTCAATATTTCAGCTAATTAATAAAAATAATTCAAAAACATAAAATTATTTTTATCTTAAACAATTCGAACAATTTTTAAAATTTTAAAAATTTACTACACTTTTAAAAAATTATAGGAGCAATTATGAAAAAAATTAAATTTAATTTAATTGATGTTTTAATTATTATTGTAATAATTCAGTGTATTATGTATCTTGGATTTTTAAAGGTTAAGGTTGATAAAAAGAAAATAAACCCCCAACCAGTGATAATAAATTATAAATTAAAATTGCAAAACCAAGATTCAGAAATTTTTATGCCCTTAAAAATTAATGATATTATCAAAACAAGTTCAAACGAAAAAGATAAGGCAACTATAAAAAATGTAGAAATTGTTGATTATGAAGATACCGTATTAAATAAAACAGAAAAAAAATATGTTGTAACAAAATTTCCAAACAAATTAGATGTTATCATAACTTTAGAAACAAAAGGAATTGAAAGTGATGATGCAATAATTATTGGTAATAACAAAATATTAATCGGTGAAAAGGTCCCTATTGAAGGTCTTGGGTATTCGTATGAAGCATGGGTTATGGAAATTGAATGCAAAAAGGAGCACGAAAAAGAATATGTTTATTGATAAAGAGGGAAAAATTTTTGGAAAAATAAGTTTAATAGACATTCTCGCAATATTTATTTCAATCATAATTTATTTTGGCATATGTGCAAGGCTCAATTTTAAACTTGGAAAACCAATTTCTAAAGAAGTAAACATAGAATTTAAAATAAAGCTTAATGAGATTAAAAAATGCAAACTGGAAGCACTAAAAAATTCTAAAATTATTTATGATTATGAAACAAATGAAAAAATAGGTGAGATATTAAATATAAAAGAAAATTTATCTCTTTTAAATGAAAAATTTGATGATGGTACAATCGTACAATTGGAAAATCCAAAACTTTATGATGCTATATTAACTATAAAATCAAATTGTAAAGCAGATGAAAATTGTTATAAGATTAAAGGAAACAAAAAAATTGGAATTGGAAGAGATCTTTACTTTAGAACTAAATATTGTGTTGTAAATTGCAAAATAATTGACATAAAAGAAACAAATTTAAAGAAAAACGATTAATAAAATTACTTCATGCGCCTTCTTAAAATGTATAAGATCAAATTTTTTTTAAAAATTAAATAACCTCGAGCAATAAATTGACTTTTTCTAAATAAAATTTTTTGTAGTTTAATTCTTCAAATAATTTAAACTTATAAAAAAGGTTCATTCAAGAATTATTTTTTAACTAAACAAAAAACACATTATTTTCGATGCGTATTATAAAAGATGAACTCAAACTTCAAAAAATAGTATTTAACAAAACATATTTATTGTTTATAATCTTTGTTGTTTCGAATGTTATAATAAACCTTGAAAACAAAAAAATAATAATATGAATTTGTTTTAAATCAACATCAAACGTTTTGCGCACAAAAGAAAAATTGGAAGGGTATGCATGAAAACAAAAACAAACATAACTAACATATTTTTCGCTATAACGTTTTTTGTTGTATTTTTAAATATATTTTTTTATTGTAAATTATCTAATTCCAAAGAAAATAATGAAGAATTTCGTGTTGGCATGGAAGCAAACTATCCGCCATTTAATTGGACTCAAAATTTAAATTCAAAAGAATCGGCTAAAATTCAAGATAGTAACCAATTTGCTGGTGGATATGACGTAATGATTTCCAATTCTATTGCTGCAAAACTTAATAAGAAACTAATAATAGTAAAAACCGAATGGGACGGTTTAATACCTGCACTTATCTCTAAAAAAATTGACGCAATAGTTGCTGGAATGTCTCCAACACAATCACGAAAAGAAATTATAGATTTTTCAGATAATTACTATGTTTCAGATTTGGTTATTTTAGTCAAAAAAGGAAGCAAATATGAAAACGCAAAAAATCTTCATGAATTTTGTAACTCTAAAATCACAGCGCAATTGAACACATTGCATTATAAAATTATCGACCAAATACCAAATGTTTACAAACAAAAAGCTATGGAAAATTTTCCATCAATGCGCGTGGCGCTTGAATCTGGAATAATAGATGGCTATGTCACTGAAAAACCGGAAGCAACAACTGCAGAAATTTTAAATAAAAATTTTAAAATGGTAGAATTTGTTAAAGAAGAAGGTTTTGAAATAAAAAATGATGAAGAAAGCACAATTGCAATTGGTTTGAGAAAAAATGATCCTATTTTATCAGAGATAAATAAAACGCTTTCAGAAATAAGTGAAGATGAAAAAAAAATTTTTATGTACGAAGCAATGAAAAATCAACCGGTCAAAAAAATTAACAAAAATTGGTTTTTACAAATTTTAAAAGAAAATGGTTTGCAACTCTTAAGAGGAGCATGTACAACTTTGTTTATTTCTTTAGTGAGCACTATTGTTGGAGCGTTTATCGGGATTTCGATTGAAATTATTAGAACGGCAGAGCAACCAGAAAACACATTCGCCCAACTAATTTTTAAAATTTTTTTGTGGACTACATCAACTTATGTTGAAATCTTTCGTGGTACTCCAATGATTATACAGTTGGTTGTTTTTTATTATGGCACTGCACAAATTTTCGGATTTGATATGAACAAAATGATTGCGGCTCTTATAGTAGTATCAATAAATACAGGAAGCTATATGACAGAAATTTTTAGAGGTGCAATGAAAGCGATTGACAATGGTCAATTTGAGGCTGCAAAAGCAATTGGTATACCTCATTTCCGCAGCATGAAAAAAATAATTCTGCCTCAGGTTATAAGAAACTCTCTTCCTTTAATTGGGAATGAATTCGTGATAAACTTAAAAGATACTTCAGTTTTAAATATTATATCTGTCTCTGAATTATTTTTTGAAGCCAAAACCATTGCAGGACAAAATTTTCATTTTTTTCAAACTTTTTTTATTGTTAGCATAATTTATTTTGTTATGACATTTTCTGTTACACAACTTCTGCGCAAACTTGAACAAAAATTAAATAATTAAAATATAATTGCTCATAAATTTTTAAATATTTAAAGTAATTTTTTATATTTCTATAAAAATTTACTATCACTCAAGTATTTTCAAATTTGAAAATTATACGTATACTTAAATGATTTGATGATTATATCATTGAAAATTTGTTAAATTATTTTTATAAGAATAAATATCTATAATGATTTTTAATATTTCAATTTATTATAACTTAATAAATTAGAAGGAAGGTGCAAATTGAAATTACACAAGTTAGTTTTGGGACCCCTCAGAACTAATTGTTACATTGTTGCCAGTGAGAAAACAAAAAACGCTATTTTGTTTGACCCCGCTGATTCTGCAGACGAAATTCATAGTTTTTTAAATCATCATAACTACAATTTGAAAATTATAGCTTTAACTCACACACATTTTGATCATATTTTAGCTTTAAACACGCTGAAAAATAGATTGAATCCTGTCGTCTTTCTAAGACCAGAAAGTGAAGCGACATTTAAAAAATGTTTTAAACACTGTATAAAACTTTGTGAAATTAATATGAACGACTTAGAAATAAAAAAACATATGATCAAAGCTGACAAAATTTTAAATGACGGTGATACTATTGAACTGGATGGTATAAAAGTTAAATCATTTCATACTCCCGGTCACTCTGATGATAGTTGTTGCTTTCTTTTTAAGAATGAAAAAACTTTAATAAGTGGAGATACTCTCTTTTACAATTCTATTGGTAGAACTGATATTCCAACTGGAAATTTTAAACAAGAAATCGAATCTATTAAAAATAAATTATTTGTTTTGGAAAATGACGTAAAAGTATACCCTGGACATGGATGGGAAACTACTATCGGTTTTGAAAAAAGAAATAATCAAATGGTTTTGGAAAATATCGATACTTAATTTTTTATTTACAAAAACTAATTTTGGAGTGCTGAATAAATTGGTAGGAACTAAAATTGCAATCGACGGCCCCTCTGGAGCTGGAAAAAGCACAATATCTGAAATTGTAGCACACAAAATTGGTTTCACACATATTGACACAGGTGCCACTTATAGAGTCATTGCATACGCTATTTCAAGGTTCAACGTTAATCTTAAAAATGAAAAAGAGATTCGATTTTTATTAGACAGTATTAATATTGATATCAAATTTCTAGAAGGAAAACAATTTATTTATTTAAATTGCGAAGACGTAACTGATGAGTTAAGAAGTCCTAAAATTTCTTCTCTGTCGTCCTATATTTCTAAATTTCCTTTTGTTAGAAAAAAACTTACTCATATGCAAAGAAAAATAGCCGAAGACAAAAATGTGATAATGGATGGAAGAGACATCGGAACAAAAGTGTTTAAAAATGCTGATTTAAAAATATTTTTAACTGCAAGTCTTGATGAACGTGCCAAAAGAAGATATGAAGAACTTGAAAAAAAAGAAATTAAAACTAATTTCGAATATGTCAGAAAAAGTATGAAAGAGCGTGATACAAATGATTCAAAAAGAAGTTTGTCACCTTTAAAACCTGCAACAGACGCACTTATTATCGATACGACGGGAAATACATTGGAAAAATCTGTTGACACTATTTTAAAAATTGTGAGAGATAAACTATCAGAACTAATAAATAATAAAAAATAAAAATAAAAAATATAAGCCTTCAATTTTTAAATTTTTTAGTTTTAATTGTGAATTAATCAAAAACCGAGGTTTTTTTAGAAAGGTTCAAAATGGAAGAAAATTATTTACTTTATAGGATAGTTGTATTTTTCTTTCGTTTATTTTGCATAACTTTACACTTTCCAAAAATAAACGGAAAAAAAAATATACCAAAAAAGGGTAAATGTATAATTTGCGCAAATCATAAAAGTAACATTGACGTTGTTGTATTAGCTTCTTTTTCACCAAGAACACTTCATTTTATGGCAAAAGAAGAAATGTTTAAAAACAAATTTTCAAATAAATTTTTTAGGCTCCTCTACAGTTTTCCAGTTAGAAGAACAGGTGCAGGCATAGAAACCTTTAAAAAAGCAATTAGTGTCTTAAACAATGAAAATGTTTTAACGATGTTTCCAGAAGGCAGAAGAGTTAAAGAACAATTTCTTGATGAAGGAAAAATGGGGTGTGCGTTAATTGCATTGAAGTCTAAAACAAATGTCGTACCAATCGGTATAAAAGGAAATTATAAACCTTTTAAAAGGATCACAGTCAATATAGGTAAAGAAATTGATTTATCTAAATATTTCAATAAAAAAATTAATAAAGAAATACTTAGAGAGGTTACAAATTTGATTATGGAAAACATTTCAGAGCTCTCGGGCATTTCGAATAAAAATTATGAGGGGGCTTGAAATTACGACTGTCAAGAGCATTAAATCTACAGAATTTTGCTACGGCGTCAAACAAGCAATTAAAATCGCACTCGATACTTGTGCAAATAATGAAAATAAAAAAATTTTTATGTATGGCCCAATTGTTCATAATGATGATGTAATTTTTAATTTACAAAAAAAAGGTATTCAGTGTGTAAACAAAATAGATAAAATAACAAAAAATGATGTTTTGATTATAAGGGCTCATGGAATATCAAAACTTGAATATAATAAAATAATAAATATTGGTGCAACGATTGTAGACGCAACCTGCCCGTATGTTAAAAAAATTCATAAAATTGTTTCAAAAGAATTTAAAAATATGAGAAAAATAATAATAATTGGCAATAAAAAACACTCTGAAGTAAAGGGAATAAACGGATGGTGCGAAAATAGTGCAGAAATTATTGAACACGAGCACGAAATCGATGATATCTTTCTAAAAAAAATAAAAAATTTTAATTCTGATATTTGTATAGTTTCACAAACTACGTTTAATAAAAAATATTTTGAAAAAATAATCTATATATTAATGGAAAAAATAAAAAATATAAAATATTTTGACACAATTTGTGAATCCAGCTCCACAAGGCAAAAAGAATCCGAAGATATTGCTAAAAATTCTGATATTGTTTTTGTTATTGGAGGAAATAAAAGTTCAAACACAAATAAATTATTTGAAATATGTAAAGAATTTTGCGAGAATGTTTTTAAAATAGAAAACGCTGAAGAAACAAAAAAATATAAACATTTAATAAATAAAACATCAAAAGTTGGAATAACCTTAGGAGCATCAACTCCCGATTCATCAGTAAAAGAAGTTTTGTTCGAGTTATCAAAAATATATGATTTATAAAAATTGAATTTTAATAAAAAATAATTAAAAATTATGGTAACTATTCTTCAAAAATTTTTAACTTTTCAATAAGGCCATCAATAAATTAACATATTATTAAATGAATATCAAATCAATTTTAAATTTAAACCACAAGAAAAATTCCACTTTGCTGTTTAAAGAGACGTTATCAAAAATCAAAAAAATAAAAAATATATTAAACAATAATTTGATTTTGAGATGTAAAGTAATAGAAATTATGAAAATTTAAATTTTTATTAAAAATTAATAAAAAAAGAAGAATTCACTTTTTTTAAGTTATTCAAAATGGCGAGCAGAAAAGATATAAGTATTTAATATTTAAGATACGTTTGAATGCAAAATTACAAAAGTATTTTCATTTGGAGCTTTTGTAAAGGTTAAACCAAACATTGATGATTTAAGTCACATTTTTCAAATTTCAAACAAAATTCTGTTGATTTGCAATGTTATAAAAACAAATCAATCTTAATCTTAAACTTGCTTATGTCATTTCATAAATTAAATTTTCAAATTTTATATAAATATTTTATAGAAATAAAACATAAAGAATATTTTTTTAATATAAAATTGTTAAAAAATAACTAAAGTTGGTTTGACGAAATGGAAAATTTTGAATTATTTAAAAAAAATATCAACAAAAAAAAAATAGCAGTACTTGGTTTGGGAATCAGTAATAAACCTCTTGTAAAATTGCTTGTTAAATGCGGTTCTTACGTTACAATTTTTGACGAAAAAATAAAATCTAAATGGATCCATAATAATTTTATTAAATCTAAAATCAGATTTGTAGTTGGCGAAAATTCTTTTTCAAAACTTGAAGATGAGCAGTATCAATATATATTCAGAAGCCCTGGAATCAGACGCGATCTGAATGTAATAAGTTCGCTTGAAAAATTGGGAAGCATCGTAACTTCAGAAATGGAAATTTTTTTCAAATATTGTAAAGCTCCAATTTTTGGAATTACTGGAAGCAATGGAAAATCCACAACAACCACTCTTATATATGAAATTTTGAAAAATTATGGTTATAAATGTAGAATCGGTGGCAATATAGGTAATCCGCTTTTATACGATATTGAAAATATAATGCCCAACGAAAAAATTATTGTTGAACTTTCGAGTTTTCAACTACAGTCTTTTACCAAAAGTCCAGATGTGGCCGTTATTACAAATGTCTCTCCAAATCACCTAAATTGGCACAAAGATTATGAAGAATATATAAAATGTAAGGAAAATATATTTGTTCACCAAAACAAAAATAATTTACTTATATTAAATTATGATAATGAAATAACTCGTGATTTTTCAAAAAAACATAAAGGAAAAATTTTATTTTTTAGTTTAAATAATGATTTAGAAACGGGAATTGTATTAAACGATGATAGCATTTGCCATAAGGAAAAAGGTAAATATAAAAAAATAATAAATATTCACGATATTTTAATCAAGGGAAAACATAATATTGAAAATTACATGGCTGCAATTGCCGCAGTTATGAGTTTAGTTGAAATGGAAAATATCGAAACAATAACTAAGAATTTCAGAGGTTTGCCTCATAGAGCAGAATTTATAAAAAACATACAAGGAGTTAGTTATTATAATAGCTCGATTGATTCGAGCCCCGAGAGAACCATTGCCACATTAAATGTTTTTAAAAAAAAAGTTGTTCTTATATGTGGAGGGCAAAGTAAAGGAAATTCTTATGATGAACTCGGAAGAGTTATCGCAGAAAAAGTTAAAAAACTTATATTAATCGGAGATACAGCAGATCTTATTGAAAAAAGTTTAAAAAATTATTTGTTCGATAACAAAATTGTAACAAGTCCTGAGATTTTCAGATGCTCAAGTTATGTTGAGATTGTAAAAATTGCGAAAAAAATCTCACACACCGAAGATATTGTAATTCTTTCTCCAGCAAGTACAAGTTTTGATATGTTTCAAAATTTTGAAGAGCGTGGCAATTTATTTAAACGTTTAATTCAAGAAATTAGTTACTAATGAATTGTTTAAAAACCAAACACAAAGTTGACTTTTTGAATTTATTTTATATTTCTCTAAATTTTAAGTTTCTTGTATTTTTAATTAATTCTCAGCAATTCTAAGCTTAAAATGTTTAAAAGAGATTCATTTTGATATAACATGTTTTTATTCTTCAACTAATAATTTAAATTTCATATAAATTTTAGCAATCAACTTTAAGGAAAATAATATGAACAAAGAAATTATTGAAAAAAAACTCAAGAACACTCTTAGTGAAAATAGATTTAGGCATTCCCTTTCAGTTGCGCGAGAATCTGAAAAACTTGCAAAATTTCATAAAGTTCCAGTTGAACTTGCTTACTTAGCGGGCATCATGCACGATTGCGCAAAAGAGTTTTCGGTTAGAGATTCGCTTGAAATATTAAAAAAACATAACGTTGCTCTAGACAAAATCTCTTTGAACGAAAATAAACTTTTGCACGCACACGTTGGTGCGATTGTCGCCAGAGAAGAATATGGAATAAAAGATTCTCAGGTTCTTGATGCGATTCGTTATCACACAACTGCAAAAGAAAATATGTCCTCTTTATTAAAAATAATCTATGTATCCGATTCTATTGATCCAACAAAAAAACACGATTCGACTGCATATGTGAGAAGATTAAGTTTTAACAATTTGAATAAAGCTTCGCTTGTTGTGCTTACTGAAACTATAAATAGATTGATTTCAAGAAATTCATTAATACACCCCAATACTTTTCAAGCAAGGAATGACTTAATCATAAAAAGTATAAAAATATTTAAAAAGAAAGTTAACTGAAAAATTGTAGGAGATATTATGCAATATTATTTTAAAATTGTTGAAAAAAAATGGCAAAAAATTTGGGAAAATTCAAAAACTTTTAAAGCGCATGAAAAAAGTAACAAACCAAAATACTATATTCTTGAAATGTTTCCATATCCTTCTGGAAATTTACACATGGGACATGTAAGAAATTATACGATTGGCGATGTTTTAGCAAGATATAAAATTATGAATGGATATAATGTCCTTCATCCAATTGGTTGGGATGCTTTCGGGCTTCCGGCCGAAAACGCTGCGATAAAAAATGAAACACATCCGCAAAAGTGGACTTTTGATAACATTAAAAACATGAAAAAACAAATTAAAAAAATTGGAACAAGTTATGATTGGAGCAGAGAAATAATAACTGCAGAAGAAAAATATTATAAATTCACACAATGGATTTTTTTAAAACTTTTCGAAAACAATCTTGCATATCAAAAAAAATCTTTTGTGAATTGGTGTCCAAGCTGTAGAACAGTGCTTGCAAATGAACAAGTAGTATGTGGAAAATGTGAGCGTTGTAAAAACATTGTTGGAAAAAAAAATCTTAAACAATGGTTTTTTAAAATAACAAACTATGCAGAAAATCTCTTGAGTGATCTTAAAAAACTTGATGGTTGGTCTGATAAAGTTAAAAATATGCAATCTAATTGGATAGGACGTTCAACTGGAGTTGAAATTAATTTTAAGATTGATGAAATAAATACTTTAAATTCACCAAAATTAATGAGCGAAAATTTTTTAACTGTTTACACAACAAGACCTGATACGATTTTTGGAGTAACATACATCGCAATAGCTCCCGAACATCCCGATATTTTTAAAATTATTCATGGAAAACAAAACGAAAGCGAATGTCGTATCTTTATTGAAAAAGCAAAACTTCAAAGTGAAATAATTAGAACGTCTTCTGAAACAGAAAAAGATGGAGTATTTACGGGTTCATATGCAATAAATCCAATAAACGAAGAAAAAATTCCGATTTATATTACAAATTATGTACTTTGTGACTATGGCACAGGGGTTGTAATGGGTGTTCCAGCACACGATACACGAGATTTTGAGTTTGCCAAAAATTATAACATTCCAATCAAAACTGTAATTTATCCTAAAGAAGACCCACATTTCGAAGTTTCAAATTGTGCCTTTGAGGCAAATGGTATACTAAAAAACTCTAGAGAATTTAATGAAATAGAAAATACTGAAGCAATTGAAAAAATAGCTCATTATTTAGAAAATAAAAAGTTTGGTAAAAGAAAAATTAACTATAAACTCAGAGATTGGCTTATTTCTCGTCAAAGATATTGGGGTGCCCCTATACCAATTATCTATTGTCCAAAATGTGGAATAATTGCTGAATCTGAAAAAAATTTACCTGTTAAATTGCCCGAAAATGTAAAATTTTCAAAAAATAAAAAATCTCCCCTAGCTGATTGTGATGAATTTATCAATACTACATGCCATAAATGTGGTAAAAACGCTAAAAGAGAAGTCGATACGATGGATACCTTTGTTTGTTCTTCATGGTATTTTTTAAGATTTTGCGATTCAGATAATATAGAAGTTCCGTTTAGTCCGAACAAGGCAAACTATTGGATGAATGTTGATCAGTATATAGGAGGAATAGAACATGCAATTTTGCACCTACTCTATTCACGTTTCATTACAAAATTTTTAAAAGACTTGGGTTATTTAAAAGAAAACGAACCATTTAAAAATCTTTTGACGCAGGGAATGGTTTTAAAAAATGGTTCTAAAATGTCAAAATCCATTGGAAATGTTATAAATCCAGACGAAATCATTGAAAAATATGGAGCAGATAGCGCAAGGATATTTATAATGTTTGCTGCCCCCTTAGAAAAAGATTTAGAATGGAATGATTCGAGTGTTGAGGGCGCTTACAGATTTCTAAAAAGAGTATGGAAAATTATAATCTACTTCAAAAATATTAAAGAAAAAAAAGAGAAAGCTTTTTCAGAGAAAACGGACGAAAATACAAAAACTTTAAAAAGAGCAATACATTACGCTATAAAAAAAATTACTGAAGATTTCAAAAATTCAAGTTTAAACACTTCTATAAGCAGAATTATGGAACTATGTAATGCTCTATACAAATATAAGGAAACGATAGATTATAATTATAATTTTAACATTGTAAACGAAGCTATCGAAAATATTTTAATCATGCTTTATCCATTTGCTCCACATATTTGCTGCGAAATGTGGTTAATTTGGGGAAAAGAAACAAATTTAGTTTTTACAAAATGGAATAAATTTGATAAAAAAGCGATTGAAACCGATGAAGTTCAAATTGTGTTACAAATAAACGGAAAAATTAAAGATAAATTATTTATAAAAACAAATTTAAACGGTGATGAAGTTAAAAATATGGCACTAAATAATCAAAAAATTAAAAAAGCTTTAAACGAAAAAGAAATTGTAAATTTTATATATATAAAAAATAAAATTGTAAATATAGTTATAAAATAATAATTGATTATAAAATTTACAAAAAAAATAAAAAAAGTTCATTTTGAGATAATTTGACTCAATATGATATTTTTTTAACGTTTTTTAAATTAAATTTAGTAAATAATAATTAAATAAAATTTAGGAAAGGAGAAATAAAATATGAAAAATTATGTTCTTGTTTCCTTTATTGTATTATTTTTAGCATTTAATGTTTCTTGTGAGAATGAAAATATCAGCAACAATAAAAAACAAAAAGACCATAAAAATTTTGAACAAATCAGCGAAGTGGAAGTTTTGGCAACTGAGGAAATTATTTCCGAATATTCAACAAAAATAATTGATAAAACAAAAAATAGAACTCACAACATAAAGGCTGCTGCAAAAAAATTTGAAAAAATTGTTGTTGAACCCGAAGAAACTGTTTCATTTAACGAAATCGTTGGAAGACGATCCCAAAAAACAGGATTTAAAAAAGCAAAAGGATTAATTGGAAAAAAGGGAACAGAAATGTATGGAGGAGGAATTTGTCAACTTGCAACAACTGTATATCAAGCTGCAAAAATAGCAAATCTTGAAATCGTGGAGCGTCACAAACATCAAAAGAACATTGCGTATGTAAAAGCAGGACAAGATGCAACCATAAGCTTTGGTAAACTTGATTTAAAAATAAAAAATAATTTAAGTCATAAAATAAAATTTTTAATAATTATCAACCCAAATTTTGTAAAAGTAAGTATTTTAAAAATTACTTAAGGGAGTCTTTTAAAATGAAAAATAAAATAAAAAAGCCAAAAAATAAGATTAATTTTTCAATTATTTTTATGAGCTTAGCGATCACGTGTTCAAATTTTAACTCATGCATTGCTAAAACAATTGCTAAAAATTTTCAAAAAGTGATACCTATAGGTAAAACTGTCGGATTGGAATTGAATTTAAAATCACCAATTGTTGTTAACGTATCAAATGTTGTTAACAAGAATGGAGAAAAACATTCGCCAGCAAAACAAGCAGGAATAAAAAATGGCGATAAAATATTAAAAATTAATGATCAAATTATAACAAAAACAGAAGATGTTTTAAACGCTGTAGAAAAAGAAAATGGTACAGAAATTGAAATTGAAATTTTACGAAATAAAAAAACAATAAAAACTAAAATAATACCTATATTATCAAAAATAGATGAAAAATATAAATTAGGCATATGGCTAAATGATACTGTTTCTGGTATTGGCACAATTACATTTTATGATCCAATTAATGAAAAATTCGCATCCTTGGGGCATGCGATAGTTGACAACAACTTTGGTAGTACAATCGATATAAACAACGGAAGCGTGCATAAGACTGAAATCAAACAAATTAAAAAAAGTTTAAATGGAAAGGCAGGTGAACTTGTAGGATATTTCTTAAAAGAAAAAAAAGGTTATCTTTCGAAAAACTGCAATTTTGGAATATTTGGGAGCATAGAAAAAAATTTTTTAAATGATTGCGAAACTGATTTAAATAAAATAATAGAAATTGCGCCAAGAGAAGAAATACATATAGGTGAAGCATACATATTATCAAATATAAGTGAAAATAAAATTGAAAAATTTAATATAAAAATCGAAAAAGTTATAAAACAAAAACAAAAAGCTCCAAAAGGATTGATTTTAAAAATAACCGACAAAAATCTTATTGAAAAAACCGGAGGAATAGTACAGGGCATGAGTGGAAGTCCAATTATTCAAGATGGAAAACTTGTCGGAGCCGTAACTCACGTAATAATAAACGATCCTATAAGAGGTTACGGAATATTTGCCGAGTGGATGCTTGAAGAGCTAAAAGAAGCTTAATAAAAACATTTTCAATTAACATAAATTTATATTATTAAGCTTTATCATGTTTCTTTAAAATGCTTTTATTCAATTATGATTTTTTTTATAACTATCGGAATTTCCGGTAATGCTTCTTCGCCCATAGAATTTAATTTTCTTTTAACTCTCAAAAAAAATTCAACAGTTTCCATACCTTCTATTACTTTTCCAAAAGCTGCATAATTTCCATCTAAAAATTCTGCATTGTCATAACAAATAAAAAATTGACTGCTCGCTGAATTTGGATTTGATGAACGCGCCATGGAAACTATGCCGCGTTGATGTTTTAAAGTATTAGCTTCAAATCCATTTGATATAAACTCTCCACGAATTGTTTTCTCACTTCCTCCGGTTCCATCGCCCACAGGACAACCTCCTTGAGCCATAAAACCATCTATAACCCTATGAAAAGTAAGGCCATTGTAAAATCCATCATTTACAAGATCAACAAAATTCTGAACAGTTTCTGGAGCATATTCAGGATATAATTCGATTTTAAATTTTTCACCATTTTCCATCTCAAAAATAGCATAATTCTTTTTTTCGATCATTTCGCTCTCCTTATCGATAATATTTTTTGAAATAGCTACTTTTAAAACATTATTCTTATCAAGTATAATCCTTCCAATTACAATTAAAACTATAAAAACAAAACAGAAAATAGAAATTCTAAAAATATTTTTGTTTTTCATGTCTTCACCCATTTTCTAAAACAAACTTATAAAATAATAATTTATTTTTAAAATAAATAAAACAATTTTCATCTTGCACACAACTCAATGAATAAAAATGGACAAGTCGCATATGTTCAAAATGGGGGGTTTGAGCACTTGTTCATAATAAATAAAATCTCAGGAATCGCATATGGTTTTGGCGCTTTAATTCTTTATGCCTTGCTATGTCTATTTATAAAACCAATTAGAATAATTCTCAAAATTGCCCTATGTGGACTGTTTGGAACTTTATTGTTATTTATAGTAAATATCATGGGAAATTTTTCCGGAATATCAATTGCAATAAATCCATTTACTGCGATTATTGTTGGAATTATGGGAATTCCCGGAATTTTTCTCGTTATAGTTTCTAATCTTTTATTTTAGTTTTTTCTAAAATAATTTTACAAATTTCATTGACATTTCCGGCACCCATCGTTATCACAATATCATTTGCATTAGCATTACTTAAAACATATTCAGAAATTTCTTCAAAATCTCTCATATAAAGAGAGTTTTTGATTTTTGAAACCAAATCTTTTGAATGAATTTCATATAAATTTTCTTTCTCTCTCGCTGCATAAATATCTGTAATTATGACAATATCAGCTATGCTTAAGGTTGATGCAAACCAATTAAAAAACATTTTCGTTCTAGAATACATATGAGGTTGAAAAATGCACCAAAGTTTATTATGCGACATATTTTTGGCCATTTCTAAAGTTGCTTTGACTTCGGTTGGATGATGCGCATAATCGTCAAAAAGTAAAATACCATTTATCTCGGCAATTTTTTGAAATCGTCTTTCTACTCCTTCAAATTTTTCAAGACTGATTTTGATAAAACGTTCATCAATTCCAAGTGAATAAGCCATAGTTGCTGCAGCAAGCGAATTATATATGTTATGCATTCCATAAAATCCAACTTCAAGATCTAATAATTTATTTTTATCTTTGAAAATTGAAAAAGATAACCCTTTTTCTTTTTTGTATATAATTTTCTTTGCTAAAAAATCACAATTTTCATTTTTTATTCCAAATTTTAAAATTTTCTTATCCGAATATTGTAAGATTTTTAAAACATTTTCATCATCGCCACATGCAACTACCACTCCATTTTTTGAATTTAAATTTATAAATTTTTTAAATGAAGAAATAATATGATTTATGTCGCTGTAATAATCAAGATGATCCTCCTCAACGTTTGTTATTATCGTCGAATAAGAATTAAATTTTAAAAAACTTTCCACGTATTCACATGCCTCAAATATTAAAAACTCTTTTGAACCAAGTCTTAGATTTCCATCAATTTCTGATAAATAACCACCAACCATTACCGTTGGATCAAGCGAACTACAAATCATTATATTTGCAAGCATAGAAGTTGTTGTAGTTTTACCATGTGTTCCACTCACCGCAATAGGAAACTTATACATTTTAATGATCTCTCCCAAAAGTTCCGAGCGCTCAAATATCGGTATGTTTAATCTTCTGGCTTCAATAAGTTCGGGATTATTTTGGGAAATTGCAGCAGAATAACAAATCAAATCTGGCTTCTCTATATTTTCTGCTGAGTGATAAGAACTAATTTTTACTCCATCTTCTATCAATTTTTTAGTAAAAATGCACACATTTGTATCAGAACCAGAAACTTTAAATTTTAAATCCATTAAAACCCGAGAAAGAGCGCTCATGTTGCTTCCGCCTATTCCTATCATATGTATATGAGAATTAGGTTTCAAATTATTTATATGCAATTTGTACAAATTCTGTCAACTCTATTCCTCTTTTAAAATAAAAAACTATAATAAGAAAGACTTAGTTAATAAAAATATCAATTGATTATACAAAAAAATTCGTCAAAGTATAACTTTATATTTAAGAACAGTTAAAGGTGGTGCAAAACATATGTCAATGCTAGAAATTACTGACATTAGAGTGAGAAAAATTTATAAAGAAGAAGGAAAAGTAAAAGCTAAAGTTTCGGTCACATTTAATAATTGCCTTGTAATTCACGAAATTAAAATTATTAATAACGGTGTGAGAATTTTCGTTTCAATGCCGAACAAAAAAACTTCTTTGGGCGATTTTAAAGATATAGCACATCCAATAAATTTTGAAATGAGGCAATACATTGAAAACGAAATTTTAAAAAAATATTATCTCGTAATTTCAGAACAAAACATATTTTCCAATGTTGTATGATTGTCTTATTTCCAAAGCCCTTAAGCTTTATTTAAATGACTTTGGGAATATTGTTTTAATAAGTTAACCCACATCAACTTTTTCAAATTCTATTTTATGCATTCCAGTTATCGAAAATATAGCCCAATTAGCAATATGCGCCGCGTGATCCCCAATTCTTTCAAAGTATTTTGCGATCATGAGTACATCTATGGATTTTTCACATTTTATTTTATTTTTTCGAAGGTTATCTATTATTTTACTTTTTATTTCGCTAAAAATTTTATCAACTAAATCGTCATTTCTAATAATCTTAATTGCAAGATCCAGGTCATTTTTTACAAACGCATTTACACTATGAGTGACCATGAAACCAACCATTCTTGAGGCCTTTAAAAATAAATCAATATACTGAACATCGGGTGATCCAATGGTTCTAAGAACCAATTTTGAAATTTTTGACGCTTGATCGCCAATGTGCTCTATATCTGTAATTATTTTAAGCGCAGATGATACAGTTCTTAGATCTCTTGCAACCGGTTGATGTCTTATCAAAAGTTTCATACAAATTTTTTCAATTTCTCTTTCTAAATCATCTATTTTCACATCATGCTCTATAGCGTTTTTTGCCTTTTGCATATTTTGATTAACAAAAGCTTCAGCCGAAAACAGAATAATTTTCTCTGCACATTCGCTCATTTCAACTATTTTTTTATTTAATATATTAAGTACTTCATCAAATCTGTTTCGCATCACTCAAATCTCCCCGTTATATAATCTTCAGTTTTTTTATTTGTGGGTGTAGAAAATAAACGAACCGTTTGATCATATTCAATCATTTCGCCAGATAAAAAGAAAGCTGTCATATCAGAAATTCTTGTTGCCTGTTGCATATTATGAGTTACCATAACTATAGTATAACATTTTTTAAGTTCAAGTGCTAATTCTTCTATTTTGTTTGTCGAAATAGGATCAAGAGCTGAAGTTGGTTCATCCATCAAAAGAACTTCCGGAGAAACTGCTAAGGCCCTGGCTATACAAAGTCTCTGTTGTTGCCCACCAGACATTGAAAGAGCAGGCTTCTTAAGTCTATCCTTAACTTCCTCCCATATTGCTGCACTTCTTAAAGAACTTTCAATCAATTCATCAAGCCTTTTTTTATTTCTTATTCCATGAGCCCGTAGGCCATAAGCAATATTATTATATATACTCATCGGAAACGGATTTGGTTTTTGAAAAACCATGCCAACTCGCCTTCGTAATAAAGTTACATCAATTTCATTATAAATATCTTTGCCGTCCAATAAAACTTTTCCATCCGTTTTACATCCATCAGTCAATTCATTAAGTCTATTAAATGTTTTCAAAAGCGTAGATTTACCACAACCTGATGGGCCAATAAAAGCTGTTATTTTTCTTTCATCTATAATAATGTTTATGCCTTTAAGAGCTCTAAAATTTTCGTACCATAAATTTAAATCCACAGTTTTAATTTTTTCCATTTTATTCCTTATTAAAAAACTATAAAAAATTATAAAAACCATTAAACGAATTTAGATATTTAAACATTTTTTAAGATATTAAACAGACATCACACACTACTTATTATTTCGGAATTTTTAATTGATTCGTCAAGCATCTCTTTTATTGTGTTCTCTTTCTCAAGATTTTTTTCTATTTCTATTACATCTTTCAATTTAGGTTTTATAATCGGATGTTTAGGAACAAACAATGTGCAACAATCTTCATAAGGTAAAATAGAGATTTCATATGTTCCGATATTTCGAGATATGCTTATAATTTCATTCTTATCCATTCCAATAAGCGGCCTAAAAATAGGTAAAGACACTGAATTATCGGTAACAACAATGCTTTCCATAGTTTGACTTGCAACTTGCCCAACACTCTCTCCAGTAATCAAAGACTGCATAGAATTTTTAATTGCTATTTTTTCAGCTATCTTCATCATATATCTTCTAATAAAAATTGTTAAATATTTTTTGTTTATATTTTTAATTAGAGCTAACTGAATATCAGTAAAAGGCACAATAAAAAGCGACATTTTTCCCAAATATTCCGAAAGTTTATTTAGAAGTTCAATAACTTTCTCCTTTGCTCTTTCGCTTGTATAAGGATAACTGTGAAAATGAATTGTTTCGATTTCTACTCCTCTTTTTCCTAACATAAAAGCCGCGACGGGGCTATCAATTCCACCCGACAATAACGCAAGAGCCCTTCCGTTTGTTTTTGTTGGCATGCCTCCAAGACCTTTTATACACTGTACATAAACATAACATTTTTTTCTTATTTCAATGTTTAAAATAATTTCAGGATTTCGTACGTTAACTTTAAGACCTCTAAATTTTTCAAGAATAAAACTTCCAATTAAAACATTTATTTGCATAGAATTTAGAAAAAAATTTTTATCTTCACGCACAGTTTCAACCTTAAAGCTTTTTATGTTCTTTTCATTCATTCTTGATTCAAGAACTTCAAATGCTAAACTTTTTATTTTTTCAATTTCCTTTGGACAATAAAAAGCAACACAAATTTTAGATATTCCAAAAACTTTTTTTAATAATTCAATTGCAATACGTGTGTTGAAATTATCTTCTGTAGGTTCTAAAAATACTGTTGATTGAAATTGTGTTACATTAAAACTTCCACAACGTTTAAGTTTTTCTTTAATATCTTCTAAAAGCCTTTTCTCAAAAAATTTTCTATTAAGTTTTTTTAAAAAAATTTCTCCATACTTAAGAAGTATTACGCTTTTCATTTGAAGTTTCTCCCAAAAATCCTAAGTTACATTTCGTCATAATTCTTACGAATGAAAATTTACATTTCAAAAATTTTTATCACAATTCACCAATTCTTCTTAATTTTGGAACCAATTTTGTAAGACACAAAATCGTACGTTCAATTTCTTCAATAGTTGTAAAAACTGACAAACTAAATCTTATACTGCTTTCTATTAAATCTGGCGAAAGACCAATTGATCCAAGTACATAACTCGGTTTATTTTTACGACTCGAGCATGCAGCGCCCGAAGAAACATATATGAATTCTTTATCCAAATGATTTAGCAAAACTTGTGATTTAACTCCTTTAAAAGATACATTCAATATGTGCGGAACAAAATTTTTGAGCGGAGTGTTTATGAACACATTATCAATATTTTTCAAAATGTGCTTTCTCAACAAATTATTTAAATTTCTCATTTTTTTTGAAGATTCTAACATATTTTTGCCAGAAATTTCTGACGCCAAGCCAAATGCCGAAATACTAACAACATTTTCTGTGCCCGGCCTTAAATCCTTTTGTTGTCCGCCGCCAAAAATTATTGGTGAAACTCGAGTGCCGCCTCTAACATAAAGACATCCTACGCCCTTGGGACCATGAATCTTATGCGAACTTATACTGAGCAAATCACATCCCAATTCATCAACTGTAAACGGAATCTTGCAATAAGACTGACACGCGTCCACATGAAAATAAGTATTCGAATTGATTCTTCTTATTAATTTCGCAATTTTTAAAATTGGCTCAATTGTGCCTATTTCATTGTTTGCGTGCATAACAGTAACAAGCACCGTGTCTTCTTTAATCTTATTTTCGATTTCTTCTAAAACCACAACACCATCACTATCTACTGAAATAACTTCAATTTCATATCCAATTGATTCTAAGTATTTTAAAGTATTAAGTGTTGCTGGATGTTCAATTTGAGTTGATAAAATGTGTTTGCCACGATTAGCCCTCACAATTCCTTGAATTGCCAAATTATTTGATTCGGTCCCGCCTGATGTAAAAAACAGTTCGTTTGGGCTGCACCTCAACACCTCAGATATTTGATTTTTTGCTTTTTTAATCAACTTTTCAGCCATAATTCCTTTTGCGTGAAGCGATGATGGATTTCCGAAAAAATTTTTCATATTATATACCATCAATTTCACTACTGGCAAATATGGTTTTGTCGTTGCACTATTATCTAAGTAAATTTCCATCATCATTCTCCTAAACCAAATATGCTGATTATAAAATCAACAAATTTATGAATTTTTGTTACAATGAAAAATCGTGCATCAACTTAATTTACAAACAAACAATGCTTCTCACACAATTATAAATCACATATTAACAGTATATGTTTTGGCTAAATGAATGCTACAAAAAAAATATGTAAACTAACATAGTGGTTCTTGTAAACAAAAAATACTTATATTAAAATACTGCATAAGGATACAAAATTGTTCATTAATATATAAACTGTACAAAACAAATAATTCCATTATTATTTTAGGAAGGAAAAATGAATAAAATAACAAAAGCGAAAAAAATTTCAAAATTGTTAGAAAAAATCTATGTTGACGCAAAATGCGAATTAAATTTTAAAAATTCAATTGAACTTCTAATTGCAGCACAACTTTCGGCACAATGCACAGATAAGCTTGTAAATAATGTAACCAAAAATTTATTTAAAAAATACAAAAATGTCTCTGATTACGCAAAATCCAATGCAAATGAATTTTCAAACGATATAAAACAGATAAATTATTTTAATAATAAAGCTAAAAATATAATTGGAGCATGCAAAATATTAGTTCAAAAATTTGATGGAAATATTCCAAATAATATGGAAAAATTACTCAAATTACCTGGAGTTGGAAGAAAAACTGCAAACTTGATTTTGGGAGAAATATTTGATATACCAGGAATTGTTGTCGACACGCACGTAAAAAGACTTTCAAATCGCTTGGGATTGGTTTCGGTTAAAAATCCACAGAAAATTGAATTTGAACTTATGGAAATAATTCCTAAAAATACATGGAATAAATTTTGCCATCAACTTATTTTTCACGGCCGTAGATGCTGTTTAAGTCGTTTTCCAAAATGTTATAATTGTCAAATAAAAATGTACTGTGAAACATTTTCAACAAATTCATTACAAAATTAAAATAATTTGAATTATTAAAAACGATTATAATGTTTTCAAAGCAGTCTGAATTTATTTCGGTTGTCTGAGGAAGCCCCGTAATCAAACTTCTACCTTTTATAGACATGCTATCAATAGTTTCTCTCTTGTACACTCCACCAATATTTTTTTTTATCTCTTCAGC
>JAIRYP010000008.1 GCA_031267755.1 Clostridiales bacterium | reverse complement strand
CAAATTTTATCATGTCGTCGGGTTTTTTAGCAACTTCGCCTAGAACTGTTCTGTTAACATCATCTTTTTTGTAAGCGTCTCCAATTTTTTTCACTAAAACTTCTTTGGCTTCTTCGTTTTTTGATAGATGCTCTTCCAACGGTTTTGGTTTTAAAATTCCATTATTTGTTAATATTTCAATTATTAAATAATAAAAACGCAAAAAAAGATTAGGTTTTCCAGCAATTTCACTAATTACTTTGGCAGTTTTAGCAATTTGTTGTTCAATAAGAGTTTCTTTTTCTTCCTCAGAAAAATCTGAATCTTTAATTTTTTTAATTTTTACAACTAAATCCTGAAAAGCTTCATTAATTTTAGCATTTTTTTTATAATTATTTTCTTTGAAAATAGACTTAATATTTATGGTTAATTTTTTAAATACGAGATAGTCTACACTTGTTCCAAAAAACGTTTGAACAATTTTTTCTTTAGATAAAATCTCATGCGTTTCACCATCAGGCAAACCTTTATTTATTTCATCATCGGCAAAGTTTTCTCGAGTTTTTGGGGGTTCAGTATCCAATTTTTCATGTTCTGGATGTTTTGTATCAATAACTGGTTCAGCTTTAATTGGCTCAACTTCACGTATTGGAACTTCAACATGTGTTTTAAATGAATTGTTATTAATGTCAGTAGAACCAATTTTCTCTTCGTCATCCAAAAACGCAGTGCCTTGAGGCAAAATTTCAAATTTAGAAAAATTTCTTTCAAATATATCAAAAGCTTCTAAATGTTTTGCTAGTGTTTCGAAATGCTTTTTTTCTTTCAAAAAAATTTCATAATTTCGCGTTTTATTTTTTAAAATCTCTTGTCGCTCACCTTCATCCTGAATACTACTCTCAATAAATTCCACGAATTCTTTTTCATTATTGATTTCTTTATCGCAAAACTCATTATAAAGAAGTATTTTGTAGTTTTGTTCTAAATCGTTTCCCATAATTGAATGAATAATTATAATTTTAGACATCTTTAAAATTTGATTATCATATTTTCCATCCTTAAGTTCTTTTTTCCCATTCGGTAGTAAAAAAATATTAGAAATATAATCACATATTTCTCTAATTGCTCTGTTTTTTACAATATCATAATCTTCAAGTGCAATATGACTTTGACCAACGATAACGTCAACACTATTAAAAATTGAATCTAAATGTCTATATAAAGCTAAATCTTCGTGAGTAATAAGTAATTCTTTAAAGAAAAGTTGATAATGCAAAAAATTAAAATAACCATGATTAGTAACCTCATCAAAAAGAATTGCTTCTTCGGGAAAAATAGCACCTATGAGGCATTTTTTAAATGTTTTTGTTATAATTTCTTCAATTTTTTCTTCTTCATAAATTTTACATATTTTAACGATTAAGGCTAAATCGACAACTAAGACCGTAAAATCATTTGTACAGATAGGCCATGATTCAAATTGAATTTTTATTATTTTTTCGATAAGTTTTTTATTTTCTTTCGCCCAAGCATAAATTAAATCTCGATTTAATTTATCTAAAATTTTTTTTTGAAAATGCATTGCTTCTATAAAATTTTTTTCATTACCAATATATAAATTTATTGCCTCATCAATACTAAGTTCTTGTTCGGTACTTGTTAAAATAATAACTTTATCACTAACTCCAGCCAATACACTCAACCCCAAAATTGATTCATATTTAAAAATTTTTAAGGACATTTTGTTTGCATAGTATAATCTTTAAAATTTTAACATAAATATTATTTTAATCAAGTGTTTGGAAAAAATCTATTTTTTGTCATCTAATACTTTGATTCCAGGAAGTTCTTTTCCCTCTAAAAACTCAAGTGACGCGCCACCCCCAGTTGAAATGTGCGTCATTTTATCAGCTAATCCTGTTTGATTCACTGCAAAAGCGGAATCTCCACCTCCAATTATTGTTACAGCATCAATTTTTGAAAGAAATTTAGCAATTTCGTTGGTTCCTCTGGCAAAATTCGACATTTCAAATGCTCCCATTGGTCCATTCCAAATTACAGTTTTTGCATTTTCAAGTTCACTCGAAAACAATTTTATTGTTTTTTCGCCAATATCAAGCCCTTCCCAATCAGGCAAAATTTTGTTAGAATTAACGGTTTTAAAATTCGCATCATTGCTGAAATCATCTGCAATTATTGTATCGATCGGAACAAGCAACTTAACATTTTTTGCTTTTGACTTTTTAATCATTTCTTTCGCAAAATCTATTTTATCTTCCTCAAGTAAAGACTTTCCCGTTTCGAACCCTTGAGCTTTCAAAAATGTATAAGCCATACCGCCACCTATTATAAGCGTATCAACTTTTTCTAGTAAATTGTTGATAACGTTTATTTTATCCGAAACTTTTGCGCCCCCTAAAATTGCGCAAAACGGTCTTTCTGGATTATTTATAGCATTACCTAAAAATTTAAGTTCTTTTTCAATTAGATAACCCGCAACCGATGTTTCCATATATTCAGTAACACCAACAGTCGAACAGTGTGCTCGATGTGATGAACCAAATGCATCGTTCACAAAAAAACCATCCGTGAGAGCTGCAAGCTCTTTACTAAAGTTTTCCTCATTTTTGGTTTCTTCTTTTCTGAATCTTGTGTTTTGAAGGAGCATTATATCTGAATTTTCAAGAGAATTTGCTATATTTTTTGTGTTTTTTCCTGTAACGTTATCGTCATCAGCAAACATAAGAGGTTTGTTTAGATGCTCAGATATTTTTTTTGCAATTAACCCTAGAGAAAGTTCAGGTTTAGCTTCACCTTTAGGTTTTCCTAAATGAGAACAAAGAATTATCCTTGCTCCAATTTCCATTAATTTTTTAATTGTTGGAATAGAGCTTATAATTCTTTGTTCATCAGATATTTCTTTGCCATTATCATTAAGAGGTACATTAAAATCACATCGCACTAAAACTTTTTTTCCAAATAAATCTACATCGTCAATGGTTTTTTTATTCATTATTTCCTCCTAAAATTATCATTAGATATTAAAAATACGAACTATAAACTATTCTAACCAAAATAATTTATTTTAAAAGTTGCTCAAGATGAAACATTTGTGCTTGACAATGCACAATCATTTTAGATAATATGGCGTAATACGTTCAAAGTGGCATATTTATTTTAGAAAATCAATGTGGAAGTAATGTTCAATGTATAGATTGGCAAGGGGTGAAAAATTTGTTGGAATTAGACAATCCACAAGAGCAGTAATTGAAAACAAGGTTAAGATTGCTTATATAGCAAGAGATGCCGAGATGTATGTTGTGTTTAGATTTGAAGAAATTTGTAAAGAAAAAAAGATAAATATTATTTATGCAGATAACATGAGAGAACTTGCAAAGGCTTGTGAAGTTGATGTACCAACCTCAGTTGCAGTGTTGCTTAGTTAAGTTTAATAATAATTTCATTACTATAAAAATTATTGATGAGTTGAAAGAAAAATATTTAGAAATTATATTTATTGTGTTTTGCGTTGAGAAAAAATTAAAAATTATATTTTGTTAGGAGAAAATATTGCCAACAATTAATCAATTGATTAGAAAGAAAAGATTTTTTAAAAAGAAAAAATCAAAATCACCAGCTCTTCAAAGAAGTGTTAATAGCCTTAAAGAAAAAAATGTAAACACTAATTGCCCTCAAAAAAGAGGAGTATGTACAGCAGTTAAAACTTTGACACCGAGAAAACCGAATTCGGCTTTGAGAAAAATGGCTCGGGTACGTCTTTCAAATGGCCAAGAAGTTTCAGCCTATATTGGTGGTGAAGGTCATAATTTGCAAGAACATAGTGTGGTTTTAATCAGAGGCGGAAGAGTTAAGGATTTACCGGGAGTTCGTTACCATATAATTCGTGGCACATTGGACACTGCAGGAGTTGCTAAAAGAATGCGTGGAAGATCAAAATATGGTACTAAACGTCCTAAAAAAACAAGCAAAAAATAATTTTATATACAATTTTGTAATTATAAGCATAATATTTTTTGATGAAATAGATTCCAATTGATTTAACAAACTAAATTGTTTGATTGTGAAAGGGGGCGAAAATATGTCAAGAAGAAAAGCGGCAGAACGTCGAGTTTATTTGCCTGATGCGATTTATGAAAGCATTGCTATTACAAGATTTATAAATGGTGTTATGAAAAACGGAAAAAAAAACACAGCGCAAACAATAGTTTATGGCGCTTTAAAGTTGGTAGAAGAAAAAACTGAAAAAGATCCACTTGAGGTGTTTGAAAAAGCGTTAAACAATATAATGCCAGTGCTTGAAATTAAATCTAGAAGAGTTGGTGGTGCTAACTATCAAGTTCCAATTGAAGTTAGAAGTGAAAGAAAATTTACTTTAGGCATTAGATGGCTTGTGACGTATGCCAAAAAAAGAAGTGAAAAAGTTATGATCAAAAAATTAGCAGGCGAAGTGATTGACGCTTCAAATGGAACTGGTGGGGCGGTTAAAAAACGTGAAGATGTTCATAAGATGGCCGAAGCAAATAAGGCGTTTGCTCATTACAGATGGTAAAATCTTGAATTAATAAAAATAATATCAGCGGAAATACAGTGAGAAATTTTAAAAATCTTGTTTAAAAAAGTAAAATTTAAATAATTTTATGTATAGAAGAGAAGAGGTGAAGTTATGGAAAGAGCTTTTACACTTGATGCAACGAGAAACATAGGGATTATGGCTCACATTGATGCTGGCAAAACAACCACAACTGAACGAATTCTTTTTTATACAGGGAAATCTCATAAGATTGGTGAAGTGCATGAGGGCGAAGCAACGATGGATTGGATGGAGCAAGAGCAAGAACGTGGAATCACGATTACTTCGGCTGCAACGACGACTGAATGGAAAGGCCACAGAATAAACATTATTGACACTCCGGGTCATGTTGATTTTACAGTTGAAGTGGAACGTTCACTTAGAATTCTTGATGGATCAGTCACCGTGTTTTGCGCAAAAGGTGGGGTTGAACCTCAATCTGAAACTGTATGGAGACAAGCCGATAAATACCGTGTTCCAAGAATTGCATACGTAAATAAGATGGATGTAATTGGTGCGGATTTTTATAACGTTGTAAAAATGATGAAAGAAAGACTTAAGTGTAATGCTGTTCCATTGCAGCTTCCAATTGGTGCGCAAGAAACATTTCAAGGAGTTGTTGATCTTGTAACAATGAAAGCATATAACTATTATGATGACTTGGGAAAAGAAGTTAAAGAAGAAGAAATACCCGATGATATGGTTGTTGAAACAAACAAGTATAGAAATCAACTTTTAGAAACTCTTTCTGAGAATGATGAAGAAATAATGTTTAAATATCTTGAAGGAGAAGAAATTAGTATTGATACAATCAAAAAAGCTATAAGAACAGCCACAATAAATGTTGATATTGTTCCGGTTGTGTGTGGTAGTTCATACCGAAACAAAGGAGTTCAAAAACTTTTGGATGCAATTATTGATTATACTCCTTCTCCGCTTGATGTGCCTGCCATAAAGGGAATAAATCCCGAAAACGGCGAAGAAGACTCAAGAGCTTCATCTGATAATGAACCGTTTTCAGCCTTAGCATTTAAAATCATGACGGATCCATACGTTGGAAAATTATGTTTTTTTAGGGTATATTCTGGAATTCTTAAAAGTGGTTCGCATGTTTATAATTCTACCAAAGACAATAAAGAACGGATTGGCAGAATTCTTCAGATGCATGCAAATCATAGGGAAGATATTAGTGTTGTGTATTCTGGCGATATTGCGGCTGCAGTTGGTTTTAAAAATACCACGACTGGAGATACTTTATGTGATGAGAACAATCCTATTATACTTGAATCAATGGATTTTCCAGAACCTGTAATACGCGTCGCAATAGAACCCAAAACAAAAGCAGGACAAGAAAAAATGAGTATAGCACTATCTAAACTTGCCGAAGAAGATCCAACCTTTAGAACCAATACTGATGAAGAAACCGGCCAAACGATTATTGCTGGAATGGGCGAGCTTCATCTTGAGATTATAGTTGATAGATTACTTAGAGAATTTAAAGTTGAAGCGAATGTTGGTGCACCACAAGTTTCATACAGAGAAACCATCAAAAAAGCTGTTAAGGTTGAAGGTAAATATATTAGACAATCGGGAGGACGCGGTCAGTATGGCCATGTGCTATTAGAGCTTGAGCCATTAGAGCCAGGAAGTGGCTATGAGTTTGTAAATAAAATTGTTGGTGGAGCAATTCCAAAAGAATATATTCCAGCAGTTGATGCAGGGGTACGAGGAGCAATGCAAACGGGAGTTTTGGCTGGATATCCTGTTGTTGATGTCAAAGTTAAACTTGTTGATGGGTCGTTTCATGAGGTTGATTCATCGGAAATGGCATTTAAAATTGCCGGTTCTATGGCATTTAAAGATGGTTGCAAGAAAGCTGATGCAGTGATTTTAGAGCCGATAATGAAGGTAGTAGTTATTGTTCCGGAAAATTATATGGGGGACGTAATTGGTGATTTAAATTCTAGACGTGGACAAATTCAAGGAATGGAATTAAGATCAGGTTCTCAAGAAATAACAGCGCTTGTGCCACTTTCGGAAATGTTTGGCTATTCAACCGAGCTTCGTTCTCGCACTCAAGGAAGAGGACAGTACTCTATGGAACCAAGTCACTTTGCGATTATTCCCAAAAATATTACAGAAAAAATAATTAAAGATAAGGTTGATTCAAGTTCTTAATTTTATTTTTGTGTTTAAAAATTTTACTATTCATTATTTTTACACATTATTGCGTTTAAGGTTTTTTGTATATTTATTTTCGAAATATTTTTACACAAAATAAAATTGTAAAAAATAGTTATGAATGTCACGTATAATCGTTTATAATTAGTTTTATTATTTATACTAAAATTTTAGGAGGAATTTGGTAATGTCTGGAGCTAAAGCAAAATTTGAAAGAAACAAACCTCACATAAATGTTGGTACGATTGGGCATGTCGATCATGGGAAAACATCGCTTACTGCGGCAATTACCAAAGTTTTAGCTATGAAGGGTGCAGCAGAATATACTGCTTATGATAAAATTGACAAGGCCCCAGAAGAAAGAGCTCGTGGCATTACAATTGCTACCGCTCATGTTGAATATGAAACTGAAAATCGACATTATGCTCACGTGGATTGTCCTGGTCATGCAGATTATGTGAAAAATATGATAACAGGTGCCGCCCAAATGGATGGTGCAATATTGGTGGTTTCTGCAGCAGATGGTCCTATGCCGCAAACTCGTGAACACATTTTACTTGCACGTCAGGTTGGTGTCCCTCACATTGTAGTTTTCATGAATAAAATAGATCAAGTTGATGATTCTGAACTTTTGGATCTTGTTGAAATGGAAGTTAGAGAATTGCTTAGTGCATACGAATTTCCTGGAGATGATATTCCGGTTATTAAGGGGTCTGCAGTGAAAGTTTTAGAAAGTTCATCAACAGATTTTAATGCATCAGAATATAAATGTATTTTTGAACTAATGGAGGCAGTTGATAGTTTTATTCCTATGCCCGAAAGACCAATTGATAAACCGTTTTTGATGTCTGTTGAAGATGTTTTTTCTATCACAGGACGAGGAACTGTTGCAACTGGTAGAGTTGAAAGAGGAACATTAAAAGTAAGTGAAGAAGTTGAAATTGTTGGGTTAACAGAAGAACCAAGAAAAGTTGTTGTAACAGGAATTGAAATGTTTAAAAAGCTTCTTGATCAAGCTCAAGCGGGCGACAATATTGGAGCACTTCTTCGTGGAGTTCAAAGAGAAGAAATTGAAAGAGGCCAAGTTTTATGTAAGCCTGGCACAATCACCCCACACAAAAAATTCAAAGGTGAAGTTTATATTTTGACAAAAGATGAAGGTGGACGTCATACTCCATTTTTTACAAACTATAGACCACAATTTTATTTTAGAACAACAGACGTAACAGGAATTGTAAATCTTCCTGAAGGTGTTGAAATGTGTATACCGGGAGATAATGTGACCATGACTGTTGAACTTACAACATCTATTGCAATGGAAAAAGGTCTCAGATTTGCGATTCGTGAAGGCGGGCGTACTGTTGGATCGGGAGTTGTGGTTGAAATTATAGAATAATTTTAATTTACATCATGTTTTAAAAAATTACGAAAGTGTTGCCGAGCTAAAACAGCTTTGGCAATATTTTTTATGATTACAAAATTAAATTTTTTGCGTACAATACTATACAAATTAAATTAAAATTTTTAAAAATGTTTTTTGATAAGTTATTTAAAACTTTTTGCAATTTTAATTTTAGAAAAGTCCAAAAACAAATTACAAATAAAAAACATAAATGTTAAATTTATAAATACATATTTAGTATCATTTTCAAATATTTTTTAAAATAGCATCTTTATAAAATAAAAGTTTCTAAAAAAATTTAATAGAAACAATTTTTATTTAAATTTCATATGAAAAAAATTATTATTTAAAGTTATTTTATTTTTAAAATTTAAAGAAAATTTTGTATAGATTTTTAAAAACATGTCTTTTTAAAAACTGTGTTGTAAATAAAAACAAAAGAATTTTAGAAAAAATTTTAAAATTTTATACAAAAATAAAAGGTATTTTTTGATCTTTAATTTTATCTGGATTATTTGATATATAAATTTCAAAAATATTAAAAGCTATTTTTTGTAGTTTATCCATAAAAATTAGAAAAAAAGGGTGAGTAGATATTTTTATAACAAGTGTTTTCATGAAAAGTTTTATGATAGTATTTTTCTCTTTTATTATTTTAAAAATTGAAAAAAGGTTAATTTCAAACTTTATTGAAAAAAATAGTGAAAATAAAAGAGCAGATACGATTATTATAATTTTTGGAAAAATTATTACATATGTAATTTATTTTTTTGCGGGAAGTGAATTAATTCAAAATTTGTTTAACATAAAAGCCACAACATTTCTTGCTGCTACTGGAGTTTTAGGTGTTTCAATTGGTCTTGGTGCTCAAAGTTTGATCAAAGATATCATTTATGGATTTTTTATAATATTTGAAAACCAATACATGGTTGGAGAAAAAGTAACTATTGAAAAATTTACAGGTGAGGTTATAGAAATGGGAATTAGGCTTACGAGGATAAAAAATGATTCTGGGGATGTATTTATGATTTCAAACGGTTTGATTGGATCAGTTGTAAATCATTCTCGCGAAGAAAAAAAAATTTAATATTTGTATATTTTTGCACTTAAAATATAAATTATTTTAAATCTTAAACTTATAAACTTAAAAAGAAAATTAGCAAAATGTTTTGTTTTAAATTAGTTAAATAAAAATTAACATTTAGTTCTAAAAAAACTCCTAAGGAATATAAAACAAGTATATCGAAAGACAATTTAGGAGTGGTTTTGTGGATTGTAATTACAATTCAGAAAGTGAAATTTTAAACAAATTTGACTTATCAAATATCGTAATAGATGAAAATATTTTAAGAAATAATTATGTAAAAATATCAGGTACAATTTCAGAAGAATTAAAACCATCTCATGAAATATATAACGAAGAGTTCTTCTCTTCTCGGATTAAAGTGTTGAGACTCAGTAACTTTTCTGATGATATACCATTAACAATTTCAAAACGTCTTGCACAATCTTCTAATATTAAAATTGGAGATATTGTCACATTGCAAGGACAATTTAGATCATATAATAATTTTACGAATGTTGGCAGCAAACTCATACTCACAGTTTTTGTTAAGGAAATTGAAAAATTAAAAAGTTCTTTTGATATAAAAAGTCCGAATGTTGTGTATTTAAATGGCTATGTTTGCAAGCTTCCCGTTTATAGGGTTACACCTTTTGGAAGGGAAATTGCTGATATCTTACTTGCTGTGAATCGAATGTATAATAAATCTGATTATATACCGTGTATTGCATGGGGTAAAAATGCTAAATTTGTTCAAAATTTCACTCTAGGTTCAAATGTAAAAATTTGGGGAAGGCTTCAGAGCCGAGAATATCAAAAGAAAATAAATGAAAACGAAACCGAAATCAGAACTGCATATGAAGTTTCAATATCTAAAATAATTTTTTTTAAAGATCAAAATTCAAACAAAACTTGAAAAATTATCATCAAACTATTGTTTTAAGTTAAAATTTATAATTTATTAATTTTTAAAAAATAAATAACAATCAGTTTATAAAATAAATTTAAATTAAAAATATAATCACTTTCCAAAAACTGATGATAAAAATTATCATCAGCAAACATATTTGAATTATTTTCCTAAAATTGCTGATAAATCAGTAGCGCTTTCAGGTAAAGGAAATTCAGGAGCGACATTTTGAGAATCAGCTGTAAGTTCTGTTTCTCTTTCTCTTGGTGGTTGTTGTGACTGCAAACGTATTATTTGTTCTATTTTAGCTATTATTTCTTCCTGTGTTTTTGCTTTACAGTCTTCATAATTATCTAAAAATTTTCGAAAAAATAAATTTTTTTCATCCTCAAACTCTTCAAATAATGTAAAGGGAATAAATACTATTCCAGTGGCTTCATAAAATTCACGTTCTCCCCTTTTTTTTACCCTTAACTTTGCTTGTAACATTCTGTTTTTGTTCAAATGATCTTTAATACCCTTACCAAGAACTTTATATTGTTCTTCATAACTTTTTAAATTTTTGTTCATTTTAATATTAAATTCATTACAAAAATTTTCTAATGATGGCATATCAATAAGCGAAGCAAAACGGTCATATAATCGACTTTTAAAATCGATTTGGGTCTGTTCATTATTCCGCACAAGCATTTCATAAAGTTCTTTTTTTTGTAATGAAGCTTCTTGTAATTTTGTTTCTATAAGATTATTTTCACGTGAAATAGGTTGTTCTTGTCGTTCCCAAAAAACACATTTTATTGTTTTAATGTAATTTTTCCAATATGTTGTGTTTTCGCTTAAAGCTTCTCGCAAAGACTCCAATTCTCTGTGCTTCTCTTCTAAATCATCTTCTGCGCATTGCCCTGATCCTATTAATTGGTTTATTTCTTCAATTTTTCTTATTAAGAAATTGTCTACTTCATTTACATTTAATGACCAAATACGATGTGCCCAACTCAATCGGTCTTGTAAAACTTCATTACTTTCTCCCTCTAAAACTGGAACTTCAACCTGTTCAACATAACCTCCGGCTTCTGTAATATCCCAATCTACGCCTTGAATTTCTTGTCTTATTTGTCCTAATTTTGAATCTATCTCTGGTTTCATTATGTAAATCCTCCTAATTTATTTATAGTTAGTATAATGCATTAATATAAAACCAAGTTTATTATAATAAAAAATAACTTTAATAAAATTTAAAATGGCTTAGAATAAATTTATTATTTTAATTTCTTGTAACTTGCATTGGTATTTTTTGAGCTTAAATTAACATGAATTAAACTTACAATAAAAAATAAACTTTACGTACACATTCGTTACTACAAAACATTTTCTGTTTCATTAATAAAACCAACTTAATTGTCAGTCTCGTTTCTCTTCAAGTTATTGCTATGGCCACGATCCTCCTCTCAATTCTTTTAGCACTATAGAACGGCACTGCTAGAAATAAACTTTTTAAATCAATTTATAATTAACTTAAAACGTCAATTATAAAATTAAGTCTATCATATTAAAGAGCATTTTTCAACATTTTTTGTTAAAACTTGAAAAACATCAACATTTCCATATTTATAACATACAAGCCAAAAGCTGATGATAAAGATTTTTACCATCAGCTACAGCTTAAAATTTTAAAAATTATCACTCAAGCTTATTTTTTTAA
>JAIRYP010000005.1 GCA_031267755.1 Clostridiales bacterium | reverse complement strand
CAGATAAATTTTCAAGTGTTTTTCCATCATCTGAGCCTTCGTTTGAATCACCAACCAAACTTCCACTTATTCCATCATCAGATGAATTTTCAAGTGTTTCGCTATCAGGTAAATTTTCTTTATTGTGCGGTATTTCAACATCAGGTGGGCTAGGAACAATTTCTATTTTTTCTTTATGTTCATCAGCAAAAGATTTAATATTTTGTTTTGCTTTTTTATACTTATACATTTTTTTTAAAAATTTTTCTTTTGAGGATTTATCATTTAATAATTTTTGTATTTCTTCGGGATTTTCTGAAGTTAATTTTATATATTTTTCAAACCATAATTCTTCTGGTTCGGTTTCGTAAATAAATTTTAATTGGCTATCTTTAACATTAAAAACACCGATAACAGAAATAAGAGATGTCATCACATACACTTCTTCAAAAATCATTTCATTAAGTTTGCCTTGTTCAAAAGCTTGCCTTATTGCGGGTTTAACAAAATAGTTTGAAATTTCTTCTAAAAATTCTTTTATTATTTTATCTTTCAGTTTAATATTTTTTTGCTTTGCAATTTTTCTGAAATAGTTAAAAATTTTATTTAAATTTTTTATTTCCTCTGGAGAAAAATTTGGAGAATCTTCTTTCATTTTTTTAATGAGTTCATCAAAAAAATCATAATTCTCTACTGGACTTTCCCGTAAAATTTTTAAATTATCATTAACGATTAAATCGACATCAATTTGTTCCTCATCTGCATCATGAAAATCTAATGATTTTTTAATTATTGCTTCAATTTTATTTTGGTCTTCAATTCCATGATAATTAAGCATATAAAGATTAATTAATAATTTTGAAAAGTCATCACAACTAATTATTTTGCCATTAGTTAATTTAGTTATGGTTTTTTTAATTTTTTCTTTATTATTTTTTAACCATGAGATAAAACTATCATGATTATTTGTTATATACTCTGGAACATTATCTATATCGTTATATAAAAGATTTTTTTCTTGTTCAGTGAAGTGCATAAAAGCTGTATCAAGATTATAATTAACTGAACCTCCACTTAATATTTCTGGACCCACAGAAGCCATTTTAATCACCACTTATTTAAAATTTTTGAAACAATTGAGAATAAAATACACTTTAAATTATTTTTTTAGTATATATATATATATATATATATTGTCAAATAACTTTTTGAAATTAACTTTTGGATTTTGTCTAAGTAATTCTATAATTTTATTGGTGAAAACTTGAAAACTATTTCAATAATCATAAATTTAGAAAAAGATGAAAAGTTATTAAATACTATAAATTATTTAAAAATTTTAGTCAAATATAATTTTGACATTTGGCTCGAGAATTTGCATAAGGAAATTGTTTTAAAATATTTTAATGAACTAGATTTTGATAGTGAAAATAGAGTAAATTTTTCAAGTAAGATTGATATAATTAAACGCTCTGATTTAGTTATAATAATTGGGGGCGATGGTACAATTTTGAGGCATTTTGTAGATATTATAAAATTTAGGAAGCCAATTTTTGGAATAAATCATGGTACACTTGGTTTTATTTCACAGGCTGAAAAAAATGATGATGTTATATTGAATGAGTTTTTTTTGGGAAATTTTATAGTTGATAGTAGGATGATTCTTGAAGCGAAAATACAAAAATATAAATTAAAAAATAAAAATGGAAATAAAACAAAAACTAAAACGGAAAAATTATTTGCTCTCAATGAAGTAGTTGTAAATAGATCAAATTTTTCTAAAATTATAAACATGAATTTATTTGTCGGCGGGAAAAAAGCTGCGTTTTATTCGGCAGATGGAATTATAATTTCAACTCCAACAGGTTCAACTGCTTATTCGCTTTCAGCAGGCGGTCCAGTGCTTCATCCAAATGTTAATGCAATCGTTATAACTCCGATTTGCCCACATACACTTAGCGCAAGAAGTTTTGTTGTTCCCGATAATAAAAAAATTCAAATATTTGCTTCTTTGCCAGTAGAAAATAATATTACAGTTTGCGTCGATGGAAAAGAAGGAAAATTTTTTGTTGAAGAATGTTGTGTAGAAATTGTGAAATCAAGATATAAGGCAAATTTTGTTAAATTAAAAGATTCAAATTTTTTTGAAATATTTAGAAAAAAGTTCTCAAGCAGATGAAATGTTTTATTTGTTTGTTGTGAGCTGTATGCTAGTTAACGATTGTTGCCCATTGAGAATTCCAATTTTAATTATTTTAACTTTTTTGATATTTAAATTTTCCACATATTTTTTGTATATATAATATATTATTTTTATACTACATTATAAAACAAAATTAAATTGAAGGTTCTTGCTTTTTTAGAGAAGGATATAAGTTAGGATCTCTTAGCGAATAAAATTTAAAACTATTTGGATTTACTTCATGATCCATAACAAGCTTGGTAGCTGCTTCTCTGGCTGTGACAAATTTTTCAAAAGGTTCATGTGCGTATTCCTGGTCTTCTTTTGTGCTGAGATTTGCCTTTAATTTTTCCTCAAGATTATCAAAAGTAATTTTTCCGCAAATGCACGCTTTTATAGGCAGAATAATTCTAAGATAAATGTCCGTAAATAATACGTTTAAAAATCCTTCAGGATTTCCTGCATAAGCTGAAAGATTTTTATACGCCGAAAATAAACTTTCAAAATACATTTTTGACATGCCAGAGTTAGACGACTTATAAGGATTGAAAGTTAGTTCCACTAAAGAAGAAATTTTTTGTCTATTGTGTTTGCCCTTAACATCTTCTAAGTTTTTTGCTTTAGACAAATTAACAAATACTTTAAATTGCGAATATGGAATTTGCTCATTTCGTTCTTTAAGTTGAAAAAAATATGTCAAATAACCAAACAATATATTAGATCGTATGAAGTTAAAGCTTTCTAGTTTATTTGGCAGTTTTAATTTTCTAATTTTATCGTATAATTTGCTAACTTTTGAAATTTTTTTTCGTTGTTCTTCACTGTACATGTAAGCCGAATTTTCTTCTATTTGAGGCAAAAATATATGAAGATTTGCAAAAACAAATTTATGAAAATCTGGGTCGAACCCTGCTAATAAAAATCCAATTTGCTCTGGTGTTAATCTTATAAGCTTGCCGTTTGAGAAAAAAATGATTCCAATTTGTCCGTCAAGCTTTCCTAAACGTTTCATTAAAAACTTTTCTAATTTAATTCGTCCTTCTTCATTAAAAATATTGTCTTTAGGTATTGGTTCGTATTTTTCTCCTATATCTTGTAAATGCTTAGACGACAAAACTTTATTTCTAAATGGGTCTTTATCACATCCTGACCCTTCATATACGTTTCTATATTTCTCACGAACAAAGAAAAAATCAAACATAAAAATGTTCCCTTTTTTATTAAAAATTTATTTTTAAAATTTATTAGTTGAAATTATTTAAGTATTTGTATATAAGAAATTTTAACATATTTTTAATAAATATGCAAATATTTTTTGTATATATAATATATTATCTTTATACTACATTATAAAATGAAATTAAATTGAAGATTCTTGCTTTTTTAGAGAAGGATATAATTCTGGATTTTTTAAAATAGGATTTTTGAAAGTAAGTGGATTTACGTTGTAATTTACAACAAGTTTGGTAGCTGCTTCTCTTGCTTCAACTAATTTTTCAATGTGCTCTTTTGCATCTTCAAATTCTTTTGGTTTGCATTCTTTTGTTAAATATTGTTCTAGTTTTTCAAAATCTATTGGCCCATGCCACCACGTTTTAATAGGCAATATGATTATAAAATAAACAATCATGTAATAAAATCCAAAAATTCCAAAATTTTCCCTTGTACAAGGTGAAAATTTTTCAAATTTTCGTTCTAAATATGATAATTTTATAAGGTCATCTTTTGATGATCTTTCCTCATTTGTTAATCTTTCTTCGATTTTTAAAAATAATTTTTTTGCAATATCTTTTTTATCGTAAGAATCTAAAACTAAATTAGATAAATTTTCAAAATGTTGTTTATTTAAATATCCTTTAATGTCTGTAAATTTTCTCGCTTTGAAAAACATAATATATGTCATATATAATGAATAGGGAATTTTTTCGTTTTTTTCTTTAAGTTGTTTGAAATAAAAATCAAAATAAATTAAAACAGTGTTCATAATAAATTTAAAATTATTTTCTGGTGTTGCTAAATTTGAAATTTTTATTAATAACTTAGAAACATTTATAATTCTTTCTTCTTGTTCTTTGCTAAGTTCCGGGGAAGGTTTCTCATCCTCTTCCTTAAAAATCAAATGTTTATTTCTAAGTAAAGTTCTAAACAAATTTTCATCTATAATATTTTTTTGAAATTGTAATAATAAAAACGCAAGTTGTTCTTGAGTATAGAAAACAATTTTGTCATTTACAAAAAAAGTACATACGACATTATCGTTATAAACTAAAATATGATTATGGAGTATAATTTTTTCTAAAAAATAACGATATTTTGTGTCAAGTGTTATTTCTTTTTCTTGCCAAGGTTCTTTATGTTTAGATAATTTTAAAATTTCTTCTCTAAACCGGTTAGTTTGTTCTTTAGATGCAGCGCACAATCTTGGATTTGGAAATTCATTTTTGAATTTCCAAAATTTCAAGTCAAAATTTTTGATATGAATCACCACATTTTAAAATTTTTATTTTTTAATGTTTAACATTGAATTATCTAAAAAATTTTTATATAAATCATTTTAGCATGTTTTGAAAAACATGTAAATATTTTTATGTGGAGGAACACATAGTGCCGGTATCAGAAGGACAATATGAACGTTTGCTACGCGAAATAGAAGGAATGACAAGAGTACCTGTAGATAGTGTAATTGAAAAAGTAAAATCAGAACAAAGGAGATTGTTATTTCAACGAAGCCACATAGCAAATGAACCTTTTAATATTACAGTGGACAAGTCGATAGTAAATTTGGTTGATGCTGTAAATAGACTTGATGAAGTTGAAATAAGGGTGCGACGTTGCAAAATAAGAGCGGAATATCTGAAAGAAAAAATAAAACCAGATCCAACTTTGCCTCTTTTATTATTTGGCGCTGGTACAATTATTCCTGTGTTAGGCAATTTAGCGGGGCTTGCAGGAGGAATTTATGCGCGATACGAAGAAAAGAAAGATCAATGCAAGGAATTTGAGCAACTTGTCATAACGACTATACCAGATTATATAAAAGAATTTAATGATTTGAAGATTTTTATTGTGGCAGCAGACGCAGAAATTGCTGCAGAAGAAAAGCAACGTGAGTTAGAAAAAAGCAACGCGAAGCAAGCTGCAGCAGCCAAAGCGGCAGCAGACGCAGCGGCCAAAAAAAGAGAAGAAGATGCGGAAACTTTAAGGTTGCAAAAATTGGAAACTGAAAAACAAAAAATAAATTCTAGGAATCAAAAAACAGCTACAGATAATACAGCCAAGCAAATGGGTAATAGACTTGATGAAGTTGAATTAAATAGAAATGCAGATCAAAGAAATAAAGCAGAAGCAGCTGCAGCACATGCTACAATAGTAGCTGGAAATAAAAAAACAAAAGTTGAAATGGCCAATTTAGGAAAAGAAGAAATTGCTAGCGGTTTAGTTCCACCTTCAATTGTGGAAAAGGATGTTAGTGAAGGTTTTGATGAATTGAATGGGAATGATAGATCTTTGTTGTCAGGAATGCATCAAGCAGAAACAAAATATAGTGATGAATGTGAATCTCGGGCCGACGCTTCAATGGCAGAAGCAAAAAGAGCCCAACAAGTTTTGAACGGAGTTCAAAGAATGGATCCTTCCTCAATTAGTATTGGTTTATCAATGCGTCCGGAACTTGTCAAACAACCTCCTTCAATTCCTGATTATGCTTCTTTTGTTCGTCAAAGTGAAGAATTTCATACGTTAGCTTATGACAAATTAAAAAGAAAATTAATTTCTAGAAGAGAAGAATTTAGACCAGTAGATGGCATGACTGATTCGCCGCGCGCAAAAACTTTAATACCGGAGCCTGTTATTGCAGGAGAACCAACTCGCATGCCGCCAAAAACTGCAACTACTAAGCCTCAGTCACAAAAATCTGCTGTATTAGCACCTAAATAAATAATAAAAAATAATAAATAAAATTTTACGCCATAAAAGACGTTTTTTAATTTTTATAGAATACATAAAAATATTTTGATAAATAAATTTGATTGATTAGTTTTAGGTTTTCTGGAGGGCATAATAAGTGGCAAAAATTATTATAAACAGTGAAAAATGTAAGGCTTGTGGGCTTTGTTGTCAAGTGTGTCCGAAAAATATAATAAAATTTGAAGATGAAAAAGTAAATTCAAAAGGTTTTAAAGTAATATCGATAATCGAGCCGAAAGAATGTATTGGATGTGCTCAATGTGCGATTATTTGTCCAGATTGTGTTATTGAAGTGTTAAGTTGAATAAGGACATATTAAGTGAATTTATTTTGGAGTAAACGTGGAGGTAAAGGTGGCCTGGAAGCTTATGAAAGGGAATGAAGCAATAGCGAAATCCGCGATAGATTCAGGTTGTCTTTTTTATTCGGGATATCCAATAACTCCGCAAACTGAAATTACTGAATATATGGCTAGAAATTTAAGTAAATTTGGCGGAACGTTTGTGCAAGCTGAAAGTGAAATTGCTGCGATAAGCATGATTTATGGTGCATCGGGCGCCGGAGTTAGAACCATGACAAGTTCTTCAAGCCCTGGTATTAGTTTGAAAGCCGAAGGCATTTCATATTTGGCAGCTTCAGATCTTCCGTGTGTAATAGTGAATATTGTTAGAGGTGGACCGGGTTTAGGGAATGTTCAACCAGCGCAATCGGATTATTTTCAGGCAGTTAAGGGAATGGGGCATGGGGATTATAAGATTATTGTTTATGCACCTCATACGGTTCAGGAAGCTTTTGATATTACTGCCATTGCATTTGAAAAATCAGATGAATATTTGATGCCATGTATGATTATGGGTGATGGCACCCTTGGACAAATGATGGAAGTTGTTGAGGTTAAAGAAGAGTGCGAAAAAAAATTAAAATCATTTAAGAAGCCATGGATTGTGGATGGAACGAAAAGGAAAAGATTGAAAAATGTTATAAAATCGATTTATATAAATGCTAAAGAGCTTGAAAAAGCAATTGTTGCGCGTCAAAAAAGGTATGATATAGTTTCGAAAAATGAAATTATGTATGAGGAATTTATGACAGATGATGCTGAAATAATAATTGTTTCTTATGGAATAGTTGCAAGAATTGCAAAAACTGCGATAAACATTGCGAGAGAAAAGGGAATTAAATTGGGTTTGATTCGTCCCATCACTCTTTGGCCATTTCCTGCAGAAATTTTTAAAAAAAATCATGGAACTGTGAAAAAGTATTTTGTAGTTGAACTTAGTATGGGACAAATGGTTGAGGATGTGAAGCTTTCTGTAAACGGAAGAAAGCCTGTTTATTTTTATGGAAGAACTGGTGGTATGATTCCGACTGAAGAGGAAGTTTTGAGTGAAGTAATAAAGATTAGAAATTAATGATTGGCTAAAAAATTTATAAGTTTTTTTAAATTATGTTTTTATAATTACATTTTGTGTTTTTTTATGTTTATATGAAAAATAAAAATTAATGAATTAAATTTTGTAGTTAATTCGTATAATGACTGTGTTCAGTTGGAATTAGTGTTGGTAAAAATAAAAATTGTAAGTTTATATTTATTATGAAATAAAATTTTATTGCACTAAAGCTAAGACAAATAAAATTAAAATGGAGTGATGGAGTGAATTTTAAGAAACCAAAATCATTGTCAAATGTTGCTAACACTTATTGCCCGGGGTGCACTCATGGGATTGTCACAAGGCTTATTGCGGAAGTTGTTGATGAGCTTGACATAGAGGGCGATACGATTTGTGTTGGTTCAATCGGATGCAGCGTGTTTATATATGATTGTTATAATGTTTTGTCATGTATAGTTTCAGGTGCTTGCTGTTCTGGAAATGGAATTTTTTGTTCTTTAAGTCGTTTCCAACTCTCAATTGCATCTTCTCTTTTTTGTTTCACAGCAGCTTTAGTTTGTTCAATAAACGCTCTAAGTTTTTCAACGTCAGGTTCGGGCAACTCAACCTCTACATGTTCCGTTGCGAGGCGCCTCAAAGCCTCTGAATCTTGTGTTACTCTAACCGATTCCATATCTTCCGCAATTTGACCCAATTCAGCTTCAAGTTCACGCAATCTTTTAAAGCAAAAATCTTTGCAAGCTTTAAATTCTTCATCAATTACTTTATAACATTTATTGATATCCTCACTTATTTTTTCTCTTATGTCTTTTTTTAGGTTTCTTTTAAAATCACTGGGAGATCCAGGAAACATTTCATTAACAGCGTCATCCAATAAATCATACTCATCGTCTTTAATTCCTCTTATTTTGCGTTCAAATTCTTTTTTTAACCCCAATAATAAACGTTTAATGTGTCCATTAACTTTTCCGTGTTCTGATTTGATTGCGTTTGTATTATCGGTGCCGCCTTTTAAAGCGTTTTTTGATATTTTTATAATTTTTTTTAATCGCTTTCTTTTTTCTTTTAATTCATTGTTTGATAATTTTTCCG